>NZ_JAXCWK010000012.1:0-30219 GCF_034045155.1 Sphingomonas sp. CFBP9019 | reverse complement strand
CCTGTCATACAAATCCTAGCAGTAGGCATCCGGGTCGCGCCTTAACGGCTCGCCACTTGGTGATTTCTCGGGGGGTCAACCGTGAATATCGGCGGCGCAGTTTGATTGGTATAATGTCTCATCCGTCATAAGTTCGGCACCTCTTCGAGTCTGAACGTAGTGGATCCATTTTGGCGCATTACTCATGCAAGACAAAAATGTCCTTTTTGCGTCTTTCACTTGGTCATAATGAAATGAACACAGCATATTAGGATAGCTTTCTACATACCACTTCACGTTATCCCTTAAGCCACTAACTTGCATAATAAATGGTGACATTTGAATTATGCTTATGTCTTTACGTTTTGCCACGGATACTGCGAAGCGGTTTATGTCAGTTACTACTTCCGATGCCGCATAGCTTTTGTGAGCAATGGCGGGGCAAAGTGGAAGCCTTGCCGAGGTCATGCATCCAGAAATAACAAGGGCTACTAAAGCAAAGGGTATCCTAGTCATCACTCTGCTCATATTGCAGATCGGAAAATATCCCGTTGGAAGCGGCAACTGCGATTTCGGCGCTAACCGTCTTGTTTTTCTTTAATGCATAACCCACAAAGCGAATAGTAGCAGTATCATCACCTATCGTAAGCTTGGTTCCGCTAACATCGACTTTATGCTCCTTTTCATCCCGTGTATATGATCCAGATCCACCAAACCTCACACCGAAGGCTTTGAATCCGCCCCCTCCCTTTACAGAGAACTTTCGCTGATAATCAAAGGTCCAGTTTTGAGAGTTTAGGAAGCTAATCTGAAATCCGCGAATTACAATCAGGGCTGTTGGATAATATAAGAGGGAGCCTTCTGATCCAAAGAATTCGAGGAAATCGTGGGGATTATCACGGACGTACTTATGGTTGAACAATGTCGCGTCCATCCACGGAATATTTAATTCAATCCGGTACGAAGCGGTTGAGCTAATAGATATATCAGTCACGGTAGTAAAATCGCTTTGAATCTGCGTGTGTTCTGAGGCGCTAGCGCTTGCGGAGAACGGTCCATAGCTGGCGCTCGCTGATCCGCTCCAATCCGTCGTGATAGAGGAGGAGGCTTGCGTTTGCCGGTTTAGGGAGCCGGTCAACGCATTAGCCAGCCCAGTCTTTATGGTACCAAGAGTTTTATCGAAAGCTATGGACCAGCGATCATCAAATAGAGCGGTCGTGCCGGTAGCAAGGAGCTGAAGGTACACCGGATTAAAGCTATCGCCATTTGGATATTCATAATCCGGATAGATCGGATACCGCAACCTCATCGCAGGTCCCTCAAATCGGAACTCAGCATCGATAATAGATTGATCGGTTGGATCGGGAGTTGCTCTTTTTATAATAGTTTGCTTGTCAAATGTTAGCCGACTGAGGTCCTTATCGAGCTGCTCAATATCTCGAAGGTGGCCACTCTTATTGCTCCATTGTACGTATGCCGCCATGTCCCCGACGTCAATACCTCTAGACGGTGCAAAGGTTTGCCATCTTTGGTAGTCTGATGCCGCAAACTTGTCAGATTGATACTTTATTAACTCAATCTTTGACTCAATATTTGCTATTTCCGTCTCATCCGCTGCACTTAATGATCGCTGTGTTACGTACTTTCTGATCTTTCGAATGAACTGGCCGTATACGGATGCAAGAGATTCCAAGCCGACTTGTATTTCATCGTCTACTGGCGAAGGCGAGATGGCCCTGTCGGACCTAGTTACAAGATTGTAGTATGAGAACCACTTATATCCATGTTCACTGGCCTTCTTGTCGTCGGAGATATCGATTGTGCTAGCAACTAGCTTCAACTGAAGCCGCTCGTCTGCCTTTAAGTCGGCAGTCTGCTGCTTTAACACATCGTAGTACGTATCAAGTGAAATCTTCAGCGCGGCACCTAGCGTAATTTCACGTACGGGACTGGTGGTCACTCGATACATATTACAGGCTCCTCATTATGAGTAAGGCATATTGATCTCGCGATCACTAAGCTGCTTGCAAGGCGTTTTGGATCCTAAGGAACGTCGCTTGCGTCCCCCAAATGGGTGAGATGGTCTGTTTTAGGGGCGGAAGCCTAATAGACTAAAAAAACCCATGGCTGCGAAGGATGGCCACCAAGGCGAAGCTGCTGTCGGCTGTGCTCAAGGACTAATCTTCTTTTTACGCTGCTGCTCAGTTATCTCAAAAGGCCGTAGGCGATTCGCGTGTCCACCTCGGGGGTCGAGCGTCGACGCCACTATCTGAGCTGACTGTATTCGACGCGTAGTACTCTGAAGACGTTTCACGCGACGTCAACCGCGCCAGGTTAAGCTCCCTGCACCTTTATGCGGTGGCATCATCGCGTTTCCATCGGTACCCGCGGCGGACGATTATAGAGCCACCGTTGAACATCGGTCAGCTTTCGAGGTCGCGGCTCGAAATCCAGTATGATACATGTAGCTACTTCACCCAAGTGGGTGTGCCCTGCGAGTCCACTTGGTCGTGTCGGGAGGTCGGTAATGCAAGATGGATCTAACGCGTTGATCGATATGATCTACGAGGCTGGGTTAATGCCGGCACTTTGGCCGAGAACGCTTGATCAGCTTGCACATCACTTCGGCGCGCGTGGCGGACTTCTGATGATGAAGTCAGGGACGACGGAACGATGGACAACGTCGCCCGGCTTGGCCCAAATTATGCAAGACTTCGTAGATCAGGGGTGGGCAGAGCATAATGTACGAGCCGCTCGGTGTAGAGCAGCATCGTCGCACCCGGGTTTTCTAACCGATCGCGATTTGCTGACTCGTAATGAGCTTGAGACACTGCCGATCTATACGGACTTTCTGAGGCCTCGGGGCCTCGACACAGGTGCTGGCACAATCATGCAGGGTATCCAGATGGACGGCCTGATGCTCACGTTGGAGGGCTTCCCAGATCATGACTCGGCGAAAGACGCCGTCGCTGTGCTAAATGGATTGCGACCACATTTGGCGCGGGCCTCCGCTATATCCGCTCGAATGAAGCTTGAGCAGGCAACCGCGGCCACTGAGGCACTAGCAGCTATTGGAACAGCCGCTGCAGTCTTGGCGAGCGATGCTCGAGTTGTAAGTGTCAATGCCGAATTCAGCAACCTAACCAAAGGAGTGTTAAGTGAAAAAAATGGGCGTTTGAGCATCCGTGACTCGAGCTCAATTTTGAGGTTTGACGCTGCCTTTGAAGCCGCGAACCGCGGGCTAGGTCGATCTATCGCTGTTAGAAAGGGGAAAGAGGCTCAGTTTGTAATCCACTTTGTGCCATCGACCCGCTCAGCCCAAGACGTGTTTTTCGGGGGGACCGTACTTGTAGTGATCGACATGCCTAGTGCGTCTACTGTATTAAACATTGATCTGATTCGAAGCCTCTATGACCTTACTCCGGCGGAAGCCAAAGTCGCTTATCTGATAGCTGGAGGTGAAACTCCATCTGGGGCGGCGAGTGCCCTTAACGTTTCGATTGAAACGGTACGCACTCATTTGAAGCGTGCCTTCGCTAAGACGGGCGTTGAGAGGCAGGCGACGTTATCTTCACGGCTACGATGCATGGCACCGCGCAGTTTGTGAACACCCGGCCGCCCTCATTTTAGCGTTGCAAAAAGCGGGAAGTACGCAACGTCCGAAACCTAGCACATTTGCGACGCGGCCAGTCCCGAGCACCCCCCTAATCCCTTCCGATAGGGAAACCGAACTCCGATCAGGGCAGCCCCGTCATAACTCCCGCATACCTACCCAATCAAAGGACTTAAAGCCTTAGTAGCTTAGTAGCTTAGTAGCTTAGTAGCTTAGTAGCTTAGTATGGTCCGTTTAAGGCGTCCTGCGGGGACCGCGCTCTCTCTTTGCTTTGTCGCAGCCGGCCCTGGTTTGGCGTGGTCGGTCCGATGCGCGCCGCCATGCTCGGCAACGCCCTCCCCTGTAGTCCCACCGATCCTGGCTGCGGCTGGCCCCCTCCCCATGCCCCACTCAATGGAGGCGCGGCGACGCTGCCGAAAAAGCAGGCGGCACGGCTGCCCAAATGCGAGTGCGCGGCTTGCGGCTAGACCCTGTGGACCGCGCGGAAATGGCTGAGACGGTTGGCCCGCCGCTTTTGCCCGATTGATGGTCATAGGTCGATGTGTCGCGATCCACTCGGCAGTGGTGGAAGGGCGAGGAATAGGATGGCTAAGCTACTAACTATGTTTACGACTAAGCGGTTAAGCGCTATAAGTCGCTTAACCGCTTAGTAGGAGCAGCAGCTATGCAGGTATGGGCCGTGATCGCGCAAAAGGGCGGTCAATCCAAGACCACCCTCTCCACGGGATTTGCCGTTGAGGCAGCGCGCGAAGGCGCATCTGTTGTAATTCTCGATGCCGACGATCGGCAGGGCTCGGCGCTTTACTGGTCGGAGCGCCGGGGCGAGGAAGACGTGACAGTGAAGGACAGCAGCGTCGCCGGCCTACCGCTTCACGTCTCGCGCGGGCGAGCCAGCGGCAAGATCGACCTTATCATCATCGACACGCCTGCAAACTCCAAGGATATCGCCATGCTTGCAGCGGAGCAGGCAGATTTCGTGATCATTCCGGTCGCACCACGCGGGCTGGATGTTCATTCGGTGTTGCAGACCGTCAAGCAAGTGCAGCAGGCCGGTACGCCGTTCGCAGTCATCCTCACTCAAGTCCCTCATCAGGGTGGAGAGGGGCAGGAGGCCCAGGCTGGCTTCGTTGCCAAGGGCGTGACGGTGTTCGACAGCCGGCTTCATTTCCGCAAGGATTTCTACAAGGCTACACCGCAGGGCCGCACCGCTGCCGAGACTGATCCCGAGAGCAAAGCGGCGGTCGAGCTACGCGCCGCCTATGCTGAAGCTAAGCGACTAAGCGGATATGCGACTAAGCCAGTAAGCGAGGCGGCATAATGGCCCGTAAGCCCTCCGCTCTTGCGGGCATCTTCGATGACGAACCCGCGGATTCAACACCCGCAGCTACCTCCGTCGCTGACGTGATTCCCGAACCGCCGAAGGCGGCTACGCCACGACGCCCGGCCAACGCGTCGGCGCCGTCCGCACCGGCGCGGCGCAGCAGCCATCCCGGCAAGAAGCCTGTGCTGATCCACATCCCCGAGGACATGCACCGCGCGTTGCGTCAGCTCAGCGTCGAGGAGGGCGGGGAACCGCTCACCGTCGTTACCGAGCGCTTGCTTCGTCAGTATTTGGTCAAGCGGGGCCATACCAGGTTCGCGCCATGAGCAAGCGGCGCGAACCTAATCCTGAGTTCGACCTATTCATCCCGGCGCTGGGCGATCTGTCGCTTCGCGACCAGCGGGAGGTGATGGAGAGACCGTTCTTCTCGCTCCAGAAGCGCAAGCGTCTCAAGCCGATCGAATATCGCAGCCCTGACGGCGAGGCCTGGGTGCGTGTGCAGGCGATCCCCGATTATGGCATGGCGACCATATGGGACGCCGATATTCTGATATGGGCTGCATCCACGCTAAATCGTATGAAGCAGCAGGGTCTGAATGATCTGCCGCGCACGTTGACGACAACACCCTATGACCTTTTACGGGCGATCAAGCGCGGCACAGGCGGCAGGGACTATCAGGAACTGCAAGCCGCACTGCTCCGGCTCCAGACCACTTCCATTACGACCTCGATCCGCGCAACGACACGGCGGCAGAAGGCCGGCTTCAACTGGCTCGATAGCTGGACGTTCGACACGGACGCCGAGACCGAGCAACCACGGGGTATGACGTTGACCCTGTCGGACTGGGTTTATGAGGGTATCGTTAACGAGAAATCGTTGCTGACCATGCACCCCGACTATTTCCTCCTGTCCGGGGGGCTGGAGCGGGCGCTGTATCGCATTGCGCGCAAGCATGTCGGATCGCAACAGGGTGGGTGGTTATGTCGGGTAGAGGTGCTGCGCGACAAAACCGGTAGCGATGCCCAGCCCAAGGAGTTCAATCGGATGCTTCGACGGGTGATCGAGGCCGACCAGCTCCCCGATTACATGATGGAACCGGCAGAAACGGCCGATAAAAGCGCTGCCGTCATGTTCAGGCGTCGTGGCGAGGCCGAGGCGATGGCCCTCGCTGAGCGGATGCGGGCGGAGGAAGATCGACGCGCTCGATTCGATGCCGATCGCCGGCGCACCGAGCAAGTAGACGCCAAGATGGACCATCTTGCAGGTCGGCGGTGACTATCGGGGTATCACCCACCGCCGGTAAAATTGTCGGGGTATCACCCACCAAGAAGGTCAGCCCCCGGACCTCAACCGACAGCGTCTAAGTTCGCTGGACTGCCCAACCTGTGGATAACCAACTCGAAAAGCCCTTTTTCAGATCAACAGGCTCGGGGTTTCACACACTATCGCTTCGGGGGATCACCCACCACACTATCGGGGGATCACCCACCGAATCACGGGGTATCACCCACCCGGCTCTCCCATAAGAAGTTCAAAACAGGCGACAATTTCGGCTTTTGAGAAGCTTAACCTTCTTAACAATACATATTTAACAGAATCACTAACGTAAATGAGCAGCCTCGAGTGAGATAAGAAAAAGCTATGGAATTGATCCTAAGGATCAATACGCTCGTGCTCTATGCCGGCTGACGCCGTCACAGGACGGCCTAACGGCCGCATGCTTTCGAAAAAGACAAGCGGATCTGACGGTGTGTACCTGCATCGTTCCATAAAAG
The DNA here is from genome assembly GCF_034045155.1 of Sphingomonas sp. CFBP9019. NCBI lineage: Bacteria > Pseudomonadati > Pseudomonadota > Alphaproteobacteria > Sphingomonadales > Sphingomonadaceae > Sphingomonas > Sphingomonas sp. CFBP9019. The sequence continues at coordinate 23,530 of NZ_JAXCWK010000012.1, read as the reverse complement.
GGCAGGGTAGTGGGAGTGGCCATTACACAGGCTTCCATACCGTCATAATAGCAACCGTGTTATGCATCAGGACAGCACAGCTGATTTCAGGCTGACCACGCATGTCGTAATGATCGTCCCGCGCTCGCTTCGCAGCGACCTTCTCCGCTTTCGGTGCATCCGTAAGGATCTGCGGCAACTATCCAATCAGCACGCGTTCGTCTCAGCGATACCCGACATCCACAGGAGTTGCAGATAAGGAACGGGTTGGCCCGAACGCCCTTCGCCGATCATGGTCAGCCCTAACGCCGGCGTATCAGGCGATGGCAAGGTTGCGAGGCTGCCAAGGCGAAAAGGGAGGGTAGCGAGCATCTTCTGACGTTGATCCTTGAAGGCGATCACCTGGGTGCGCTGAGCGCCGTCGTCAGCGACCCACAGGCCCACCCAGGCATAATCCGGACTAAACGCCTTATCAGCCGCCACGAAATGGTATCCGGCGATCACAGGCGTGCTAGCAGGCTGGTCGGGAACATACCCCTCCCTGTAGCCGCTACCAACGATCCGAGCATTCGTGAGCGCATCGACGCCGTTCTTGCCCCAGCGATAATCCCAGCCAAACCAGCAGCCAGACGATCGGGAATGAATCGGACCGGGGGACAAATCGAAGTCGGCGAAACGGGGATCGTCAGACCGCAACGTCAAACCCCACTGGTAGCGTATCAAACCCACCCGAGCCTCCCCGGGCCCCGGCCAACCGTTACGCGCTACATACGCGCCGCCTGCAGCTTCCACTGTCATCTTGGTCGCTGAAAATGACGACCGCGTCGGCCGGTGCTGCTGGAACGGCGCAAGCAGGGGCCAAGGCAGCAGCGAAGGAAACGATGACGGACAACATGGGCGAAAACTCCTAATCGGGCTTGTGCGTAAGCCGGCGCGGGCGCCGCGGTGCGCTGGCATTTTGGTCCATGGCGGCTGCGATGAGTTCTTCGGTGGAAAAGCCCTCGAAAGGTTTGAGATCGGCTGGGCGGGTAATGGCGGCTACGAACCGTGCGACCAGTGCAGCGAGCTCGGGTTCGGAGCGGGCAGCGTTCAGGAGTGCCCCGCCCAGGATGATCTTACGGCGGGTATCGGCGCGTCTGGAGTGATCGACGGCGAGACGTTTGAGGCGTTGAGAGAGAGCCTGGGCGCGTTCGATTTTGCGCTCCACGATTTCGACTTCACGGAGCAGCTTGGCGAGTTTGGGATCGGCGGTTGGGGGCTGTGCCATGGTAGATCCTTGCCAAAATACGGGCCAGGTGTAGACAGAGCGTATGACGGAAGGAAGTAGAGAAAGCGCAAAGATGCAAACTCTACAAGTTTGCCGCCCCTGGGGGGGCGTTTGCGGCAGGGCGGTCCCTGCACCCCAGCGGCCCAATGGGCCGCACAGGGCTTCGCGCCCCGTACCCCGGCAGGGGGCTGCGCTGCCCCCCTGCACCCCTCGCGGCAGTCGTCATTTGTCATGACCACCGTGACCGCCATGCCCCATGTCCGCACCAGCCCCGTGCAGCGCAGCCGGGGCGACAGTGCGGTGGCCGCTGCCGCCTATCGGCACGGTGAGCGGTTCACCGACGAGCGCACCGGAGAGATCCATGACTTCCGGGCGCGGGGCGGCGTCGAGGATGGGTTTATCGTCACGCCGGATGGTGCCGAATGGGCCCAAGACCGCTCGGTGCTGTGGAATGCTGCTGAGCATTTCGAACGGCGCAGCAACTCACAGACGGCGCGCGAGTATATCGTCGGCTTGCCCCATGAGCTGAACAAGGAAGAGCGGCGCGAGGTTGCCGAGCAGTTCGCCCGCGAGCTCGTCCAGCGCTACCGGGTCGCGGTCGACGTGGCCTTACACACGCCAAGCCCGGACGGCGATCAGCGCAACTGGCACATGCACGTGCTGACGACGACGCGGACGGTCGACGCCGACGGGTTCGGGCAGAAAACCCGTGAGTTGGACGACCAGAAGCAAGGCCCCAAGGAGATACTGGCGCTGCGCGAACGGCTTGCCCAGATCCAGAACGATGCGCTGGAACTGGCGCAGGTCGAACGGCGGGTCGATCACCGTAGCCATGCCGAGCGGGGCATCGCACAAGAACCGCAGAAGGAACATTTCGGGCGTGAGATCACGGCCGAGCGCCGTGCCGTTGCGCAGGAGATGGCGCAGATCCGCGACGAGCTGCAGGCGATGGGGATTGGCGCGGGGACGCCGCAGAGCGACGATCCGCGCATGCAGGCCCGCGACGCGGCGAGCGCGATCGACAGCTGGGTGGAGCAGGCGCGCGTCCTGGCGCAGCAGATGCGCGAACAGGTCCGGCACCAGGTCGAGCACGCCGCTCAGGTGGCGCGTGAGGTGGTGCAGGGCATCGGCCAGAAGGTCGGGCAAGTGCTCGGCAGCGTTAAGGAGCGCTTCGAGCGGATCAATCGCGAGCGTGAGGCCGAAGGGTCTTCACAGGCGGGCAGGGAGGCTCCGTCAGACAGATTCAGGCGCATCGAGCAGGAAAGGGCGGGCCAGCCGCCAGATACGCCCCTGACGGCCGCTGAGCGGCTCGCACGGGCCGAGCGGATCGGTCACGCTGGCGGGCCGCAGCGCGCGGTTGAAGAAAGGCACGATCTGCCGGCGCGGGGTGAAAAGCCAAGCGCGGGGTCAGGCGAGGCACCGAAGCCACGCGGGCAGCGTGAGTGATCATCGGCGTGAGCGGGGCGGCACCCAGAGATAGGTCGGCAGCACCGAGTTCACTTCAGCGAATTTGACGACGCCGCACCGGGTGGGGAGGTTCTGGATCTCGCTGGGCAGGAACAGCTCGCGTTTGACGTGTTGCTCCGACGTCGAGGTACTTTGCGTGACCTTACCAGCGGCGCGCGACTGCGAGGTGGCGTAGCGCACCTCGCGGTATTCCGTCATGCCGAGGTCGTCCGATATGCGTCTGGCGAGGCTTGCGCTGCTGCAGCGGAAATAGACCTTATTCGAGAAGGTGCTGAAGATCGTATCGGCGTCGTAGACGCCGTAGGTCGATTTGAGCTGGGCATCGTCCTGAATGATGCCGACCCCGCAAATGTCATATTTGCGCAGACGCGCGCCGAGCTTGGACAGATTGGGGATGAGCCCCATCGAGTTCAGCTCGTCGATGATGATCCAGGTCCGGTGCCCGCCGGGCTTGCCGCCTGCATCACGACGCTCGGTTGAGGCGTTGATCATGATGTCGATCCAGCTGGCGATCGCAGGCTGGCAGCTTGCCGCCTCCAGATCGGTGTAAGGCAGCCAAAGCCAGCGGCGTTCATCGGTCGCATTCATGTAGCGCCGAACCGAAAAGTCGCCGTCAGGTCCGCGCTTCCAGGCCGACAGGCTTTCATTGATGTTGTTACGCACGCTGTTGAGATATTCCTCGCCGCCTTCGCCAAGCGCGATGGCGGCAGGGGTACCCTCGAGCAGCTCGAGCAGCTGGTCGGTCGACCAGACCGTGGCGATCTCGAGCAGCTTGCGGTTGTCCGCTGCGCTCCCAACCGCCTCGCATAGCGAGGTCATGAAATCCTGGGCTTTGCGCTGCCAAGTGCCGGCCGGGCCGTTCTGGGCCGGGATCATCGACTTGATCAGCGAGCCCCATTCGGTCTCATTGCGGACCTCGTTCCGTAGCGACCAACCGACCGATTGTGGATCGACGGGTGATAGGATCAGATCGTCGGGGTGGCGAAAGCCAGGGCTCAGGTCATAGCCGGCGTCGACGCAGATCACGCGGTCGCCCCGGTGCCTGAGATCGGTGAGCAGTTCGCGCAGCGCCACGGTCTTGCCGGTTCCAGGCGAGGCGGCAATGAGGGTGTGCAGGGTTTCGCTCGAATAGGGCATCGGGATGCCTGCCATCCGCACCAGGCCCGCATCGACGCCGGCCGCGGCGATCTTCATGACGGCCGCATCGCCGCGCGCAGTTGCTCGCGAGATCTGGCGGGGTTGGACCTTAGCATCCTTGCGCACGGCCCTGATGTGGCGGCCTGAAGGCCCGCGCAGGCGTAAGCCGATGCTGCTCGCGATTGCCGCGAGTTTGCCGTGCGCTGTCTCGATCTCGCGGACAACGAGTGCCCGAACGAACCGGGCTGCGTCCTCGCGCTCGACGAGCTTCGAGCCGCGCTCGTGATGGCGCTCGGTACGGGTTGCGGGTTGGGCGGCGCGAACGGCTGCCACGACCAGGCCGAACGAGACCGCTACGCCGGCCAGCGCGCTGGCAGCGAGGCGAGGGGCCAGGGCATGGGTGATGTCGTATCCGCGCCACCACAAGGCTGCCTGCGACCAGAAGAGGTGCGCATAGCCGAGCCAGCCGTCGGCCTTGGCGTAATTGAACCAGGCGAGGGTCGAGGCAAAGGGGTTCTGCTGTGTGGTCCACCACCAGGGTGGCACTGAGTTCGCCGGCGCATAGCCAAGTCGGGATACGCCGCAGACCAGTGGAAAGAGGAGGGTTGGGGTGCCGAGCAGCGCGACGAGCGCAAAGCAGGCCAGGCCGATCTTTTTGCCCCTAGTCATGTGTCGGCGTCGTCGTCGAACGTGCCCCAGTCGGCGAGACCGCCGGGCAGCCAATTGGGTCTGACTGCTGCCGGCACGCACCCGACGCTTGCAATACTTGGCCATCCCGCCACGGAGATCCGCTTGCCGCGAGCAAGCGGTGCGCTCAGTTTAACGCGGTTGAACATCTCTTTACTATATTCGGATGGTGGATTGTACGTATAGAAAGTGATCGTTGGAAGTTTCCTCGCGAAAAACCAGCGCCGATCGGTCCACTGGCTTACTTGCTGCCGTAGAAATTCTTCAATAAGCAGCTCGCACGCGTTAATGACGCCCATAGAGCGCCTGGCAGTTTGAATTGTGACATGTATGCCGTCATCTACTTCATTTACGGTATAGTGGGCATGGATGTCAGATGCGGTTCGATAATGATGTGAGGGAATGATGACTTCCCACGTCGTGCAGTTCGCAAAATCCGAAAACGGAGAAAACTTATCAGCGCGCGATAGATTAAGCATGTTGCGCTCGATGTTTTCCATTTTCAAACGCTTACCGTGGATCCGATAGGCCGCTTTCATCAGCTGCCGGACGGTGCTGAACACATGAAGATCGGGGAGGCTGACTGGATTTGTCGAACAAAACGTCTGGTTCAGCCACGCCATCGCATCCTCGAAGGTACGGTGCTGGTAGGTATCCAGGCAGAGCATACACAGTTGGTGCGCGGCTTCCCATTCCACATTGGCCTTGGCCAGGTCGGCCCGCTCTGTGTCGGTAAGATCCGGCAGGCGACCCAACAGCCTAGCTTTCACCGCCCATGCAGCTTCCCGACGAGCGTTCGCATCGTTGTGCAGCTGCTCCCAGTTTGCGTGATAGTCAGGGTTGGGCTTTGCCGGCGGGTGGGGTGGCGGTGTGGAGGCGTTCATCGTGCGCATTGAGGGTCCTATGTGCTTCGTTGAGGACAAGGGATTTGATGAGGTTGCCGAGATCGTTGCCGGACAGGCCCATGGCGCGGTCGATCAAAAGCTTTTCGGCAAGATCCAGCGGAATGGCTGGAATGAAGTGATGGCAGGCTGCGCCGTGGAATATGCCTGACGCTACAAGCTGGCGAATGACGTCGGAGGCCGTTTCGCCAGCATCCACGCGGCGTTGGATGATGTCATCATCCCTATACGGAAAGCGAACCTGCCGCGGCACGCCAAGATATTCGTCCCGTTCCTTGGTCATGGCCGATTATTTGCCGTTGGCAGAGGGCTTTCAACCGCTAACTTGTATACAAGCCGTCGATGCTGCGAGCCGATATGATCGGGAGTCTAGCAGGACACCACACTTTGATGGTGGCACTTAGCGAGCAACCAGCAATAGCAGGTTGACAAAAGTACACACAAATGCCATTTTCTACCATGCCTAGCAAAATCTTCTCTGGCTTTGATTGGGACGAAGGAAACCTGGAGAAATGCCAGAAGCATGGGGTGACCGTCGAAGAGATCGAGAGCGTGTTCGTAGGCACGCCGGCGATCGGGCCGGATGCGGCACATTCCACGTCCGAAGCCCGGTTTTTGGCGATCGGGACAGCGCGAAGCGGCCGGTACGTGTTTCTAGCTTTCACCTGGCGCGAGCGGGACGGCGCCCATCTCATTCGCCCTATCAGCGCCCGCTACATGCACGCCAAGGAGGTGCAGCACTATGAACGACGATAAGTCTCTTCCGCTGTTTTCCAGCGACGATGAGGCCGAGGCTTTTGTGGGGTCCGCTGACCTCACCGGGTATGATCTTTCGGCGCTCACGCCGACGCAGTTCGAGTTTTCGAGCAAGGATGCGCGGGTGAACATGCGTTTGCCTGCCGAGCTACTGGACGCGGTCAAAGCGACTGCTGCCCGCAAGGGCATGCCCTATCAACGCTTCATCCGGCAGGCTTTAGAGCAAGCTTTGCATGGATAGCCAATCAGCTCAGTACGAGTGTCACAACCGCTCGGTTTTGACTGGTTGGTTGATGAGACAGCTTAGGATCGCTTCCTATGTCTTCCACAGAAGACAGCGAAACTATGGACTTTATAATGTCCTTGAGGCACGCGTAGCCGAATAAGAGGGGGGAGATGGCAGCGTTGACGATCGTATATGATGCTAATGTACCGGATCATTGTCCGCCGGCTGGGGCCGAAGATCGAGATGTAACGTTGTTCCGAGTGTGCAAAACTAACCCGCCCAAATCAGAAGACTATGTTTCTCACATAAATTCTAAAGATAAGAATAAGAATGCGATTGCTGCAAGAAAGCTCAAAATAGACCCTAAAGATTGCGACCCATCGGGCATTTCTGTTTGGATAACAGAGAAATCAATGCGGCATGCTTGCAAAGTGTTTCGATTTACTCAGGGGCGATTCGTATTTAAAACTGATGTAGTGGCTGGGGAGGGTATGTTGATGCTCACCGGAGAAGAAGAACATCATACGTACTGGCCAAAGAATTTTGTTAATCTTTACGCACGTGCCTATTTTGGCTTTGGGCCGGTTGATCGGGCGAACGTAGATGTGGATTGACGGGCGCCCCTTACTTACCAAGTGGCATGGCGGCCAAGTTGAGCCTTCAATCGTCCTTTACGATTTTGATGGGCCTGCGATATTTACCTGTAATATTGGTCCAGCGACTTTTCTATTTTTTAAAGTTGAAGAGCAGGACGATGGGGAAGTGTACCTGCTTGCTCCAATAGACGATGATGAGCTTGCCAGCTTGCGAGGGGGGCGGCTGTCAATTCGCGGTGCTATGAGCCATAGGGAAGCATGGTTAGCTCTAGTAGATTTTGATTTTAATGTAGTTCACTATCAGGAGCAGTCGCACGAAGAGTATCTACACTTACTTCCAGAAAACGGGATAGCCTTGTACGAGCGCTTTGGTGAGGTGGCAGATACGCTTGAGCAAGCTGAGGCGTTTATGTCTTTTAAATTCGAGTCAAGTGTAATGTCATCGGTATCTATGCCGCTGAGTGTGCTAAAGGCTCGTGTTGATGCGGTTTCCGATGTTGTGCGAAGTGCATTATTACCCAGTCGACTTTCTTCTGGACGAAAAAGTCGGTATTTTGACCCGGAAGTCGCTCCGTTACGTTTCAATAGCTTGCTTATTGCTATAAAAGAGCCCCAGTTCGACAAGACGGGGTTGCTTTCATCCAAAGAAACACAAGCGTTCACGCCAGAAAGCCTGACGCTAGAGTCTGAACAAAAAAGTGCCCATTTCTTGTCCGAGCTTGAAAAAACAACCAAGTTAGCTCGCGATGAGCGACTTACACGCCAGCAAGCCAATGATCATTTTGAAGTGCTTGAGCAAATTACTAGTATTGTACCAACGTCAAAGAACGAACTCACACGATTACAAATTGGTTTTCGTACTTCCAAAGGTACTAAGCTAGTTTCGATTGATAAAAGAACGGGTGATCGTCTTGTCGAGGCAAGATTAAGTATACAGGCGCCAGTTAGAACTATTATTGGATCTATTATTGAACTTAACGATGATGCAAAAACATTCATTGTTAAAGATGTCGCAGGGCGTCAAACAACTGTAAATCCGCTATCGGCGCGCTACCGTGAAATGGAAGCGCGTAAACTACTAAAAATAGGCCAATCTTTAAAGCTGAAAGGAAAGCTTTGGGAGCGGTCGCGGCGTGATTATATAATTCTAACAGTAGATGTTGACCCACTATACTGATAAATTACAATAATATAGATAAATAAAATTATGTAAAGTGAAGTATTTGTTAGAGAAAATATATTTCTAGGGTCTAGTTTTAGATGACCGATTTTTAGACGGTTGAATAATGTACGGCGTAATCGAGAACTTTTTGCCCGATTTATGCAGGAGAAGCGCTAGGCCGTCAGTTTGCTCGACAACGTGCATGTGCCAATGCAACCTACCCGTGTCTGGTCGCGTGGTCGTATTGAGCAGTGGCAGCAATGGTGTCAGCACCGAAAAAGGCAGGGCGTAACCTTCGTCACGGTCGACCATGCCCAGCAGAAGGTGACCATTGATGGCGGCTACCAAATACTCTTGCCAATCGGGATGATAGCCGTACCAATAGGGGTAGTCTGCTCGACCATCGTAGCGCTTGGAAATGGCGACAGCAACGCGCTGGCTGCCGTCTGCGCTGCGGTGTTTGCCGACTGTATCCGCGATCAGCGGCGTGCCCAGCTCAATTGACATAGCCTCCAACAGCGACTTGCGTTTGGTGGCAAGCACGACCCGATCCGTGAACTGCCATCCCGAGTTGATGGTGGCGGTGGATGGCGCGGCTTCGACATCGCCGTCTTCAACGATGCCAGTGTCGTTTGGTGAGCGCGGCCAAATTTCGATAGCCTGGGCGAACAGTCGCTCGCCCCGTGCAACGATCGCATCGTCCAACCAAGCGCCGGGCGGATCGGTTCGCAGCCAGGCGTTGAGACGGAGGTCGCTATCGGCGACGATCTTTTCTACCTTCGCGGGAAAAGGGCCGTTGCTCGCCGACGCGTTTAGCTCACATGTCAGCAGCGTCAGATTACCAACTGTATGAAGTAGGCGTTCGCGGCACTGGTCAGGCGTCTCATCGCCGATCGCCAACTCATCGGTCGCGAGCGGGTAGTCTGAGCGGCTGCCGCGCTGAGGCATCAGATGCTCCACGCTCAAAGTGGGCGGCAGCGTAACGGCCTCGTTGCGGCGGGTACGAAGCTTAGCTTCGATGGCGCGTAACAACATGGCGGCCCGGTCTGGACGTGATTTGGAGTAGACGGGCTTCGTAAGCCAGGCGGAGCGGAACGCCCAGTCGGTCGGCCATGCCGTTGTGACATCATGTGCCCGCGCGAGTTCATCGCGTACCACGTCGGCGAGGTTGTCGCCTGCCGATGCTCGCTTCACTTTGGTGAGCAGCGACACAAAGAAACGATTGTAGTTTTTATTGGTAAGCTGGCACACGAATCGCCGCACCAGCCAGGACTCAAGATTGACGAGCAGCCGGTCACGATCCGTAGCTGACAACCGCTCCGTCGGCTGTGCCAGGACGTACATCAAGAATGGATAGACCGTGCTTGTGTCCATTGCTTGCAAGCGCCGCGCGAGGACAGCGGGACGGTCAGTGCCTGTTGGGGCAATCAGACCGGAAAAGACTTCGCTGTAGCGCCGCAGGTCCGCGAGCAACGTCTCAATCGAATCCGGCGTACGGTCACGCCAATCGCGAAACTCGCGGAACAAGCTTCCGATCGTAAAATCTGACTCAGTCTGCATCACTAAGTAGTGAAACAGAAAGAGGTCGATCCGGGGTCGGGTCAGCCGCCCTTGTCGCTCCTCGATGTGCCAGAAACGGTCCTCGCCGCCGACAGCAACTTCAGTTCGGCGATCATCGAAGGGTCGCCAATAGCTGTCGTAAAGCTCATCGACGTCAAGCTCGCCGTCGTAGTTGGCACGCATAAACAGATAGTTGCGGATTAGGTCGGACGGCAGCAACGGCTGGCCGCGAGCGTTGAGCGTCTCAAAGATGACCTGAGGATCGTCGCCGTCCTCGAGCTCGATCACCACCACCTGAAGCGCGGTGCGTAGCGCTTGCAGCAAAGCGAAAACGCGGTCATCTCTAGCGCTTACAGCTCCTTGATTTTCAGCGAACGCGCGAACCTGATCGAGGAAGTAGCCATAAGCTTGCTTCATCCGGGGTTGCACGTCCTTTGGACCGTATGCCCGCTCGACTTCTTCGATGCTGCCAGCACCGACTACCTGACGGAACACAGCTCGATCAGCGTTAGTGGGCCATACTTTGAACGCGCCTTCCGAGCTCGGCTTCTCGTCCTCGTTGACGGTGAGGCGGCGAAGGCGCGCGGCATAGGCGGAGTCGATCGAGACGGCGTAGTCGCGCAGTGCGGCGATGAAGAGTTGAAGCGTGGTCAATCGTTGTTGCCCATCGATGACCTCGGACCGAGCGACACCGGAACCGACAATGCGCGACACGTTGAGGACGATGGCTCCTAAGAAGTGTGAGCGGGTAGGCGTGTGATTGGGCGCATTAAAACATGCCTCCGCTTGACGTTCGATATCCTCCCAAAGCGGCTCCCACTGCAGCTGACGCGTCCACACGTATGCGCGCTGGTAGAGTGGGACGACATAACGTCGTTCCCGTTGGAACAGATCGTGGATGGTTAACTTGTCCGGCTTCATATCGCCCCTCTCTGTATGGAGACATGCCTGATCGCTAGGGATCGTGCTAGCCGGTGATCAATCTACTTGATTGGCCCAAGCTTCAGCGCTGGCTGCATCGCATAGCCGACTGATGTGACGGTGCTAGGCGTCCTATGTCGTCGCCCTGCTACGGAAGCGGTTCGTCGGCCCCTGTCTCTTTCATCCAATTGGAGAGATTTTGACGGCTCGTGCCGAGCAATCTCGCGGCCTGGCTGATGCCGCCCCGCGCTTGGTCGAGCGCGCGCTCAATATAATGGCAAGTGAGTTCCGCCTGCACCTGCTTAAGATCAAACGCCCCTCCAAGCGGCCGGTTGAGAATGCTGATGTCGGCGGGCATTGGTGTGGGCAGTAGGGCGCTGCGGACATGCTCAGCGGTAATTATAGCAGCGTCGGTCAGGAAGAGGAGGCGTAGCAGGGTGTTCTGGAGTTCGCGCACGTTGCCAGACCATCGCTGTGCGAGAAGCAGAGCACGGGCATCCTCCGACAGCAGCCTCGGCGGTGCCATTGTTTCCGTCTCCGCATTCATTCGAGCAAGCAATTTGTCGACGAGAAACGACAGGTCATCTCCACGCTCACGCAGTGGTGGCACTGTTAGCCGGATCACGCACAGTCGATAAAATAGGTCCTCCCGAAACCTCTCCGCGGTCACCTCATCATGAAGCTCGCGATTGGTGGCGGCAACGATCCGGAACTTCACCTGCTTAGCGCGTGTAGCGCCAACCGGCATTACTTCCCCTTCTTGCAACGCACGGAGCAGCTTAACCTGCACCGTTAACGGCAGCTCACCAATCTCATCGAGGAATAGCGTTCCCCCTGCCGCGGCCTCCAGATAACCGACGTGGTCGGTCGTCGCCCCGGTGAACGCACCTCGCCGATGCCCGAACAGCAGGGATTCGACGAGGTGTTCCGGTATGGCCCCGCAGTTGACTGTCACCAAGGGTGCGGTGGCAAAGGGACTTGCCTTGTGAATGGCCTGTGCCAGTAGTTCCTTGCCTACGCCGGATTCGCCCTCAATCAGGACAGGTAGGGTGCTACGCGCGGCCTTTCGGGCAAGATTAACAACGTGCCGCATCGGCTCGCTGCGGTGGAGGATGGCATCAAACGCCGCATCATGAGGGACAACGCCGCGTGCGTGGCGAGCGATGCGTTCGTCGGCAGTACGCAGTACGTCTGGCAGGATAGTCGCCGCGAGATCAAACGGAACATCAAGGCGCGACACGGTCCTTTGAGATGATTCTAAGAAGCTGATTGCCAGCTGATGATAGCGAGTCTTGCCCAAGATCAACCAAGTAGCCGCCATTACTGGCGTTCCTGGCGACAGATAGAGTGCCACATCCAGGGCTTCGCGTAGCTCGGCTATATGGTCATCTAGAACGCGTGCGACGCCGGCAAAAATTTCGGCGAACGCGCTGGGCCCTGACAATGGCACCAAGTGTGTGGTGATATGGACGTGAGGTGCCCTACCCCGCAGCCATGTGGCGTAATTGTCCACATCTCCGGGAGAGTGGTTAGCCAACAGCAGCGCTCGATCGAATTTCTGTGCGGTCAACGCTGCTCCGATCGGGCCGGCGCCATCGAACAAACCCTCGCGAAACGCCGCTAGGTCTGCCAGGCCGATCCAAGACACAAGAACTCGCATATAACTTGGAAATGCAAGAATTTTTGCGTAGTAGCAATAAAAAGTGCCGCGATTGCGAGAACGCGTGGATTATGAAGGGTTGAAACGAGTTGGCACGAGCTTTGCTCTATCTTGTCCGTGACTACTCCACACACATCGAACCAAATCGCTTCCTCGTTGAGAACGGCGTCGGTATCCCAAAGCCGGAACCGTGTCTGCGGTGGGAATAACGAGGAGCGCATTGAACACATGGTCGCAGGACACGGCAACTTTGCAGCGCTAAGCGAGCGCTGGCCTGCGCTGGCAGCCGCTGGCGCGTTCGCCGATCGGCATGCGGACTCGGAGCCGGTCGCGGCGGCAATCCAGTTGCGGCTGTTTGTCGAACATCTTGTGAAGCAATTATATCGCCGGTGGCAGCTGCCGCTGCCGGGTGCTGGATCAAACCTCTTCGATTTGATGAAGGCTGATCTGTTTGCGCGCGCTTTGCCCGAGCCGGTGATTGCCCGACTGCATGCCTTGCGCCGTTTGGGTAATGATGCAGCCCACGGCGGCGAGCCGAGCGCCGATCAGGTTCGTTTGGCCGTGCGCCAGGCGCATGATGTCGGTCGGCTGTTGCTCGTGCTGGTCGACCAGCTTTCGATAGACACGCTGCCGGGTTACGATTCCGCGCTGGCCCAGGCGGCCGAGCCGTCCGTCGCGCTTGCATCAGCACCGCCCGCCGAGCCCGAGCCGCGTCCTGCTGCTGAGGCGGTTGCACGTGCAGCTCGCGCGGTAGAGCTGAACGAGGCTGACACGCGCACCGAGTTGATCGACGGGCTGCTGCTAGAATCAGGCTGGCAGGGTAACGCAATCGGCCGAGAAGTTCCGGTGGGCGCCGAACGTGCTGATTATGTGCTGTGGGACGAGGACGCTCGACCGCTTGCCGTTGTTGAGGCCAAGCGCACTTCACGGGACCCGCTCGCCGGCGCGGAACAGGCGCGTCGCTACGCCGATGCGATGGAGACCGCGTACGGTCAGCGGCCGGTAATCTTCCTCACCAATGGCTATGAGCTATGGATCTGGAACGACGCCCCAAGTGCGGCAGGGATGGGCGAAGCGATGCGGCCGGTCTGGGGCTTCTACGCTCGCGGCAGCCTCCGGTCCCTGATCGCTCGCCGAACGGAGGCGCGGCCGATTACAGCGCAGCCGATGCCCACGTCCGTCCACGCCCGCGCGTATCAGCAGGAAGCAGTCGCGCGCGTCTCCGAACGGTTCGACGCCGGACACCGCCGCGCACTGGTGGTGCAAGCGACTGGTACGGGTAAGACCCGCGTGGCCGTTGCCATTACCGAGCGGCTGCTGGCGGCCGGTCAGGCCAAGCGCGTACTGTTCCTGTGTGACCGACGCGAGCTTCGCAAGCAGGCACGCGACGCGTTCGCCGCGTTGCTACCCGCCGAGCCGCTCCGCGTCGTCGATGCCCGCCTGCCTGCTGATCCGCCCGAGCGCGTGTTTTTGGCGACCTACCAGGGCATGTACGATCTATATCGCGCCTTTGATCCTGGCTTCTTCGACCTGATCATAGCTGATGAGTCGCACCGCAGCCTTTACAACGTCTACCGTGAGCTGATCGACTGGTTTGACGCGCGCGCTGTAGGACTGACAGCGACCCCGCTCGCAGCCCTCGCGCGCAACACCTTCGAAATGTTCGGCTGTGAGAACGGGCGGCCAACGTTCAGCTACCCGCTCGACGAGGCGATCGCAGCTCGATGGCTAGTCCCCTATGAGGTATGGGAAGCTTCGACCCGCTTCTCGCGCGAAGGGCTGCGTGAAGATATCCTTACCGCAGAGCAGGTCCGCCAGCTTGAGGAGCAGGGCGTTGATGTCCAGAGCCTCGACTATAGTTCAGACGAGCTCGACCGCGCGGTGTTCAACAAGGACACTAACCGTCAGGTGCTCCGTACGCTGGCAGAAAACGGCATTCGCGATGTCGACGGCGGCCAACTTGGCAAGACAATCGTCTTCGCCCGTTCCCAACGTCATGCCGAACTGCTCCTGCGATTGTGGCTCGAAATGTATCCGCAATTCGGCGACGCGGCGCGCGTGATCACCAGCAACGTTGAACGCGCCGACCAGCTTCTGGAGAGGTTTAAGGATCCTGCGGACGTCTTACGTGTCGCCATCTCAGTCGATATGCTCGATACCGGCGTAGACGTGCCGGAGATCGTTAACTTGGTCTTCGCACGGCCCGTGCGCTCGTTTGTCAAGTTCCACCAGATGATCGGCCGCGGCACCCGCCTGCGCCCGGACCTGTTCGGGGTGGGCCACGACAAGACACACTTTCGCATCTTCGATCACTGGGGCAATTTCGAGCGGTTCGGACAGCAGGCTGCCGCTGCTACGCCCGACGCGGTTGTGCCGCTGCTTACCCGATTGTTCCTCACGCGCGTCGAGCTGCTGCAGGCTGCACGCGGCGGGGGCAACTTTCAGGCTGAGACCATTGCCCGTGCGCTGATCGCGGCCGATATCGCCGACCTGGACGAGCGCAGCCTGCCGGTCCGCGCAAAGCTGCGTGCCAAGCGGGAGGCGCAAGACCTTGCTCTCTTCGACCGGCTCGCCCGTGAAGACGTGGCGCTGCTGCGTGAGGACGTTGCGCCTTTGATGGGATGGCGTCCCCTGTCTGACCCTGCTGCGGCGCGTTTCGACCTTCAGATCACCGCCGTGCAACGGGCGCGGATTGCAGGTGCGGGCGGCGCCTCAGACCTGGAAGCGGACGTGCGCGAGCGGCTGGTCGAGCTACCCGCCAACCTCGCCCAGGTGCAGGCGCAGGCTGCCCTGATCGGCCAGGCTGCGACGCTCACTTGGTGGGACTCGGCAGACACGGCTGCACTGGAGACACTCCGCCGGTCCGTGCGCGGCCTGATGCACCTAGCAGTACTAGTGACGACCGGCGGGGCTCCGCGCGTTTACGACGTGACCGAGGACGAAGGCGGCCTGCGCCTGTCCCGCCGTGGCTCGGGCGTCAGCGCAGTGGATATGCGCCGGTACGAAGCGGAAGTGAACGAGGAACTGCGGCACCTGTTTGATACCGACCCCGCACTTCGCCGTCTGCGCGCAGGTGAGCCAGTCGATGCCGCCGACATCGATCGTTTGGTCAAGCTGGCGTTGGTCGGTCGGCCGAGCATCGACATGGCCGTACTGCGCGAATTCTATGGCGAGGCGGACGGCCTGCGCGGCTTCCTGCGCCAGGCGGTCGGTGTCAACCCGGCCGCCCTCCGCCACCGCTTTGCGGCCTTCGCCGCCGGGCACCCTGGTCTTACGGGCACGCAACGCCGCTTCCTTCAGCTTCTTGAAGGCCAGATCGCGCGATACGGCGTGATCGGCGTGCCGGCACTCTACGAGCCCCCTTTCACGACCATCGACCAGGGCGGACTGGACGCGATCTTCCCCGACGAGACTGCTGACGCGGTGGTCGCGCTGATCCAGCCCTTCGCACCTTTTACTCAGGACCTACAATGACCCCTGCACTGCGCAGCAATATCGATCGGCTTTGGACCGATTTTTGGACGGGCGGCATCACCAACCCGCTGACCGTGATCGAACAGATCACCTATCTCATCTTCCTGCGCCTGATGGACGCGGCGGAGGCGCGCGACGAGGCGCTCGAGCGGCGCACTGGCCGTACCTTCAACCGCCGCTTCGGCCCTGAGGCACAAGCTAACCGTTGGAGCCGGCTACGCGAGCTGGGATCAAGCGAGGAGCTAATGCGCCGCCTGCGCGACGAGGCATTTCCGCATCTGCGGACTCTTGGCCGGTCGATGGCTGATGCGCAGTTCATGATTCCCAATCCGCGTTTAGCGAAAACGGCGGTGACGTCGATTGACCAGCTAGAGCTTACAGGCGATGCCAAAGGCGACATCTACGAGTATCTGCTCAGTAAGCTGACCACCGCCGGGATCAACGGTCAGTTCCGTACGCCTCGGCACATCATCCGCTTCATGACCGACCTTTTAGAGATTGGCCCAGAAGATCGCGTTGCGGATCCGGCCTGTGGCACCGGCGGTTTCCTTGTTGCGGCGCTTGAGCGCGTCCTGCGCGAGCATAGTTCGGAAAGCGGTGAGCACCCGACCGGCGACCTGTTGACCCCCGAACAATGGGCCCACCTAGGCGGTAACTTCGTCACCGGCTTCGACTTCGACGTGACGATGCTGCGCATCGCGGAGATGAACCTCAAGCTGCACGGATTGGAAGCACCGCGCATCCGCTATCAGGACGCGTTGTCCACCGGCTTCATGCGCGGCGATAATGCCACGTTGGCGTCCGACGCGTTCACCGCGGTGCTCGCCAACCCGCCCTTCAAGGGCAACCTAGACGGTGCCGACGTCTCGCCGGACCTGTCACGCACAGTGAAGACCCGCAAGACCGAATTGCTGTTCGTGGCCCTCATCCTGCGCATGCTGCGCACCGGCGGCCGATCGGCGACGATCGTGCCCGATGGCGTACTGTTCGGCTCGTCCTCCGCGCACCGCGCTTTGCGCGAGCATCTCGTGGAGCGTCACCAGCTCGACGGCGTAATTTCGCTGCCGGCAGGCGTGTTCAAGCCCTATGCCGGCGTTTCTACCGCCATCCTGCTGTTTACCAAGGGCGGGCAGACACGCGACATATTTTTCTACGATGTAGAGCGCGACGGCTTCAGTCTGGACGACAAGCGCACCCCTCTGCCTGCCGATCAGGACGACCTGCCCGCCGCGCTGGCGGGGTGGCGGGCACGAGGCAGCGCGGACCTAACGGGCCGCACCGCGGCCGGGTTCGTCGTACCGGCAGAGGAGGTGCGCTCGGCTAATTACGACCTTTCGGTCGGCCGCTGGCGCGAGCGAGTGCATGCGGAGGTGACGCATGAGGTACCCGCCGTGATCCTTAGGCGCATGAAGGCGAATGAGCGCGCGATCCTGGCAGAGCTGGAAGAGCTTGAAGGAATGCTGGCGTGAGTGCGGCGGCATGGCAGATGTTGCCGCTGGGTGAGCTTGCAGATGTCTCGGCTGGTCAGGGTGCGCCGCAGAACCATGACGATTTCAGCGACGACGGCGTGCCGTTTATCCGGGCGGGGAGCCTCGATGCCTTGCTGAACGGTGGCAGCGAAGATGACTGTGAGCGCGTTTCAGAGAGCGCCGTCCGTACATATAAGTTGCGGCTCTTTCCGGCCGATACAATCCTGTTTGCCAAGAGTGGCATGTCAGCAAAGAAGGGGCGCGTTTATAAGCTACAGAAGCCCGCTTACGTAACTAATCACCTTGCGGCGCTCGTTCCCAATGGTCAGTCAGACCCCAATTATCTCTTCCGTTGGCTGGCTGCGAACCCGCCGACGCACTTGATTCCAAACGAGTCATATCCGTCGATCCGCCTATCGGACGTTGGATGTTTGAAAGTGCCTGCGCCAGCCTGTGGTGCGGAGCAGCGCCGGATCGCGGCTATCTTGGACAAGGCGGACGCCATCCGCGCTCGGCGCCGTGCCGCGTTGGCCGATGCCGACGCGCTGGCTAGCGCGACTTTCCTCCACTTGTTTGGCGATCCCGTCACCAACCCGATGGGATGGCCAACTAAGCCGCTGGGCGAGGTCGTGCCGACCATTGACAGCGGATGGAGCCCGGTTTGCGAGACCAGGCCGGCCGAAACTGGCGAGTGGGGGGTTCTCAAGCTGAGTGCGGTAACTTCAGGCCGTTTTGTCGCAGCCAAGAACAAGGCGCTTACGCCAGACACGCCACCACGCGTTGCTATCGAGGTAGCACACGGTGATGTCCTTTTTACACGGAAGAATACGCTTGAATTAGTTGCGGCAGCGGCATTGGTGCGCGATCATCCGTCTCAGCTAATGATGTCGGACCTCATCTTTCGGTTAAGGCCAGATCCTGGCGTGATGGAAGCTTCTGTGTTGTGGGCACAGCTCAGTCACCCATCATTACGGCGCAAGGCACAAAAACTAGCCGGCGGCTCGGCCGGCTCCATGCCCAACATTTCAAAGGAGCGCTTGCGAACGCTGTCGTTGATCGTCCCGCGTTCTATCGAGCAATGCCGTTTCGCCGAGGCAGATCACCGCATACACATGATGGTAGAACAGGCTCGCATCGCCCTCGCCGACGCCGATGCGCTCTACGCCTCACTCGCGGTGCGTGCGTTCCGAGGGGAGCTTTAGGCATGGCCCGTCTCAGTGGCATCAACTTGCGCAACTTCAAGGCGGTGGGTGACGCGCCCGTCCACCTTGCGCTCGCACCTGTAACCCTACTCTACGGCCCAAATGGTGCGGGCAAGTCGAGTATCCTCCACGCGCTTCATTATACCCGCGAGGTACTGGAGCGCGGCAACCTCGATCCCGATCGCACGCTCGCCGGTGGCTCGCTCGATCTCGGCGGCTGGCGCGCGCTGGTCCACCAGCGCGACGTGGAACGAGACATGGTGCTGGGCTTCGAGCTGGAAACTTTCGAGCTTGGCGGGTTCCTTTCGATGGACGGATTCGATTTCGCTATCGATTCTGGCCGGTTGATGTTGCCGGATCATATTGAGCAAATAGCAGTCGAACTGACGATGCGCTGGAGCCACCTGCTCAGGCGTCCTTACGTTGGGCGCCTCGCTATCAATCTAATGGGACAGCGTTTCGCCGTTGTTGAGGCGACGCCCGATCTCAAGAATGTTGACCTGGTCGAGCTCGACCTCGATCATCCTGTCCTCAACGAAGGTGGGCACAGTGACAACGATCCCGAGCGCGGCATCGATGCGGTGCTGTTCGCCGGCAAGCCAGCCTGCCAGGTGGGATTGCTCGGATGGGCTGGCGCTTTACCGCCGCTCGACCGCCCGCTGCACCTAGATCTTGAGGCGCATCCGCACGACCTGTCCCACGAACGATCCGACACAGAAACCCGCGGCTATCGCGAACCCCCTTTCTCTCGCTCGGATACCGCTCAGCCCCGCGCCGATCTGCGCGAGCAGGAAGCACTGTCGGATTATCTCGACGCGCTAATCGTCGGTCCGCTTCGTCAGCTGCGCGACGCGCTGGCAGCTATGGTGGCAATCGGCCCGCTGCGCGAGCTACCGCCCCGCGGTTTTCAGCCGCAGCGATCGCCCGATCCAACGCGTTGGACGAGCGGATTGGCCGCGTGGGATCGATTAACCGAGCTCGACGAAGAGACGGTGGCAGAGGTCGATGCATGGATGTCTGGCGATACGCGGCTTGGTTCGGGCTTCGGCGTGCGCGTGGAGCGGTTCCGGCACGTTACGACCGCAAGCCCATTTGCCGAACTCATGGGCCGCGGACTTACACCGCTCGATGTTGCTGATCTGGCGCGGCTGTGGGACGAAATCCCCCAGGAGCGCCGCATTACACTCCGGGACGTCGCCCGGCGCATGGACGTCGAACCGGCAGAGATTGGCATTGGCGTGTCTCAGCTGCTGCCGGTGGTGGTCGCCGCGCTCGATTACTCAGCGCGCTTCGTGGCTGTGGAACAGCCTGAGCTACACGTACATCCGCGGCTCCAGACCGGCCTCGGCGATCTCTTTGCTTTTGGCGTCGCACCGGTAGGGGAACAACTCGCGCTTTTCGGGGACATGCCGCCTATGGCCATTTCGAACGGGCGTACCTTTTTAATCGAGACGCACAGCGAGCACCTCGCGTTGCGGCTATTACGCCGCATTCGCGAGGCCAACGAGGGCGAAGCCGATCCTGACGCTCCTACCGTCACGCCCGCCATGCTGAGCATCAACTATGCTTTGCCCGGCGAGGCGGGTCTTACGCTATTACGCTTGCGTGTGGATGAAACCGGCGAGTTTCTGGACCGCTGGCCGGAGGGCTTCTTCGCGGAACGCCGCGCGGAACTGTTCTAATGATGTGGGGAGAATTTGCTGTCGATCCAGACGCAATTGCGAGCAGCTTTGAGCGTTTTGTCGGGCTTGTTGATCGGTTTGGTGTCGACCAAGGTCGGATCATTTCTGATTTTGCCGCTGGGGGACGCTGGTCACGAGCCGTGATCGGAGCAGCTGAGGCCGCGGGTTTCGGCGAAGTAAAAATGACTTCTGTAGTTGAGCGCCTGCGTGAGCTTCGTGACGAAAAGGGCGTGATGAGGCTCGGTCGTACATACCCGAACCTGCCGGGCGGTTGGATCGCTAACGCGGCAGCCGAAGATGCCCGCGAACCATTCCAGGCCGTGATCACCGAGGCGGGCGGGACCGGATGCGCCGGTGATTGCCGAGCGGTGGACATGCGGGTTGATCGCGCCCCCTGCCGCGTGTCTGCTTACGCCAGCGTCCCCCGCACCGCTGCAGGGATTGTGAGCGTCGCCGCCCCGTTGATCCAGATAGCTCGCTCCGTCCACCTTATCGATCCGCATATTGGCTTCTCTGAACGCTGGCTTCGTCCGCTGTCAGCACTGATTGGTCGTTGTAGGCCAGGAACGCACGTGACGGTGCATCTACGCGACTCCGACCAAGCGTCGCCCACCGTCATGTTCGTCGCGGATGCGCGTAATAGGTTGGCACCAAGGTTGCCTCCTGGGGTCACGGTTCGGATGCTCCGATGGAAAGAACGTCCCGGCGGTGAGCCGTTTCACGATCGCGCAGTGCTAACAGACATGGGCGGCATGACTTTCGGCCACGGCCTGGATGAAGGTCGGGCTGGCGCATCTGTTCGCGTCCAACGCCTCGATGCGGGCGGCTGGGCAGCATGGCTCGCTACGACGAACCCAGCAACATCGCCCTACACTCTTAGCGACGACATAACACTGTAGCGCGATCTGGATCACCGAATCCTAGCCTGTCCGCTATCGAGCATGCTGAACGGGGTGGGTGTGATCCATTCGGCCCCCAGCGGGGGATATGGACCATAGAACAGGTCGCCGAGCGCGCGCAGGTAGTGCGCGTTTATCCAGCGCCTCCGCCGATGCTCCGGACCGTCATGGATCATATGGCAGCGCTGACACAGTGCAGCCAGCTGGTGGAGCGCACTATCGCTGGGATCGTGGTTGAGGTGTGCGCAGGCCAGCACCACCGGCGTCCAGGCACCGTGCTCTAGGATGTTCTCTGTCGGACGTCGCACGCGTCGACCTTGGCCGTTGCGCCAGCAATGCCGCTTGCGGTCCCACCATCGGCCATCCCGCAGATGAAATACCTTCTGCCCATGGGGGCGCCCGCAATGCTCGCAGCAGCCCCCTGCCCGCACGAACCGCACATGGCGCGAAAGTTGTTGCCAGTCGATCGGGTATAGGAAGACATGCTCGGGACGGATCGGCATCAGGCGTCCGAAACCGGGGCTGCCGACTGCGATGACCGGGTCGTCAGCGAGGCCGCCGTTTCAGCGGTGAGTGCCCGGTAGAGGGTGGCGTGGTGGCATTTGAGAAGCTTTGCAGCCTCCCGGACGGATGTGCCCTCCCCGACCAGGCGCAGCCCGAGTGTGATCTGCTCGACACTTAGCTTAGGCGGTCTCCCAAACCGAACACCCCTCGCCTTTGCCGCAACCCGGCCCGTGCTGGTACGCTGATAGATCAATGCCCGCTCGAACTCGGCAATGCCGGCAAACACAGTCAGCACCATGCGGCCCGCAGGCGAGGTCGTATCGGCCCATGGCTCACCGATTGATCGAAGTCCCGCCCCGACCTCGTTGAGCTTCTCGGCAATATCGAGCAGATCCCGGGTCGAGCGGGCAAGCCGATCGAGCCGCGTTACCACCACCACGTCATCAGCCCGGATCTGGTCGAGCAGGCGCGCCAGCTCGGGCCGGTCGCGCCTGGCGCCGGACACCTTCTCTTCGAAAATGCGGCGGCAGCCGGCTTCGGTCAGTGCGGCGCGTTGCAGCCGCAGATTCTGATCATCGGTCGAGACGCGTGCATAGCCAGTCAGCATGTCGCAAATATGTATCGAAATTCGTGATTAATGCAACTAATTTATGCGACACCAGAGCGTTAGCAAATACGGGTTATCAATAGCGTGTCGCAAAACTTAGTACATTCGCGACATCCACGCTGAGTGACCGCTGTGCTGGCTTTCAGATCGAGGGGACTGCCTTGGTGCAGCGTACGACGGTGACCTTCTTGGCGGTCAGCCGTGGCCGCGCCGGTCACCAGACCCTGATGGCGAACCCGTGCTCCTGACAGGAGGGTAGTCGTGACGTTATGCCGTGCTCCGTGTCGCACACGATTCCTGCGTGCATACAAGCGCCTCGAACATCTCTTGTCTGACCTGCACCCGTACAAATCAGCGTATAGCTATTATGTCGGCCGGCTCCTCTATAAAAGATCCACCCGCCGTTTGAATGCACCATTGCCAGATTTCAATCGGAAGATCTGCGGGATATTTACCCTTGGGATGTCCCCAACCAACCGTATGGAGTACCTCATGTCCAACCGTACTGGCCCAAAAGTTATTCGAAAAACCTGCGTCGCGGATCGCGCGCTCATTCAAATTGATGGCAAGAGCCAAATCTGAATTGTACGAGTTTACGTTTGCGAAGCCGCAGGACCACGCGGTGGCACGGCCCGGTTTAACTGTCGGTTCCTCGGAATAATGATTAACATCCAGCGTAATGCCAGAGCGAGAAAACGCAAAATGAACAGCAGCCGTAACAAGACCGGCTTCTTCAACGTAGATTTCGTCTCGTGTTCTGGGGGGCGGCGTTAGGTAAGGTAGCACGTGTGGAAAAGGCCGAGACCTTGGTCGTCGCCATTCTTCCTGGAGATTTACGCTCCTCGCCCGTTTGAGGAAGCGGGCAGTCTGATCTCGAACCGCTCGGTCCAGCATCCTTTGAACATGATCCCGGACACGATCGCGTATGCTGCCAAAGTTATTGTCTACTCGAACCCGTACCTTATAGGCCCGAGCACCGGACAGAGCACTCAGCTGAAATGTTGTATAAGCTCGGGCAATTCTTGGTAGGCCGACTGCATCATGCGGTTGCGGGAGCTGAGCAAGTAAAGCCGCTGCCCAATCGTTGAGCCCCTGATCCGCCTCGGTCTCGTGCGCCCCCGAGACTGCTTCAACAAACCGCCGCAGCGTCAGGACGTCGTCAGCTTCAGATGGAGATAGCTGCTGTATATCCCTGTCACGGAGATCCCTGGTGTCACTCTTGGTTGCGTTGAGTATCGGCCCGCTGAGTGTTGAGCTTCTATCCACGATTCACCTCCTGTCATACAAATCCTAGCAGTAGGCATCCGGGTCGCGCCTTAACGGCTCGCCACTTGGTGATTTCTCGGGGGGTCAACCGTGAATATCGGCGGCGC
>NZ_JAXCWK010000011.1:0-37024 GCF_034045155.1 Sphingomonas sp. CFBP9019 | reverse complement strand
GCCCGTAAGTCGCTGGCCAACCCGGACTTCATCGTCAGCATGATCGATGGCAAGCCATACAAGACACTTCGCCGACACCTCACGACGCACGGACTGACGCCAGAAGAATATCGCGAGCGGTACAATCTGAAGGCTGATTATCCGATGGTTGCAACGACCTATTCGGAAGCGCGCCGTGCGATGGCCCATAGGATTGGCTTGGGTAGCAGCCGCAGCGGCGATGGCACGGCATCGAAGGCCCCAGCAAAATCCAAACAGCCAAAAGTTGAAACTGCCGAGTAAGTAAAAGCTGGCTTCCATTGGGGGGCCAGCCTTTGGGCGGCAGGGGAAGGGCTACTTCTGCCGCTCGTCCGTCCGGTCCGGCTTCTCACAGTGGCGAGAAGCCGGTGTAGGTTACACCTCGATGCCCTCTGACAAGGTCAAAGCGTCTTCGACATCGACGCCAAGGTAGCGGACGGTATTCTCAATCTTGGCGTGGCCGAGTAGGATCTGCACCGCGCGAAGATTGCCCGACGCCTTGTAGATGATGGAGGCCTTGGTCCGCCGGAGCGAGTGCGTCCCATACTCTTCGCGGCGCAGCCCTATGCCGTTCACCCATTCGGCTACCAGCCGGGCGTACTGGCGGGTACTGAGCGGGCGGGCATGATCGGTTCGGCTAGGAAAGACATAGTCGGCAAGCGAACCACCTCGCCTCTCCAGCCATGCCAGCAAGCTTGCTCGGGCGTCCGCCATCAACTCGAACTGCACCGGCCTACCTGTTTTCGCCTGGACGACGATCGCACGGGTTCGGACATGGCCACCAAGGATGATATCGCCGATCCTCATCCGCACCACATCGCAACCACGCAGCTTGCTGTCGATCGCCAGGTCAAACAACGCTCGATCCCGTAGTCGCTGGTGCTGATCGAGGAAGAAGCGAATGGCCCAGACCTGTCGCGGCTTGAGCGCACGCTTGGCACCCACCTTGCGCCCGCCGTTCCAGGGGGGGCGTTTGCCTGCGATTGGATCGAACTGTGACGTACCCATAGCTTTCTCTCCGTGGCCATCATGGCCAAGGAGAGAACGGGCACGGGGTGGCATGGCTTTTCCGGAGGGGCATTTACTCTGGATTGCTAGGTGCATTCAGTTTGAACTGTGGCATTCGAAAAGCAGTCGTTCCGCAGTCGCCCAATTGCAGACATTCACGTCTAGGTGATCATGGCCAGATGAATGACGGCTACAACGGTCTGGGCAGTGGCGATCGTAACGGTTGCCTACTCGCGGCACTCGCCGGTGTCGTGGCACTGATTATCGATTGCGCCCGCTTTTACGGTGACCCAGCACCCGGCACCGAAAGTTTGTGGTGGCGACATATCCCGTTTCTGCTGCCGACGATCGTTGTCGTTTTCGCCACCTTTATGGCTGTTCGCGCAATTGGCGGACGGGACGAACGCTAAGGTCCGCTAACCACCATTTACCGTCATTCATCGATTGGGTGTACGAAAAACCCGGTCGTAATCACGACTATGCGACAAACAGGCGTTTTGCGACGCCCGAGTGAATTTGCTGGCGTTTAGGGTATCTGAGTCTGTCCTATGTCCCGCATCCCGAATGCAGCTTAAGCGGTGCTGTTTGAATGGGTGCCGTATGGTCCTCTTTGGTTAGGGCTTCAGCCGGACTAGGCGAGCAAATTGACTAAAATTAGATACGCCATTTTCTAACGGAAAACAGACCACCCTGAAGCGGTGAGCTAGGGGCATACCCTAAAGGAACCTGCTTCTTACCTATCTGGCCATATGAGCGCGGGATGACATTAGCGTGCCGATCTGCCACATGAGGCTCTATATGACATGGTGAGATCAGGATTGTTCCTGCCCTTGTAAGTGGCTAATTAGCGACAACGATCCTGTGAGCTGAGGTGGGTACCGTCATGACGTTACAGATCAACATAACTCCCAACGGGCGGATGAGCCTGCCCGCTGACGTTCGTAAACGTTTGGGTCTGACTGATGGGGGTGCGGTCTATCTCGACGAAACTGAAGACGGTGTCGTGCTCCGGACGGCAAATCAGGCGGTCGCAAGAGCGCAGGCGCTGGCCAAGCAATATACCGGTGGTAACCCAGACGCCACAGTTGACGCTTTTCTAAACCGGCGTCGCGAGGATAGCGGCGAATGACCGTAGTGCTGGATGCGTCCGCGCTCATCGCCATGATCAAGGGTGAGAAAGGATCCGCCAAGGTTGCGGCGGTAATCGCTGGCGCGCGGGTGAGCAGCGTGAATTACGCAGAGGTGGTCACCCATTTCATTCACGCCGGAATGCCCGAGCGGGAAGTCGATGCCATGCTCGACCCGTTGCCGTTGACCGTCGTGCCGGCGGACAAGGCCCTGGCGCAGATTGCCGGGCGGCTGCGCGGGATGACGGCCGAGGCGGGGCTTAGCCTTGGCGATCGCTTTTGTCTGGCGCTGGCGCGGCGGGATGGGTTGCCGGCGTGGACCAGCGACCAGAACTGGAAGAAGGTCGCCGACGCCGTCGAGGTCAAGGTTGTGACGATCCGGTAGCATCGTACGACCAGGCGTCTGCATCTTGCTCGTCGCTTGCTAACTGTATCGGTAGGTACAGGATAGGGCAGGGGCAATCAGGTCCGGTTCCACAGCTGTCTTTCCACCATCAGAAAGTCTTCATGCTACGCCTGATCCACACGGCTGACTGGCAGCTCGGCAAACCCTATGGCCGCTTCGATAGCGATGTCCGTGCGGCGCTCAGCGAGGCGCGCTTCGACGCGATCGATGTGATCGGCAAGGCTGCCGTCGATCAGGGCGCTGCTCATGTCCTGGTCGCAGGCGACGTCTTCGATACGGAGGGGCCCGAAGACCGCGTGATTGTGCAGGCGGTGTCGCGAATGCAGCGATATGCCTGCACGTGGTGGCTTCTACCCGGCAATCACGACTTCGCGCGCAACAGCGGCCTTTGGGACCGTGTCCGCGCCAAGGGGGCGACGAACATCCGCATCGTCACCGAGCCCGTGCCGTGCGAGCTCGAACCGGGACAATGGCTCCTGCCGGCACCGCTGACGCACCGGCACAACCTCGACGACCCCACGGCCTTGTTCGACACGATGGAGACGCCGGGTGCGACACTGCGCATTGGCTTGGCTCATGGTTCGATCCGTGATTTTTCGTCGCGTGGCGAGGCGCAGAACCAGATCGCCCCCGATCGTGCCCAGCGTTCCAGCCTGGATTATCTTGCACTCGGCGATTGGCATGGAGCGCTACGGGTCGATGCGCGAACCTGGTATTCCGGCACACCGGAAACAGATCGCTTTCAGCGCGACGAACCGGGATACGCGTTGCTCGTAACGCTTGAGCCGGGCGTGGACCCGGTCGTGTCACCTATACGGACGGGCAGGTTTCAATGGCTGATGCGGGAGTGGACAATCCCGGACGCGGACGGCTTTGCTGCCGAGTGCGATCGGCTGTTTGGTCTGATCCGACCGTCGGCAACGCTCCTGCAGCTGTCCCTTGCCGGCATCGTCAGCCTGTCCGACCGGATCGTGATCCTTGGCAAGCTGGACAATGACCTACGCCATCGTCTGCGCCATTTGGCAGTTACGGTAGACGACCTTGTCGGTCAGCCGAGCGAGCAGGATCTGGCAGATCTTCAGGTTGAGGGGATGATCGGAACGGCAGCGGCAAAGCTGATGAGCATGATCGAGGCGGGGGGGGGCGACGCCGTCACGGCCAAGCGGGCGCTCGAGCGCCTCTTCGTGGAATATCAGCGCGGACAGGACGCAGCATGAGCCTCAAGATCCAGCGCATCGCGCTGTCCAACTTCCGCAAGTTCCGTGATCCATTCGTTCTCGATGGGCTCACCGACGGCTTGAACGTCATCATCGAGCCCAACGAGACCGGCAAGTCGACACTGCTGGAAGCCATGCGCGCGGCCTTCTTCATTCGGCACAACACAGCCAACCGCCTGGCGCGGAGCTATGCGCCGCACGGCGAGGCGGTCGCCCCGCAGATCGAAATCGGCTTCGAGGCGAGAGGCGAGGAGTGGCAGGTCAGCAAGCGCTTCCTGAAAGGTGCGTCAGTCGAGGTTCGTGGGCCAAACGGCCGTGCACAAGGCGAAGATGCCGAAGCCCAGCTCCAGGCATTGCTCGGCGCGCGGCGCGACACCAGCCAAGCCGGCGATGCGGCCGCACACGGCGCGCTGGGGCTGCTTTGGGTAGGGCAGGCCCAGGCGCTCGAAGTCACGGCTCCAAGTGACATAGTCCGCGACAGCGTGCGCGCCACGCTGGAGGCTGAGGTCGGCACGATCATGGGTGGCGCAGCCTACCAGCGTGTTCGGCCTCGGATCGACAGCCAGTTCGCAGACTATTGGACCACCACCGGCCGGCTTAGCGGTCGCCAGACGACAGCACGTGCCGAGCATGACGCTGCCGAGAGCGCTGCGACCGAAGCCGCCACCCGGCTCGCCGCCCTTGAACAGGGCTTCTCCGATCTCGAGGCAGCTCGGGCCAGGCTGAAGGTGCTGGACCGCGATCTTGCCGATACGACGGACGCAGAACGGCGAAAGGTTCTGGTTGGTCAGATCGACGTGGCACGATCTGCGGCGCAGTTGCGCGATACTAGGCGGGCTGAGCAAGGTCGTCTTGCTGATCAGGTCAAGGGACTGGAGGATCTTACCGCGCGCCTCACTGATGCTCGGAAGGCCGTCAGTGACACGGCCGCAGCGCTAAGCAAGGCCCGTGAGAAGCGATCCGGCCTGGAAGAGGAATTGACCAGCACGCGTGAGCGAGCGAGTACGGCGCGTGATCGGCTGGCGACCGCCCGCGACAATCGGCGCAAGGCGCACGCGGCGCTCGAGGGTGCCACCAAGTTGGTTGCCGCTCGAGCACGTCACGTCGAGATCGCCCGGGTACGCCATCGGCACGCGGAGCTGCTTCCCCTCGAAGCCGAACTGGAGGCAGCCCGCAAACTTGGTGCGACCGTGATCCCACCCAGCGTCATCAAGACGCTGGAGGAACGCGAACGTGGCGTCGACAAGGCGCGCGCGGCAGTCGAGGCGGGTGCGACCCGGATCGAGTTCGCGGGCGATGTCAGCGGTGTTCGGATCGACCGAATGCCGGCTGAGCCGGGTGACCGGACGCTATCGCGTGAGACGCGCATCCAGTTTGGGGGCGCCGAGCTGATCATCCGACCGCCAGCGGGGCTGCAAAGCGCTGAAACGGCACTTGCCAACGCCCGCGATGATCTGGGCGCCGCCTTGGCTGACCACGGGGTGACGAGTGTCGCTGATGCGCGGTCACGTAACGAGGTTGCGCGTGATGCTGTCGCCAACGTTCGCACGCTCGAAGCACGGATCGTCGGGCTCACGCCGGCCGTGCCGTTGCTCGGTATCGCGGCCGGTGCTTCGGCCCTGAAGACCTTCATGGCAGGATTGCCGGAAAGCGCGGAAGGGGAGGGGAGTGGGGAGGAGCCAGACGTCGACGCATTGACGGTGATCGCGGCGGAGGCGGACTCGGCGCTCGCAAAGGCGGAGGGTGTCGATGAGGCGGCGTCTGTGCAACTGCGCGAACTGGAAGCTCGCAATGCGCCGCTGATGGTTCAGGCGGCTGGCGCCGAGCGTGATGCCGCCAATGCCGTAGCCCAGCTCGCTGCTCTGGAAGGCAAACCTGCGATAGACCGCCTGAATGCGGCTCTGCTGGAGGCGCGTCAGCGGGAAGCGGCAGCGCTGATTAGTCTGCAGGACGCCGAACGTGCTGCGACGGCGCATGATGTGGCGGTGATCGAGCGTCAGATCGGGATGTTGGACAAACGTGTCGAGGTCGCACGGACGCAGCGCATCGATCTGGAGAAGGTGATCGCCGGGCTTGAGGCGCGGATCGAGGTGGAAGGCGGCAAGGGACTGGCAGACCGCGCCGCGGCTGCGCGAGAAGAAGCGTATGCTTCCGCCGCCAACCTGGCGCGCGTGACGCAGGAGGCGGAAACGCTAAAGCTGCTTCGCGACACTCTGGAAGGTGCGCGAGCAGAGACCTCACGGACGTTCGTCGGGCCGGTTGCGCGGCGCGCACGCCGGCATATTCAGCGGCTCCTGCCTGGCTGCGATCCGAACTTTGGTGATGATCTAGGCCTGACGTCGATCGTGCGTAGCGGGCTCGGTGAGAATTGCGGTGACCTTTCCCGGGGTACTCAGGAACAGCTTGCAGTGCTCACTCGGCTGGCTTTCGCCGACATGCTGCTGGAGCAGGGTGTGCCGGTGTCGCTGATCCTGGACGATCCGCTCGTCTATTCGGACGACGCCCGCCTTGATCTGATGACCGAGATCCTGACCGATGCTGCGACGAGAATGCAGGTTATTCTGCTGACCTGTCGCGATCGTGCCTTCAGGCATCTCAGCAACCGCATAACGCTGACGGGAGTCGAGTAGCGGCGCGCAGCGGAACGTCAGTTTTTCGGCAAAACTGGTGGAAAGCGGCCATTCGGGCATAGGGATCAAACGCGCAATCAAGTGACCTGTGGATCAGCCTATAGTCCGAGCGTTCTTCCTGCCTATCGACTACGGCTGCACGTTCCTTTCGATGCGCTGGCCGCTTCGCGCGCGTGAATGAGCGGCCAAATTCTTGAAGCAGCGGCTACCAGTGGCGTTCAGCACTTGTCGGCCGAGAGCCGGAGTTGATTGCGTCAAGCGGTACGAAGCGGCACTCGGTAGCAAGACATTAACACGCCGTACGTACCAACGCTTTTGATGCGCAACACATTACTCATCGTTGGGTGTCTCTTGATAGGAGGTCTGATCGGGGCAGGTTCTTGGTTCGTCCCTCAACCTGCTCCAACTGCTCCTATCTCGTTGACCGATTACGTTCAAAACGTGCCCAATGTGCAGATTTCTTATTATGATATCTATGCAGTTGAGTCCGCGGCAATCCGGACCGAACTTAACAAGAAGCGGCCATTCAACGACGGCGATGCTCACACCAACTGGCACTATTCATGGCGTTGGGATGGTGGCCCCAACGGCGAGTGCGGTACCAAGTCTGCGCAAGTCACATTCTCAGGACTAGTCACGCTTCCTAGGCTTGCGAACGCAAGTAACATTAGTTCTGCCACGGCTGCTGACTGGAACCGTTATATGAGTGCTCTCATTCGCCATGAAGCGGATCACCTTAGCCAGGCATATAACGCTCAGCGTTCCCTGATTGAGGCGATCCGGAACGCGGATTGTGCCACCGCGAATTCTGCGGGTGAGGAAGCCGTAAAGGCTATGCGCCGGCAGGATATTGAGCTTGATCGCCGCACTAATCATGGAATGCGCAACGGCGCAGTTTTTCCACAACCACGCTGGGCGCGGCTCTTTAGTTGAGCGCATAAAGAACTCGGCCGTCTCTGAAGGACCGTCCTGACTAACTTGTTACAGCCTGAGCAGCTTAGCATCTGCTTTTGGGCGTTTCCGGACATACGCATTTGTAGCGCAGTCTTTAGCAGTTGGCGTTGTATGTCTTTAGGTGCGAGTCGACGATATGCGCGACCCAAAAGGGTGGAGGAGGAGAAATTGATGATCCGCTTCTTATGGAAGAAGCAGATCATCATCGGTGTACACCCTATCAGTGGCCGGGCGCCCTGACCCCCTGCGGCGCAAGTATGCCGCCAGCCATCCTGCCTTGAGCGTCAAGGGCTGCTGACATTAGTACCTTACCATTAGCGAACGTCAGATCGTAGGCGTCATCGCCCATCGGACCTTTGTTGCGGAAGGTGATCGACTTCAGCTCGCCCATCGACTTGAACATGGGGTGGGTCATCGGGAGGTCACGTCGGACAACCTCAGCGAATTGAGGGGCGAGTTTATTGTAATTCGGAGCACCACTTGCCAAGCCGGCAAAGAGGCGCCGCAAAGCGGCCTCGGTGCCAGGAGTCGGCGCGGACTCCGATGCCGTCGACACTGGACTTGTCTGATCCTGAAAGGCGGAAGGCGAGGAAGCCAGCATCAAAGCTGCTGCAAGAATTAAACTCATAAGGATCACTCCTGAGACTACGCGGGTTAGGCCGATCCGCTTGATCCACGACGTCTCATGACGTGGGGCGGCATCGATGCCGCCTTGATCAGGTTGAGCGTTCTCTGGCGAAAGGTCCGACGGACTAGGTCCCAAGCGACGGGACCGATCTACCGTCTCCACCAACTTCGCAGCTTCAAGGGACGACGATAGACCGAGCTTTGCGCGTGCCATCTTCAACCGCTTCTCCACCGCATGGGCGGAGATGCCCAGATCGATCGCCATCTGCTTCGCTGTCTGATGTTCTAAACAGCGCCTCAGGCACTCCCGTTCGGCGGGCGTGAGGCGCGTGATCGCGGCCAGCCTGGTCTCATTGATTACGTCTGTCGTCATGGGCAGCACCTTAGCGCGGAAACTACCGGCACCAACTTCCGCTGTGTAGTACTCCACTGGTACCCTACCGAATTACGGGTCCTACGGCCTTCAAAACTGCCGCAATCGTTAGCAGTAACGTTTATTACGTGTTGAGGCGTCCCATGCGGACGGCGCCGGGCGCCAGGTGGTGCAAAACGCTAAACCGAATGTCCGGGATTGGTGGTGAGCGGTCCGACCGCTTTTTGGACTTCACCTTGGGAAACTCGACGTCGGATGCCCACGGGAAACGCATTAGGTTTTTGAATCGGCAGGTTGCGTCGTTTCTGCCGCTCTTTGGTCGATGGACAAGCTCAGGCTCACGTTGCAGCTTGTCGCCAAGTTCTCACCTATTCTAGTCTTGGCTTTCAAAAACGTTGGTTGAGGAGAAGCGACAAATGAGGCTGATCGGCCAACGCTGGGAGTTTCAGATCGGCAACACCGTAATCCAGGTAGATAACGCCTTCAGCTGGACGTTGTGGGGCCAGGAACGGATGCTGGTGAACGGTGAGCAAGTCCACGCCAGCAGCGGCAGGATGCGATTCTCGCAAAAATACCAAGAGCCGTGGCTCACGTCATTCGGCGACGGTGAACTGAAAGTTTGGCTGAGAAGCACCAGCACCAAACTTCGATGCAGCGCGTCTCTAGACGGCGAGCCAATACCTACGACCGTCGTGTATGCTAAAAACTGGCAGGGACTGGCAGGCAGCTGGCCGAAAGAAGAAGAATGGCAGAAACAGCTGCCAGGGGGCGGATGGGCCGCTAGCTAAAACGATCCGCACGGCATCCCATATCATAGACATTTTATGCAAAACTCTGCGGGTTTGCATTATGGGCTCAAACTGAGGCCGCTTCTCGAACCATCACCGAGAAGCGGCCTATCAAAATTACTCCGCAGGTACTGATCGCTTAAAGTAGTGAAATGGCATCCAGCTAGATACGTATATCCATCCTGCCCTCTTCATCTCCGCAGTTATCGACGCTTTGCCAATTTTACGTCGATATTCCCACAGGTGGGTAGTTGGCCGAAATACCAGTGCGAGAGCGCCAGTACGGACCAGTTCATTACCCTTCCCACCTTCCTCGCGCAGGATGCTCATCTCGTTAAAGGCGGTTGCCCCAAGACGAACAATTTCCTCACCTTCTCCGCTCGCTAGTTCGTCCCCCATTTCGGCGGACTTGAACCGCTGCTGGGCAGCCTGTTTTGAGATGCCAAGGGCGTTTCCGATATCCGTCCAACTCAGCCCAGTTCGCCGTGCTGCATCGATCCAGCGATGAAGGCTGATCCTTCCCTCGTCTGCAACCAGGTGCGCTACCGTGATAGCTTCCGCAAACCCCTCTGCGGTCTCACCGGTAAAAGGAGGCTGACGGCCCGCTGCCCAGTTCAGTACGATAGCGGCCGTTTGCTCTCTGACGGCCTGCTGCTCATTAATCTGAATGATACCCTCCGTCAATTTTATGTTGACGATCCGTCAATCTTACATTGACGATACAAAATCAACACATAGTTGACGGATATGGCAAAGTGCTGGAGCAAAACTTTTGATTTTTGCATGAGCGGAGTGGCAGGGTTTGGGATTGAAAGATCGGTCTGGAATGACCGACTTTGGGCGCTTCGGGTCCATACAGCTTTGGGGTCTACTTTGCCGGTCGCCAACGTCGCGAAGGGGGAGGTGAGCAGCCGTTCGGTAGACGTTATCGGGTAGTGCGGCGACGCCGGTAGAACATCAATGCTGACAGGGCACCCAACCCCACAACTGAACCAAGCGCGCGGAGTTGGAGAACGTTCTCGGGCTCCGCAGCCGCATTTCCTCCGAAACTCCCAAGGGCGAAACCGAGAGCGAGAAAGAGTCCGGCTATACGAGCATGGCCTCGGTGGCCCAACCAGCCCACGATGGCCCAGCCCAGAAATCCGTAAATCAGGATGTTTGCACAAACGGTAAAGACGGTGAGCATGCGCAACGCTTCCTCAGATCAGGTTTGGCGAAGCTAACCAACCGAGACCGCGACCGCAATCGTTCGTCCGCCTTTGGGCGAAAGCGGACGCAACCACGGACCCCGGCCTTTTGGCGCCGCTGACCGGCGGCCCGAGTCAGGACTGAAGGTATCGACCAATAACCTTAAGGCGTCTTACGACCTGAGCCCCGGCGAGGGGCTCGACGCACTAACGTCCGGGCTGACCTCGTAAGCTAGTGCGTCAATTGCGCCGCTGATCCGCGCCGCAGTCAAAGACAGGCTGTGCGCGTCCGCAACTGCTAGCACCGCCTCCATACAGCCCTTCAAGGCCTCGTGTTCCTCATGCGTAATAGACATAGTTAATGCTTCACAAGAGGTATCATGCCGATCGCGCTGCCAATGAGCGCCCCAACAACCTTCAGGTCAAGCCGGATAGCAAGTAGACGAAGCTCTGCTAGACCCTCGGCCAGGTCGTGCACAGTCTCTTCTTGGCCGTCTTCCTTCGCGGAGCCGTCGGAATTATGGGGATCGTCTAGTCTCACCCCTTGACGTTACATGCTACCAGAACAGGAGGCGACACACCTTGATCGTCGGTACGAAACCGTACGCCGCTAGGGAACGCTTTGTCCTTATTATGGTCACCGAGGCTGGACTGGACGCGCTGCCTGACTGGAGTATCACTAGGGTACATCGTGCGATAGTTTGCTCGCAAACCGCAGTTATCTGCAGGGTTCGATCGGCGGGGCAGAGGGGTCCTCCACCGCACAAGGAGAATTTAGTGTGCAAGACCTCGATGTAATAGCCGTTGCGAAGGCGATGGAAGCGCAGTTGAAGGCGGCACTCGCGCCCCTCGATGCCGACTGCGTTCTCCTATCAAGAGACGAAGCTGTCTTAACGCTTGGTTTGCTTTCTGCACTGGCAGGTATCTTGGAAGACGACGAGCGCTCCCAGTCTTTGAAATTTAGCAAAGGGTGCCTCCGGTAGGACACTATAACGGCGACTTTTAGTAGGGAGACCGATCAATGACCAAAGATATTGAAAGCGGGGAAGCGGACACCGCGGAAGAGCGTGGGCAGGTTCACTTCTTAGCTGCGATCGTGGACGAGTTGATACGCCGCCTGGTTCTTACGGGCGCGATGACAGACGCCGATGCAAACGCGATCGAAATCGCGGTAGCTGAACGACTAGGAACGTCGCCGCGCGCGTGGTGAGGGCCCTGTTTATGGAGGGGCAATTTGCCTACGGGGGCGGAGGGTGTCTCCGCCGTATTTGCATGTCTGCTCTTCGTGCATAGCGGAAGGGCGGCTCTCGCGCTTGATGCGGGGAACGCCAGCGAAAAAAGCCTTAGAGGCCGCGCAAAGATCGGCGCTGCTCCCGCCGCCAAACTACGCGAAGGAGATACCTTCAGCCTGGTTTGCCCAGGCTATTTAATCATTCCAAGAGCGTGTAGATGATAACCTCTGCCACCATGTTCGTCCCAAACAATCTGTTTATCACCATGTTGATACGATCGTAAAAAACGCCGCTGTGGCACCGCGTGATCGCAGATCTGTTGAATTGAACGGCGTCTCAGCGTCAGCGAAACCCTCCTTAAAAAACCTGTTAAGTCGCGCGACTGCTTCAGGCTGTAGATTGCTCAAGTAATACACCGACTTTGCGCCGACCGATATGCAGGCAGATAAATTTGACATTGGCGCGCTGGGCTCGGGCAGTTCTCTTTGCGGTGGTCCGACTATACCAATTAGGAGCGCCAATTCAAAAAGCATTGTCATCCTTTCGCAAGAAACCAGACGTGGCTGAGCGGCGCTTCGCTACCCCGTCAATATAAATGTTAGTCTGGTATTTCGCGTGAGCAAACGGTGAGAAGCGGCCGCATGTGGGCGGATCGGCCATCGGGCCATGCCGTTGGTTAAGTCAGGGCAGCGCTGTCATGTTTGGGTGTGAAATGGCATCTCACACCCAGTCAGGAGGTATGCTGTAGGTATGCAGCGGAATGGCAAATTTCGTAAAATCAGGCGATAATAGCTGACATTAAAAAACCCAAATTTTTGTAACATTTGATTATTGGAATGCTTCTTTCCACCATGGCGGTGACGATGCCGCTTTACATAAATGTAAGCTTCTTACAGGTGGGTCTAACAAAAGGCGTTCGGAAAACAGTGATGTTGGAATATCGCGTTTATGTAATTGATAGTGAAGGGAAAATAATTGAGCGCATCGATTTAGAATGTCCAAACGACGATAAGGCCGTTTCGGATGGAAGCATGTACGCTCAGAGAAACGGTGTAGAAATCTGGTGTGGTCAGAGGCTCGTTAGGACTATTCACTACCTAGTTTGATTCAGTGCGCGATAATCGTCTTTGAAATCCCATAAAACTTGGGTCGGCAGGAGATGGAATGAGTGTCGTGTATGAACCTAGTTTCCCGTCACGAATGACTCCATCGGGTGCCTGGTCATGCCAGCAAACCAATAGAGAACCCCCTTTTAGTAGTTTAAGATCATACGGATGGTTGTTCATCGTCTCGGCGTCAACGCCTAACGCATTGGCAACATAAGAGTGCTGCGCGCCTACTTCATCATTTAGCATAGTTTGACCCCAGCGTCCTTCCTCAGATTTGCACTGGCGCCACAGAATCACTGAATCCAGCATTTGCTCCCGCCTGTTTTGTGTCAAAATTGGAATAGCGCTGAACGGTTGGCTTCAGCCGATGAAGCGAAGGCAACGCAGTTGCTGTCACTGACAGGTTGCACGTGTTACGTTGCTCATAACCTCGCCGGTGACGAATAGGACCGGGCGCTCTTCGATCACCGTGATGATCCGCTGTACCGCGACAGGGCCGCGCCCCCCCCTGTACCCAGACTGGCATCGGAGAGAATTACCTCCGGCGCACGCAGCGATGTTCTCGCAAAGGCGTCATCTTCGCTATCGGCCATGTCGATCAATGACACCCCAGCTGCTTCGACCAACTGGGCGATATGATTGGCGATCAGCCGGACATCTTCGATGATAAGCACATGGCACATGTTTTCACGTCAATGCTTCACATCAGCAAGGATTCGCCGTTTTAGCCGCGTTGTGGCATATTGTGACATATAGGCCGCATATCGCCTGCGCCCTGTCAGGGGCTGGCTTCGATCTCGAACCGCACTCCACTCTCCGGGTCCCGGATCGCGTCCTAGCCGCGCACGTGTCGACGCAACACCCGCTAGATCATACACGTGCCAAACTCAGTACGTGTTGGTGAAGTGACCGGCGGACTACCATGCTCGGCCCGGCAGAAGAAGAGCCGATGTTCGCCATATTCTCGCTTGAGGGCTTCATGGTGACGATCTAACGCTTAGTCAACTTTTGAATAGGAACGACCAGAGCCGTCCCGTTTGAGATCGCCTTTCGTGAATGTCCGGAAGTGGTGCAATGCAGACCGTCCTCTATTGAAAAGGCTGAAAGCGTTGCCGGACGTCGCCGGACGCTGCGGCCTTTCCCGAAAGGGATCAAGAAATGGCAATACTAGGCTAGCCCCGAGTAGCGTGATGTGGAGACTTTCGATCTACTCAGCTTAAAGATAGGAATGCTGTGAAGTGGCCGTAAGGCGTGTTCTACGCAACGGAGTACAAAATGACCGCCTGGACCGGAAAGCCACCTGTCTTTGCAACAATGAATTATGTTGGGTGGGCCGTGGTCAATCCATGTTAGGAATAGGGATCGCTGGTTGACTATCAGGGCGCCAGCGGCCGAGGGCTAGCTACCCCCGCCCAGAAGGACGGAGGGCTTCGATGCCGAACTCTAATTCGACCGTGCTCGCCCCTGTGGTTGGCAAGCTGACGCAGCATTCGCAGCTCGCATTAGCCGAAATTGACGCCCTTCTTGATCTGCCCTTCCGGATCGCTACGTTCGATCCTGGCTCCTACCTTGTTCGTGAAGGCGACAGGACCGATAGCTCCGCGGCGCTACTTTCTGGCTTTGTTTATCGAAGCAAGATCGCCGGCAGCGGCGCGAGGCAAATCCTTGCGGTTCACCTGCGAGGCGATCTAGTTGATTTGCAGAACAGCCTTCTCAACGAGGCGGATCATAGCGTGCAGGCGCTAACGCGAGTTGAGGTTGCATACGTATCGCACCGAGCAATCTTGGATGTAGCGGAAACCTTTCCGGCTGTCGCTCGTGCGCTGTGGCGAGACACCCTGATCGATAGTTCAGTCTTTCGCGAGTGGATTCTGAATATCGGACAGCGCAATGCGCGCCAACGCATCTCGCATCTGCTCTGTGAGTTGGCATTGCGTCAAGAGAAGGCAGGCCTTTGCGAAGGCCCGAATTATGAGTGGCCGATGACGCAGGAGCAGATCGGCGATGCCACTGGGCTAACTGGTGTTCACGTCAATCGTACGCTTCAGGCTATGCGAAGCGACGGGCTCATCAGTGGGAATAGGCAGTCGGTGATCATTACGGATTGGCCGAAATTGCAGGCAGCAGGCGACTTCAACAGAGCCTATCTTCATTAAGGTTCAGTTCGACGCCTAAGTGGCATCGTCCAAAGGCGGCATGGCCGCGATGTGAATCTGGCAGGAGAACGTTAGGGTAAGCACCTGCCCTCCATGATCATCCCTCACGTTGAACCGCCCATGATAGTACCGAACGCCCTTCTTCACCGCCTCGACAATTAGGCCCTCTCCCCGGCTTGGCTATAGCTCTACAAGTGAGTTAACAGCTTTGAAATTAATACCGGTGATGCGACTGGTCGAATGTTGATCAGTGCATGACTAGGAACGGCGATCCAGCCTTCTTCCGTTATCAGTCGATTGCCAAAGCCTGATGGCCGCAATCGAATGGGCAGCCCCAAAAAGTTCTCGATGGAGTCCGGGTAATATCCCAATACGGCTTCATTATCGCTGGCAAGCCGAACGATAAACTCGGCGTCTAAAGACCAGCTGATCGATCGCTGATTTATAGCTGCTGCTTTAGCAAAACACCTTTGTAGGGCATGTCTCGGAGTCAAGAAAAAGGATCCGTCGTTAAAATCAGATTATATATCGCGTATATGCGCCTAATCGGCCCAGCGAAGCTGTCGCGTTGCGGGTGTCATTTCAGCCAGTTCGCGATAACTCGCGGCCATGTCACGATGAATCGCAGCAATTTTCGGATCTTCAGCCAAGTCCGCTAATTTACCGGCGTTAGAAGCGCGTTGCGCGTAATATGCACGTTCGTTCACCTCAGGCATGGTCTCGCTCCATGACAAGCGGACATGTCGACCACGTCCATCACTACCGTGCTTCAGACTAGTCGTAGCGATTGATTGATTATGGCAGTTATGATGCCGGATCTCAATATATGCTTCATCAAACGTCGGGAAGCGGCCTGTCAATCGTTGCTCAGAGTTGCGGTAACGCTCAACCGGTCTCTACGAATGAGACATCCCCTCGTACGGCACGGTTTCACCTTACCTGGGACGCAGCCGGAACGTCCGCTTTTAGTGATGGGGTGGACGCCCCCCGACTGCATCGATGTGCAATAGTGGAGGTGTTGAACACCACTGAGGGAGGCGTCCGTGTCAGAGGTTACTACGATCGGTTTGGATATCGCCCAGCATGTTTTCCACGCTCACGGCGCGGATGCGCGCGGTGCGATGGTATTTAGTCGCAGGCTGACTCGTAGCAAGCTGCTCGACTTCTTTGCCAGGCATCCGCGTTGCGTGGTGGCACTCGAAGCATGCGGCGGTGCGCATCACTGGGCGCGCGAGTTGCGGGCGATCGGCCATGAAGTCCGGCTGATCCCTCCTGCGTATGTGAAGCCCTTCGTGAAGCGGCACAAGAACGATGCGGTTGATGCCGAGGCAATCTGCGAGGCGGCGCAAAGACCGAGCATGCGGTTCGTGGCGGTGAAGAGCGAGGAGCAGCAGGCGGCAGCCTTGGTGTTTCGCATCCGCGATCTGGCGGTGAAGCAGCGGACCCAGATCGCCAATGCTATCCGCGGCCATCTGGCCGAATATGGCTGGGTTGCGCCCAAGGGTGCGGCTCACCTCGCTATGCTGGCGGACCTGCTTGAGGGCGGTGAGATCGGGGACACGCTGCCAGAGGCGGCGCGGCCAATGTTCGCCATGATGATCGACATGCTGACGGTTCGCGACAGGCGGATCGGCGAACTGGACAAGGAGATCGCGCGCCGTGCTCGCGAGGACGAGGTGGCGCGCCGGCTAATGACCATTCCCGGCATCGGTCCGATTACCGCAACGGTCATCGCAGCCATTGCGCCTCCGGCCGAGACGTTCGCAAAGGGGCGCGACTTTGCTGCTTGGCTGGGGCTGGTGCCAAAACAAGCGTCTACGGGCGGAAAGCAGAAGCTTGGTGCGATGTCCCGAATGGGTGAGCGAACGCTCAGGCGTCTGCTGATCATCGGCAGCAGCGCGGTCGTGCTTCAGGCGAGCAAACGCGGTGCGCCGGCCGGCTCATGGCTGGAGGGCATGCTGGCCCAGAAACCGCGCATACTGATTACGGTCGCGCTCGCCAACAAAATGGCGCGTACCGTCTGGGCGCTGCTGGTGAAACAAGAGGATTACAGAGCTCCGGTCGCAGTCGCGGCGTAAGCCGAGGCGGGCCAGAGGCGTCGGAGGGCGCAGTCGGTCGAAGGAGGGTATGGCACAACAGTCGGCAAGACGGGGCCGGAAGAACCAGGGCTTTCCACCGTGCCACGAGCACGCTGTTGGTGATGTGGTTCCGGTCCGCGAACTCCCATACGGGCCAGCAGCTTAGCTGCATCACAGGCCGGACAGATGGCAGCATCCGACTACTTGCCAAACCCCACAGATACCGCTTGCAATCAAAGGGGCGTCCACTGGTGGAAAGCGGCCTGTCCGCTATCGGGCTGCGATCGTCGTAAACAGCCGTTCATTCAGGTGGCGGGGCAGGGGGCCGGTGGACCGCTTCCTGGCGGATAACGGCCGGTCCGCTTTTGGGTGCCGTTCGACCAAAGCGGACGCTGGTACAGGCGGAGAAAAGCTTAGAGCTCCCGGCTGTCACTTCACTCAGGACGGCATATCGAGCGTCGCTCTGCCTGAGATTGAATAGGCGTCAGCCTGACGGTCGATGATGCCGAGTTTCCCGGCTTCTTCGAATACCGATTGGAAATCGGGCGTGGAGAGGTGCGCGCTTAATGCCGCTTGATCTCGCCAAGCTTCAATCAGGCGGAACGTGCCGGCTGGGCCTACTTCCTCCGTGACGTCGAGAAATACGCAGCCGTCCCGCAGCCTGGCCGCGTGTGCCATGCGCAAAGCGACATCCCGGAATGCTTCCACGTCGCCGGGCTGGATGTGATATTTCGCATAGATTAGGATGGTCGGCGTGTCGGTCATGTCTAGGCTCCCTTGTTACGACGGAAAGGATGATCGATCCCATCGCGTACGTTCCCCGGATATGGACCGGCACTGCCAGTGGGGGTAGAACCTACCTTTAGGTAAGTACCAGAGAGACCGGATGAATGTTCCTCAATCTAATCCTCCAACTGACTGCGGCCTTGATGTCGCGCTGGCCATCATGGGCGGTAAATGGAAGCCGCTGATCCTGTATCACCTTCGCTCGGGTCCGCGTCGGTTCAGCGATCTCAGGCGGGCGGTCCGAGGCATCAGCGAGAAGGTGCTGATCCAGCAATTACGTGAACTCGCCTCGGCAGACGTAGTGGTTCGTCACGATTATGGCGAAGTGCCACCCAGGGTCGATTACACCGTCACGCCGTTCGGCATGACGCTGATCGAGGCTCTGCTGCCCCTATGCGAGTGGGGCGTGAGGAACCGCACCGCCACTTCGGCCTAGTTGATCGGAGTTTTCCAAAAAATTCGATCGATTCCGAGAACGCCCGCGTCGT
Organism: Sphingomonas sp. CFBP9019; assembly: GCF_034045155.1. Lineage (NCBI taxonomy): Bacteria > Pseudomonadati > Pseudomonadota > Alphaproteobacteria > Sphingomonadales > Sphingomonadaceae > Sphingomonas > Sphingomonas sp. CFBP9019. Next base: position 18,840 of record NZ_JAXCWK010000011.1, on the reverse strand, counting down.
CTCGCTGAGCGTTCCCAATCGGGAAGATCGTCATAACGCGAGAGCGCTATCGCTAGATGCACCGGAGTTGATGCTGATGCGCGGGCATTGCGTGTAGGTGGTATGACCTTGATGAAAAGGCATGCTTACATGCGTTCGCCACAGGCTCAAATCAGATCAACCTGCCCGACTATGGCAGGCAGACAGGCGACGGGTGTTCGGGTGGGCCTTCACCAGCTCGGGCGATGGCTACCACGCGGGGTCGAAACGGCCTGAAACGAGGAAGGCCAGATCCCAGAAGATCGTACCGCTTGCTGCCCTGCGCTCCTTCTCGATACGGTCCGCGAGCATGTCCAGATCGACCTCGCCCTCGCGAGCGATACCCCGCTCGATCATCCGCGGCAGCATGACGCGCATGAGCTTCGGTAAAAAGGAGTCTTCCCAAGGCTGGATGAGAACGCCTTCGCTTCGCGCATCCTCGATTGCGAAACCGGCAGCACGCACGAGGCCGGCTAGACGGTAACCGAGCGCTACGTCGCCTCCCTCCGCGGCAACGGTGTCCCACGCCATTGTGTAGCACTGCCGATGCGCCGAAAGCTCACCTGCTCCGACTGGTAGGTCGACGCGTGCATGCTCTTGAAAAGCCAGGATTGTGGCTGGCTTGGCCAGTCGTGCAAGTCGGGCCAGAGTGGCGGCAGCATCGGGAAGATACATCAGTACGCGGCGTCCAACGATCGCGTCGAAGTGGCCTAGGTCAGGCAGCGCCCCGCTCAGATCCGCAATCTGGTAGCGGATAGGCGCCATCTCCGCGGAGGGCGATACCGCGCGAGCCGATGCGAGCGCTTCGTTGCTCCTGTCGATACCAACGACCTCACCTCCAGGCCCGACCAGCGTGGCCACGATCCGGCTCAGATCGCCATTGCCGCATCCCACATCTAGCACGCGCATGTTTGCGGCCAGCCCGATGTGGGGGAAGAAGCGTGCACTCGGAACGTTGGCGGGATTAGCAGGCGCGAGCTTCTGATGTGACATCATAACATAGTAGAAAGCGAACGTCAGGCTGACAAGGCCGGAGCGCTGAACTTGTAATCCGTTCGCCTGCTAAGCCGGTCTCAAACCATAATCGTGTCCAAGAACGCCTGCGCCGTCTCCATCGCCGCTAGTTTGCGGGAAAGCCTTGAGGCCCGGCCGGCATTCCCGTCAGAGCGGCATGTCGGGTGTCGCTTTGTCGGAGTGCGGATAGGCGTAAGCCTATCGGTCGATGGTGCCGAGTTATCCAGTTTCCACTTGGAAAGACCTTTTTTCCAGACTGCGGGGTGACCGGCCATTAGCGCGCTTGAACGCCGCACCAAACGCGCTTTCGGACTTATACCCGACCGATGCAGCAACGGCGGACAGGGACATGCCGCCCCCCGCTAGCCGGTCCGAAGCAATCGTCATCCTCCAGCGTGCTAGATAGCCGATCGGCGTCTCGCCCGTGACCTGCTCGAAATGCGCGGCGAAGCTTGACCGCGACATGCCCGCGCACTGCGCCAGCTCGCCCAGGGACCAACGATGCGCGACGTTTCCGTGCATCGCCTCCATAGCCCGCCGCAAATTGGGATGTGCGAGCGCGGCGAGCCAACCACGATGCACTTGACCGCTTTTAAGATGCGCACGCAGCGCCTCGATTAACAACGCCTGGGCGAGATGGCTGGCGAGTAGCGCGCCTCCCGGACGCGGCTCGCGCAGCTCGCGCATCAGGCGCCGTATGCCCGCCAGCAAGGCGTCCCTGCCTTCACCCTCTCCGACATGGACCAGGGGTGGCAAGGTTGCGAGCAGCGCTGCGGCCTGTCTGTCGCCGAGCTGGAAGAAGCCGCCTACCCCAATGCAATCCCCACCGCCGTTTAGCGTCACGAATGCGCCTGCGGAGACGCTCGACAACAGCGCCACGGCATCGACCGGCACGGCGGCATCGGACGCGCCGAGACGTGCTGCGCCCGACGTCATCAGCACGACGTCGCCTGCTTGAAGTGTCGTGGGCGCCGTGCAGCCTTCCAGCCATAAACGACAGGTTCCCGTCTCGATGGCGATGCACCGGATGCCTTGCGCGGAATCGTACGCCAAAGCCCAATCGCCAGCGGCGTCGAGGCCACGAAAACCGTAGCTCGTCGGCCGCATCATTGTCAGAACGTCTGAAAGTGGATCCATGGTTATTGGACGATCGCGATGAACTACAGGACATATGAAGATGGATGATCCAGCCGGCGAAGTCTAGTTGAGGGGCTCCCCTCCTTTTTTCCGTAGGCCCATGAGTAAAGAAGCGACCCTCTCCATATTCGCCGATCGAGGCTCCCGACCGTCGATTAGTCGGCGTGTGATGTGGAGCGGCCTGGCCGCGCTAAGCAGCGTCGTCGCGCTCGCATCCTACCGCTATCTTGCCGGGGTCGGCCCGGTTCCGCCTAACATCACCGCCAACCGTCACCTCAGTCCGTGGATCGTTATACACGCGGCAGGTGCCGCCACCGCACTGCTTGTCGGACCTTGGCAGTTCGTCCCAGCATTGCGTGGACGCCGACCCGTGATCCACCGGACGCTTGGACGGGTTTATGTCGCCAGCTGTGCCGCGGGCGGCGTGTCGGCGCTAGTCTTAGCGACTGGCGTATCGGCGGGACCGATTGCTGGTGCCGGCTTCGCTGCATTGGGAACAGCGTGGCTCACCGCCACGACAATCGCAGTGCGGGAGATCCTGATGGGCCGCGTGCCGGCGCATCACCGCTGGATGATCCGCTCGTTTGCGCTGACGCTGTCGGCGGTGACGCTGCGGCTCTACCTGCCACTAACCAGCCTGATGGGGCTCGATTTCACAATATCCTACCGCGTTATCGCTTGGGCTTGCTGGCTGCCCAACATGATCGTCGCGGAGCTGTTCATCGGTGCCCCCGACACCTGACACATTTGCGAAAGAATATGAGAATGAGAGTATTCATTACGGGCGCAACCGGCTTTATAGGTCCCGCCCTCGCCACGAATTTAATTGCGCGCGGGCATGAGGTTGTAGGCCTTGCCCGGTCGGAAGCATCGGCAAAGGCGTTGCGCGATGTGGGCGTCAGTTCCCTCAGCGGCAGCCTCACTGATCTGGCCGTACTGCGACAGGGCGCCGCGGAGGCGGACGGCGTGATCCACCTGGCCTACAGCTTCTCACCGGGCGACATGCCGCGTAGACGCCTGCTCGGCGCGGTGCTGGGCGGCTGGCCCGGCAACATGATCGCCCGCATGATGAGGGCAATCACCACAACCAACGACGCTGCGCTCGACGCGCTCGCAGGCGCGCTGCAGGGCTCGAACCGGCCGTTGGTCACCGCCTTTGCCACAATGGGCATCGCCGGCGCTTCGGGGGAACGCGCACCACGCGTTGCCACCGAGGCCGACGCGCCGAACCCTGGATCACCCGGCTATGTGCGCGCGGTGAGCGAAGCCCGTGTATTGCAGTGGGCGACACGCGGCGTGCGCGCCTCGATTGTCCGGCTGGCACCTTCCGTCCACGGAATGGGCGATAAGGGGTTGATCCCGCAGCTCGCGGCTGCCGCGCGCAAGCATGGCGAGGTGCTGTATGTCGGAGATGGCGCCAACCGCTGGACCGGGGTGCAAATCGACGACGCAGTGACTCTGTTTAGGCTCGCGCTGGAGCAAGGTGTTGCCGGGGGCGTGTACCACGGCGTCGGAGACGCCGGGCTGACCTACCGAGAGATCGCCGAAATCATGGGTCGGCGGCTGTGCCTCCCTGTACGATCGGGCACTAAGGCCGACGCCAAGCGCCAGCTGGGCTTTACCGCACCGTTCGTTTCCGTCGACAATTCGGTGGACAGCATGCGGACGCGAGAGCAGCTTGGCTGGGCACCAAAGGGAATGTCGCTGGCCGACGATCTTTATGGACCTGCTTATTTCGGCGACTGATTGCTGGTCGGCGCGGTAAAGTCGTGTTGACCGGCTGCGTCCTCGAGATGCCCTTAGAATTTTCTCTTATGATCACCCTTTGCGGGAAGGTCGATCAAGCCTCTAGGAGGCTGTCGCGCTCGGTAAAAGGTCACCCAGGCCGAACGCATCGAGCAGCAGCCGCTGCCGTGCGTCCTGCACGGTGGTGATCTCCTCCACCCCCTTGTGCTGACCGTCCACGAACACTCGGAACGGGCGGTTCCCACGAGGGCGAGCGAGCGCGTCGCGCAGCGCCTCCCCAACTGCAGACACGTCCAGCGAACCACCGTGCGCGGCGTCGATCTTGCGCAGCCGATCGCCCAGGGTTTCGGCACGCGACGGCAGATCGCCATATTGCGCCACGACGGCCGGTTGCGCCGGCCTGCCGGCATGGGCGAAGTGGTCGGTGCCGCTCGTAAACGCGCCTGGCACGAGGATGACCGTCTCGATCCCGAACGGCCGTGCCTCCATGGCCATGACCTCGGCCAGCGCCTCGCCTGCCGCCTTGGCGGCGGCATAGGGGCCGAGGAACGGTTCTGCGATGTGGGCGGTGGTACTGCTGGTATAGGCAAGGACGCCGTGGCCCTGCCGACGCATTACGGGCAACGCGGCACGGTTGACGCGAAGCCACGAGGTAGCGTTGGTGTCAAATATAGCCTGCACTTGCTCAGGCGCGAACGCTTCGGTGATGCCCGTCATCAACATGCCGGCGTTGTTGACCACCACATCGAGCCGGCCGCGTTCACCCATCACCTGATCGATGGCGGCGCGGCAGCTCACCTCCGACAGCACGTCGAGATCGACGACCCGTAAATCGAGTCTTTCCTTGTCGGCAAGATCGCGGATGGCGGAGGCCCGTTCTTTCCCTTCGACCCGCGACAGTCGTAGCCCCGCATGGACGTGATGCCCGGCGCAGGCGAGAACGGTCGCGATGGCAAGGCCGATGCCGCTGCCGGCGCCGGTTACAAGGACGACCTGATGGTTGGTGAGGGCGCTCATGCGATACCCCCGTTCGCCCGTACGACCTGTCCGTTGACCCAGGCGGCCTGTGGTGATGCGAGGAAGGCGACGACACCGGCGATGTCGTCAGGCCGGCCGAGCCGCTTTTGCGGCGCCATGCCGGCCATGCGCTGCACGTCCGCCTCCGACTTGCCATCGAGGAACAAGCCTGTCTCGACCGGGCCGGGGGCAACCGCGTTGACCGTGATACCGCGTCCACCCAGCTCCTTGGCGGCGACGCGCACGATGCTTTCGACCGCGCCCTTTGTCGCATTGTAGAGCCCGTAACCGGGCGCGTTGAGCGCCAGCGTCGTACTCGATAGGCCGATCAGGCGGCCGTTGTCGCGCACCCGCCGGGCAGTTTCCCGAAAGACGTTGAACGTGCCGCGCAGGTTGATGCCGATCACGCGATCAAACTCATCATCGCCAACCTCCGCGATGGGACCGGTGGTCATCACGCCTGCGCTGGACACCACCACATCGATCCCATCGAATGCGGCTTCCGCCCCGTCGAACAGGCGAGCGACGGCGGTGGCGGACGCTACATCGGCTTGGACAGCTAGCGCCTTGCCGCCGGCACTCTCGATCTCGCGCACTACCTGAGCCGCTTCGTCGGCCGACCCGGCATAGTTCACGACGACCGCGAACCTCTGCGCGGCGAGTGTAATGGCGCAGGCACGTCCGATCCCGCGCGATGCTCCCGTGACTATAGCCGTTCTCATGCTGCCCACTCCGCTGGAAACTATGAGGACAAGCTAAGAGCCGATCAGTTATCGCGCCAATCGATAGGCCGTATGTCCGTCTATCAGCTTGGTGGATAGAACGGTTCCAGTTCCGCGATCGTCTCGCGCAGCCATCGTTGTGCCTGATGCGCCTCGTTGCGTCGGTGCCACGACATGACGAAGGACACCGGGGCTAGATCGACAGGCGGCGGAAACATGGCGAGGCGATTCCGGCTGCCGGACGCCGCGACGACACCTTCCAGCACGGTCGCGATCATGTCGGAGCAGGCAACGGCGTTGGGCGCGGCGTGCATCTGCGGCAGGCTGAGCGCAACGCGCCGACGCTGGCCTTGAGCCGCCAGCACGGCATCGACTTGGCCGAAGCGATCGCCTTCGGGTGATACGAGCAGGTGCGACAGGCCGAGAAAGGCGGCCAGATCGAGCGGCTGCGATGCGGCCGGATGGTCGCGGCGCAGGATGCAGACGAAGCGATCCTCGAACAACGGCCGCATCAGGATGCGGCCACCCGCCCCCTGACGGGCTGGCACCCCGATCGTTAGATCTGCCTCGCCGGCATCGAGCAGTGAAACGGTATCGTCGCGGTGAGTGTAGGCGTTGACCCGCAAGGTCACGCCCGGCGCCACCGCCCGCAGCCTGTTCGTCAGACGCGGCAGCAGCACGAAGGCGGGGTGGTCGGACAGCGCGAGCGTGAAGCTTTGCGTCGAGGTGGTGGGATCAAAACGTTGGGTAAAGTCCAGCGTGCGGCGGATTTCGCCAAGCGCGCGGCCGAGCGGTTCTGCCAGTTCTATCGCACGCTGGGTCGGTTGCAGGCCGGAGGGGCCGCGCACGAACAGCTCGTCCTCAAAAAGGGCGCGTAATCGGGCAAGCGCCGCGCTCATCGCCGGCTGGGTGCGACCGGTGCGCCTGCCAGCGCGCGTGACGTTGCGCTCCGCCATCAGTGCGTCGAACGCGACGAGCAGGTTCAGATCGACGGTCTGCAAATCCATGGTGATGATGATGCCACATACCGACTATCTATTTCAACGATGTGGCGCCGGCTCTTACCTTTCTGCTGTCATCAAGGAGATAGAGCATGGCTCAACCCGACGCTGCGGTAAGCGGCACCCTAAGTGAGGAGGATCGCGTTGCGGTCGAAACGCTGTACCGCGCCTTTTCCGAACATAACCCCGATCTGCTCGATCAGGCTGTCACGGCCGACTGGCAGGACATTCCGCTCGCACCCGGCCAGGAGCCCGGCCGTGATGGCATGAAGCCGCTGGTCCGGGGCTTCAGCGCCGCCTTCCCCGACGCAAAGGTCACGATCCACGAGATTATCGGCGCGCCCGGCCGGGCCGGCGTGCGCGCGGAGATCACGGGCACGCACAAGGGCGAGTGGTTCGGTGTGGCGCCGACCGGCCGCCCCTTCACGCTGCCGATCCATGAGTTCCACCACATCGAGAACGGCCTAGTGACGCACACCTGGCACATGGAGGACTGGTTCGGCTGGTTGCGCCAGATGGGCGCGATGGGCGCCTCCAGCGAGCAGGCATGATGAAGGCGTTTCAGCTTAGCGGCTACGAAGTCGATCCCGCGCTGGTCGAGGTCGAGACGCCGCCGCCCGGCGCGACCGAGGTGCTCGTGCGTGTCGCCTGCGCGGCGCTCAACCCGCTCGACGTGAAGCTCTGGAGCGGGGCGATGCACGGCTACTTCCCGCTCACCTTTCCGGCTACGGTCGGCACCGATCTCAGCGGCACGGTCGAGGCGCTCGGCGCCGACGTGACCGGCTGGACGATCGGCGACCGCATCGTCGCCCGCACGGCGCCGACCAGCGGCGGTGCCGTCGCCGAGTTCACACTCGTGCCGGCGGACCAGCTCGTGAAGCTGCCCGATGCGATCGGCTTCGAGGATGCCGCCGGTATCCCGACGGCGGCAGGCACGGCATGGCAGGCGCTGTTCGAGGTAGCGGACCTCAGAGCCGGACAGACGGTCCTTATCCATGCCGGTGCGGGCGGGGTCGGCAGCTTCGCCATCCAGTTCGCCCGTGCCGCCGGCGCGCGCGTGATCGCGACCGCATCGGAGGACGGCATCGCCGTAGTCGAAAGGCTCGGCGCGGACGTGGTGATCGACTACCGGCACGAGGATTTCGCCGCGCGCGTGTCCGACGCAGACGTGGTTGTCGATACGGTCGGCGGCGAAACGCAGGTTCGTTCGTTCGACGTGCTGCGCGCGGGCGGCATCTTGGCCTCCACGGTGTCACCGCCTGACGACGCTATGGCCAAGGCGCACAGCGTTCGTGCGACCTTCGTCTTCCACTCGTCAGACGCGGCTCGGCTCGCGAGCGTGGTGGATAAGGTGGCTGGCGGTGTCCGCGTGCTGACGGACCGTGCCGTTCCGCTCGCCGATGCTTCGGAGGCATTTGCCTATCAGGCGTCCGGCCGGGCGCGCGGGAAGATCATCCTTCGCGTCGCGCGCTGATTGGAATAGCTAAATCGGGACTGGTCCTGGTCACCCCAATCAGGGCCAGTTCGTGTGTCTGCGGCAGACGATACACTCCTCAGATCGTATTTCCCACAGGTTTCGGGAAGCCTGTCCCATTCTCTAAACTCAATCGTTTGTGGGACGGTCGCCAGCAGTGAACTGCAACGCGCCGACACCGCCTTGCGAGCGCATACAAGGCAAAGCTTTAACCCTCAATGGAGCTTCGGCGGTGCCGTTTGGTAGGGTGCCGTTTGGTCTTCCTTGATTAGGACTCCAAGCGGACCAAAGGGGCAATCCAAGCCAAATTTTTGATGTTCTTTTTTGGCGGAAATCGGACCGGCCAGGGTAGGAACGCAGAGGGTATACCTGAAACGCACCGGCGGGAAATTTAGTATATAGAGGCGAGGCGGCAGGAAGGGGGACGGGGAGGGCGGTATTCGTCTGGAAAGCGGACGGACCGGAAGCGCCCACACCCGGACGCTCAGGCTGACGACCTGGATCCCGATACCGGCCATTCATTGAGCGCGACCTTCTTCGCGGGGCCGCGGTAGGCCGCAACAGCTATTGACCCTATAATATACGATAAATATACGATACATATATCGAGTAATGAGGATTGGATCATGGGTTTAGTGAAGATCGATGACGAGCTGCACGAGGAAGCCCGCCGCGCCAGCGCCGTCATGTGCCGATCGATCAACGCTCAGGCTGAGTTCTGGATGAAGATCGGGATGCTCGCCGAGGCCAATCCCACCATGGCCTTCAACGACATCATGAAGGCGCAGCTCGCGGCGGCGAACGTCCGCCTGGTCCAGCCGCTTGCGGCTTGATCAAGCACTGCCATCGGCCGCAGCCACCAGCTAGGACTGACATGCCTTTTCACGACGACATCGCAGAATTCTTCGACCGCTACGTCGATGCCTTCGCGCGCGAGGACGCAGGCATGTTAAGTGACCTATGGGACGAGGTTGGACTGTTTCCCACCCCAACCGGCAACTTCGCCATGCCGCGATCCGCGTTCCGTGACCATTGTGCCACGCTGTTCAATTTCTATCGAGCTCAGGGCATCGTGCGGCCGGAGGGCGCCCTGCTATCCGCCGACGAACTGTTCCCGGGCGTTGCTCAGGCGCGCATGGCCTATCGCATGATGGGTGCTGATGACGCTCCGGTGGCCGAGTGGGAGCATGTCTATGTCCTACGGCGTACCGACACCTGGCGCGTATCGCTGACCATAGCCGATGGCGAGATGGCAGCTTGGACGGCAAAAGGCGTTCAGCTCTGATCGAATGCTGCCGCTTAACCATTCCCGAAATTTCGTCGCTGCAAAAACCGGCAGGCCGCAACGTCGGCTATCGCCACCCTCGTTCCCGAAAGCAGCCAGTCGGCAATCCTCCAAAGTCAGACGTTCAGCGCCCTGGATCGACGAATGACCGCTCCCGCCCAATTGCAGACATTCGCTTGTCTGCTAACAAGGCATATGCCGGTTGCATCACCCCCAATGCCTCCAATAACTCCATCGCCTCTGTCTCAGAACGAGGTCGAGTTTATTAAGCAAACAATACAACGCTACTATGGAACAGACGCAGTCATTCGCAATTTCGGCCCCGACCCAAATCGTTTAGAGGTCCACGTCGAAACTGACGCGGAAAATGATATGCGGAAGTATGACTGCCTTGGAATGCTTCTTACGCGCATCGATCGAGCGCAGATTAGCCTCGAAGTTACGAGCCGCGGCGAGAAACCTTGTGGATCTGCAAAGCTCGCATACCGCCAAGGTATGATCCTCTAACCTCCGCTTTCCACCAGGCATTGCCGTTTCGAGGCTACCGGGCCGGCCCACCCACTTGAAAGCCGACCGGCTGATTATGTACGGGAAAGCGGATTGGCGGGAGCCGCCCACGTCCGGACGCTCGGGTTGAGAATCGAGGCTTACGAAAGCAGCTATTCGTTCAGGCCGATCTCTCCCAAAGCAGCCACTTCGCTTCCGCCCACACGCGGTCATGATTTTCAGCAAATGGGACCCACAGCAGCGCGCAGGCATAAACCATTCTTTAGGGCTGATCCGGCTTAAGCATATCGACTGATGTCGGAAGGTGACTACTTTGAATATCGAAACGAAACGACAGCTAAATGTCGGACTCGTCAGTAGCCTAGGATTCGTGGCTTCCTATCTGCTTATATCAATATCGACGTCACCCAGCGCATCCGAGAACATAAATCGACTTATCGGCGGACTCCCCCTCTTTGGAGCAACCTACTACCACGTCTCATATAACGCGATGCTAGGTCGCCCCATACTGCTCTTAACTATTCTTCCTTATATATTTTCTTTTGCGGGATGGCTTATCTATACCTTTAGGATCAAGTCCATTGCCTCCTCGCGTTCGGCTGGTCGACCGGAAGTACCGCGGGGAAACTCGAATCCGTTTTACGCATTGGTTCCGATGTTTATCGTGATTATAGAGGTGACTTTTGACTTTCCTCTATCAAGAGGAATAGTTGGCGGGCACTACCAATATGAGCATTGGTGGCTGATTTTATATGGTACTGTATCAATATTGGTCATTCAAGCATTGACGATAGACTATGAGCGAAGGGCCGGAGGACGATAAGGCGGGGCACGCCTCCTCCCGTGTTGATATGTGAATGAACGTCGGCTCATCGCGATCGGCAATCCGACGCAGACGGTCTGCTTGCCACCACATTCAGACATTCCGACACTGATCGCGCCGAATGACCGAAAGCGCCCAATAACGGACGCGAGCGCGCGAATTTGGCTTTCCCGAAAGCAGCCGACTATAGCTCAGGGACCCTCGCTGATCGTCATCCGAATGGAGCCCGACAATGTTTTTAGCCGCGCTGCTTTCAATGTCCTCTCCTGTTGTTAGGACGACAGCCGCGATGAAATCGGCGGGCGGCGTTTGCAGCAGCGGCGCGCAATGTCAGTCCGCGTTTTGTGAATGGCCTAGAGGTAAAAGGCTCACTTCGAAGCCAGTCCGTGGGGTATGTGCCAGCATCGCGCCACCACGCGATCAGATGTGCGGCCGTTTCACCGTCGAAAAATCCCGTATCGTGCTTGGCGCATGTCATTGAGAGTCTTCGACCGGCAGCGTAATAGCCATCTGTATTTCAGCTGCTGAAAAGCCGACATTCAGCTTACCACCAGGTCGCGACATTCGCTGTCGGCAAAGCGGACCGCAGAGCGGACAGGCGGGAAGCGCCCAATCTCGGGCGTTCCGCCGATCGGCCTGCCGTCCCGAAACCGGCCGTTCCAAGCACTACCTCGACATTCCCAGCTCTCCATCCCCAACCGCCGATTTTGGGAAAGCGCAGTTGGAAACGGGCTTTGCGAAAGCGGTCGCATTGGTGGCAGCGAAGGGATCCGGTCACTGCCATCTCGCCCGACCTTTCCAATTGGGAAGATCCATCACCAATCAGCTGGCTTCTAAATCACCACTGATGGCCGTGCTGACGATGGCACCGAATAGCATTACCCCTATGTGTATCAGCATTAACCACCACAAATTCGATGTGGCGACATATGCTATAGTAAAAGCCAGCGCGGATACGATGCTACCTACAAATTGCTTTGGGGTTTTGAACCCGTGCGCCGCGCCGTATGCAAGAGCTGCGATGATGATCGCTCCTGATAGCCCGATCTTTGACGGTAGGTAGTACAAAAGAAAGCCTCGATAAAGTATCTCCCATCCACTTCCGACTGCAAGGCTCAAAAGCAGAAATAGCTTCATTTCGTTTGGCGTTTCAGGAAAAAGATCGCGCCGTACAGCCTCTATTTCCTCCCTCTGCGACGGCTTAGGTTTTTTGCCTTTGCTGAGGAATAAGGCAATAAAGGTTGCGATCGCGACGCCAAGACCAATCAGCGAAGGTGTCGATGTAGGAGTATTGAGGCCAAGCGCTTGTGCGGATCGACCTGTCATAAGCCAGCTGGTTGTTAATAGAGCGAGCAACCCGGCCACCATCCCAATTGTGGTTATGTAACGGGTGATCTTGGTGCCAGAGGCCGTCCGTCCAGGTCGGCTGCGCCAAAGCGCGCGAACCGGGACAACGAAAAGCAGCAAAATAACTAGAAGATGGTCAAGCAAGGCGCACCTATAGCGAAGGGTCGGCGCACTTGGCCGACATGATGACAGGAGAATCCGAGTGGAGCGGCTGTCGAAGCCGTTCCCGACGAACTGTTCAGCTCAGCTCGCTAACGCGAACTTCACCCCGTCATCTTCATCGTTCGAAGGCACTTTGCGGTTAAGCCGTGGACCCTTACGCGCACGATTTACCTTGTTTTTAGAGTGTCGTGGCAGAGAGACGAAAATTCTTGTAAGGGTGGCGGCAATACCCACACGGCGCAATGCCGCCGCAGCAGCAGCCAAGGCTACGACCGCCTCAACAATGGCGCCGAGCTCGAGGCTAGCAAGCCATATGGTTACTTCTGGGGCAAACAACGCAACCATGCGGATCGGGTCGCTATCTCCCGCATTGAGATGCACAACGACCAACACTGTTACGACAATCGCCAACGCGATGTGCGCGGGCTCAAGGCGGTTCAACGCTGCAGCGGGCATCTCCACCATCAGGCGGTGTAGAAAACGGGTAATAGGCGTGCGCGCGTCACGGATCAGGGTAGCCCAGCAAAGGAGAAACACGATTGCCGCTATCGTCATTCGCCCACCCCCTGGTCTCTGCCCGCTGCATACAAAGCATACAGTCCCTCAGCCAATATAACAGCTCTTCCGGTACACGAGGCGCGTTCTCTTTTCTCGATCCGTTTTGAGAAAGGCCGGCGGACTCGGGATGGCAGCTAACGGCTATCGATGTCCCGAAAGCTGCCTGTCGCCTAACCACCAATGCTCGCCATTCCGCCTCCGCCCAACAGAAGACATTCACCCCATCAACGCTGCCAGCCCATCTCCACGCTGACCCCCTTCAGGAACGCATTTGCTGCGGTACAACCGTCGCCTTGCAAGGCGCCCATCAAGTATGGTGTCGGGGTCGTTGTGCTCTCACTTTGAAGGTACGAAACCGTCACTGTCCGGATCGCTATTCCGCCGTATATGTAAGACGCGAGCCACTGATTGTTGTCGCGAGCGACGTAAAGAAGAACGTTGCCGACCTTGGATTTCGGACCGAGTACATCGCCCAATGTGCCACCTTTTTCCGTCCTTGGATAAATCACGCCAGCTCTCCTTATGATATCCGACCTGATCTCGGCCGGGAGCGCGTTCATGTCCTCATAAAACGTGACGTGTCGAATTAGGGAGCAATTGCCGAGCGGGCGAAATTCAGCCTGCGCCACCGCAAGCGCAACGAGTATGGCGGACATTGCTATTCTCCATCATCGACTTCGCTACAGTCCTGACGGACAATGACTAACGTCCGCTTTCCACCAGGCGTGGTCGTTCCGGAGGCCCCGAGCCAACCAGATCACCCGAAAAAGCCGACGGGCCGGTTTAAGGCGTCAAAGCGGAACGGCAGGAAGCGGCCGATGCGATTGAAACACACGCATTCTCTCATTGCGCTATATTGCGACTGCGCGCAGCATGATCAATGCCGGTATGACACCTGGAGAGACAAATGTCCTACGCTAACAAATTCCTGGTCGGAATCACTATAGCTTTGTCGACGTCCGCTGTTGCAAAATCCAATGTCACGCACACCCTCCGCTATGACGACGCGGGCAGAGAAATCGATGTCAAGGTCGGTGATACTGTCGCATTCGTATTGCCTGCTTATCTGGGAACCGGAACATATTGGACGCCCCGGCCAGACCCAATCTACAAAATCACGCAACCTCCTCGCGTTGGAGATGACCCGGCGAAACGGCTCCGCGATGCTACAAACATGCGAATCCAGTTCATTCACCCCGGCAGGAAAGCCTTGAAAATTGCAGCAGTCCCAATGGGCTACGGCGGTGGCAACGCGTCGAACGTGCTGACGTATAACTTTATTGTTTCCCAATGAGGCGAACGTAGAAAAGGCAGGGAGGCCGCTGGAACGCTCATTGTTAGCCATGAAATAGTGACATATTCGCTGTCGCGAGTTCTGCGGCCAACCCAACGATTGATATCCGGCACGTCCGCCCTTTTTCAGCCATTCTCAGCGGCGGGGGATCGAATCTGAACCCCGTCGTTGAGGATCGCTGTAGCTATACGGCTACCGATTCCGTCACGTTGGCAGCGCGACCATGTCATACAGGCGGAAAGGAGCGGAATGTCCGCTACTTACCAATCTACGAGGTGGTAAGCTGCTGATCCTGTTAAACTAATGGTTTGTGTAAATGTATTATGCAGGAGCGGCAATGGGGCGCCGAAAACTCGGGTCGTAGCTCATTGCTACACCCCCGCTAACGCCCATTAGCGGACATTCGGCGCAGCGTGCGGGCGTCGAAAATTGGCCGCATTTGGTGTGCTACTAGACCAAGCATGAATTATCTCATGCTCGCAATCGCCATCGTCGCGGAGGTTTGCGCCACGACTGCTATGAAGCAGTCAGATGGTTTTACGCGTATGCCCTGGACGGTCGTTACCGTCATTGGTTACGGTATCGCCTTCTACTTTCTGTCCCTGACCCTCCGAACGATACCAACAGGGATCGCATACGCAATATGGTCCGGTGCCGGCATTGTCCTTATTTCAACCGCGGCATGGGCATTCCAAGGACAGAAACTCGACGCTGCCGCCGTGAGTGGTATGGGCCTCATCGTGACCGGCGTAATAGTAATGAACGTGTTCTCGCACACGCCAGCTCACTGAAATTTAACGTCCGCTTTCCACCAATTCCGGCCGTTCCGCTCACGCCCAATTGCGGACGTTCGCACGCTGTCGTAATGTCCACGCTGAGGTTGGACGGAGATCGAAGGTGCAAAGTTATTCCGGATCGCGTCACATGCTCCTACGAGCAGTACTGGTCGCGTTCAGTATAGCTCTTGGTGCCTATTTTTTATATTGCGCACTGACGAATACCGCGAGCGTCCCGATGGCTAACGTGTTTCTCCCGATAGTGCTGACGGTCGCTTTGCTGGTTCGTCTTAATCGGAATCGGATCGGTAGCTAGCCACCAGATAGCGACGTTCGCGATCGGCAAAGCCGCCCCCCAAAGCCGCCTTTCCGCTGTCGCCCAGTATCGGACGGTCAGGTCACAAATCAGCCCCCCCAGAAAGCGGTCATTCATTCACGGCGGTTTCCCCCTGCCGGTCACCATTGATGCAAAATACCCAGGTTGCTCATCAATGTAGGGAAACCGTGCGATTGCCTTCGCGTCCACTTCCGGCCATCCTTCTGCGATGAGCATCCGTCATCTGTGCTGCCTAGCAGCAATTGCGGTCAGTGGTTCCGGAGCGGGATTACTTACTATGTCTTACGCATCCATTGGCGACCAAGCCGACAGGCTGGCGGCAGTCCGAGCAAAGGCCAATTGTCTGATGCCTGATGGATGGGAACAAGTTGCTGAACGAAAACCGCGCTTTGTAATTTTCGGTGAAAACCATGGCACTAAAGAGGCTCCCAAGTTTGTAGGAGATGTAGCCTGCGCACTTGCCGCTAAGGGTGAGCATGTGCTCGTCGCAGTTGAGCACGACGCCATCCACAACCCGGCGTTTCAGGCGGCATGGTCGCTTCAACCATCCCAGTTCGAAGCCGCGTTAAGACTCGCGGGTTGGAAAGGGCGAGAAGATGGGGTCACCAGTGAAGCGATGTTCCAGTTGCTAGTAAGGCTCCATTCCTTGAAGGAAGCAGGCGGCTTAATCAGCATTGTGGCGTTCAATGGTGCACGCGACGAAGCTCAGCGCGAGCGATTTAAAGCCCTGCCTGGACAAGGCCCGCACGAAGCAGCCCAGGCCGAAAACATCCGTGTAGCATCTCGGCAGCGCCGTTATGATCATGTTCTAGTATTGGTAGGCAATCTTCACGCTCGAAAGCGCGAAATTGGCCGGGAAGGATCCACCTTTAAACCAATGGCGATGTCTTTAGCCCCGCCCGATGAGATCGTGACTCTAAACATGGCAGCAGCAAAAGGCACGTCGTGGGATTGTGTGTTAAAGCCGGGGTACAAACGCACAGCAGACAAGAAAATCATGGCTGGTGATATTGAGTGTGGCGTGCACTCTTACAGCGGTGATGGCGACTTGCGGCATCTACCATTCATATCATTACGGCCCTTAGCGGGAATTTCATCGGACGAAAATTACGATGGATTTTACTGGCTTGGAAATGTTAACGGATCAAAGCCGGCTGTTCCAAAGTCTTAGATGTTCGATACCGGTGCGAGCCTCACCGGTTTTGCTTTCGACAAAACGCACGAGAAGTTTAAATTCCCGCGGAGGCACAGGACCGATACATAGGAGCCGCCACCCATTTGTATTTTCTCGGTTTGTAGACCCGAAAGCAGACCGTCCGCTTTCCACCAGTACCGGCCATCGCTTGCGGCTGCATTATTTATGGAGTGATCCGCGCATGAGTGACAGCATCGATCCGGCGCAGCTTAAAAGCTACAGCCCGAATGCCAAGTGGGCACAGTCTCATCGGCCCGAGTGCGTATCGGCAATTGGCTTGATCCTGCTGGCCTGGAATAGGACCGAAGAGCAACTAGCTTGGACCATCTCAGGCATCATGGGCATTACGCTCATCGGCGACGAGGGTATCGGACACTCCAGTGACTGGATCATAGCGACCGTTATGGCTGAGACCGGCACTGTCCACGCGCGGATCAAGATCGTTGACGCCATTCTCAAAAAGGCTCTCGAAGGCCACCCACTGAGGGATACGTGGGCAACAATCAGGCAGCGGCTGCGGCAGCTTGCTGATAGGCGCAATGTCGTAGTTCATACAAGCTGGGCATGGAGTGAGGAGCAGCCCGGCTATCTTCTCCAGATCGAAAGGGATGGCAAAGTTTGGGGCTGGAACGAGAGGCATTTCTTCAATCTTTTCGACGACATAAAGTCAATGGAAGAAGAACTTCATGCCTTCATGATTGCCGTCGCTGACGAGTTACGAGCGGGCACGCTCACGTCGCCGTATCTAACACCGAAGAAAATCCCTCAGTTCTGATATGAGGCAAGGGCGCTTCGCCAATGACCGCTTCCCACCAATGCCGGCCATTCCGCTTCCGCCCAGTTGCGGACGTTCGTGCGGTCCAACAGCTAACCCTAAAGTGCACGTCTTTGTTACTTCACTGCGCTGAAGACCGCATCCCTCGATCATGGAAGCACATATGTCAGCTCATTCAGGCCCCGCCATTGCATGCCTGCTGTCGCTTGCATCAACTGGTTGTGGAGCACCAGCACCACGAGTGCCGGATACAGCGCCGTTTCAGTATAATGGCACAATACTATCTTTTCCAGAAGGAACCGTAGAGGCGCGAATAGAGGAGGGAGCAAAGAAGCGTGCGTATGCTCGATTAGTCCCGGACAAGCCAAAGTCGGGTAGCCCGGTTGACGCTAGATATTACATTGATCTCGGTAGAGGATTTACCGGGAAAAGCTTCGGTGGCGGGTATATGCTTGGATCTCATCAATATACGTCAAATAGCTTGCAAACGAAATTAGATGAAGATTATACAATGTTTTGCCCGGCACCAGACGGACTGAGACTATTTTTCCAGTGCGCGGTGCTTCTGCGAAGTCTGCCAGCGGCAGCGATCCAGTTTAAAACCGCACCTTTATCACCAGAAGCGGCTCGATCAATGGTAACAGATGCCGAACTATATCTGACACGGGCGAAGGCGCAAAGAGCCACTGATAGAACGTCGGAACGACGGCTATCAGAACCAACGCCGAGAAAGCCCATCATCTTTGTTCCGTATCCATACAAGCATTGAGCCATTGTTTTCGCTGGTAGGACTGTTGAGCGCCTGAAGCATGCAGGATGAGCAAAGGGGTGGGAAAAACTAGGGTCATGGCTCATTGGCGAACTTCCGCTTACCCGCCGATCTACCCGAAAACGGTCAGGCCGTTATCCACCAATTCCGGCCATTTCGCTGCCGTCCATGGCCTGACCATAGGTGTCATCGGCAGTAGCAGCAGAGCCAAAGATTGCCGGACTGCATCCCGTCAACCTTGAAGATCATTTGGCTCATGCTCGCACAAAGGTGCGCATATTAGGCGCAAATGTCTTCAATAATGTGTCGTTCTTACCCTGCTTCCCTCACGGCCAGAATGGTGCAATCACTTACATATTGGCATCGTTTGTATCGCTACTTATTCATGCGGAGATTTGGTTGATTGCTTCAGTCGCATGCAGCCGCGGTTGTTTTTGTAAAAAGGCGACCCCAAATGGCGGCGACATACGTGGAGTGAATGATGTCTGACGAAACTATCCAGCTAGACGCCGTCGAGCTTGCAACCGAGCTGACGATTGCATGGTTGTCGAACCCAAACACGCGAACATCAGCAGATGACGTTCCAGCGTTTCTCGCCCAGATGCACTCCAGCGTTCAATCTTTAATCGGCGGTGCCAACGAGGCGAACGCCCCTGTCGCTGATACCGAGCAATATACCCCCGCAGTGTCGGCCCGTAAGTCGCTGGCCAACCCGGACTTCATCGTCAGCATGATCGATGGCAAGCCATACAAGACACTTCGCCGACACCTCACGACGCACGGACTAACGCCAGAAGAATATCGCGAGCGGTACAATCTGAAGGCTGATTATCCGATGGTTGCAACGACCTATTCGGAAGCGCGCCGTGCGATGGCCCATAGG
>NZ_JAXCWK010000010.1:0-38190 GCF_034045155.1 Sphingomonas sp. CFBP9019 | reverse complement strand
TCCAACGCCGTCGACCGGTTCGAGTCAGCGGGGTTCCCGCGCGCTCAGGCGGAACAAGCGCTCGCCATGATCGACGTTCCAGAGGCCTGGGGCGCACAAAAGCTTCGCTCGGCCTCCGATCTCAGGGCCTTGCACATCCCCGTTCTAGCGATCTACGGGACCAAGGATACGCTGGTGGATGACGCACCTGCGGCGCGTGCCGCTTTGGCGAGCAACCGCCGCGCTCGAATTGTGATGCTCGACGGGCTCGGCCACTCGTTCCAGGAAGGCGCGCTCACAGGCGTGCCGGATGAGGCGTCGAAGTTGGGTCCGTACCTCGGATCGCCTCGCCTCGTGGCAGTCGTTGGCGACTGGCTTCGAGATGCACTGTGGTCGAAAAGTGGCACGGGGATAGGACAAGTGCGGTAACGTACACCTTTTCGCCGCTCGACGACCAATCGAGTGTCGCTTCTAAGCACCGGTTTTCAGCCTCTAAAGGGCGTTTGACGGCGCTAAGTCGCCGTCTGCTGCACATGAACCATAATTGGCTACGCGCCTGTCCTGGCTCGAAGCCGCTGTTCCGCTCTCCTCTCCATTCACGACATCCATGGCGGGGGATCATTCGCCAAGTTCAGTCATCGCGGGGATGGATGAATGCCTTAAGTAGGGGACCGCGGAAAGGCGCGCGAGTATCCGGGTATGGGTCAATTTACCAATCAAGAGCATTGGGGGCGTGCATCAGCGCATAAAGCCCTATAGCACGGTACACGCTGAATAGATCAAAAGATCACTGTGTTGATAGGCGAGGTCGCTACGGAAGCAAAGCTTGTCGCAGGCTCTGCCGCCAGCGGCAGACTATTTTGGCTGGAAGTTGGCAAGTCCCCCGCGCCAGAGAGCAAAGCTGTAGATGTCAGTCCAAAGGTCTTCGTTCTGCGTTCGTGTCGAACCCGCCCCGTGACCGGCATCGAAGTCGATGCGAAGCAGTACTGGCTCGCCGCTGGTCGTCGCCGCGGCGAGCTTGGCGGCATATTTCGCGCCGTGAAAAGTGGCCGCTCGCGGGTCGTTTATGCCGCTGACAACGAGCGTGGCCGGATACCGTACACCCGGTCGGATATGCTCGTACGGATCAAGATCGAACATCGTCTTGAACGATTTTGCATCGGTGATCGGCCCGCCCCATTCCTGAATATCGGCAAAGTTCTGTTCGGATACGTAACGGATCGGGTTCATGAAGCCGACGTTGGCGATTGCTCCATTGAAAAGGTCCGGTCGTTCGTTGACGGCCTGGCCGACCATCACACCGCCACCCGATGTTCCGATAATGGTCATGTGATTGGGCGATGTAAGCTTCGTTTTGACCAATGCCTCGGCGACATCGATCGCATCTCGCCATGTGTTTGCCTTGGTCTCCGCCTTGCCAGCATAATGCCAACTGCGCCCGAACTCCCCACCACCTCGCACATTGGCTGTCACATAGACGCCGCCAAGATCAAGGAACGGGATCATCTGGCTTCGGTATGCAGGTGTAAGCGATAAGCCGTAGCTGCCATAAGCCTCGATCAGCAGCGGATTACGACCATTGGCGGTGAGGCCCTTACGCATCAGAGCGGTGTACGGTATTTTCGTTCCGTCCCGCGCGGTGGCGGTTAACGTTCGGACTTCATACCGACTTGGGTCTAGGTTCCGCGGTGCCTCTACCAGACCCATGTCCTGGAAATTGTTGTCTGCCGAGAGTTTGTAAGGTCTTGCCGGCGTGAACCAGCCGCCCAGGCTGACATAGGCCGTGTCCGACGTTGGTTCGTTTTCGATCCAGCGAACCGTCCCGGCAACGGGTAACGCGACCCGCGTTGCGGCCCCCGAGACGTCGACGCGCCATAACCCGGATTGTCCGCCCTCGATCGTTTGCACAAGGGCGCCTGATTTTGTCGCCGAGATGCTTTCTATGACCGGGTTTCCGGAAATGATTACGTGTCTTGCGGTGGCCAGGTTTGGCTTCGAAGCCGACGTCAAAAGGACGCTGCCGTTGCTGTTTCCCTTTCGTGAAAGAAGCCAGAGATTGTCGCCAGATAATTTTGCGCCGACAACAAGATCATCGAAATCACTGATCCGGGTCCAAGCGACAGATCCGGTCCCGAGCGTGCCGATATCGGTTCGGTAAAGTGCCTGTTCCAGGCGTCCATCGGCCACGGCCAGCATTGCAGAACGGGAGTCTGGCTGCGCCATGACGATCGCAAACTGCTCCGCGCTAAGCGGAACCGGCGGTTTGGCGCGGTCAATCAGAAGATGGTCAGGCGCCGACGCCTCCAGCAAATGCAGCCGTGGCTCAGAATTGATGAAGTAACTTGGTGTCCCTTTCTCCCCGACGAAGGTGAGATACGTAAACCCGGTGTTATCCGGCAGCCATCCAAAAATACCGAAGTCGGTATTGGGGATGCGATCAGGCAACAGACGCCCCGTTGCCGTTTCAACGACGTGAACGACCGACGCCTCGCTGCCGCGCTTCGATAGCCCAACGGCGACATATCGTCCGTCGGACGATGTCTGCCACCAATCAATAACCTGATCGCCGCCTGCGATCTTTGCCGGATCAACCAGTATGCGTTCCGGTGCAGCCCCCGTGCGCGCGAAAAGCATCGAGTCTTCAGCACCGGCTTTGCGCCGCTGAGTGAACTGGGTCTGGCCTACGGCGACGACCTTCTGCACCGTGACAAGGTCTCCGGTCAGCGCTTTGGCGCTTTTGAGAAAGCGTTCGCGTGCAGGGATCGCGTCAAGGGTGTGACGGGCGGCAGTCGCTTGTGATCTCAGCCAAGGCATCCAGCGCGGATCTTTGTCGTTTTCCATCCAACGATACGGATCCAGCACTTTCGTACCGTAATAGTCGTCCGTGACAGCCTCGACAGGCGCCGGGTTCGGTCGGTCCGATGCCATTACAGGGGAGCACAACATCTGTACGCCGAGTAAGAGACTGATACGAACAGGCATACGTGACAGCATCTGATTTCTGCCTCTACAACTCGACCACTCAACGGGAAGGCGAGAGATTTCAAGATTGCAGATTTCAGCCTATGCGCAAGCTATGTTTTAGAGCCGCAAATGCCCGGGTCGTTTGGCAAATGTTCACAATAGGCCGCTAAATCACGACGTTCATGACGAATTATCAGGCGCAAAAGCGGTCAGCGTGAAGATGAATGGATGTCTGAAGTTGCAGTTTGCCGAGTGGGGAAAAGCTAGCAGTGGCCTAGACGGTGGTCATCGCCTCACGCTGCCGTCCGACGCCAAGCTCACCGTGCGTCCAGCCTTCGCGGACGCGTAGACTGCCTCGATAAGTCTTAGGTCGCGCAATCCCATTTCTCCCGGCGTCCTGATGACGACATTATCTCGAACTGCGTCAGCGAAATGGTCGAGTTGACGAGCGAACTGAACGGTCGGATCGCACGGCGCAAGCTCGCGAGCGTCGCGACCTTCAAGGCGCATCTTCTGTCCCGAATAGCTCGTCGCAGGATCCATCATCAGGGCGCCAGCCGTACCGCGCACTTGGGCGAAGTTGACGCCCGCGGAGTCATAAGACGTCACAAGCTGCGCGACCGCGCCCGACGGAAACCGCCATTGCGAGGACACATGCGCGAAGATCTCTGCGAAGCGGGCATCACCGGTTGGCCGGAATGTCGTCGCGCTGATGCTCTCCGGCATCTCGCCCGTCAGATAGAGTGCAGACTGTAGCCCGTAAATTCCATAGTCCTCCAATGGACCGCCGCCCGCCAGCGCGCGATTTACCCGCCAGTTTTTGCTCGGACTGGTTGGCCCCATACGAGAGGACTGCTCCGTCCTCACGAGCCGGATATCCCCGATCGCCTTCTGCTTCATCAGCTGCATGGCCTCGAGATTGTACGGTTCGAAGTGCGACCGATAGGCGATCATCAGCTTGCGGTCGGCACGGCGGCTCGCGGCGATCATCCGCTCGCAATCTGCACTGGAGAGGGCCATAGGCTTCTCGCACAGGACGTGTTTGCCCGCCGCAAAGGCTCGGATCGCCCACTCGGCATGCAGGCCGGTCGGCAGGACGATGTACACTGCATCGATGCGTTTATCGGATGCGATCTTGGGGTACGCCTCGTAGGAATAGCGTGCGTCGGGCGGAATACCATAAGCATCGCCGACACGCTGCAACTTGTCGGGGCTTCCGGACACGATTGCGGCGATATGCGTCCGCTCAGTCTCGGCAAAGCGCGGCATCATCTGGTTAAGCGCATAACCACCGAGCCCGACGATCGCGATCCCGACGCTGTCCGCGCGCTTGCGACGCCCCGGTGTGGAAGGCAATTTCACCCCATCCGGCATGGGTTGACCCATCACGCGCGCGCTACTGGAAGCTTCAAGAACTGCCAAAGCAGGCACCGCTATTGCCGCAAGCGATGCCGCTGACGCTGCGCCACTGGCGTCGATGAACCCACGTCGCGTCATGACGATGCCGACCATCACGGACCTCCTTAAAGATGCGCTTTGCGTTCCTGCGTATTACTACGCGATGTGCGACCCGCTTGCTACGTCCAACGGGGCATACAAGGAGAGCCTAAGATATTTCGACGTGCATAGAGCCATCGAGGTCGCAGATGCGAATGAGCGATATTGATCCATGACAACCCGCGCGCCGCCTAGGTGGCATCGCCATGCCAACCTAAACTAACGTCCGAAGCTGGATAGGATACAAGGAGCTCCGAGCGTCCGGATCTGGGTTTAGCGAGGCCACGGTACTTGCGTGATGATGCAAGCCCGAACTCCCATCCTACATATACGCGATGCGTCGCAGTGTTCTCGCCCTTCTCCCTTTGTTTGTCGCTAGTTGCGGTTCTGCGCCCGAACCAAGTGCGGCCGCTCAGATCCAGGGGCCGGCAGCCCGACAGACGCGTGGACTTGACGATGCGACGATGGCGCGCACTATCGAAGCCGCGTCGCGATTGCCGCGTCTTCGATCCCTCGTCGTATTGCGTCATGGGAAAACGCTGGTTGAGCACCGCTTCAACAACGGGCCACCCCTCGACCGGCCAGTGAATATTAAATCGGCATCTAAGTCCGTTATCTCAGCGCTGGTCGGGATCGCCATTGAACGCGGCGTGCTGAAGGGTGTGGATCAGCCGGTGTTGTCCATGCTCCGCAACGACGCGCCAGCCAATCCCAATCCGCGTCTGGACCGGCTGACCGTGGGCAACCTGCTTTCGATGCAGGCCGGCCTGGAGCGTACTTCGGGCCCCAATTACGGCCGCTGGGTCTCGAGCCCAAATTGGGTCCGTTATGCCCTGGCGCGGCCGTTTGTCGACGAGCCGGGCGGGGCCATGCTCTATTCCACAGCCAACACGCACCTTCTGTCCGCGATGCTCACCCGAGCGTCGGGGCAAAGCACCTATACATTGGCGCAGGATTGGCTTGCCCGTCCGCTCGCGATCGCCATCCCGTCGTGGCCGCGCGACGGGCAGGGCATCTATTTCGGCGGCAACGACATGCTAATGAGCCCGCGCGCTCTGGCCCAGTTCGGCGAACTTTACCGGAACGGCGGCATAGTGAACGGCCGACGCATCCTGCCACCCTCCTGGATCGAGCAGAGCTGGACGCCTCGCACCGTGTCACCCTGGAGCGGCGGTCGCTATGGCTATGGATGGTTCATCGGGGATGCGGCCGGCCATCCGGTGCGCTTCGCCTGGGGCTATGGCGGACAGATGGTCTACGTCGTGCCCGACCTTGCGTTGACTGTTGTGATGACGTCGGATTCGGGCGGAGCAAGAGCCAACGGGCACATCGCGGCGTTGCACACGCTTCTCGCCGATGGCGTTGTCCCGGCTGCTCTGACCGGCGAGTGAGAGCTGCCGCGGAACTCTGTCTCAAGCCTCCGGCGTCAGCACCGGATCGGCGCGTGCCGATGGTTCAGCAGCACTCATTACGGTACGACGCAAATTCAATAGCTTGGCAAAGTCTATCGGGATCTTACCTTCGGCGCCGATCCGCACCTCAGCGAACGGCCGGTTGTGGGCCCATTCGGATATCTGTCGTTTGAAGCTACGTCATCATCACATTCGTCAGGAACAGTAACGAGCCGTCGCGGGCGGGTGTCGAGTATCATCCGCCGGTTCGCAACCGACAGGATTCTCGAATCGTTCGGTTTGTTGAAGGAGAGCAGCATGATGACCGCCCCGCAAGACGAAGAACCTGGTTTTGAAACCGACGTCAACGAACTTCCGGACGACGACAAAGGGCCGGAAGATACCCTTGAGGATAAGCCAATCGCTGATAAACAAAATTCAAACGATCTTGAGGACGCACAGAAGGAAGGTGCGGAAGAGCGAGAAGAAGGCGGCTTATACTGACATAGTCAAGATAGGTTCGGAGCGTAACCCGCCCCGGGCCAATTGACTGCTAAGATTGCGAACGTACTTTGTGCTAAAGCGCCACATCTAAATTCGTCAGCAGGATCGGTGGCCTTCAATGCAAACGGCGGCCATGATTTTGAGGCATTATGCAACAAAAGCGTTGCTTTGACATCGGTGGCTCGCTCATCTTTTGCCTGACGATCAGATCTCGGATTGTAATGACGACCATCCGTCATTTAGTAAGATTTGTAGCGCGGATGAACGTGTTGGAACACCAGATCCCTAATTGGCTGCGGCCTCCTTCTTGAGCATCGCGTCCTTGAGTGTATTGCCTGCGATCCCCCCGGCAGCGACCGCGACAACGACGTTCCCTACGAGAAATTCGACGATACCGACGACGCTGCCGAACGCGATCAGCGCCGACGTCGTCACCGGCAGAGCGGCCGTTGCCTTACCGATCGCGACCTTCGCCTCCTGGCGGACAAGCCGAAGCCGTTCGAATACAGGCTCGAGCGATCGCCCTTGATCGACTGCCGCGATTAGGTCGCCCAACGCAAGATGCAGCGCCCTTAACTGCTGCAAAGCTACGGCACGATCGGCATCTACCGGACCACCATTGTCGCATGCGAGCTCTTCGTCGTCGATCAGCCGCTGCACGGCTTCCAGGGCGACAGGTGCCAACGCCTGAATGACGGCAGCATGCTCACGCAGGGACGGACGCCCGGTCCACGTCGCCGAACTGACGGCATCTGGTCCTCGAATTTCGTCCCACAGCGCCTTGAACTGCTCACGGACCATCTCACGCCGCAGCGTGCGATCTTTCGTTTCCCGGGCATGGCGTACAAACGCTTCAAGACTCGGCTGAGCCGCCACAAAAGCCGGCGCTAACGGCCGTAGGTCGGTCCGGCCAAGCAGCGCCCGGCGCAGCGCCTTGTAGCGCGAGTCGTCCGCCAGATCCTGAATGCCATCGCAGGCACCGAGGCACAACGTCTGCAGACGCTGCAGCGCCTCCTCGTCGTTCAACCCTTCCGGCCAATGTGTTCCTGAAAAGCCCATCGCATTCGATCCGTTTCGACTCAGGTGATGGCCGAATGCCCGAATTAATGGCTGGAGTACATAGCAAGAACACGAATCCCCAGAACCTCACTGGACATACCGGCAGTGATGATGTTGATGGACGGTACCGATGCCGATCCGCCCCGAACATGTCTTCCTGTACCCGATCGATTGGCCCCAGCTATCGCATCTGGTCCGCTTCGTCCGGGCAGGCGGACGCTGCGAACATTGCGGGCGCCCGCATGGGCAACGGGTCTTCCACCTGGGCGACGGACGCTGGTGGGATAAAGGCCGGTCATATTGGCGTAATGGCGATGGTCGACGTGTTCGTCGACCGTCCGAGAACATCCTCCATGTCGGGAAATGGACACCGGTGGTGCTGGCCTGCGCACATCTCAACCATGACCCCAGCGACAGCGCGCTTCATCAACTGGCAGCACTCTGCCAGCGCTGCCACATGATTTACGACGGTCCCGAGCATCGCCGTCGACGTTGGATGAACGCACATTACCGGCGTGCGCTCGGGGATCTGTTCTACGGCCCATATCCGACTTGGGGGGCGGACTGGATCACGCCGACACCCATCAGCATGCTCGACCACAGCCGTTCGCTATACGCGAACGTCCGGTAGCTCGGAGCATCAAAGACGCTGTGCCGGTTGGGTTCAGACAAAAAAAGGGCCGCCAAAAGCGACCCGAGAAGTTTGGGAGAGGATGCCTGAAAGGCGTCACCTTGGTATCCGGCAGGTCGGGCAATGGCGATTGCAAATCTGTCTAATCCGGATTGCATTTAAAGCACTTAGCGCAGGGTTGGAGCCAAACTCCTCCCCTAGTTAGTTCAATGACAGGGGCACTATTCACAAGAGTTCGATAGCGCGGGGAGCGGCTGGGCCCCCCCGTGCCGATCGTCGTGCCGGACCACAGTCGTTCGCATATAGTCCTGCGATCAGGCAAGCCATGCCTGCGCGTGATATGACCAAGTTTCGATTTGTCATGCTCGTCGACAAGACGCTGCACGGCGAGAAAATACATCGGCAGTACAAACGATAAGGATAGGCCATAACGGTGAAAGCCAGTCTACCGCGACGTTTACGACGGCGTTGGCCGGGGTAGGGCATCGAGCGCTGCCGATACCTGCAGGCGCAAATCGTCGTCCCGGGAAATTTCGAGCATCGCGCTAAGGCTGTTGCGGGCGCTGCCGACATCTCCTGCGACCAGCTG
Source organism: Sphingomonas sp. CFBP9019 (assembly GCF_034045155.1). Lineage (NCBI taxonomy): Bacteria > Pseudomonadati > Pseudomonadota > Alphaproteobacteria > Sphingomonadales > Sphingomonadaceae > Sphingomonas > Sphingomonas sp. CFBP9019. The sequence continues at coordinate 29,576 of NZ_JAXCWK010000010.1, read as the reverse complement.
AAGTCTGGCTCGCTCCCACCAACCATGGGCGTGCGTGGGTGCCACGATCGTCATGCGGTCGTCCAGGACTAGCGCGCGCGCGGGATCGCCAGCCTGCTCGGCACGGGTCGCCTGGTTGAGCAGCAATCGAAAAAGCGCCGATCGGTTCGACAGGGGAAGCATCCCGTCGGAAAACCTTGCCTGGCCGGTCATCTGCTCAAGCAAGGCTTCCACCTGTTCAGGGGCAACGATGCGACCATCATTGAAGGGATCGATGATCAGCGCATCCGACGCTTAGCCGAGGCAGACCAAGACGTGGCCGGGGGTATTGAGCGGCATCGCCGACCAACCAAGGCGACGTGCCATCGCCACATAAAGGATTGAGAGACTGATCGGCAAACCCAGCCGGCGATCGACGACAGCGGTCAGGTCCGCGTTCTGGGGATCGTCGTAGTGCGCGCGGTCGCCGGAGAACCCGAACTCTTCAGCCAGCACGCTGCTCAGGGCCTGGGCCTGCGCGACGCTGCCCGCTGCGTCGCCGTCAGCAGCGCGCAGCGCCAATTCTATGCCAGCGAGCTCGTCGCTATATTCATCGAGATCGATACCGGGATGATCGAGCGCCGCGAGTTCCAAGGCAGCCAGATCGAGCTCGATGTCCCCGTCTTCCATGAGCCCGAGATGAAGAATGCTATTGGTCATGCGACGCTAGATGGGGGCTCTTGCGATCGTTCCTATGACACCGCGGCGTAGAGATCGGCCGTGCCGATATCGCTGCGATCTTGAAAGAAACGTTCGATGAGGAATATGCGACCGACGACAAGTTGACCGCGATGGCAACGTCGAGCGTGAACGTTAAAGCCGAAGCGGTCACCGCATAAGCGCTTCGGCGTTGGGGGGCCAATGCCCCCCGACATCGCGGCCTGCAAGATAACAGACCACTATGCCCCGATCGTAAGCCAGTTTACATAATACCTATTATCGGCCTGAGCAAGCGATATTGCGCTCTGCTCCGCTACCTTACAGCTGTGCACTGTTTGCTAAGGCGACGCACCGTTGAGACTAGCTTAGCCATTGCCAGATCTCGGATCGGCTCGGCAAGTCGTAGCTCTCGGCTACGTCCGTCGATTGTCAGACCCACCGTATAGGTTCGAGCATCCGGCCTCGCCGTGTCGTTTGATGCCGCGCAGCCGAAAAAGTTTGTCTGATCCGCGAGGCTGGTGATTTCCTGACGCTCAGGGGTGGCGAGATCGTCAAAGGAGACCGTCTGCTGCTTCGCAAGTCCGGGAAAATGGGCAAGGCCGCCCTCGATCCGCACGCGGGCCTCGCCCGTAACCGTCTCATCGCATGCCTTGCCCGTCTGCATCAGATCACTCCAACTGCGCTCCAGGCCTCGGTAACCGCGGTCACCTCGGCACTGCCTGAACCGTGCAAACGCATCGCGACGTCGATGGTGACGCGGGCGAAGCCGGCGAAGTCCGTATTGGCCCTCGTATTAGGGTCCAACAGCGCATTGTACCAGATTTGGCCAGCGCGGTCCCATGCATTTCCACCGAGCGCGATGGCCGCAAGATAGAACGCTCGGTTGGGGATGCCTGAGTTGATATGGACGCCGCCATTGTCCTGATTGGTGCGAACGAAATCGTCCATGTGTCCCGGCTGGGGATCTCTGCCGAGCACGGGATCGTCGTAGGCGGTACCCGGCGCCATCATCGACCGGAGGGCAACGCCGTTGACCTTGGCCGTCAGCAATCCGGCACCGATGAGCCAATCGGCCTGGTCGGCGGTCTGCCCAAGTAAGTGCTGCTTTACGAGGCTGCCGAACACGTCGGAGATGCTTTCGTTGAGCGCGCCCGACTGGTTGAAGTAAGCGAGCCCGGCCTCCCGCTCGGTGACACCGTGGGTCAGCTCGTGACCGATCACGTCGAGCGAAATCGTGAAGCGGTTGAACAGCTCACCGTCACCGTCACCGAAGACCATCTGGGTGCCGTCCCAGAAGGCGTTGTCATAGTCCTGGTCGTAATGGACTGTGGCATCGAGCGGCAGCCCGGCATCGTCGATCGAGTTGCGCTGATACGCCTCCCAGAACAGCGCAAACGTAGCGCCAAGGCCGTCATAGGCCTCGTCGACGGCGATATCGCCGGTCGGTCCATCGCCCTCCCGCCGCACCACCGTCGCACCCGGAGCCTCAGGCTCGCCGCCTGCGTCGCGAATGGTCCTTAGCGGACTTGGGGCCAGGATGTTACCTGCCGCAGCACGCCGGCGCGCAATTGCACCGGTGACGGGTCCGGCTGTGCTGGCGCGGACAAGCCGAATGGTCGGATCGACCAGCAGGCTGCGAACCGCCATGGCGCGCATCTCAGGCGAACCGTTTTCGGCGATTTGCGACAAGATATAGGGCGGCAGGATGCAGTGAAGCGAATGACGATGGGTGGAGGTGCACAAGTTCGTATCTCCTGTGGGGGTTTGTCAGCTGCGGGCGCGGCGAAGCACGAAGGGCACAAGCGCGACCCACATGATTGTGATGAAGGCGAGAAGTTGGCTAGTTTGTTCGGGGCCACCCGGGAGGTAGCCAAAACCACCCAGCGAGGCGGCATAAAGCTCGAACGAGATCACCGAGACGGCGATCGCCACAACATCTGCGTCTCCCCCTCTTTCCTCCTGCGTTCCGAACCAGCGCAGTGCGACGATGAAAAGGGTGATGAAGCCTATGAGGATCAGGCGGATGACGATGTCGCCGGCAGAGATCCCGATTGCGAGCGGGTAGAGCGTTACTGCCTCAACCGGGAACAGCTTCACGAGGCTGGTATAGTAGGGCTCCGGCGCGGGTTCCGGGCGCCGCCCTCCCCTCACCGTCAGTGCGAATCCACTACGGAGCCGCAGCGTGCCGCGGAGGGAAGGTCGTGCGGCTGTGCCGCCCTGTCCGTTGATCGCCGTAATCGCGCGCTGCACTGCTCCAGCATAGCGAGACACAGCGGCGTCCCCGGGGGTGAGAGCTATGCCGATAGCCCTAGCCTGCTCGCATCGATCGAGAACCGTGGCGAAGACCGGTGCCTCACTGGCCTCACCGCTATGCAGAGCGGCAAATCGGTCACTTGCGTTGCCGAGCGCGGTGCGCAGGCCGAAGAAGGTGTCGAAGAAGCGCGGCAGGTAATGCGGGTTCTCGGTGAACGCCTGCAGCTGGTTGGTGAGAGCGTCGACCGCGTCCACGGCCTGGGTAAAGGTGGTCATTGGATCCTCCTCAGGCAGGGGTGGCGAGTGACGCGATCAAGCCAAGCGCGCGGGTCATGCGGTCGATGTTTAGGCGGGCCGCAGCGCGGCGCTGCGCAGGCGTGAGGCGGCCGGCGAGCGCATCGCGCAGTCCCGCCTGAGCTTTGGCGGCCAGGTCGATTGCATCTGCGACCAAAACCGCGCGTGCGGGTCCATCCTTCGCGGCCTCACGAGCGGCGAACACGCGGGCGGCGAGCAGCTCCCGCTGGTCGGACGACAGGCTCTCGCGATTGCGGATGTAGGTGCGGAACAGGGCGTTCCCGTAGAGGTCGTCGGCGTTGCGTGCAGCCCCCCTGCCCCACGTCGTCACCTGGACCGACAACGAAGACAACGCGCGATCAACAACCGCACCGCGCTCGATAACCAAAGCGCGGACATCCGTCGTCTGCCGTGCCTCGCGCGCGAGATCGGCCGCGAAGGCGATCAGCGCGACGAGGCTTTGGCCCTGCTCGCTGGCAACAGTCGCGTTGACGTTTGGCAGGTCGGTGCCGGCGACGAAGTTGCTGAAGCGCGCAAGCCGGTCGGCCTGGTCGGCAAAGGCGGTGATCTCGACCGAGACGTCGGTCTTGGGCGCATCGAGGATAGCAGCCAGTGCATCAGCATAGTCGCTGATCGCGGCGATAAGCGCGATGCGTGGTTCAAGCACAGCGCGCGGGCTGCTGCCAATGTCGATTTCGAACGCCGTATATCCCGGCGATGGGGCGTCGCTGACGAGGCACAGCGGCGCTGCCGGGGCCGATGGTGCGATAGGCACCTGAATCCGAAGGGGCGTCGCCGGCAGGCAGCTCGGATCGCTCGCGACCAGCGCTGCAGCGGCCTCACGGCGACGTTGCTCGATCGCATCGAAGTAGCTGGCGGTTGCCGTCACGGCCTCGCGACTTCGTGCTTGTACCGCCCCCGCTTGCTCGAGCCGGATCGCGTTCGTGGCGCATCCGGCAAGAAGCAGTGGAATTAAGATCAACGGTAGAACGGCAATCATGCAGTGGCGCATGGCAGTCTCCTTCAAGCGTTCGGGCATCATGCCCTTAAACTGCGATCCTCCCTCCCCTTTCTTCGCCCGAGGATGCGGCGCGGCCTTCCCTGCTCCTGCAGCCGTTGGCGGGACCGCAGGGTGGTAACGACATTGGTGATACGGGTGATGAGTGCTGCAATACCTACGAGCATTGGGCCGTCGATCATGTCGGTCATGTCCCCGACTCCTTATTAATTCGATGCCCCATGTTCCATATATGTTCTCTGTGGGATAGCGCTATTTTGCCGACTCAGACGAGGATATCCTTCGGCCCAGTGATTAGCCGTCTGACGACCTCGCCCCGATCACGCTCTTCGTTCGAGAAGCCATCGAACTGGTGCAATTCGCCAAAGTCGAGATCGGTAAGCCCTTCGATAGAGAGTACCGACCGTTGGTAGGTCTTGAACGCACCGAACAGGAGCGTCTGCTCGTTCAGGTCGACGTCGTGATCGATAAGGTATGCGGACGCTGACGGTCGGCCGTCATCATGGATGAAGGCGACGACCTTCCAATAGGCAAGCGGGATCGCGACGTCGCGGTAGACCGGGTCGTTCTGGCGGAAGACCGGGCCGGTAAACACGCTCGCGCGCTCGCCGACCCGGCGCGTGTTGGTGAGGATGTAGTCCTCGAGGCTAAGCCAGGTGCGCTGATTAAAGGCCGAGAGCTGCGGCGCGCAGTTGGTGAAGTGGAAGGTGTCTCGGTTAGCGACGCCGGCGGTCGGACCCCAGTTTGGATCCTCGCGGCGCACAAGGTGGCCCCGGTCGAAGTCGTTGTTGGCGTAAAGCTCGTCGCCTGCCTGAGCGCCCTCGGGAATCCGTCCGTCAAAGGCCCATGGATCACCGCCTCGTGAGACCGAGACACTCGCGCTGCCGTCGATGTTGACGCCTGTGAACAGCGCCAGGCGACGGCTCTTCGACATGACGATCGAGAAATGCTCGTAGTCGAGGCGCGCATCGGCGCTCCCAGCGACGGGCAGGACGTCGGCTGCAATCGCGGCGGTGCCGGGCAACGGCACGACAAACGCGCCAAGGTGCTCGGCCTGGTAACCCTGTCGCTCTGCAAACGATGAGGCCGGGGAAGTTCGGACGGCTGTCGCGTCAGGCGCAAGCAAGCCATTGTTCGTCGACGTGATCGGGCGGAGATCTTTCAGGCGGGGTCGATAAGACAGGTCAGTCATAAGATTTCTCCGATGCTTTCGGGTCGGGCTCGCTCGAGGCGTAGTTCTTCACCCACGACCGGGTCCTGATGGGTCTGGATCAGCCTCATAATGGCGGAAAACGGCAGACACATTGCATCGAGGCGCGGCCCTTTCAGCTTTGGCCGGGTTCGGCCACGCCACACCGCATGATCACCCCTGAAGTTTCGACACCGAAATCCTCGATGGCGGCTATGTCGAAGCGGTGTTCCACCTGGATCCAAACGGCGGTTGGCACAGCAAGTTCGTTCACTGCATTCCGGGCGAAACCTACCCTGTCGACGCTGCGCACATTCATCGCATCATCGAGCTGCCGACGGGTGAATGTTGGACGCTCGTTCCTGCAGATCCCCTTACACGCGTGAAGCCCGATTGTGGCGGTTTGGCGACACGGTCCAGTCCCGGGCTTGGCGTGAGCGAAATGGGCACGCTCCACATAACCGATGACCTTAATCGATTCCATTTGCCTAAACGCCGACCAGGCCCTGCTGCAGCCCTTTCCCTTACCCACGTGCTGACGTTGCTAGCCTTCTGCCGAGCGGAATGCTCGCGGCTGCCGGTGGTGTTTTCATGATAAATTTTAGCGGCGCCAGATGTCGAATTATGGTTGCAATAAGCCGCACGCCTAGCGGCGGATCAGCCTGATCTGAAAAGGCATTCTGAGCGAAAATCTACCGTCTTTCGCCGCCTGTTGTGGACCTATTTTTACCGCGGTTGCCGTCTCTACCATTGACTGTCCGATCGTCCATTAAGCGTGCCCTTATTAAGTCAGGAACAGAGCGTATTTGTTGAGCACAGAGCTGCTCGATCTGCATCATCTGACGATCCTCGAAGCGTATACATTTCAGTATGCTTGTGGTAAAAATGACAACCTCCTCAGCAGGGGATGATGGTGGGCTTTACGTCATCGTTTTATCGGCGCCTTGGATTGACGATTGCAACAGGGCAGTTCCGCTACAAGCCCATTTCGTGACAACATAAATTACACCACCGCACGGGCTAAACCACTGATACTTCTCGGTTTTTTCACATGTGTTCATTGTGCACATTTTGAGGTCTAATGTGTACATTTCCAGGTTGCTGATAAGTGTTTGTAAAACAACGGAAACCTGCAAGCGCAGCTAGCGTAGGGTGTGCTCTACTGTAGTGCTAACACATAGGTGCCGTTCGTGGACCGGTACCTCTCTCTGCTTACTACAAAATCGATCGATATTTCAGTAGGCAATGCCCCGCCTTTAGGCGGAAGATCAGTCCGTTCGGCGCTTCGCGCGGGCGTCGAACACGCTTGCCAGTGATTCAGGTAGGGATGATCATCGTGGCTTTACTGCGGGCTTACGCAGCGGCCCGCTGACCCAATCTTGGAACCCAATTAGGTTACTAAAAAGCTATCGACACCGAACACCAAAAATGGTTGCGATCGAGGTCAACAACCGAGCGAGGACAAGCACCAAACGGCGCAGAAGGCTAGGCCTGCCGGATATGATCAACACCGTTGAAAAAGCTGCGACGACTGCGCTTCTGATGGACTTTTGGAACGATCGAGGAGGCGGGTATATGCGACGTAAATAAGGCGTTTAAGAGAATCATACGAGCATAGAAAGTGCGAAACCGGGCCAGCGATGGAACGACCCTTTGGCTGTCTAGATGGAACTGCTGGTGGCTCTGCAAGCACGCAGAATGAAGCGAGGCCTTTCGAAGCCGTTTGACCGTCGTCAGCTTGATCCATGTGGATGATTCCTTGATCGCGAACACCAAATCGGCAACGTCAAAACTCAATGTCGCAGGAGCTATGAGGAGAGCCTGCAAATCACACGTAGGAACGTCTTTGAAAGACAAAGCACCGGGCGATATTAAGACGGTTACCGACCGGCCGTACACGCGGTCGTCAGAGGTGAGCGCAAACGGTTTGTGGGTGACCAAAACGTAGGTTACGTACTCGGCATCCAGACGCGTTAGCGGCTCGGCAATATGGATCAGCAGACGTCGCATATAACAACGATGCCGCGGTCGGATTGGGTGCCAACTGAGACGCTGGCGTGGAAAGTCGCGACCCGTTCGGCATCCCGGGCCGGGCCGACTTTTATGCCCCTCCTGGTGCTATTCTGATTTGCGTATTGAGTATGGTGTTGCGACGTCTCGCTACGGGCAAAAACAGCTTACAGGCGAAATTTTCGGGATAACGAAATTGCGTAATTTATTAACTTGCGGCCCTTTTGCTGCTCGTGAAGGCTGAGGGTCGCACAACGGTTGCAGAGAGAACGGGCCGACCGGCTCGAGCCTGTAACAGGCACGCCGATCACGATGCCCTCGAAGCCACTTGGTCACATCCGAGCTTCTTAGCACGGCGCTGCTGCATCCACGCCGCCTCCAAGAGTTCCCCGGGCGCGCGGCTGCGCAGGGCCACGACGCCGGCTGAGAGCATGATCCGCCCCCCAGGCTAGTCGTTTTCGCGCCCCTTCATCTCACGCGCGCTGGTCGCCGTGCATGCGGCCGACACTATCTCAGCAGCTGCTTGCAAGTCAGTGCCCTCCATTAGGATCGCAAAAGTGCCGCCTCCCACCAAGCGACAAGGTGGCCGCTACCCTTCTTCATCAGCGTCCGCGCTACCGCAGTTAAGAGACGATCGCCGACGGCTGCCGAGTCGATGTCGTTTACCGGCCGCAACCGATCAATATCGACAAGGTACAGGCACGCGAGCTCTCGTATTTTGTCGGTTGCCAGCATGCGTTGGAATCCTGCACCATTCAACAACCCTGTCAGGGTATCTCGCTGACCTACGGTCTGCAATGCCACCAGTTCTGCGCGGTTTACCCGTACACATCAGCCGACCTCTGCAAAATCCGCCTCCACCTTCTAGGCGCGTTGTATCTGTGCCCCGACCATGCGCCGCTACGCCCCATGCGTATTCCCAGCTTATCCGCATCTATCACAGCAAAGATGTGCGCTACTTCCAAATAACACGGTGCTGCGAAAGTGATTAATATGCCGGAAATGTGGGAAAACGTGGCAGGACTCCGGGACATTTAACTATGCTTCTAGTTAAGGTCGCTGTCGCGAAGATACAGATTTATTACTAAGAGTATTTATCGTCGCCGAGCTTTATAAGGCGAGTTGCCAGGCATCAGCATATCAAGCAGACTTGATGTTGTATCGAGAATTTCAGCCAGCTCATCGGCATCGTGATCTTTTAGAGACATCGCTACCGTTGTAAGTATTTCATCAGGCGTCGCCCCGAATTCCATTTCGAGTACTTTGATCATGTTTCTAACCCGCGTCACTAGGCGGAATTTTCGCTGCTTGAGAGCATCATTTTCAGCAACATTGTCTGGCACAGGGACCTCCACAGAAAGTTGGAGGCGGTACCCGGCTCGAGAGCCGGGCGTTGGAAACCCTGCACGTGGACAAGGCGCTGCCACCTTTAGGCAAGCCTTGGACATGCGTGACAGCCGCCCGACCGAGAAGCTCGACCGGACCACGTGATTGTTGGGGTTTCCACGCCCCACGGACGGGATTGACCGTGCCGCGTACTCTCGATTGCACTAGTGGCCGCTGAGCGCAAGACATGGTTGCGGACGAAGCCGATTTAGGATTGGCGGGCCGCGTCAGCGAAACGCTTTACACCTTTTTGCTCGCCGCTGCCGATCAGTTCAATGCTCGACTGCTAATCACCGGCACGATCACATTCGACGAGTTCAAAACACTGGTCCGTTTCAGCCGCGACCGGCATTTGTTCGAGCGGGTGATCCGTCAGGGTAGGGCCGCGTGCAGACCCGCGCTCGCGCTAGGCGCCGCTGATTTTTTCGCCAGGCAAAGGTTATGCAACTACACGTAGAGCTGACTAGGCGGGACGAGGCATTGGCGGCGATCGAGCGGTTCAGCGACGATATTATCGATAATTGCGCCGATCTTGCCGAGCTTCGGCCGACCAAGAGTTTCATAACAACGACAGAAAGTAATTTTAATTAGGGTCGTCCCGAGGCGCCCTTCGAAGCGTGCCGCTTACGGCAGCAGTCATGTCACGATCGACATTTTGAATGCTCGTTGGAGAATTTCAACTCCGGCATCTCTTTCAGTTCTCTACGGCGTTCGCAGATCTGTTTTATCGTTGCCAGCTTGGCATTCGGCCTACCTGGGCAGGCGGCATATGCCCGCTCACGCGTCTTTGAAATTGTGGTCGATGCCTCAACCGGTACCGTTCTGTTTTCGGAGGCGCCGGATGCAGCCAGACGGCCCGCTTCACTGATTAAGCTGATGACGTTCTATCTCGCATTCGAAGCTCATGCCGACGGCCGCTTACGGCTAAGTGACCCTTTGCCGATATCCCGCCGGGCGGCGCGCCAGCCGGCGATGCATTTGGGTATAGCCTCAGGTGGAAGGATCACAGTCGGCAAGGCGCTGGATGCTATTGCAGCGATCTCTTCGAACGACCTGGCCGTTGCCGTGGCCGAACGCATTGCCGGTAGTGAGCCGAAATTTGCCAGACTGCTGACGGCAAAGGCGCGCCAGCTTGGGATGCGGAATACGCGGTTTGCAAACGCATCTGGATTGACCAGCGCCGGTAACATGACAACGGCGAGCGACATGGCGAAGCTCTCGCGCGCCATCGTCAGGCGCTTTCCGCAGCAATATGCCCGGTTCAGCAAGCGCACGATCCAGTGGAGATCGCGTCGCACTGCCAATCATAACCATCTGCTCGGCCGGGTTACGGGCGTCGACGGCATCAAGACCGAGTACACGTCCGACGCCGGCTACAAGCTCGCAGCATCGGCGATGCGTCGAGATCGGCGATGCGTCGAGATCGGCGTATCGTGGTCGTCGTGCTGGGTGAGACCAGCGTTTCGGCGCGTGATGCGCGCGTTGCCAATCTGATCGAGTTGGGCTTCACCGGATCGAGATCGAAGGCGCGTCGCATACGACGGCGGTAATTCTACGAACTGGCTTGAGGTGACCCAGAGCCGCGAGAATCGTTCGGATCGATGATAGCTCTTATGTTAAATCAATGACCTAAGCGAAAAGCCGGCATCGATTTTGCATCTCCTAGTTCCGGTTTTGGCCGATAGCCGTCCTACGCAGCAACCTAGGCCAGGACTTCATGAGGCACAGCGCTTCCCGCGCCGAGGTCACCGGAGATGGACGACACGGACGTACTGTAACGGGATCGCTCATTGCGATTGATAACGTCAGTCCAAACGAGTATATACATGGCATATACAAAGGAGGCGTCGTGACACAGACATCTGCTCATTTCGACGTGCGCGAAGCCAAGCTGTTTCGTAACAATCGCAGTCAGGCGGTTCGTATCCCGGCCGAATTTGAATTTTCGGGAAGCCGTGTGCTCATTCACAAGGAAGGCGACAAGCTTATCATCGAACCCGAACCCAAGGTCCGTCTTCTCGACATCCTGAAAGGGCTAGCCCCCCTCGCTTCTGAGGATCAGTTTCCAGAGGATCTCGATGCTACGCTGCTCCCGCTTAGGGCCGTCGACCTGTGACCGGCTCACGCTACATGCTCGATACCAACATCGTCTCCGATCTCGTTCGAAATCCGCAAGGCGCGGTGTTCGATAAGATCGTCGAGATCGGGAGCGACAATTTGTGTGTCAGCATCATCACTGCGGCCGAGCTGCGCTACGGTTGCGCTCGTAAGGGGTCCCCTCGCCTGCTCCAGCAAGTCGAAGCCATTCTGAGCGGGCTCGAGATCCTTCCACTGGATGTCCCGGCCGATGCTGAATATGGCGGAATTCGCGCCGAGCTTGAAGCCGCTGGCAAACCGATCGGCCCCAACGACCTCCTGATCGCAGCCCATGCCTATGCGCTGGGTGCCACGCTGGTCACCGCTAATGTCGGCGAGTTCACACGTATCCAGAGTCTTCGCGTAGAAAATTGGCTCGTCTAACGCGGACGTTTTCCGCTTACGAAGCACGGCCTGAACCGATAGCAACGGCCCCGCCCCCGTCGATCAAAGGACCCCTCCCCCGAGACGGTGGATGAACAGCCTTAACGCCTTTACGCCGATACAGGTCCTGAGGTGGCCCCATAAATGAACTGACAGGGCCCCGCTCTTAGATAAGGGTGAGGCATATGACTGACGGTACGACCAGGCGTTACAATGATGGCGAGGTTCTCTCCGGTGTTCAGCGCCGGAGGCGATGGACACCGGAGGACAAGGTCCGGATCGTCGAGGAGACGCATCTACCGGGGATGAGCGTGTCGCTCGTCGCCCGGCGGCACGGCATCGGTGGGAATCAGATCTTCACCTGGCGGCGCCTGATGGCGCAAGGTGCGCTGACCGCCGCGACAGCTGGCGAGGAGGTGGTGCCAGCGTCCGAGTACCGAGCGCTCGAGGCGCAGGTGGGCGAACTACACCGGCTGCTTGGCAAGAGGGCCATGGAGAACGAGCTGCTCCGCAAGGCCGTGTCCCGGGCCGCAGGCCCAAAAAAACTGCTGTTGCGCTCGACCTCGGTGCCGCGGGATGGACGGTGAGCGCGGTGTCAGGCGCGGTCGGAATTGCTCGCCCACACCTGTCCGCAACGCGCCATCGCCCAGCGCCCCGACCGCGCGGCCGACCGCCGCTGCCGGATGCCAAGCTGGTCGCCGACATCCGCGCGCTCGTCGCCGATCTGCCGACCTATGGCTATCGCCAAGTTCATGCTCTGCTGCGCCGTGCAGCCGAGAAGACCGAGCGCGAAGCGCCCAATCCGAAACGCGTCTACCGCGTCATGAAGGTGCATGGGCTGCTGCTACAGCGGAACGGCGAACGCCGCGAGGAACGGCGTCACAATGGCCGGGTCGCCGTCGATCTGCGCAACACCCGCTGGTGCTCCGACGGTCTAGAGATCACCTGTGACAATGGGGAGAAGGTACGTGTCGCATTCGCACTCGACTGCTGCGACCGTGAGGCGATGGGACACGTGGCGACGACGGGCGGCATCACCGCCGAGGACGTTCAGGACCTGATGGTCGCCACAGTCGAGCATCGCTACGGCCAGGTGAACCGTGTGCCCGAACCGATCGAGTGGCTCACCGATAACGGCAGCTGCTACACCGCTCGCAAGACACGTGCGTTCGCCCGGGGCATTGGGCTGATACCGCGCACGACCCCGGTCAGCAGTCCTCAATCGAATGGCATGGCTGAGGCGTTCGTTCGCACCCTCAAGCGCGATTATGTCCGTGTGAACCCCAGGCCAAATGCGCAGAGCGTCATCGACCAACTGCCTGGCCGGTTCGCCCACTATAACGAGGTGCATCCGCACCGCGCTTTGCGCTATCGATCACCCCGCGAGTTCATCGCGCAAACCTGCGAGGCCCTATCAGGCCTTTAGGGGGCAACAACAGGTCCGCCACTCGCGATATACGGATCCCCATCAATTTCCATGGAACCAGCCGTTCCGGCCGTTCCACCTACCATACGGCACATCACCCGAAGTACATCAACCCCGAGGGGACATCACCATGAACCTCTTTGAACTCTGTCAGGCGACCGTTGTTCGTTCGCGTCATTCGAACACACCCACGCCGTCGCTATTTAGCTTCGTGAGAACACCGGCATCGACCAGTCGTGGTCACCCCGTCAGCCTTTCCACGTCTCTGGGTGCCCGTTCAACATCCGGAGAGTCTTCGTGCTCTAGCCGCTTGTCCCCTAATGCTCCGACGATGCTGACCATTCTTTAGGAAGGCCGTTTGACTTTAGCGGCATGGTTTCACGTTTTATTTACCAGCTCAGCCCCCTTCCCCTTCCACATGTCACTGACCGCTCCGCTGAAATGGCGGTCCTCAAGCTCGGTGCAGTTCATCATGCGAATCAGCACTTTCCTCCAAAGAGTCATATCTAAAAACCCCGCTGCTCGCAGCGGAAGGATTCACAATTCAATTGATTCAGATTCAGGGTGAAAAAGTGCCGCAGTTTCAACAGACTAGCCGGGTCTGCCTGACCTGGTGGGGGAGTTTCCCTGACCGGGCGGGGGCTTAACCCTGTCCTCGCGGGGGGGGATACCTGACCCCATGGGGTACCCTGACCTGGTGGGGGAAGGGCGCGCCACGCACCATCCCGCGATACTTTGGGTCAAATAAAGCCGAACGACGGGACAGAACGCTAGATTTGTGCCGCTTTTGGACCGCAGCTTGCGGCTCGATCGATCTCCTCGGTTTTACACTTCCAAAAGCACGAGCCTATCCTGACCGCATGGGGGTACAACAGCAACAACCTATCCTGACCTGCCTTGACGAGGCAGGTCAGGTCAGGCAGCAAGTAGGTTCGCAGACTCACTTTCGATTGTACGATGGCATGGAATCCAAAGCAGGCCAAATAGCCGAAGAAGTCGAAGCAGTAGCAGACGAAGTTTCGCCTGGTCGAGCGATGCGCGTAGCCGCGGCTTTGCGGGCCAAAGGCGGCGATGAGTTCGCCAAGCCCGGCAATATCATTGAGGTTAAGTTCGTCAAAGGGGAGTCACTGAGCCTTACGGCGTCTCGTTTGCTCGCGCTCATGATTTTAACGGCTGGAGGTGATGCATGGGAAGACAAGCCACATCGGATCAGAAAGGCTGACATTAGGCGTGGCCATAAGGGTAACGAGCGGATCACCGACATGTTGGAGGAGCTCCATCGGACACTGTTCGCCGTCGACGATAAATCTTGGCGGGGTAAGAAAGCAACGCTTCGCTTCTCGCTCATCTCGCGGTCGCGCGAAGAGACCGAAGAGGACGGAGGCGAAGCCGGCTGGATCGAATGGGAGTTCACCCCAGACGCTCGCAAGATGATTCAGGCATCGGAAACCTATGCCGTGCTGAACCGGCAAGCAGTGCTGGGCTTCAGGTCCAACTACGCGTTGCGATTGTACGAACTCGGGGCCCTGCGTCTACACCGGAGACAGGCGACTTGGCGGGGCGACATGGCGGCGCTGCGAGCCGCGCTGGGGATACCACCTGAAGTTTACACTGACTTCGCACAGTTGCGCCGGAAGGTGCTGGAAAAGGCGAAGGCCGAGATTGATCAGCTGGCCCATTTTCGTGTCGAGTGGCGCGAGATTCGCCAAGGACGGACCGTGGCCGAGATCGAATTTCGGTTCGAGCCGAAGAGCCCGCCGGAGGTTATCGAAACGGTCGATGAGCTAGATCGCCATTCCCGTGGCCGTCGAGAACGACGCGATGGGACGGTTGAGACTTTATTGGCAGGGCAGAGGACTGTCGCTGCGCCGACCAACGCGCATACTAAACCGGAAGAGAAAACCTTCCCTCTCGGGTCAATCCGCTTCGGTCACGATGATCTATTGGCGATCGGTCGGACATATGGGGGCGGTTGGGACATCGATATGATCGCTAACGGATTTCGCGATCATATGGGCGAGCGGGTCGAGAAGCTCCGCGGGGTGAAGCTCGCCGCAGCTTGGAAAGGGTTCTGCGAGAGCTGGGTGACAAGGCGGGGTCGCGCGATTTAAGAAGAATTGCACGCGTGCAATTTTTGTCTCCCCCATAGGGTCAGGTTGGAACTCAAACCGTCTGAAATGAGGCGAGAAAGCCCCTCGACTTTCGAAATCTGCGAACTTATTGACTGAAAATCGCAAGCCCGTATACCATGCATTGAATTTCGAAAGTCGGCAGCATGTCAAATAATCTCGAACTAGCGGACGCCGATCGCCTTGTCTCCGTTGCAACTTTGGCAAATCGAACATCTGCTGTCCTAGAACGGCTGCGGGACTCAGCCCGGAGCGCCAGAAGCGACGATCGTCGCGAACCGACCTTCACGATCAGCAAAGCGGCCGAACTCGTCGGCCGGACCGCGGCGGCGATCCGTGATGCCGAGAAGGACGGGCGCCTGCCGGAGCCAACGCGGACTAACAACAATCGACGTGAAAAGTACACGCTCGCGCAGCTCAATGACATGCGCGGTGTGTTTGGGACTCGACCGTATCGAAGCCCCGGAGATCCATGCTGCGTTGTCGCCGTGCAAAACTTTAAGGGTGGCGTCGGTAAGTCGACCCTCGCAGTGCATTTGGCGCAATATCTTGCAATCCGAGGCTACCGGGTGGCACTCATCGACTGCGACAGTCAGGCGTCGGCGACTACTTTGTTCGGCTATGTTCCCGATCTTGATCTTGACGAAGACGACACACTTTATCCCTTCCTTCGCGAGGGGGAGCGAACATCGCTCGATTACGCGCTCCGCAAGACGCATTTCGACGGTCTAGAGCTTATCCCGGCGAACCTGAGGTTGTTCCAGTCCGAATATGAACTGGCAGCACGCATGGCCCGCGGCAGCGGGGGCTTGTTGGATCGGTTGAGAGAGGGGATCGAAAGCATCTCGGACCGCTTCGACGTGATCGTGATGGATCCCCCACCCGCTCTGGGAGCAATTTCTCTGTCAGTGCTGCGCGCGGCAAATTCATTGGTCGTGCCCGTGCCGCCAACAGTCATGGATTTCTCCTCGACAGCTGCCTTTCTCTCAATGCTGGACGAGACGATCGAACAGCTTGCTGAGCGCGGTCTGGCCCCTGAATTGCGGTTCCTCCGGTTTGTCGCTTCGAAAGTCGACGAGAACAAGTCGATGCAGAAGGAGCTATTGAACCTGATGCGAACGCTGTTCGGCCATGCTATGGTGCGCACGCCGCTCAAGGACTCCGCCGAGATCGATAACGCGACCGCTCGGCTGATGACGGTTTATGAACTGGATGGGCCGGCAACTAGTTCTGCAGTTCGCAATCGCTGCCTTGCTTATCTGGACGGTGTGAACGGCGAAATCGAGGTAGACATACGGTCGATGTGGCCGAGTCATCAGAAGCGCTTGCGCGAAGCGGCGCTGGCATGAGTGTGGGAAATTGCACGCGTGCAATTGCAAGCGAAGGGAGGCTCACATGAGCAGGAAAAACAGTAGCTTCGCCGCTGAACTTGCTGCCGGAATTGACCTTACGAGCGAGGCGGCACCGGTGCGACGGTCCGGCAGCGCAACGAACGTCTTGACTGGTAGGAACAATCGGCTTGCTGACCTTGCATCAGGTGCGGTGGTGACGCGCATTCATGAACTGGTTGATCCGGCTCGATGCCGCATGTGGGCTGGGCACAACCGTGAATACAGCCTGCTCAATGAGCAGCGCTGCGAGGACCTGATCGAAAGCATCAAGGCGCAGGGCCGGCAGGAAATTCCGGCAATCGTTCGTCGTGTCGTGGGCGACCCGAGCTACGACTTCGAAGTGATATGTGGGGCACGCCGGCATTGGACCATCAGCTGGCTGCGCTCGCACAACTATCCGGAGTTCAAGTTCCTGATTGACGTCCGCGAGATTGGCGACGAGGAAGCATTTCGCCTTGCAGATATTGAGAACCGTGCGCGCGACGATCTGACCGATCTGGAGCGCGCACGGGATTATCTACGAGCGCTCGACGCCTATTATGAGGGGCGTCAGAAGACGATGGCCCAACGCCTCAAAGTCTCTGAGAGCTGGTTGACGCGTTACCTTGATCTAGCCCGGCTACCGACAAAGCTGACGAGAGCCTTTACCGAGCCTCAGGAACTGGGGGTCCGCAACGCGATCGCGCTCAAGTCTCTGCTGAAGCCGGAGGATCGTAGGGAGCGCGCGTTTCAGGAGGCGGAGCGTCTCTCAAATGTGCAAGAACAGAGCGGGCAACCTATACCGGTGCTCGAAGTGATCAAAGCCCTGACCTTAGCGGTTGACCCCCCCCAAAGGTCAGGTTCCCCCAAGAAGTCAGGATCGCCGACAAAGTTCGTTTCGAGCGAGGGAGGGAAACCGGTGCTCAGGGTCGAAGGTGCCGACCGGAAGGGGGTGCGCCTTACGCTCCTGAACAAGAGCGGCGCATCGCGTGAGGACGCAGAGCGCGCGATCCGCGAGGTACTGGATCTTTATTGGGTGTAAAGGGGGGCGGCAGAATGCTTGGTCCCAATCGGATGCGTCTTCCGTCGATAGCACCGGGGCATGTGGGAACCGCGGATTGAAGGTTCCCATTTCCTGATCTAAGTTGACGACGATATCGTTGACGCCTCGGGGCGATACTTGCGGTTTGCCAGGATGTGACGGTCGCCCTCCCGGCGGCGCTACAGGTCCTAGCGCGATGGCAACGGTGGGAATGCTTAGCTCCGCTAGGAGCGCCGTTTCGATACCTCTCGGACAAGAGGAAGCTGCGCTGCGCGATCGAGAAGCTTACCGGTCCCCGAGAGTGTCAGACTCAAATGTCTGCTGTAGACTCCGAGCTTACGACCGGAGTCTACAGCAGATAGGCTAAAAAGCGCAGAATGGGGAAAGGGCGACGCAGTGCGCTCGCGGCCACGATAGCCCGCGCGAGCCGGTTAGCGCTGCAGCGCTGCCTACAACACCATGTCATCTCCCTTCTACCGGACACTCAAGGCGACAAGCCGAAGCGACAGCGCTTCAAACGCTATCCGATGGTCTTGTTCCACGCGAATATTGCCGAGGTGCAGACTGCCGAAGGTAAGGCTCTCCTGATATTGTCGAAGAGCTCTATCTGTACGTAGGCATCAACCGCACTAGTAAGTTCGCGGTGATGCAGTTAGTCTACAAGGCTGACAGGCTGACAGGCTGACAGGCTGACAGGCTGACAGGCTGACAGGCTGACAGGCGGACGGCTTCGGAATTCTTAGAACACTTGCTGAAAGCGGTGCTCTACCGGATACACACGATCCTGACCGACAACGGCATCTAATTCGCCGGGCAGCCGCGCAACCTCACCTCCGCCCGGTCGCAGCAGATACGCTTCGACATGATCTGTGAGGCGACCGACATCGAGCACGGTTCACAAAGCCGAACCACCCTTGGACTAATGGTCGGGTCGAACGGATGAACCGCCATCAAGAGGGCGGTCGTTAAACGCTACCACTATGAGAGCCACGAGCAGCTACGGACTCACTCGCCGACTCCATGGCTGCGTATCTTTTTACCCGTCGGCTTAAGACGCTCAGTGGCCTCACAGCCTACGAATATCTCGCCAAGATACGGACTTCAGAACCAGACCGGTTCATCGTTGGCCCGATCCGCCGGACGCCGGGACTAAGCACCTAGTTTCGATAATCGAGACCCCGTGTTAGGAGGCGGTCAATCTCTGCCATTGCGATATCAAGATCCGCAGTAGCCGCGCAAAGCGGACCGTGATCGAGGGACGCAGACCGCGACTGAGGCGAGCCGGGGAGTGCAGGGGTTACCAAACCTCCCGTTTCGAGCACGACGAGACCTGCGGCAGCAAGCGCACGTGCTTGGATATCGGCACCGGCGCGCGAGAGGCCAACTGCCCGCGCTATCTGCCTTCGCCTTATCGGACCAAATGCTACAACAAGGGCCCATGCTTCCGCAGCACGGGCGTTGCGGGATAAGCCAGCAAGGGCCTCGTGGCTGCGCCCAAGCATTTTTTCGATGCGGTCCAAATCGCTAAACGATGCCGAAAGCGCATCATTGCTATGGTCAATTAATGCCGTTGATCGTTCGGCGTCCTCCTGATCGAGACGGAACGCGGCCCGGGGGACGATCCCCGGAACAGATGGAGCGACGCCGCTAGCAACGAGCGCAAGATTTAAAGCCCAGCATCCCGAGGACTCAGCTGGAACGTAATGCCGGATCGATCGGGAGGGCAGGGGGAGGATCGCATCATGTCCGTGCCCTTCGGCGAAATCCGCCGTGGTAATCAGACTGTCGACTGCAGCTGTGGCGCGAGCTAGTCCCAGAAGTGGATGATCCGGACCAAGGTCCGCCAGCCCGCAGGCTCGGGTGAGGGGGCCACCGGCAGGCGCCTGCGCCACCGCGTCTTGCGCAGCGTTGAGCAACGCCAGCGCATCGGCCTCGAAGCCGCGCGTCGCGTTGACCATGCGAACGACGGTCATCGCGGCTTCCGCGACTGCCGGCACACCATTGGCAGCGAGCCAAAGCGCGACGGCGTCACGGCGCAGGTCGTCGGTCATAAGGATCGACCTAGGATCGCTACTTGGCTGATGGGCAGTGCCGACATCGCCGGCGCCGGCGTCGCGCCGATACGCACGCCAAGCCCCTGCAACGGTTGCCAAGGCCGCAACCTTCCGAATCTCAGGGGACGCAAAGCGCGTTGCACCCGCCAAACGACCGAGCGCGTAGCCCAGCGAGGTAAGTTCAAGGTTCAGCATTGCGATCACCATACGCTAGCAATCATGCAATCGCTAGGCAGCGCTACCCACCCATTATATGCACTTACCATAATCGGACATTATGGTAAGTATAGGGGTGTGCTACTATGGCGAAATGCAGGATAAACTGGACCGGCCGGCAGGCGCTGTATGAGTGAGATTGTCGTCCACCGTACAGACGGGGAGGCGTTGCCGGTCCGCACAGCGCGCGGCTTGGTCGAGTCAATCGATGCCCGTGTTACCCGGTTGCTTGGCCTTGCGCTGCCCGCTGATGCCGGCCCTGTCAGCGAGATCGGCTTCGCCGCGCAGCTTGGCGCTATGGCAGCAGCGAGCAAGGCGGCACTGGCTTCGGACCTCGCCTGCTATCTGCGCTGGTGTGAGGACATCCGTGTCGCCCCGCTGCCCGCAGCGCCCGAAAACCTGGTCCGCTACATCGCCATGCTCGAGGCGCAAGGCGCTAAGCCCGCGACGGTCGCCCGGCGGGTTGCCAGTCTTGCCACCGCACACAGCCTGTCAGGAATGCAGGAGATGGGGCATGCGCCCACCAGCCACGTCATGGTCCGCGCCGCGCTCAAGGGCCTGCGCCGACGGCGTGGCGCTGCTCAGCGCCAGGCGGCCCCGTTGCGCTTCGGGGCCTCGCTAGATCCTCATACCAAGGGGTTCACGTTGACGGCGCTGCTTGGCGCCTGTGGCGGCGATTTGCAGGGCTTGCGCGATGCCGCGCTGCTGTCGCTCGGCTATGACGCTGGATTGCGCGTCAGCGAGCTCGTCGCGGTCGCCGTCGCGCACATCGATCCACACAGCGATGGCGCGGCGCTCCTGTTCATTCCATCATCCAAGACCGATCAGGAAGGGCAGGGGGCCTGGGGCTGGCTGTCAGCGGACACGATGCGCCGGGTCGGGGCCTGGCTGGTCGCGAGCGCCATCACCGAGGGGCCGGTCTTCCGCCGCGTGGGGGTCGATCGGCGCCGTTTGCGCGCCGCGGTCCCGCCGATGGCGTACGAGGCGATTCCAGGGCACACACGGCACTGGCAGGAGAAGCTCAAGGGCAAGAGGGCGGAGCCGGCGCGGACGGTGTATACCGTTGGTACGGCCTCGCTTAGCCGGCAGGGCGTCAACGGGATCTATCGGCGGGTGGCGCTGAGTGCATTCGATCAGGGGCTGGTCGAGATGCCGATCGCGAAGGTTGAGGAAGCTGCTAGGGCGCTATCAAGCCACTCGCTGCGGGTAGGGCTGACGCAGGATCTGTTTGCGGCCGGGGAGGACGGCGTTGGCATTGCCCAGGCACTCCGTTGGTCGTCGCCATCGACGGCACTGCGCTATGGGCGGAAGCTTGCCGCCAGGAGTAATGTTGCGGCGCGCGTGTTGTCGAAGATCAGAGGCTGATAATCGCGTTACCCGGTGAATCTTACGGGACAGACAGCGGTCCCGGCAGCTGCCGCGGAAACCACGTCAGGAGGGCATCCGACAGGGCTGCTGCAACAACCGAGGGTTCGCCCGTTCGCGTCCCGCTCGCGCGCACCGTGGTCACCTGCCCTTTCCATACGACGTGATTATCGCGGCGCAGCGTCACGGTCACTTCGAGACGGGTCACGATAAGTCCGTGCAATTGATCTTTCCCCGAGGGCAGGGTCAGCGACAGGCCTCCAAGGCCAGCAGCCACGCTTGGTCGGTCTGATCGGTCGTTGCCTGACCGGACAACGCCACGCTGTGTCTGCGATACCTCAACCTTGGCGACGTAAAGACTGTGGTTCGGGTCGGGCAGGGGCAGGAAAGGTGTTCGAAGGAAGGTTCGTTGAACCGCGTCCGTGAACGTTCTCGTGATAGCGGGAGACGTGGTCGAACTATCAGCAGCGACGATCGCTATCGTGCCAGGTCTTACCGCAGTGGTGGCAACCGGCGATTGCATGAGCGCTGCGGCTGCAGCGAGAGGAAGTACGTACATCCAACAAGGTCCGATGCTTTAAGAGGCCTTTTGATATAGCTCGGCACGTCGAAGGCATGTGATTTCCCGTCTCAGCCGCGGTCTTTCGCCTCGGTTCGATTACAGAAGATCTTCGATCCTGAACGGCATCTCGCGCAGCCGCTTACCCGTTGCATGATGAATGGCATTGGCAATGGCACCGGCACAGCCCGTCATGGCAACTTCGCCAAGCCCCTTTGCGCCAAGGGCATTGATGAGAGGATCCGGTCGATCGATAAACCCGACGTCTATAGACCCAATGTCGGCATTCACGGGCACGACATAGTCGGCAAGATCGTTGTTCAGCCACCCGCCATAGCGCGGATCGACTTCGGTCGCTTCGCGGAGCGCCGCACCAATGCCCCAGATCACACCACCCCGAACTTGACTCTCGGCCGTGCGCGGCGAGATCACCCGCCCGCAATCGGCAATGCTGACGACGCGTGGCACGCGGACGCGGCGCGTGCCGGGTTCGACATGAACTTCAACGAAGTGAGCAACGTAGCTGTAGGTGGTGAAGGTCGAGTAATCCGGCCCGACCAACGCCATGCCGCCCTTGCGCAGTGCCGCCAAATCCTTCGGGCCCTGGTCGACCGCAACATGCTCGACCTCAACCTGAAGCGAGGGACGTCGCACGGTCGCAAGCTGTCGGTGTAGATTGCCCGCCACCTGACGCCTCGCCAACAGCTCGGCCATGGCAGCGTTCAACTTGGCAGCCGCCTCTGCCGCTGCCGGCACGACACTCGCGGTGCCCCAGGATCCTGCCGTCGTGTGCTGAGGCGCTACACTGGTGTCGCCGATCGCGATCTCCAGCCTCGAAGGATCGATCGCCAGTTCGCGTACGAGAACCTGTTCGATGGTCGAGCGGATGCCTTGGCCCATTTCATGCCCCGCAGCCGAAAACCGGGTCGTGCCGTCTGCGTTCACGCGTAGCGTCACGATGTTGGGATGGGCGGAGCCCGGATACGCCCCCGATGCCACGCCCCAGCCGACCTGCGTGCCATCGGGCAGCGTCATCGATCCCGGCTGAAGACTACGCCGTTCCCAGCCAAAACGACGTGCGCCCTCCGTCAGGCATTCCGACAGATAGCAGGACGAGAGCTTCTGGCCGTGGATCGGATCAGTCGTGGCCCGATGGCGCAGTCGGAAGGCGACCGGATCGACGCCAAGCTTGAGGGCAAGTTCGTCTACTGCGCTCTCGAAGGCGAAGCACGATGGATGCGGCGTCGGCGACCGCATATAACCTGGCGCTTGCGTATCGATCCGCAGATTGGCGGAGGTCCCGTGGTAATTCTCGATGCCGTACAGCATGGGTACGGACTCATGGTAGTCGGGCGGGAACTGGCCTTCGCGCGATTGCTGCTGATCGGCGTCGTAGCGCACCGCGATCATTTTGCCGCTGGCATCCGCACCGATCTCGATCCGGTGACGGTTCTTCGGTCGGAAGGTCGCGTTATGAAAGATCTGCCCGCGCGGCAGGACGAGTTTGACTGGTCGGCCGAGCAGCATTGCGGCGCGGGCGACAAGTGCAGTCTGACGCTGTGCCCCACCACGCTGGCCAAAGCCCCCGCCAATCTGTGGGCTCTTTACCGTGACCTGCTCGGGCGTAAGGCGCATGTTACGCATTACGGCACCCTTCGTATTGCTGCTGCTCTGCGTGCTTTCGTAGATGGTGAGTTGCCCGTTCTCCCATACGGCCGTTGTCGATAGCATTTCGATCGGGTTATGGTGCTGTGGCGGGGAAACATAGTCTGCCTTGTGCCGGGTTACCGCGCGCGCCATCGCCCGCGTCGCATCGCCCGCCGTCACCGGCTTGACGGCTTCGCGCACCACCCCCGGCTGCTCGATGAGCGAGGTGAACGCAGGTGCGACTGTGTAGGTCGGACGAATGGCCTCGGCGCCCTCGATCGCGGCCTCGAGCGTCTCGGCAACGACAAGTGCGACCGGCTGGCCCCGATAGGCAATGTCGGCCGTGAGCGTCGCAGGCGGAGGCGGTGCGCCAGGGGACGCAGGAGGGGGCGGCAGAAAGTCGTTCGAAGTCAGCACGCGAACAACGCCTGGTACCTGCATCGCGGCATCGACCGACAGAGCGGCAATCCGCCCCTTCGCAATGGTTGCCGGGACTTGCATGGCGTACAGCAGTCCAGCGACCTGATGGTCGGCTCCATAGCGCGCAGCGCCCATCACCTTCTCACGGGCATCGGCACGGGGACGGTTGGGGAAGGGGGCGGTCATGACCGGTTCCTTACTGCGGCAATAGTCAGGGCATCGGCAACGGTCCGCGCGCCGAGATCGATCTTGAAGCCGTTCTGCTTACCAGCTTTGGCATCGGCAAAGGCAGCGTGCCCTGCCGCCAGTGCGGTCGCCGGGGTCAGAGGCTTTCCAGCCAGCAGTGCTTCTGCCGTGGTCGCCCGCCATGGCTTGGTCGCCACCCCGCCAAGTGCGATCCGAGCGCGCGTTACTGTGTCACCATCCATCTCCAACGCGACCGCTGCCGAGGCAAGCGCGAAGGCGTAGCTCTCGCGGTCACGGATCTTGTGATACGTCGAGTGGCGGCCTGCCTTCGTCTTTGGTACGACGATCGCCGTGATCATTTCGCCCGGCTGCAAGGTGAACTCCAGGTTCGGCGTGCTGCCCGGTAGGCGATAAAGTTCGGCAATCGGGATCGCGCGGCTACCGCTGGCGCCCAGCACTTCGACATAGGCGTCGAGCGCGACGAGCGCGACGGGCCAGTCGCCAGGCGAGACGGCAGTGCACGACGAACTCTGGCCTAGCACGGCCTGACCGCGGTCGATTCCGCCGATCGCCGCGCAGCCCGAACCCGGCTCCCGCTTGTTGCAGGGATAGGTGTTGCCAACCGAAGTTCCGCCGGCGCCGTTGCGAAAATACAGGCAGCGGGTCCGCTGGAGCAGGTTACCACCGACCGTCGCCATGTTGCGCAACTGCTGCGAGGCAGCCTTCCACAACGCCTCGGCAAGGACGGGATAGTCGCGCAGCACGACCTTGTCGGTCGCGACCGTGCTCATCGGTGCGAGCGCCTCGAAGCGTAGCCGCTCACCGTCCGTCTCGACTCCATCGAGCCCTCGGATCGTGGTGACGTCAATCAGGTGCTGAGGCTTCTCGATGTCGAGCTTCATCAGGTCATAGAGCGAGGTGCCGCCTGCGATGTAACGCGCACCGGTGCCCGCCGCTGTGAAGGCCTGGACTGCCGCTACGGCGCTTTCGGGTCGTGCATAGGTGAAGGGGCGCATCAGGCTTTCTCCCTTCCCGCAAACTGCTCGATCGCTGCGACGATGCCGACATAGGCGCCGCAGCGGCAGATGTTGCCGCTCATATATTCGCGAATGCGGTCCTTTGACGTGGCGTTGCCTTCACGCACGCACGCCACTGCCGCCATGATCTGTCCCGGTGTGCAATAGCCGCATTGCAGCGCGTCGTGATCGATAAAGGCCTGCTGCATCGGATGCAGCGTCTCGCCATCGGCAAGCCCTTCGATCGTTGTCACCGCACGTCCGTCGACCTTGGCTGCGAGCGTAAGACAGGATGCTACACGCCGACCGTCGAGGTGGACAATACACGCGCCGCACTGGCCATGGTCGCAGCCTTTCTTAGCGCCAGTCAGGTGTAGTTGCTCACGCAAGAGATCGAGCAGCGATGTCCGCAAATCGATCTCTACCGGCACCGCCTTGCCGTTGACCGTCGTCTGAATCGCCAATCGGACGCCCACAGGCTTGGCTGCCGGCGCAGCGACTGCGTGATCGCCCTCGGAAATAAATGTAGATGCGGTAAGCGCAGCAGTGCCACCCAGTGCGGTGCGCCGCGTCAGCGGCACACCCAGCAAGTGATCCATATCAGCCATCAACATCTCTCCGGAAGGGCGCCTGCCTCGCGAGGCATTCGTAGCTTAAACAGATGGTTAGCTAAAGCGCTCAGATGAGTCAGGCAGTCGTTGCTGCCATCGTCGCTTGCGGCAGCTAAAGAGGGCAGCTCGCGAGGACGCGCCTACATTTTGGGTGCGGTGCGACCGCGTTGATTGGGCGTCAGTAACTGTTTGCGATCAGCCTGCCAGGGGTGCCGAATTGAAGCCTAGATCACCTATATAGATCGTCGACTTGCCTGGTATCACACAAGACGGCCAACGGTACCTCAAAGCGCGTGGCCCGAAGGCGTGGCTAAGATCGGAGCTAATATCATACAACTCGTGCGTAGATAGGCCTGTGATCTGGCCGTTAGACCGCCTGTGGTAATGAGGGATCGTGATCGGAGCTCGCTAGAATGCTCACTTCAACCGCACATCGTTCGGCCTCTTCGAGCAGCTCGTGATCTGTCAGTGCCCGGTGATCGATCCACCACTTTGCATCAGTTACAAGAACACAAGCCTGGTAGCCGTTTTCCTCTATGACCGGTCGGGTACCGAAACTGCAAAAGCGGCTAGCTCGAAGGGTTGTTGCCCATGCGACCTGACGATCGCTGCCAGTGAGCGATGGAAGATCAAGGTGCGCTATGGCTGCACCGTCACGAACCGCCGCTTCCGCTTGTTCAGCCTGTTCGGTTGCAAGAAAGCAGGTAGTGCACTTAGTCGTCTCCAGCCAGCGGGCTTTCCGCTCCTGCTGGCTTGCGAAGCCAGCGAGATAGTGAATTTGCTCATGCCCGCAGGCGTGCGTGATGATCTTGCTCATAAAGCGAAGATGCTCGACAGCCATGTCAAGGCAACGCGTATGAGTCAGGCTGAATCTGGAATGCGGCAAGCCGTTGACGTGTAACGCCTGCCGGTTGGTTAACATTAGGGTTGGCCCATTGTTTCCGCTCGGCCTGGTCAGGCTGCCGTCAAAGGCTGATATTCCGTCGGGCCATATCCAAGAACGCCAAATCGCCGATCGGCGTGCGAGGCTCGGCTTTGAAGATGTCGGCCAGGTCGAGCAGATCGTTGTCGGCAAGGCTTGTTATGGACGTCTCGATCTTAGCAAGGCGTTCAACGGCGCGATCACCACGATCGGTGATCCGCTTCATTTTTGTCTTGAGCATGCACTCTCCTACCATGCGCGTCTTCGTGCGGGCATCCCACGGAGATGGGGCCGACTTGGCACTACGCTGCCGCAGCATCGTCCGCTTGAAGGAACGAGACGAAAAGGTCGGTCGATGACCGCAAATTTCGCGCGCTAGCCGCCAGATCGCTGGCGCTGCCCCGTACCGACGCCGACAATAGGGCGGCAGACCCTGCAGCTTCCGCCACGCCGTCGATCCGGGTGCCGATTTCCTTCGCGGCGCCGACCGCTCGCGCTGCACCCGCATCCACCTCCTGCGCCGTGAAGCGCTGCTCGCCGACTGCGGTCGCGATTCCCGATGCCGCGGCTGAGACCTGGCCGATCGCGGTATTGACGCTACGCAGCTTCTCGCCCGTATCTGCCACGCCCTCGCGAATTCCGGTAAGCAGCATGCTGATCCGATTGCTTGCCTGCTTGGTATCCGCCGACAAGCCTTTTACTTCGCCCGCAACGACCGCGAACCCGCGCCCCGCGTCGCCCGCTCGTGCCGCCTCGATCGTCGCGTTCAGGGCCAGCAAATTGGTCTTGTTCGCCAGCTCTCGGATGTCGTCGAGAATGACTTCGATCTGGACCGCATGATCCTCAAGCATCGCGACCGTCTGCACGCTGCGATGCGCTTCCAGGCTCGCCACCACGGTCAGTTCCGATTGCTGGTCGGCTGCAATCGCGATCGTCCGGATCGATTCCGACAGGTCGCGGATCGATGACGCGACATGCGCGATGTCGCGTGCTGCTCGACCTGCGCCCGATGCGGCCTCAACCGCATCCTGGGTCGCGTCGCCGGTAACGTCCTCGAGCCGAACTGCCGCATGCTCTAGTCGTTCGGTCGCCTGTCCGATGCTCTTCACGACTGACGTCACGGAATGATCGAACTCGTTCGCTAGCACCACCAGCTCGCCGCGCCGCTCGCTCGCGATCCGTGCCGCCTGCTCTTCACGCTGCCGGCGTTCGCGCGTCGCCACCGCCTCCGCTGTGCGCGCCTGAAGCATCGCTTCTTCGGTCTGCCGCTGGCCATCCTCCGCCACTTGGGTCAACTCGCGCGACCGCCGTAACGCCGCACTCTGCGACTGGAACAGCCGCTCGAGCTGGATCGTCAGCACCGTCAATGCGCTAAATTGCAGCCCGACCGCCACGACATGAAAGATCACCCGGCCAAGATTGCCCGAGCCGGTGAATACAAACTCCGGGGCCCACCATTGGAGGGCGAGATGATGGACCGCAGTTAGCACCGTCGCCAGCGCGATCGGCCGCCAGTCCGCCAACATTACCAGTGCCGCCATTCCGACGAAGAAATACATGTGCGCATCCATCTGCCACGGATGCCCCTTGAGCAGGAAGACGAGCATCGCCGGTATCACCGCGGCGAGCGATCCCATCAGTGTCCGGGCCTCGACATCGTAGCGCCCGCTGAGCGCCATCGCGGTTGGCCCTGCCGTGATGATGGTGCCAATGACCAGCAGCGGGACACCCGTGCCCGCGTCCAATACGGCGTTGCCTATCAGCAGCCCTCCCAACGAGGCCCAGCCGATCAACGCCCATGTTTGCACAGCGCGACGCCGCAACCGGTCGAGCGGGTTGAGCCCGGCATCGTGCCCCATTTCCACGGTGGCCCCGAGCTTGGCCCTGAGATCCAACCAGGAGAACGCTGGCTTTAGTGAATTGATGCGGTTCATACTGGCCTCCCAGCGCCGCCATTTGCCCCACAGCCTGCGGGCGGAGCGGCCATGATGACGGTATTCCATGCGACCCGGGGGGCGATGCGGGCCCGATCACCAACGACGACCAGCGATCCCGGAAACGGCCCGGCCCCGAGCAACGCCGCACCGCCCGCTAACGCGCCCTGCACGATTGCTCCGTCATCTGAACCGAGCGGCACCAGAAGCATCGAGCCCGATGCTGGCGGCCACATCGTCAACGCGACAAGCCCAAACGTTGCAGCGACGATCTGCGCAGGGGCCAACATCCGGTTTGGCGGGAATTTCATACGCTAACCTATGCACTGCCCGGTTAATGCAAGGTAAGTTCGCGGTCCATGATTGCGCCCGATCTCGCGTCAATAGAGATCTGAATTTGTGACGCAAGCCGGCAGGCATCGCGGAAGACCGGCCATATTGGATTCGCGTCAACAACAAGCGAATTGGTTTGCGATTGGGCGGTCTTGCTTAGGGTGAGGACCCATTGGTCATAGCAAGAAGATGACGGTAGCCGCGAGCGTGATAGTAGAGAACAAAGCGGTCGGGCAGCGGCCGTAGCGATTGGCCACTCGGCGCCAAATCATCAGACGGCCGAACAAGGTCTCGATGCGGTTGCGACACCGGTAGCGGCACTTGTCGTATCTGATTGGCTCGTTGCGCGATCTGCGGTCCGGGATGTAGAGTTGGATGCCCTTGGCTTCCAGGGCGACCCTGAGCCAATCGGCGTCATAATTACGGTCGCCAAGCACCCGACGATTGTCGACCCGAGGCTTGCTATGCTCTTAATAAAGAACGGTTGCAGACGCGCCATCTGCGTATCTGTCAGCCAGTACAGGTCCCTTATCCACGCTCTCCTCACTTAGCATGAGCCAGATCGCGCCTTTTACATCAATAGGTCCTGACCCTAATGGCGCTAAACGTATAGGCGCCATGGGCGCGCTTCCATCGGGCAGCGCGATCAGATTGATAATCCGATCGACGGTAATCACTTTCGAAATCAACCGAACACCATCGCAAGAGGCGATAGGCCACAGCAGGTGAGCTTCGCCTTGAGGGTGGCAGTAGGCTGGATAACTTATTGATCTGAGAAGTCCGATCTGCCTCGCGCTTCGTGCAAGACCGAGGATGGTGGCGGTGTGTGGTCGTAAACCGATGTATGCCGATACAAGACTTTTTGTTCAATAACACGTATCGATCATTAAGACGCGTTTGCGATCTAGGTGTTTGATCCCACGGTTTGATGGTGCGATCCTTTCGTTGGAATGGAAGGAAGCCGTATGGGACAGGTACGTCACGGGAGCGCCACGACC
>NZ_JAXCWK010000001.1:447808-970018 GCF_034045155.1 Sphingomonas sp. CFBP9019 | reverse complement strand
C
Source organism: Sphingomonas sp. CFBP9019 (assembly GCF_034045155.1). Lineage (NCBI taxonomy): Bacteria > Pseudomonadati > Pseudomonadota > Alphaproteobacteria > Sphingomonadales > Sphingomonadaceae > Sphingomonas > Sphingomonas sp. CFBP9019. Next base: position 970,017 of record NZ_JAXCWK010000001.1, on the reverse strand, counting down.
TCGCCGCGAAGATGGATCGTAAGTACGCCGTTTTCCGGTTTCAACACCACGGTGTCGATCAGCGAACGGATGCGCTCGAACGCCTGTGAGCGGAGCGCATCATCCTCAAATGCATCGGTCAGCCGTCCGACCTTCTGGCGGTACGTGTTGCCAAGATCCGCATGTAGTAAGTTGGTAGGCGTCGGTACATTAAATGCGCGTTCCGCTTCGGCAAGCAACGTGCCTCGTCGCTCGGCCCACTCCCTCATTTCCGCAATGAACATCGAGGCATCCACACCCTTGAGGATGGCTGCCTTGGCAAGGGCGATCTGCCGGTCGATCTCCATCAATTCGAGATCGCGCTGCGGTTGATTGTCGGTCGCGCTTGCCTCCAGTCGCGCCGTCTCCTTCGCATCCTCGTCGAGGAATACCGCGAGCACCTCGTCACGCACCATCTCGTTCGCGAGACCGGATAGGATGCGGGCGTCGAGATCGTCCTGGCGGATGGTCAGACGGTTCCCACAAAAGGCGGGGCCTTTCTTTGATGCCCCCTGACAGCCGAACCGCGTGCGACCAGATTTGGCATAGCTCGAACCGCATTCGCCGCAGGTCATCTTGCCGGATGTCAGATATTTCGGGCGCTGCTGTGCGAAGAAGGGCAGGGCAGGGACGGCGTCCCGGGCCTTCATCGGGCCACGCCGCAGCGACTGTTGCCGGTCCTTGACGCTCTGCCATAACGTGTCGCTGACGATGCGCAGGTCTGGTGCTGCGACCGTGGTAGCCTGCTGCTCTTCTGCATTCAGGAATGCATGTCGTTTACCGGTATCGGGATTCTTGCGGTACGTCTGGCGGGCGTAAGCGCGTCTACCAACATAAAGTTGGTTGTTGAGAATGCCAGTACCACGCTCGGCGTTGCCGGTCAGCGTGTTGGGCGTCCATGCAGGTGGATTGCTCGAAGTTGCCCGATCACGTCGACCGCTGCGCGGGGGCGGTACGCCTTCCTCGTTAAGGCGGCGGACTATGCTGCCGGACGATACGCCAGCAGCATAGTCTTCGAAGATCCGTACGACGATAGCGGCTTGCGCCGGCACGATCTGCTGCAGACCCCTGGTACGTTCGCCGTTCAGGTCGTAGGCGATGCGTTTCTCATAGCCATATGCCGTGCCGCCGGGATTCTTTCCCATTGCGTGCCGCTTGATCAGAGCATCGCGAGTTTTCTCGCTGGTCGCGGCAATCTGTTCGGGGTTGATCGTTCCCATCATGCCGATTTGCAGCGCCCCGACCTCACCTTCCTTACGTGTGACAAGGAGGATGCCGCGGAACATCAGTCTTTCGTACAGCGAAGCATGTCCGCCTGGCTTCGCGACACCCGGTCCATCTCATCTGCGAACACTACGTCAACGCCCCCGGTTCCTACCGCGGCAAGTAACGCCTGTAGCCCGGCCCGGTGGATTGTTGCGCCGGACTGCGAACCATCTGTGTAGCAGCCGACCTCGGTCCATTTTCGCTGTGCGAGGCCGCGACGGTACATCGTCAACTGCGTGGCGATCGATAGCGGATCTTGGATCCGTCGAATAGCGTGCATACAGCAGTACGCGCATCAGCTTTCCTCAACCTCGTTTCGCTGAACGTTCCCGTCTACATCATAGCCTTCGGCGGTTCTGTTTAGAGCAGCTCGTCTTCGGAACTCGGCTCGTGCAAGATCGCGCGCCAGCAGCTTTGATAGCTCGATGGCCAAGCTGCTGGAGCAGCGGAGTGGGGGCGTCGGTCGCACATCACCTACATAGCCGCCAGCAAGACTGGCCTTCCCGTCCTACCCCCCTAGAGAAGAATCTGCCGCTAACCCGTCGCGGAGATTAGTGAAAACTGGTGGAAAGCCGCCTGTCCGCTTTCGGGAGGCGAACGGCGTAAGCGGACGTTCGTTCAGATAGCTGGGCAGGGGGCTGCATCGCCGTTCTGGGTGGGAATCCGCCGGTCCGCTTTGGAGTACGGAAACGCCTTTCCGGGCATTCGTTCACATGGCGTAAGAAGGCAGCTACGAGCTTTTCTTTTTTACGGCCTATGCCCGGAGCCCGGAATCTGCCCTTGAAATGGTGCGCGTGTCGATGTTTGCCTGGTAAGATGCGTCCAACGATGGAAACCACAACGACCACCCTTGTAGCTAACGCGATTGGGCCGAGCGCTCGCCGACAGGCTATTCTTGTGCTTAACTAATCTAGCGGCATCCAGCATCGCCACCTTTGAAGCTCGACAGGACTTCCATAGTAACATGGCTTGGGATCACGAAGAAAATCAATGTCCGTTGGCGGCGATCGATCCTCGCTTGGAGGATGTCCATCGCTTTTGGCATCAGGCCGAACGGGCGTATTTCGAACCTGACGAGTTCCGGGTTGCCATCCAGGCCGCCATTCAAACGGCGTGGCAGGTCTCATTCGTTCTACAAAAGAATAAGGCGCTCATCCCGGATTTCGAAGAGTGGTATAAAGAACGGCAAGCTAAGCTGGCAGCCATTCCGCTCATGCGCTGGATGGTTGAAGCTCGCAATCAGATCGAAAAGCAGGGCGATCTGGAGGCGCACAGTTTTGTGAGCGCGGAGATTGTCGCCTCTCACCTGAACGAAGGCCCCAAGATACAAGTACCTGCCAAACTCACGGACGCGCCGCTGGCTTTGATCAAAAGCGTTCCCGATTCTCTTGTCGGCCAGCATATCAAGAAGGACGGCGTGTTGCGTATACGCCGTCGCTGGATCGAAAATTCGCTGCCCAACACGGAACTGCTGGATGCGGTGGCGACAGCCTATGGGCATCTATCTCAACTGGTTCGATCGGCGCACGAGCAGATGGGACTGGTCGCACCTGTCTCCACTAACGTGAACACCGGGGAGCAATTCGCGGAGGGAGATCAAGAAGGCCGTCTTCCGTGCATGATCGGGCATGAAGACGCCCGCACTCTTGATGTGTGGCTTGCGACAGGCAAGCCGCTAGAATTTCAAGTGATTCAGAAGAAGCTCGGTCGAGAAGAAATGATTGCGGAAGGGCCAAAGCTCGAAAAGCGATATGGCATCAACCCGTCCACGATGTACGCCGACAGCGGCAAAGTTCATGACCATGCGCGATCGCTTTTCGGAGCGGCGCGCAGAATGTTCGAGAAGGACGGCTACCATATCACTATGGTCATTCTTCTTCGAAATGGAAAACCGATCGACTTTCGCGAACTCCGTCCGATGGAGCATGGTCACAAATTCATGATGATGCGGACCTTAGCGCAAAGGGCTCAAAAGATCGGTGCAGACGCCGCCGTCTTGATCAGCGAAACATGGAGCGCACTGGCGAACCCTGCCAATCCATATATGCGCGCCGTCGACTCCCCGGACAGGAAAGAGCTTTTGACGGCCACCGCCGTCTCAAAGGACGGCGATCCAATCCATCTGAGTACGGAGATTTTGCGGGATGGCGAAAAGTTCACACTCGCAGATACGATCGAACATACGAACGGCGCTCACTTCGCCTTCGCTCCGCTCTACGAGGTTTGGAAAAAGCCGATCCCCGACCATTGGGGTGATTTGCCGAAGGGCACCGATGGCATCCGGGAAGAGGGTTAGTTACCCGATACCTCTGGAATGAAGCCAACCCGATCGCTGGGTCCGGCTTCATTTCCGGCAAACCACTCGTAGTGGACGGCAGCGGCAACACTGGCGGGCGGCTCCTTGTTCTCCACGATGATGACCTGCACGCCCTTGGCCATTTTAGTGAGCGAATCCCAGAACGCTGCCTCCACGCCGGAGCCTACTGGACTGTCAGGCCCCTCGACACCCTTCGCACCCTGTCGCTTGTAGCTAGTCAATGGCTTGTCAATGACCACAAAGCCAGGATGTGGTCGATTGTTCTTCTGACAATAGCTGGCCAACGCGAGGACGAAGGCTGAATACAATACAGCCCGAAAGCCAGCACCGTGAGATTGTCGAGTCTGTCCATCGACTTTGATGTCGAAACTCTTCTCGTCAAATTCGACGCGGCTTTCTCCTTCCCACTTCCATTCCTTAAGAATAGATTCGATTTCCTTACAGAATGCCAGCAAGGAGGTTCCGGGCAGGCTTTCCCACTGCGGCTTTGCTTTTCCCTTACCAGTGTTGCTTTGCTCTATTTTCGCTTTGAGCGCGCGCAAGGTTTCGACCTGATCGCTAGTGTTACGGGCCGATTCCAGCTCCAGTCGCCGCGCATTAAGGCGGCGAAGCTGCGCGGTGCTGTTGGCGGCGGCAGGTTGCAAGATGCTGGCAAGCCTGCGTTCGGCTCCTTGATACGCGGCTAGTGCGGTCGCCCTTTCTGCATCGCGTGCTTCGCGTCGCTGCTCTAAGCTGCCGATAGCGTCTTCGAGGTCTGCGCGCTGAGCAAGGATTTTCGCGGCTTCCGCCCTTGCAGCCGCGTAGACACCTGCACTGGCCTGCGCGGCCTTATAAACATGCTCTTCGTCCATATTCTGACCGCAGAGCGGACAAGTGACGGTTTGCAAGCCATCGAAATAATACGCGCCCTCTGCGACGAAATCTAAACGGCTCAGGTCCGACGTATAATGCTCACTGAGCAGCTGATATCGCGTGAGCAACTGATCAATCGCCAAGACTTGTGTTTCGGCCTTTATTCTCACTTCGCTTGCGGTGTCGCGCTCATTCAGCAAGTTCGCGCGTTCCGTTTCAATCGCGGCCAGCTCATCGGACACTCTGGCGATCGTCTCATCGATTTTCTCGATGGAATCGTCTGTCTGATCAGTCGGGGTAGCTTGGAGCTGTTGCTCTAACGGTGCCAACAGATCATCGATCAGCGCGACTTGAGCATTCAGACGAGCCGTGACGACCGCCTTCTTTTCACTGGCGACAACACTGGAGTCGTCTTTGCCAGACAGCATGTAGGCAAACATGCGCTTTCGCGCCGTATCATCAAACCCTGCCCGCCCAAGGACGGGTGACTGCTCTTCGATCACCGAGACTTCGTCGACGATTATCGTCGGCAAGAATGTCCGGATAGTAAGCCGCTGCGTTTTCCCATCGTTATCCTTGCGGAGCAGCGCTTCCTTGATGCCCGCGAAAGGAAACAGGATCGATGTTACGTCATCAGCTTTGCTGGTACCATGCCGCCGGTAGGCGATCGCCTCGCCATTTCCATCGATGGCGTCGATCTGGGAGCGATACGCTTTGAGATCACCGCCGGAAAGGCTGCGCACTAGGGCGAGATAGTCGCCCGCCGCATTCTGAAACTCGACTTTCAGTTCGTCGTAGGGTTCGGCTCGCGGGATGCGCTTTTTCAGCTCCTCTGCCCCGAGAATATGGTCGAGGCAATGAAGCAGGTAGCTTTTTCCAGTATCGGATTCACCGGCGATGATATTCGGGCCTGGACCGAATTTGACCGAAGCGTCTTCAACATTCGGGCCCGTGAGACGTATTTCCCTAATTTGGAGCATTACAGTTCCAGCTCCTTGATCGCGGTAAGACGATCAAATTCAGCGCCCCAGCGACCGACATTTTCGGTCATGTAACTTTCCAGCATTTCGTCTGTATAGGCCGCAAAACGTGCAACCACCCAGGTCGCCCGCTCACGCAGCGAAGATGCATAGGCGGACACGAGCAATTTCAGGAACGCGCCAGTGAGTGCCGTAGCGCGATAGCAAATGCCGGTAGGTTCGAAACTCTTCTCCAGAAGCTCCTTCGCGAACATGGTGTCGAGACCCATGCGAACGAGTTCTCGCTTTACCAAAAGCTCTCCTCCCCTGAAGGGCACGGCAGGGTGAAGGCTCGCCGGGCCACTTTCCACGTCGCCGGAATGGACAAGAAGATAGTCGTAAGACACGAGTCGCTGGAGATCGAAGGCCTCGCCCTTGGCCTCCTCAAGTGCGAAAAGAAGCCGCATTCCGGACTCTATCGGGGTGTTAAACGGTCGTGCCTGTTGATGCGGCCAGCTCATTTGTCGCACCACCGGACTTGCCCTTCGTTCGCCATTTGATGGCACATGCCCTCTCGGTCGTTCGGGAGAACGTTAGGCTCAAGCGCGTGCTTGCTGAGCTGAATGGTCTGCGACGCCTTAACGGTCTCGATCAGCCGCGGATAGCCCGCAGGCTCGCCGGTATGCCAGTGGTATAGGCCGTCGTGGAACTCCTTCAGGAGTGTATCAAAGAACGCAATGTCAGCCATCTGATCCCGCGCCAGCTCCTTGAGTCCTTCGGCGTGATAGAAGGTCAGGCGTGATCGATCGAACAATCGGCGATGCTTATCCGAATGCAGGAAATCTGCTAGACTCGACACAGTGAGGCCAAGATCGGCTGAAATCACTTCCATGAGCTGCGCGACATATTTGTTCTCGCCAGCTGTCACCGCGGATGGCGGTTCGGGTGGCTTTGGGCGATCGATCAAGGGCGCGCCGAAAACGGTCAGATGATATTTGGTTTGAGCATGTTCGTTCAAAAGGGTCAGCGGCTGTTTCGCACGGAAAGCCGCGAAAGGGACGCTCTCAATGTGGGCTTTGAGTTCGGCGGTCAGTTCAGCAGGATCTTTACGGATTTTGCTCCGGCAATGCTCGTTCCAATTATCGATAATGAACTTCCGCAGGTCCTCGGGCTTATCCAGAAGGTCCTGGAACGGCGAGGTCACGCCCTTGTGAGTTACGAAGTGATACTCCTCTGGGAAGGAGTAGTCGCCACGGTGGCTATAGAACAGCACCTTACCGATTTCTGCCGCTGCTGTGCCAGCACCCAGTGCTGACCCATAGTGCTTGCACTGATAGAGCGTCCATTTACGAACCGGGACAGTGCTTGGATCATGCCAGGCGATGACATCGCGGCCCTTATCGCCTGCGCCACCCCGCTGCTGAACCTCGACGATTTCCGGTCTTTTAACAGCCAGATAGTCGGTCGCCCATTCCAAGGTAAATCGCTCGAACTCCGCAGCGCTAAAGTTCGCAAGACGATCGAACGCCGATATTGGCAATCCGACACCGAGACCGAGCAAGCGTGCATTCGCACCTGGCCACGGCGTGAGCGGTTTCAACTCTGATACTTGGCCTGGTATCTGGTCGTTTTTGCTTTTCGTCACATGGCCCCCGGACAGACCCTGCCTTTGTCAGTCGCCTTTGGCCATAGACTTGTCCTGGGAGCGTCTGCTTTAGCTGACGTTCGATCAGAATCCGGGTCATCGCGACGCTGCATGCCGCATGAACGAATGGCCGGTTTCGGGACGCACCTAAACTGCCGAGAACGACCGACATTGGGTCGACGTGCTGAGGCGGAGGGCAGGTATCGACCAGAGCCGGTCATTCCAATCAGTTACGGTAAACGTCTGATAGTGACAGAAGCTGCCGGTGAGCGCCCGGCCGGCAGTGCGCCCGCTATCGCCGCTTCCATGATGCATTTGCAGTCTCAGAATCTGTCGTCGTAAACGTGCTCAAGGCTTCAGGAGATCGTCCGCTCAATCAGCTTTGGTCTTCTATGTCATCGGTCTAAGGGCGTCACGGGGGACACGCATTTGCGGATCGCGATTGTCGATGAAAGTGCCGCGCGCGCGGCGGTGATCGAGGAAGGGCTGCGCGATGCGGGCCTGAGCGATGTCACGATCTTCGTCGATCGACGCGGGATCGCCGCGCGGCTCGAGGCGCTGTCGCCCGATGTCGTGCTGATCAACCTCGCCAATCCGCACCGCGACGAGTTGGAAGAACTGTTCGCCTTGTCCAAGGCGATGGCGCGGCCGGTCGCGATGTTCGTCGACCAGAGCGACGTGGCGGGGATCGAGGCGGCGATCGATGCGGGCGTGTCGGCCTATGTCGTCGACGGGCTGAAGAAGGAGCGGATCCGGCCGATCCTCGAACTCGCGATCCGCCGGTTTCGCGCCTATTCGCGGCTGCGCACCGAACTGGACGAAGCGCGCAGCGCGCTCGCCGAGCGCAAGGCGATCGACGAGGCCAAGGCGCTGCTGATGAAGAAGCGCGGGATCGACGAGCCAGCAGCGTATGCCGCGCTGCGCAAGGCGGCGATGGATAGCGGGCGGCGGATCGGCGATGTCGCCGACGCGATCGTCACCGCCAACCGGCTGATGGGGGATTTATGACGACCACGCCGTTCCGCATCGGTTTTTTGCCATTGGTCGACGCCGCCTTGCCGATCCTTGCGCGTGAACTCGGGTTTGCCGAGGCCGAGGGCATCTCGCTCGAGCTGATCCGCGACATCAGCTGGGCCACGGTCAATGACCGGCTGCTCTATGGCCATAGCGATGCCGCGCATCTGCTCGCGCCGCTCGCGATCGCGACGACGCTGGGGCTGGGGCGGCCGGCGACGCCGCTGTCGGTTCCGTTCGTGCTCGGGCTCAACGGCAATGCGATCACGCTGCGGCCCGATCTTGCCGCGCAGGTCACAGCCGTGGGCGCGCCGGGCGATGTCGCGGCGATCGGGGCGCGGCTTGCGATCGTCGCGCAGGCGGCGCGCGAGCGCGGCACGCCGTTGCGCTTTGGTGTGGTGCATCGCTATTCGAGCCACAATTACATGCTGCGCTATTGGTTGATCGGCTGCGGGATTGATCCCGACGCCGACGTCGCGATCGTCACGGTCGCACCGCCCTTCGCCGCCGACGCGCTTGCCGCGGGCGAGATTGACGGGATCTGCGTCGGCGAGCCGTGGAACAGCGTCGCGGTCGATCGCGGCGTCGGCGTGATCGTCGCGGTGACGTCGCAGATCTGGCTGCGCGGCGTTGAGAAGGTGCTGGCGATGCGGACCGCGCGGATGGAGGAGGATCCCGACCTTACCCACCGCCTGCTGCGCGCGCTGTACCGGGCGGGCGTCGCTTTCGTCGATCCGGCACGGCGCGAGGACATCGCCGCAATCCTCGCGCGTCCGGCCTATCTCGATGGATCGGCGACGCTGATCGGCCACGCGATCTCGGACCGCATCGTGTTTGCGCAAGGAGCGGCGCCGATCGACGTGCCTGACTTCATGTTCCAGCACCGCGAGGCGGCCAACTTTCCATGGGTCAGCCAGGCAGCGTGGCTCTATGCGCAGATGTCGATTGCCGGCCATGTTTCAGCAAATGCCACCAGCTATGACGCCGCGCAGCGCGTCTTTCGCCCCGACGTCTATCGCGCTGCGCTGCGGCCGCTGGGCGTCCCGCTGCCGGGGGCGAGCTCGAAGCTCGAGGGCGGGATCGTCGAAGCGCTGGGCGTGGGCACCACACAGGGGCGGCTGATCCTCGGCGCAGACCGATTCTTCGATGCGCGCAGCTTCGATCCCGCCGATCTGGCCGGCTATCTGGGTGGATTCTGAGCTTTAAGCACCGCGTCCCAGAAAATTGTTGCGTTGCGGCGCGAATCGATGCAGCTTTCGGTCATCGTCGAGACGCTGCAACGGGGTAGCGTCTTCGGCATCACCAACAATCTGGCAAAGTCGCCGTCGCGTCTCGCATGATCGAGCGCCGCGGCGGCTTTTTTGCGTTTGCTCGAGGGGGGAATCGGGACGATGACGCAGCTGCAGACAGGGTTTGACGCGGGGCTGGCGGGGACCGGCAAGCGTGCCAGGGCGAAGCCGACCGCGCCGGGTGCCACCGGCTTCTGGCAGAGCGGGCATCGTCCGACGCTGATCGCCGCGTTTCTCTATTTCGATCTCGCCTTCATGGTGTGGGTGCTGCTCGGCCCGCTCGCGCCGATCATCGCCAAGGAGCTGGCACTGTCGCCCGCCGAGAAGGGGCTGATGGTGGCCGTGCCGACGCTCGCCGGCGCGGTGTTGCGGCTCGTCAACGGGCTGCTCGTCGACAAGATCGGGCCGAAAAAGACCGGGGCGATCGGGCAGATCATCGTCATCGCCGGGCTGTCGATCGGCTGGCTGTTCGGGGTGCACAGCTTCGAGGGCACGCTCGCGCTCGGCGTCGTGCTGGGCTTTGCCGGGGCGAGCTTCGCGGTCGCCCTACCCCTGGCCTCGCGCTGGTATCCGGCCGAGCATCAGGGCAAGGCGATGGGGATTGCGGGCATGGGCAATTCGGGCACTGTGCTCGCCTCGCTGTTCGCGCCGCTGCTCGCCAAGGCGTTCGGGTGGAACGCGGTGCTGGGGCTGGCGGTGATCCCGCTGGTGATCGTGTTCGTGCTCTACATGGTGATGGCGAAGGACTCGCCGAGCCAGCCCGCGCCTAAGCCGTTCGCTGCCTATCTGTCGGTGCTCAAGGAAGTCGACACCTGGTGGTTCATGCTGTTCTACGGCGTCACCTTTGGCGGCTTCGTCGGGCTCGCCGCCAGCCTGCCGGTCTATTTCACCGACCGTTTCGCACTGACTCCGGTAATGGCAGGCTATTGCACCGCGGCGTGCGTCTTCACCGGATCGCTGGTGCGGCCGATCGGCGGCGCGGTGGCGGACAGGATCGGCGGGATCAGCGCATTGACCGCGGTCTATCTACTGGCGGCGATTACGCTGGTCGCGATCAGCACCGCACCTGCCTCGCTGCTCGTCTCGCTCGGCCTGTTCCTGCTGGTGATGGCTACGCTCGGCTTTGGCAATGGTGCTGTGTTCCAGCTCGTGCCGCAGCGCTTCCGCAGCGAGATCGGCGTGATGACCGGGCTGGTCGGCTTCGGCGGCGGGGTCGGCGGCTTCTACCTGGCCTCCTCGCTAGGCTTCGCCAAGCAGTGGACCGGCAGCACGTCGCCGGGCTTCCTGATCTTCGCCGGGCTCGCGGTTATCGCCTTGCTCGGCATCCTCAAGGTCAAGCGCCACTGGCGCGGCAGCTGGACCGCGGCGAACGGCGCGCGGATCTGATGCGCGCGCTGTCGCTCCTCGTATTGGGAGGGCTGGTGGCGACACCGGCCCTCGCCGACCCGCTCACATTCACCCCGCTGGTCGATGCGCGGCTGCGCTACGAGCATGTCGAGCAGGTGCCGCTTGCCAAGGACGCCGACGCGGTCACGGTCAGGCTCCGCAGCGGGTTCGAGGCGAAGCTCAGCGATTTCAGCTTCCTCGCCGAATCCGAGGCAACGCTGGCGATCAACCCGGCCTACAATAGCGGGCTTAACGGCAAGACCGCTTACCCGATCGTTCCCGATCCGCAGAATGTCGAACTCAACCGGCTGCAGCTGCAATATCGCGGGCTCAAGCAGACCGTCGTCACTGTCGGGCGGCAGGCGATCAACCTCGACGACCAGCGCTTCGTCGGCGCGGTCGCGTGGCGCGACAATGAGCAGACCTTCGATGCGGTGCGGGTCGAATGGTCGGCGATCAAGAACCTCAAGGCCGATGTCATTTATGCAAACAATGTCCGTACGATCTGGGGGATCGATGGCGGCAATCGCTTCGGTCCTGCAAAGCTTGCCGAGATTGGCGGCGACAATCTCCTCGCCAATCTGGCGTACAAGACCAGCCTCGGCACGCTGACGGGTTTTGCGTATCTGGTCGACCAGGACGAGCGGCAGGTGTTCGTCAACTCCAGCCAGAGCTACGGCGGGCGTTTCGTGGGTGCCTATCCGCTGAGCAAGACGGTCAAGCTGACCTATCTGGCGAGCTTCGCTTCGCAGAGCGACTATCACCGCAACCCGAATCGCTATCACGCGGACTATTATGCGGGCGAACTGGGTATTGCTGCCAAGGCGCTGTCGCTCACCGGCGGGTATGAAGTGCTCGGCGCGGACAAGGGCGTCGCGGTCACCAGCTTCCAGACTCCGCTCGCCACCTTGCACAAGTTCAACGGCTGGGCCGACAAGTTCCTCGTCACCCCGCCCAATGGCCTGCGCGATGCTTACGGCTCGGTCGGTCATGGCTGGAAGACGGTCGCCGGGCTCGACGCGATTGGCCTGATCGCGAGCTACCATCGCTTCGACAGCGACCGGCTCAGCCAGCATTACGGCAACGAGGTCGATGCGCAGGTCAGCGTCCGGAAGGGCCGATACACCGCGCTCCTCAAATATGCCGATTATCGCGCTGACCGCTTCGCGACCGACACCAAGAAACTCTGGCTCTCCCTGGATTGGGCTTTCTCATGACCAAACCCCATTTGATCGTCATCGGCAACGGCATGGCGGGCTGCCGCGCGGTCGAGGAAATCCTCGCGCGTGACGCAAACCGCTATCGCATCACGATCTTCGGCGCCGAGCCGCACGTGAACTACAACCGCATCATGCTGTCGCCGCTGCTCGCCGGGGACAAGGCGTTCGACGACATCGTGATCAACGATCTCGCCTGGTATGCCGACAACGCGATCGAGCTCGTCGCGAGCGACCCCGTCGTCGCGATCGACCGCAAGATCCAGACCGTCACCGCGCGATCGGGCCGGGTCGAGAGCTACGACAAACTCATCCTGGCGACGGGCTCGGACCCGTTCATCATTCCGGTGCCGGGGCATGATCTGCAGGGGGTCGTCACCTTCCGCGACATGGACGATGTCGGTGCGATGCTGCGTGCGGCGGACGCTGGCGGGGATGCGGTGGTGATCGGCGGCGGGCTGCTCGGGCTCGAGGCGGCGCATGGCCTGAGCTTGCGCGGCATGAAGGTCACGGTGCTTCACATCATGCCGACGCTGATGGAGCGCCAGCTCGACGAGGCGGCAGGGTGGCTGCTCAAGGCCGCGCTCGAGGCGCGGGGGCAGACGATCCTGACCGACGCGGATACCGCCGAAATCTACGGCCAGGGCAAGGTCGAGGGCGTCCGTCTCAAGGACGGGCGCGACATACCCGCGGCGCTGGTGGTGATGGCAGTCGGCATCCGCCCCAACGTCAAGCTCGCGCGCGCCGCGGGCCTGGCGATCGGGCGCGGAATTCATGTCGACGATCATCTCGTGACCTCGGACGCCAACATCCTCGCGGTCGGCGAATGCGTCGAGCATAACGGCCTCGTCTACGGCCTCGTCGCGCCGCTGTGGGAGATGTGCCGCAGCCTTGCCGACAGGCTCGTCGCGACGCCCTCGGGCTATACCGGATCGGTCACCTCGACCAAGCTGAAGGTCTCGGGGATCGACGTCTTCTCGGCGGGCGACTTCTCGGGCGGCGAAGGGTGTGAGGACATCGTCATGCGCGATGCTTCGCGCGGCATATACAAGCGCGTCGTGGTCAAGGACGACCGCGTCATCGGCGCGGTGCTTTACGGCGATACGCAGGACGGCAACTGGTATTTCGATCTGCTCAGGAAGCAGCAGGACGTCGCCGACATCCGCGACGCGCTGATCTTCGGCCAGGCGTTCGCCAGCGGAGGAGCGGCATCGGCAAACCCTAATGCGGCAGTCGCGGCTTTGGCGGACGATGCCGAGATCTGCGGCTGCAACGGCGTCAGCAAGGGCAGGGTGGTCGGCGCGATCGCGGGCGGCGCGTGCACGCTCGACGCGGTCCGCGCGTGCACCAAGGCATCGGCGTCGTGCGGGTCGTGCACGCCACTGGTCGAGGGGTTGCTCGCGGTCACGCTGGGTGACGCGTTCGACGGCGAGCGCAGCGCGCCGACCGTTTGCAAATGCACCAGCTTCACGCATGAGGACGTCCGCCGGCTGATTCTCGAAAAAGAGCTCAAGGCGATCCCGCAGGTGATGCAGGCGCTGCACTGGACGACGCCCGATGGCTGTTCGTCGTGCCGCCCCGCGCTCAATTACTATCTGCTCTGCGCCTGGCCTGGCGAGTTCGTCGACGACAACCAGTCGCGCTTCGTCAACGAGCGAATGCACGCCAACATCCAGAAGGACGGCACCTATTCGGTCGTCCCGCGGATGTGGGGCGGGGTCACCAATCCCAGGGAACTCCGCGCGATCGCCGATGTCGCCGAGAAATACGAGGCGCGGATGGTCAAGGTGACCGGCGGCCAGCGTCTCGACATCTTCGGCATCAAGAAAGAGGATCTGCCCGCGGTGTGGGCCGATCTCAATGCGGCGGGGATGGTCAGCGGCCATGCCTATGCCAAGGCGCTGCGCACCGTGAAGACGTGCGTCGGTTCGGAATGGTGCCGCTTCGGGACGCAGGATTCGACCGGGCTCGGGATCAAGACCGAGCAGATGACCTGGGGCAGCTTCATGCCGCACAAGTTCAAGATCGCGGTGTCGGGCTGTCCGCGCAACTGCGCCGAGGCGACGATCAAGGATTTCGGCGTGATCTGCGTCGACAGCGGCTACGAGCTCTCGATCGGCGGCAATGGCGGGATCAAGCTGCGCGGCACCGATTTCCTGTGCAAGGTCGCGACCGAGCAGGAGGCGCTCGATCACTGCGCGGCGTTCATCCAGCTCTACCGCGAGGAAGCGCGCTATCTCGATCGCACCGCGCCGTGGGTCGAGCGCGTCGGGCTCGACTATATCAAGGCGCGGATCGTCGAGGACGTGGAGGGCCGCAAGGCGCTGACCGCGCGCTTCCATTATTCGCAGCGCTTCATGCAGGACGATCCCTGGGCAAAGCGCGCGGCGGGGGAGGATTACAAACTCCACCAGCATCTCGCTGAGATCCGTCCGCTGGCGGCGCCTGCGTTGGTGACGGCATGAGCGCGGTCGGCGAATGGCTGGACATCGGTCCGGTCGATCAGCTCCCCGCGCTCGGCGCGCGGACGCTGCCGGTACGCGGCGGGCGCGAGATCGCGATCTTCCACACCGCCAATGGCGAGGTCTATGCGCTCGCCAACCAATGCCCGCACAAACAGGGGCCACTCAGCCAGGGGATCGTCCACGACACCACGGTGACCTGCCCGCTGCACAATTGGCGGATCTCGCTGGTGACGGGCGAGGCGCTCGGAGAGGACAAGGGGTGCGTGCCGGTGATCCCGGTCAAGATTGATGGCGGGCGGATCCTGATCGGCCGAGCTGAAGCGCTTGCGGGGGTAGCGGCATGATAAGCCCCTTTCCTTCAGGGGAGGGGCTAAATGTAAGGACGACCTGCGCCTATTGCGGCGTCGGCTGCGGCGTGCTCGCAACGCGGACCGGCGACCGAACCGCGACGATCGCCGGCGATCCCGATCACCCCGCCAACTTCGGTAAGCTCTGCTCCAAGGGCACCCATCTCGGCGAGACGATCGGCCTCGAAGGCCGCCTGCTTCACCCGATGATCGGCACCCGCCAGACCAGCTGGGACGACGCGCTCGACCATGTCGCGCAGCGCTTCGCCGCGACGATCGCCGAATATGGCCCCGACAGCGTCGCCTTCTACGCTTCGGGCCAGATGCTGACCGAGGATTATTACGTCGCCAACAAGCTGATGAAGGGCTTTATCGGCACCGCCAATATCGACACCAATTCGCGGCTCTGCATGGCAAGCGCGGTGGCGGCGCATGTTCGTGCGTTCGGCGAGGATGTCGTGCCGTGCAGCTATGACGATCTCGATGCCGCCGACCTGATCGTGCTGGTCGGATCGAATACCGCCTGGTGCCATCCGGTGATCTGGCAGCGGATCGAGGCGGCGCGGGCGGCGCGCGGCACCAAGCTGGTGGTGATCGACCCGCGCCGCACCGAGACCGCCGAGCGCGCCGATCTCCATCTCGCGATCGCGCCCGACAGCGACGTCGCTTTGTTCACCGGACTGCTCGCGCATATGCGCGATAGCTGGCGGCTCGACGGCAAGGCGCTCGCCGAGCGCGTGAGCGTCCCCGATGGCTTCTGGAAGACCCTGCCGAACCCCGACGTCGCGCGCGTCTGCGACATCGCGCCAGCCGACCTGCAGGCGTTCTACGATCTGTTCGCGGATCACCCGCACACGATCACGCTGTTCAGCCAAGGCGTGAACCAGTCGACCAGCGGCACCGACAAGGCCAACGCGATCATCAACCTCCACCTCGCCACCGGCCGGATCGGCATGCCCGGCGCGGGGCCGTTCAGCATCACCGGCCAGCCCAATGCGATGGGCGGTCGCGAGGTCGGCGGGCTCGCCTCGACGCTCGCCGTGCACATGGGGTTTTCGGAGGCCGAGCGCGACCGCGCGCAGCGCTTCTGGCAGTCGCCGACAATCTGTTCGCGGCCTGGGCTGAAAGCGGTCGACATGTTCGAGGCGATGGCCAAAGGCCGGATCAAGGCGGTGTGGATCATGGCGACCAACCCCGCCGTGTCGATGCCCGATGCCCGCATGGCGCGCGTCGCGCTCGCCAATTGCCCGTTCGTCGTGGTGTCCGACTGCATCGCCGAGACCGACACGCTGCGGTTTGCGCAGGTGAAGCTGCCCGCACTCGGTTGGGGCGAGAAGGACGGCACGGTCACCAATTCCGAACGTCGCGTATCGCGCCAGCGCGGCTTCTTGCCGCGGCCGGGCGAAGCGCGCGCCGACTGGTGGGCGATTGCGGAGGTCGCACAGCGCATGGGATTCGCCGGTTTTGACTATCGCAGCGCCGCGAGCGTGTTTCGCGAATTCGCCGCGCAGACCGGGTTCGAGAATGATGGCGCGCGGCTGCTCGACATTTCCGATCATGCGGCAATCACCAATGCGGCGTATGACGCGATGACACCCTTCCAATGGGGCGGCGCGTCGCCGTTCGCCGAGCGCGCTTTCCTGACGCCCGACGGCAAGGCGCGGCTCGTGCCCGTCGTCCACGCGCCGCGCGACGACGCCAGCCGCGCTTACTCGTTGCGCCTCAACACCGGGCGCTACCGCGACCAGTGGCACACGATGACACGCACCGGGCTGTCGCCCAAGCTGTCGCAGCATCGTCGCGAGCCGCTGGTCGAGGTCCATCCCGATACTGCGCAGCGGCTCGGCCTTGCCGACGGCGCGCTCGCACGGGTTGAGACGCCGCACGGCGCCAGCATCTTCCGCGTCGCGATCACCCCCGACCAGCGCCGCCGCGAGCTGTTCGTGCCGATCCACTGGACCGACCAGACCAGCGCCGGCGGCCGCGCGGGACTGCTCCCCGGCAAGGATCGCGACCCCGTCTCGGGCCAGCCGGGCTTCAAGAACACCCCCGCGCGCGCCGGGTCGTACAAGCCCGGCTGGACCGGCTTCCTCGTGTCGCGCGCGCGGCCGAGTGGGCTCGATTGCGCCTATTGGACGCGGATCCGCACCGCGCATGGCTGGCTGATCGAACTGGCGGGCGAGGGCGATCCCGCTGCGCTCACCGCGCTGCTGCCAGCCGGCGAGCGTGCCGAGATGATCGACGCGCGGCGCGGCGTGGTGCGCGCGGCGGTGGTCGCTGACGGCCGGCTGGAGGCAGCCTTGTTCGTCTCGCGCGGCGCCGACCTGCCGCCGCGCGACTGGCTGCTCGACCAGCTCGGCGTTCCCAATGCCGCGTCGTTCGAAGTGCTTGCCGGCCGCCCGGCTACGCCCGCGGCCGATCGCGGGCCGATCGTCTGCGTGTGCTTCGACGTCGGGCTCAACAGCCTGCTCGCCGCGATCACCCGCCACCGGCTCGTCAGCGTCGAAGCGGTTGGTGCCGCGCTTCATGCCGGCACCAATTGCGGGTCGTGCCGCCCCGCCATCGCCAAATTGCTGCCCGTCCAGGAGAGTGTCCATGTCTGAACTCATCGCACCCGGCGACGTGTGGCTGGTCGGCGCGGGGCCCGGCGACCCCGATCTGCTGACGCGCAAGGCCGAGAAGCTGATCGGCGCAGCGAGCATCGTCTTCTACGATGCGCTGGTCGGGCCGGGGGTGCTGGACCTGATTCCGCCCCATGTGCGGCGCGTCTCGGTCGGCAAGCGATCCGGGCGGCATTCGAAGACGCAGCCCGCGATCGACGCACTGCTGGTCGCGGCGGCGCGCGCCGGGGAGCGGGTGGTGCGGCTGAAGGGCGGCGATCCGTCGATCTTCGGCCGCTCGACCGAGGAGATCGACGCGCTGACCGCACACGGTTTCCGCGTACGCATCTGCCCCGGCATCACCGCCGCCAGTGCCGCCGCCGCCAGCGCGTGCCTGTCGCTGACGCTGCGCGGCTCGGCCCGCCAGTTGCGGTTTGTCACCGCGCACGCGCGTGCTGGCGATACGCTGGATCTCGACTGGGCTACGCTGTCAGATGCCTCGGCGACAATTGCCTTCTACATGGGACGAGGAGCCGCAACCGTCATCGCGAGCCAGCTGATCGCGAACGGCGTCGACCCGGCGACCCCGGTGCTGATCGCGAGCGATGTCAGCCTTCCGTCGGAACGTCTCGTCCATACCCGGCTCGATCTGCTTGCGCTCGTGATCGACCGCGCTTCAGGTGCCGGCCCTGCATTGATCTTGGTCGGAGAAGCAATACGTGCGCAACGCGCGTCGCGACTTGCCCAGTTTACATACCAGGTTAGCGGCAGCGGCGCACTCGCCGGAGGCTTGCTCGCGGTGCCTTCAGGAGCGATCTGACCGGTCGCCAGCTCGCTGCCAGATCTTTTCGTTCGAAGCTGGAGGTCGCATGGAGGTTTGATGTCCGGTTTCGCTTGAAGCAACCGTTCGCGGGGCAAGCAGCGAACGGCTTCAAAGTCCCACCTTCCGCCCGCTCCCGCGGCGCTGCCGGTTGATCGCGGACTGATGAATGAATGTCGGAAGTTGGGAACGCGGAAAGGCTCTGGGAATGGCAACTTTTGGGTCTTAGTGCGATCCAAGAAAACCGTTCGCAAATGAAGGGGGGGCAAGATCAAAAGTTCAGAATCTATGATGATATAAGCAATAGCGTTATCGTTCATTATAAGGCGCAAGTGAATTATCACTTGACTTTGTAATTATATATAGTTTCGGTTTGTCGAATTGAGCTATTGGACGTCTTCGACGTCGGTCGTGCGACCGGTCGCGTAATCATACCACAAGCGTCAAACAATTTCGAATATCGTTGCGTTCGCTATTCCGCCCCCCTCGCACATTGTTTGGAGTCCGTAGCGCGCGCCGCGCGCGCGTAACGCGTGAATGAGAGTTGCCGTCAACTTCGTCCCGCTCGCGCCCAATGGGTGGCCGAGCGCGATTGCGCCTCCGTTGACGTTCAGGCGGGAGGGATCAGCCCCGGTCGCCTTCAGCCATGCCAGCGGGATGGCCGCGAACGCCTCGTTCACCTCGTAGAGATCGATATCGGCAAAGGACAGTCCAGCCCGGGCCAGCGCCTTGGCCGTGGCGGGAATGGGTTCCTCCAGCATGATCACGGGATCGCCCGCGGTGACGGTGAGCGTGTGGACACGCGCGATCGGCGTGAGGTTGAAGCGCTTCAGCGCAGCCTCGCTGACGATCAGGACGCCGCTGGCGCCGTCGGTCATCTGACTCGCATTCGCGGCGGTGATCGTGCCGCCCTCGATCAGTGGCTTGACCGCACCGATCGCCTCGATCGACGTGTCGAACCGGACGCCTTCGTCTTGCGTCACCGGGCCTGCGGGCGTGTCGACGGGAACGATCTCGTTAGCGAAAGCGCTGCGTTCGATCGCCGCTGCGGCGCGGCGATGACTGTTGAGCGCGAAGGCATCCATGTCCGCGCGCGTCAATCCGTATTTGTCGGCGACCATCTGCGCGCCGGTAAACTGGCTGAAGTCCGCGACATCATATCGATTGCGGATCGCCTCGCTCCACGGACCGGTGCCGAGCCCGGCCTCGGCGTGGAGACGGAAGTTCGATCCCATCGGGACTCGCGTCATGCTTTCGACGCCGGCCGCGATCACCACGTCCTGCGTGCCCGACATCACCGCTTGCGCGGCGAAATGCAGCGCCTGTTGTGACGATCCGCATTGCCGGTCGATCGTCACGGCGGGAACGCTGTCGGGTAGCCGCGAGGCCAGCACGAGATTGCGCCCGAGCGCGAACGCCTGCTCGCCAGCTTGGCTGACACAGCCCACGATTACGTCTTCGATCGCCGCCGGATCGATCCCCGTTCTATCCACGAGGGCGTTGAGAACGATGGCGCCAAGGTCGGCGGGGTGTACCCCGGCGAGACGGCCTTTGCGACGTCCGCCCGGGGTGCGCAACGCATCGACGATGAAAGCATCTGCCATTGATTTCCATCCTAATACAGGCGCCGCAAGGAGTCTCGCGGTTGGAATGATCCCCTGCATCGCACGATGACCGGACTTGCGCAATTCGTCAACGCATGCATTGACAACCGTCAAGGCCTGCGTCAGCTTTACCGTAGCGACTGCCCCAGCGAGGGCGGCGTGGCGAGGATGCAAACAGGAGGCTGACGATGCGCGGCACGATGAAGCGGGCCCCGATGACCAGGGGAATGCTGGCGAGTGGAATCTCGGGACTGGCGCTGCTCGCGCTGCCCGCGACGGCACAGACGGCGCCGGGTTCGACGTCGGGGCCGGAAGTGGCTGGGCAGGCCGAAGCCCAGACCGAACCAGCTTCGACCGAACCAGCCTCGACCGGCGATATCGTCGTTACCGCCCGGCGGCGCAGCGAGACGTTGAACACCGTGCCAGTGATCGTCTCGGTCGTCGGCCAGGCGCAGATCGCCAACAACAATGCGACCGACCTCAGCAAGATCGGCGAACTGACGCCGACCGTCATCATCGGCGCGTACAAGTCGAACGGCGGTGGATCGATCGCGATCCGCGGGATCAGCTCGCCCGCCAACCAAGCCGGGTTCGAGCAGGCGGTGTCGGTCGCGATCGACGGCGTACAGACCAGCGACGGCCGTATCGCCCAGCTCGGCATCTTCGATGTGCAGCAGGTCGAGGTACTGAAGGGCCCGCAGGCATTGCTGTTCGGCAAGAACAACACGGCTGGCGTGATCTCGATCGCGACCGCCGATCCGACCGACCGGCTGGAAATCAGCGGGCGCACATCCTATGAATTCGTCGGCGACGAGAGCACGACGGACGTCGCGATCTCCGGGCCGCTTTCCGAGACGTTCGGGGCGCGTCTCGCGGTGCGTTATCGCAATCTGGACGGCTGGCTGCGCAATACCGCACGGCCGATCGCGAACCCCTTCTACCGCGCCGCCACCGGCGCCCCGGCGGGGGCGGCGCAATTGCCCGGCACCACGGATACGCGGCCGGGCGACAAGGAAATCCTGGCGCGGTTGACGCTGAAAGGCGAACCTTCGGACAACTTCACGTTCCGCGCCAAATCCTTCTTCGCCCGCAACAAGGACGCCGGGCCCGGCACCGCGACGCAGAATATCGGCCCCTGCACGGGCGCGACGCCGCGCATGTACGGCATCGCCGATCCGGCGGCCGATTGCGTGGTCGACAACCGGACGACGATCGGGAACCTGCCCGCCGCGATCTCGACGACGATGCGTGGCGGCACCGCGGACGGTTCGCCCTACGGCAAGCTGACGGTCCTGACGCAGGCGATCGATCTGGGCTGGAAGCTGGGAGCCGTGTCGATCGATACCACGACCGGTTACAACTACACGAAATACCGGTTCTTCTCGGGGCTGGACCAGACCAGCTACTCGCAGCTCGCATTTTTCAACGAACAGCGCGCCGAACAGTTCTCGCAGGAACTTCGCGTCACCAGCGACCTGCAGGGCCCGTTCAATTTCATGGCCGGCGGGTTCTATCAGACGTCGCGATTGCACGACAACAACGACACCAAGCTAAACGACGGCAATTACAACGCCGCGGCCAACCGCTATTCGACATATGAGGATTTCAGCCTCCAGACCGGCAATACGCTATCGGGGTTCGCGCAGGTCCTGGTGAAGCCGGTCGAGACGATCGAGATCGCGGGCGGCGCGCGCTACACGCGCGAGCGCAAGCGCTTCAGCAAGCAGAACCTCTATGGCATTGGCACGTTCAACACGCTGAACACCGCCTACCCCGGATCGAGCCGGATCGGCTATCTGGAGGGGAAGTTCGAGGACAGCAACGTCTCGCCCGAAGCGACGGTCACGTGGCGGCCCGACAGTAGCAAGACGCTGTTCATCGCCTACAAGACCGGCTTCAAGTCGGGCGGTTTCGGGCTGACGAGCCCGCTCCAGACGGGGACACGGATCGGCGATACCGATTTCGACTCCGAAAAGGCGCGCGGGTTCGAGGCTGGCGCAAAGGGGCTGTTCCTCGATGGCCGGCTGCGCGTCAACGTTGCGGCGTTCGCGTACAAGTTCACCGATCTGCAGGTGAACACCTATGACCCCGCGCGCGTCGCCTACACGATCAACAATGCCGGCGAAGTCCGTCAGCGCGGCGGTGAGGCGGAGGTGAACTACGCGCCGTTCCAGGCGCTGACGCTGCACGGTGCGATCGCCTATACGCATAACCGGTTCCGCAATTTCGTCGGGCAATGCTATGGCTATGCCTTCCCCACGGGTACGGTCCGCGCGACCGCCACCGCCCCGGCGAATTGTTCGTTCGTCAACGCGACCGCGCTCACGCTGCAACAGGATTTCAACGGTCGTGCGCCCGCCCGGTCCCCCGATTGGGCCGGCAATGGCGGAGCGGAAGTCACGATTCCGCTCGGCGCCTACAAGCTCGCCGTGACGGGCGACGCTTTCTACAGCGGCAGCTATTACGCGGCGGAGACGATGGCGCCATCGACGCTGCAGCGCTCGCTCTGGCGGTTCAACGCAAGCGCCCGCGTCGCCGAGATCGACGATCGCTGGTCGGTGTCGGTGATCGGTCGCAACCTGACCAACAAATATTACCTGCTCTACGCAGCCGACCGCACTGGGGGCGCGAGCGTCCCAGGCGCGATCAGCGAACAACGCGGCGTCATCGCGCGCGGACGTGAAGTCGCGTTGCAGCTTTCGGGGAAATTCTGATGGATGTGAACGATCTGCTGGTCACGCGCGACACTCCGGTCGGGTATGAACTGCAACCGCTCAAGAAGCAGGCGGCGATCCAGCTGATGGGATCGCGGTTGTGGGGGCGGTTCAATCCTAACCACTGGGATCCGGTCTATGCCGGCGCGACGGGGCTGAAGGCACCGATCCAGACCGGCGAGATGTCGTCCGCCTATATCGCGGAGATGTGCGTCAACCATTTCGGCGCGGCGATGTTCACCGGCGCGCGCGTGGTGTGCAAATACATTGCCTCGACGCTCGCGAACGAGGTCATCACGACGCACGGCGTGGTCCGCGAAAAGATCGCCAAGGGCGATGGCTTCCGGTTCGTCGTCGATGTCTGGGCGGACAACGAGGAGGGTGAGAAGAAGACCGTCGGCTTCGTCGAGGTCGATGTCGACGTGACGGGAGATCGCGCATGAGCACCGACCAGTTGCGGCCGATGTCGCCGGTCCAGATCGCACAGACGCGGGACTTCATCGACGGGCTCGAGGCTGGTGCCGCGACCTATTGGGACATGGTCGAGATCGGCGACGAACTGTCGCGTGAGCTGACGATCAGTCCCGAACTCGTGATCCTGTACGCGGACGGCGTCGAGGATTTCAATCCGTGGTACGAGGGCTGGCGGATGAACAGCTGGACGATCCCGGGCGAGTCCCCGTTCGGCGGCGCAATCGTGCCGCCCCTGCTGGTCTCGCATTTCGTGCTGTCGGTGCAGTTCGACCACACCAAACCGTTTGCGATCGGATCGATCCACACTAACCATGATTCCGAGATTCTCGCGCCGATCCCGGTCGGCGCGACGGTGCGGATCACGACGCGCGCCACCGACAAATATGTGAAGCGCGAGCGGCGGTACGTCCGGCATGCGGTGACCGTCGAGGATGTCGCGAACGGCACGCTCTATTTCCGTGAAACGCGGGATATCCTGTCGCTATGAGCGCGATGGTCGCAGACGGGCTGTTCGCGCTTCACGGCGACGAACCGCGGTTGATCGGTACGCGGTGTACCGCGTGCGACACGGTGTATTTCCCGCAGGCGCCGAGCTGTCGGAACCCCGACTGTCGGGAAAAGACGATCGAACGCGCGGTGCTGCCAACCCGCGGTATCCTCGTCAGCTATACCGTGCAGCGGTATCAGCCGCCGTCGCTGTTCCGGATCGACGATTGGCAGCCCTACGCGATCGGGCTGGTCGACCTCGGCGACGGGCTCGAGGTGATGGGCATGCTTTCGGGCTTTGCGCTCGACGGGATCGCGATCGGCAGGCCTGTCCGGCTGGTCGCCGAGCCGCTCTACGCGGACGCGGAGCGGGGCCTCGTGCTGACCTACAAGTTCGCGCCGGAGATCGAACCATGACTCAGCCCGTCTATGTGCTTGGGGCCGGTGCGCATCCGTGGGGCAAGTGGCCGGACAAGCCACAATTGCAACTCGCGCTGGAGGCGATCGACCTCGCGCTCGCCGATGCGAGGCTTGGCTGGCCCGACGTTCAGGGACTCGTCGCGGCGAGTTCGCGGTTCGAGGGCGGCATGGGCTGGGGGCTGCATGCCAACGAGATCGTTCAGGCGGTGGCCGAACAGGGCATCCCGTGTCTCAACGTCGGCGGCGCCTGCGCGGCCGGGGCGATCGCGTTCCACACCGCGCACGCAATGATCGCCAGCGGCGAGCACGAGGTGGTGTGCGTGATCGGCGCCGAGCGGATGCCCAAGGGGTTCATCCCGCGCCCGCCCGGCAGCCAGGACGATATCAGCGACAGCGATTACCTCCGCTGGGTTGCGATGGGCGCGACCAACCCCGCCTATTGGGCGATCGAGGCACAGCGGCGGATGCACGAACTCGGCACCAGCAAGGAAACGCTTGCGCGTGCCGCGGTGCTGATGCGCCGCAACGCCGCGGGGAACCGCCTGGCCCGGTTCCGCAAGGAAACGACGGTCGACGAAGTGCTCGCATCGCCGATGGTCGCCGATCCGCTTCACCTGCTCCAGATTTGCCCGGTCAGCGACGGTGCGGCGGCCATTATCCTGGGCAGCGAGGCGTGGATGAAGCGGACCGGACGCCCGGCCGTGGCGGTCGCGGGCTGCGCGATCGCAACGGGCAGTTTCGGCGATCCCGGCCGCCGGATTCCGACGATCGCCTCGAGCGTGCGCGCGGGCGTCACACATACCAGCGAGGTCGGCAACGCGGTCGCGCGGGCCTGCGCGATGGCGGGGATCGGGCCCGAAGACGTCAACGTGCTCGAAATGGCGGACAATACCGCATGGCATATCCTCGCCTGGCCCGAGCAGTTCGGATTTTACGAGGCGGGGAAGGGCGACTGGATGCTCGAACGCGGCGAGCTGGATATCGGTGGAACATTGCCGATCAACCCAAGCGGCGGATTCCTGTCGTTCGGCGAGGCGACCACCGCGCAGGCCGTGCTGCAGATCTGCGAACTGACATGGCAGCTGCGCGGACAGGCCGAAGGGCATCAGGTTCCCGGTGCGCGCATCGGCATGTCCGCGGTGCTGGGGCTCGGCGCGAACGGCGGCTCGGTCATCCTGAAGGCGTGAGGACAAGATTATGCTAATGACGGATATTGCCGCGATCGTGACCGGTGGCGCCTCGGGATTGGGCGAGGGCACGGCGGCGATGCTGGCCGAAGCAGGCGCGCGCGTGACGATCTTCGATCTGAACGCCGATATTGGCGCGGCGACCGCGGCGAGGATTGGCGGACGGTTCGCGCGCGTCGACGTCACCGACGATCAAGGCGTAGCGCATGCGCTGGCCGAAGCGGAACAGGCGCACGGCGTCGCGCGCGTGCTGGTCAATTGCGCAGGCATCGCGCCGGCGGTGAAGACGGTCGGCAAGGACGGGACGCCGCATCCGCTCGACCTGTTCCGCAAGACGGTCGAGATCAATCTCGTCGGCAGCTTCAACATAATCTCAAAATTCGCCGCACGCCTGGCGGCGGCGGAACCGATCGGCGAGGAGCGCGGCGTGATCGTCAACACCGCGTCGGTCGCGGCGTATGACGGGCAGGTCGGGCAGGTAGCCTATGCCGCATCAAAGGGCGGCATCGTCGGTCTGACGCTGCCCGTGGCGCGCGACCTGGCACAGCACCGGATCCGCGTGATGACGATCGCACCGGGCATCTTCCTGACGCCGATGCTGATGGGACTCCCGCAGGCCGCACAGGATTCGCTCGGCACCCAGGTACCGCATCCGTCACGGCTCGGACGCCCGGAGGAATATGCGCAGCTGATCGCGTCGATCATCGCCAACCCGATGCTCAACGGTGAGGTTATCCGTCTCGACGGGGCGATCCGGATGGCCCCCCGCTGAGCTGGGGCGCGCTGGCCTGGGACGGGGCGATCCGGGATGCAACGAACGCGATCGCCGCATCGGCGACAGGTGTCAGCTGCGGCAGGCCGGCAAAGCCGTGGATCATCCCCGGATACCGACGCAGCGCGACGTCGACCTCGGCGTTACTCAATCGCCGGGCGAGCGCTTCGCCCTCGTCACGCAGCGGGTCGAACTGCGCGGTGACGATCGTCGTCGCCGGCAGGCCGTGCAGATCGGCGCGCGTCAGATCGACCGCCGGATCCGCCACGCCCCCGCCGCGATACGCGTCCCACGCCCATGCGAGGAACGAGGCGGTCAGCATATAGCCTTGCGCGAACTCCACCGCCGAAGTGCTGTCGCCAGCGGGATCGAGCAGCGGGTAGATCAGGCCGATATGATCGAGCGGGACGCCTTCGTCACGGCAGCGCAGCGCGAGGCCGAGCGCGATGTGACCGCCGGCGCTGTCCCCGGCAATGGCGATACGATCGGGATCAAGGTCGAGCGACCGTGTCTCTCGTCGAAGCCATTCGAGTGCCGCCTGCGCGTCGTCGAGTGCAGCGGGGAAGGGGTGTTCGGGTGCCAGCCGATAGTCGACCGCGACGACCGTCCGGCCGCTCGCATTGGAGAGTGTCCGGCACATCGCATCGTGCGTGTCGAGGTTGCCGAAGATGAAGCCGCCACCGTGGCAGAACAGGATTGCGGCGGCTCGCTCTAGCGTCGGACGGTAAAGTCGTACCGGGATCGGTCCGCCCGGCCCGGGCACGACGTGATCGGCCACCGCTGCCACGTCGGATCTCGGCGTGCGCGCCTGGAACGCGTTCGCGGCGCGGCGTAGATCGGTGAGGAACAGATGCGGCGGTGGCCGGCGCAACGCCATGCGCGGGTCGCCGAGCAGCGCGTCGAACGCCGGATCGGGCGCGTCGTCAGGCATCGGCATGCTGGCCGACCGTGCGCAGCGTCAGCCCCTCATAGCCCTTGGCCGCGGTCTTCTCCAGGATGCGGCGATAGCCGCGGACACCCCCGGAATATGGCATGAAGACGCGCGGCTTGCCCGGCATTTCGGCGCCCAGATAATAGGACGGCGTCTTCGGATACAGGGTTTCCTGCGCCCGCTTGTTTACATGCGCGACCCAGTCGCGTTCGGCCTCCCCGGTCGCCTCGATTTCGTTGATCCCGGCACGGCGGCAATGATCGAACAGGGCCACCAGCCAGTCGACCTGCTCCTCGGTCGACAGCAACACGTTGCTCAGCAGCGAGGGACTGCCCGGTCCGACGATAACGAACATGTTGGGGAAGCCGTGTACGCCGATGCCAAGAAAGCTGACCGGCCCCGCCGACCATTTCTCGCGCAATGTGTACCCTCCGCGACCGACGATCTCCGGCTTCAGCAGCGATCCGGTAAATGCGTCGAACCCGGTCGCGTAGATGACGATGTCGAACAAATATTCGGCATCTCTGGTCCGGATGCCGTGCTCGGTAAAGCGCTCAATCGGGGTTTCGCTGATGTCGACGAGCGAAACATTGGGCCGGTTGAACGCCGTGAAATACCCGCTGTCGACAGACGGGCGGCGTGTTCCGAACGGGAAGTCGCCGGGCGTGAGCTTGGCGCGCAGCGCTGGATCGTCGACCTGTTCCGCGATCTTGCCGCGGATGAACGCGGACGCGGTATCGTTCGATTGCTGGTCGAGCAGGATATCCTTGAAGGTCAGCGCGAATCCGAAGCCGAGCCGGTTCCACGCAGTCTCGAACGCCGCGTTGCGCTCAGCCTCGGGCACGTCGATCGCCGCGCGGTTGTCGGGCACGAAACCGAGACCGCTCGGCGAATTGCGCGCCGCCTCGCGGCGTGCCGGATAGTCCGCCTTCACCGCACGGTCCTCCGCGTCAGTGACCGGTGCGTTGGCGGCAGGGATCGAGTAATTTGCAGTGCGCTGGAAGACCGTGAGGTGCGCGGCTTCCCTGGCGATTACCGGCGTCATCTGCACGCCCGACGATCCGGTGCCGATGATCGCGACACGCTTGCCCGTGAAATCGACCTTGTCCTTCGGCCAGCGTGCGCTGGAGATGACGCGCCCGGTAAAATCGTCCTGACCCGGATAGCGCGTATCCTTGGGCGTCGACAATTGTCCCACCGCGAGGATCAGCTTTTCGGCATTCCAGCAACGCCCGTCGCTCGCCTCGACGATCCAGCGGGCGGTCGCCTCGTCGAACGTCGCGCGTTCCATGCGGGTGCGGAGTTGGATGTCGCGGCGCAGGTCGAAGCGATCGGCGACGTGGTTGATGTATCGCAGGATTTCGGGCTGCGTCGCGTAGCGTTCGCTCCAGCGCCATTCCTGTTCGAGCTCGGGCGAAAAGCGATAGGAATAGTCGTAGCTTTCGACGTCGCAGCGCGCGCCGGGATATTGATTGAACTGCCAGACCCCGCCGATATCGTCGCCCGCTTCGAGAACGGCGACCGAGAATCCCTGCGAGCGTAGCGTATGCAACGTCCGCAAACCGCCGAACCCGGCACCGACCACCAATGCGTCAACGAACGTCGTCATGGACCTCTCCTGTCCATCGGTAATCCCTCATTTTCCCATGCCAGTCAACGGTTGTGTGGAAGATCGTTGCGACGTAGCAACAGCGTATCCCGCGTTCACATCCACGCGATTTTCCACGACTACATTGACGATCCCGTTTTCGCCGGATTAGATTGCCGTCGTCGGCCCTGGTCGACCAAGGATTGACCTCCGGCCGGATGGCGTCGCGCCGTACCGGACCGGCAATGGCGAGGTGTGCAGGAGATGATGGGATCGGTCGCCGATCGGCAGCAGGCGTTGCGGGCCGCGATGCCCGTCTGGGAGCCCCGGACGTTGCACGCGGTGCTCGACGATACGGTTCGCGCGACGCCGGATCGACCGTTCGTGATCACCGACGACCGCAGCTGGAGCTATGCCGAGATCGCCGCCTGGTCGAAGCGGCTGGCGGCCGGGCTGGTCGCGCTCGGCGTGGCACCCGGCGAGAAGGTCGCACTGGTGCTCGCGAACTATCCCGAATTCGTTGCGATCAGATATGCGGTATCGCGGATCGGCGCGGTCTGCGTGCCGATCAACATCCTTAATCGCTGCGACGAACTCCGCTATCTGCTCGATCAGTCGGACTCGGTGCTGCTCGTCACGATGGATCGGTTTCGCGGGGTCGATTATCTCGACATGCTCGACCAGATCGCGCCGGGGTGGGAAGATTCGGGAGGCGGGGAAGGCTTGCCGAACCTGCGGCATGTCGCGGTGCTGCCGACCGGCGAGGCGCCGGACCGTGGCGCTGCACGAATGCTGTATTCGCTCGAAGCCGGCGGTGGCTGCGCGGAGATCACGGTCGATCCACACGCCGTTTGCGACATCATCTACACGTCGGGCACGACCGGGCCGCCGAAAGGCGTGCTGCTGACGCACGACATGCTGATGCGTACTGCTTATGGCAGCGCCTATGCGCGGGCGTTCGAGGATGGTCGCCGGATCCTGTTCTCGCTGCCGATGTATCATGTGTTCGGCTATGTCGAAGGATTGCTGGCGGTGCCGTTCGTCGGTGGCGCGATCGTGCCGCAGTTGCGGTTCGATGCGATCGCGACGCTGGCGGCGATTGCACGGCATCATGCGACCGATGCCCTGTTGATTCCGGCGATGTCGCTCGCGGTCCTCGATGCCGCGGGGGAAGGGACGTACGACCTGTCGCGCTGGCATGCGGTGCTGGCATCGGGCGGACGCGCGCCCGAGCGCCTGTGGCAGGGTCTCCGCGAGGGGCTGGGGGTGGACGAGATCACCACCGGCTACGGCATGACCGAGACGACCGCATCGACCACGGTCACGCGTCCCGACGATCCGGTCGAGCGGTTGCTGACGACGAATGGCCGCCAGCGCGACGTCGGCGTCGCCGGCGATCCGCAGCAGGGCGGGCGGCTCGTCACCTACCGCGTCGTCGATCCCGGCACGGGCGCGGTCCTGGACGATGGCGAGACCGGCGAACTCGTCGCCAGCGGCTACGGCGTGACGCAGGGCTATTACAACAAGCCCGAGGCGACCGCGGCGGCGTTCGATGCCGAGGGCTGGTTGCGCACCGGCGATCTGGGCCGGATCGACGATAACGGCTATATCACGCTGCTGGGCCGGACCAAGGAATCGTACCGCTGCGGCGGCGAACAGGTGCTGCCGACCGAGATCGAGGATCTCCTGACCACGCATGCCGATGTGGTGCAGGCGCATGTCGTGCCGATCCCCGACGAGCGGATGGGCGAAGTGGGCGTCGCGTTCGTCGTCGCGCGGCCGGGCGCGACGCTCGACCGATCCGCGCTCCAGACGCTGATTGCCGCGCGTCTCGCACGGTACAAGGTACCGCGGCATATCCTGCTCGTCGATGCGGCGGCGATCCCGACCACGGCGTCCGGCCGGGCGCGCAAATTCCTGCTGACCGAACAGGCCCTGCAAATCCTGGAGTTGCCATGACGACGATCTTCACCCCCCCCGACCGCAAGATCGCAATCGTCACCGGGGGCGCGCGCGGCATTGGCGCGGCGATCGCCACGCGGCTTGCGGCGGATGGCCACGACGTCGCCGTGTTCGATCTGGATGCCGACGCCTGCGCCGAGACGGTCGGCCGGATCGAGACGACCGGACGCCGCGCGCTGGCGGTCGCCGTCGACGTATCGAACGAGGACGCGGTCGTCGCCGGGGTCGCGCGCGTCGCCGAGGACCTCGGGGCGCCCACTGTCCTGGTCAACAATGCCGGCATCCTCCGCGATCGGACGCTGGCGAAGATGACGCTGGATGATTGGGAGGTCGTGATGGCGGTAAACCTCCGCTCGGTCTTCCTGATGTGTCGGGCGGTGCAGCCGCATATGCGCGCCGCGCGATGGGGCCGGATCGTCAACCTGTCGAGCATCGCCGCGCTCGGCGTGATCGGTGAGGCGAATTATGCTGCTGCCAAGGCGGGTGTTCAGGGCATCACGCGGACGCTGGCGATCGAACTGGGCCGTCATGGCATCACGACCAACGCGGTTGCGCCGGGGTTCGTCGTCACCGACATGACGCGTGCGGTCGCGGCGCGCATGAACATGCCGTTCGAGGATATGGTGACCGAGATGATGCGCGGGATCCATGTCGGGCGCCCCGGCTTGCCCGATGATATTGCGCAGGCAGTCGCGTTCTTTGCCGACGAACGGTCCGGCTTCGTGACCGGGCAGGTGCTTTACGTCGCAGGCGCACCGAGGGGCTGAGGTTGCGCGCCCTCGCCAAGCGCGACCCGAGCCCTTAGTGCGGGATCTCGCATCGAAGGGCATCAGAGTGGCAAAACAACCATCGTTGATCGGCAAGCGACGATCTGCCGCAGGGAAGGAGCCCCGCGAATCCTATCAGAACCGCCGCCAGGAAATCTCTGAGGCGGCGGTCCGCGTCTTCCACCGGCTCGGCTACAGCGCGGCGAGCGTCAGCGCGGTCGCGGCCGAACTCGGCGTCGATCGCGCCACGCTCTATTATTACTTCTCGTCAAAAGAGCAGATGTTCGACGAGATCGTCCGCACGGTCCTGGAAAGCAATGCGGAACTGGCGCGCCGCATCGCCGACAGTCCGATCAGTCCGGCCCGCAAGTTGCGCGAACTGATCACCGCGCTGATGAACTCATACGGCTCCAATTATCCGCTGCTGTATATCTACATTCGTGAGGATCTGACGCACGTCAGCGACACGCGATCAACCTGGTCCGAGCATATGCGGCAGCTCAATCGCAACATCGAACAATCGGTGATCGACATCGTCGAGCAGGGCTATGCCGACAAGAGCTTTCGCCGGGTCGGCGTGCCGCGGATTGTTGCCTACGGGATCCTTGGCATGCTCAACTGGTCGCACCGCTGGTACAAGCCGGATCGTGGCGCATCCGCCGACGAGATCGGTAAGGTTTTCGCAGAAATGATCTTGAGCGGCCTCGAGTCGCCCTATTAGCAGCGGCCACGCCGGGCAAAGTAATTAAAATCGTGCATCTATGCCGCGATACATATACTTCGCGTGCGTTTTGAAAATGAACGAATGACCGAACCTTGGAAGTGAAAAACGGCTCACGAATGTCGGTATTTGGGTCTTCAATTGCCTAGTTTCGAGCGGAACCTGGTTTCAAGGGCACCGAGCTGAGCTAGCCGGGTTCGACTCTGTAACAATGCGCCGCTGTTCGTCGATTGCCCGTATCTTAGCGATGGCGTGGCGGGGGCGAGTGAGCTCGCGTGGTACGACAACCTTGTCGATCTGCTTCAGCCACGCTGCCCGCACGGTCTAGAGTTGTGCGGCGGGCGATATATCGGCAACGTTTCAGGATGTTGATGGCTCAAGCTCCGGAGCTTGAGGCCGATCTCCCTCCGCCCCCACACGAGGAGCGTCGTTCGATCAGCTAGGTTCATATTCCTGAAGACGCAGTTGTGAAGGTTGAGGGCGGCCTGTCCGATTCCCTGTTGCGCCTGTTGCGAACGTTCATTCACCCGCTCTGACCAATCGCCTCAGACGAGGGCCGTTCTTGCTGAACGGCGAGAAGTGGGGCCAAGCAGTCGTTCCTTACAGGCTCCGCCAAAGATGGCTTTCGACGAGAGCAGACGTGCTGGGCACTGGAACGAATGCCATGGTCGATTGCCTGAGGTCAAACCGTCAGTGGACAGGCGGCTTTGCCGCAGCGGATATCGCTTGGCCGCGGATGCTTAGAGATAATCTGCGCTATTGTTGGATGAACGAAGATTATGACCTTCGTCGGAAGCTAGATGGCATGGCGGCCCGGAGAAAAGTGATCTAGCAAAAACAGTGCAGGCAATATCCTGAGTGAACAATCAGATTCTTGATGCTTCAATTTGGGCATGGATGATGACAAAAGATTGATTATAAGAATTAAAACTATCAAAGTGATGCATAACATATTTATGATAAAAGATAAAGTTTGTATTCCGAAAACTACTGAGGTTCGATATTTAAAGCGGTAGCGGCTGAATGCGTTATAAGGTATCTGAAGATTATGAAATATTTGTCATATTTTTATGAGGGCATGATATTTATTGCCTATCGAAAAAGACTGAGCCTGACGGAATAACTGGACGGGTCAGTGACCGAAGTATCTTCGATGAACATTGGTAGCACCTGACTTATTACGTTGCGCAAAAATTCGACTATTATATAGAGGGCCATCAGAATTTTCTAAATCACGCAATAGCTGCGGAATTTTGCTACGGCGCTTCACATTGAGCTTGCTGAGAATGCTGTGAACGTGATTTTTGACCGTTGCAGTTTCGATAGTCAGATTTCTGGCGATTTCCTTATTGGAAAGGCCTCTCTCTAAATGTTCCAATATCTCGCTCTCGCGAAATGTAAGTCGGGAGACAATGTCAGCTTCTCTAAAATTGTGGGACAGGCAGGCGAGTCGACTAAGGAGCTTTGCGGCAACTACAGGCGTGTAGACGAATTCTCCAGCGCAAGCCTTTCGCACTGCGTCGACCAGATCTTCTTTTGACGCGTCGGTTGGAATCAGGCCAACCAGTCCGGCCTGCATCCAACCCGCGCCGAGAAAGTCGTCACATCCGGCAATCGCGATAATCCGGGCTGTGCCATCATATTGACGAAGGCAGGGTGGCACCGCGGACTCGGCGAGCGATGGTGTATCCACCACCACGACATCAACTGCCGGGATGCGATCAAGTGGTGCATCGTTCCATCCGTCTCGCGCATCGACAATCTCGAACTCGGGATGGGCAGCGAGGCACTGTGCTAGCACCTCGCGGTGAAGCCGCGCGAGTCCCAGGACCATGACCCGCGAAACAAACTGTCCGCCCATATTGCATCCCCCGCCATTTCGTTCCGTCTAGTCAATCACCGCATTAATTTTTTGAAACGAAAAATGTCTCTAAGGCTCAGCCTATACAATAATATACGTCATTGATCTAATCATTCATATAACGAATCTATGTGCATTATTGTCCATGCCAAAGGACTATAATCGCAAGCCATAATGCACCTACCGTATTTTTATCGACACCATCCATTTGGCTCATGTGCCCATCATCGATCCTTGAAATAGTAGACGACGTCGGCCGTGCGTCGCGTGGTGCACATCTGTCGGCAAATCTATCAGGAAAGGAGGTGAAGAAAATGGATGATCACATACTCAAGGCCTTGAGCCAGAAATCGCTGACACAAGCGATTACAGAGTCGATGACAGCGGAAGTTACAGCGGCGGCGACAAGAAGCGTCACAAGCGCTCTTACACAGTCGCTTCAGACAGCGGCCGTTACATCGGCGATTACAGCTGACGTCACACAGTCGGCGACAGCGGGCATCACACAGGCACTGACACAGAGCCTGTCAAAGGCACTGGCGACAATGCTGCAGCTCTCCGAGCTCGGCGCCACACTTTCCGAGACAGTGTCAAAAACACTGGCCGGAATCCTGCCCACCCGGGTAGCCGAGGCGCTGACATCGAGTGCGGTCACAGCCGCAGCCAGAGTAGCCTGATGATGTCGAGGGTCGGCTGATCGATCGAGAGCCGCCGATTGATCCGGCCGAGCGCTGCGCAACGGGCGCCGTGCCGCCGCTCCGAGCAAAGCACGGTGGCATGGCCTGCGCCGCGTCATGCCCCGTCCAATACCAACGTTTTGAGACACCGATGTTTAAGCGCCCATAGCTCAATTGGAAAAAGGGCCACCCGAACGGATCACCGAGTACTTCAACGCATTTGCCGAACTTGGTCAGTCTGGCTGGTTCCTGGGAACGGGGGCCGGTCGACGGGCCACAGACGAGCGTTCGTCAGCACCAGGTTTGGCGCGGCGCTGCGGGGGGGTGTTCACCACAAGGTCCTGACAACCGGTCTGAAGAGCAACGGTCTTGTAAACCGTAAGGTGCGGGTTCGAGTCCCGCTGGGCGCGCCATCGCGCATCGCGGCCCCTCCGCTTCGCGGCGGCGGCGTCCGATCAATTGCAGGGAAAGCGGCGCGATGAATCTCCCGTTTACACCCGAAGCCGTGACAGCCCGTCCCTTGCGATCCTTGATTGGCGACTTGTCGAAGTTTACCGGCCAGCAGGTAAAGGTCTGCGGCTGGATTTCGTCCGCCCGGCGCGGGCGCGACATCGATTTCTGGAGCGTCAGGGATCGGAGCGGAACGGTGCAGATCGTCCGACGGGGCGCCGACCGGCTCGACGTGCCCCTCGAAAGTGCGGTGCAGGTGACGGGGCGTTTGGTGGCAAACCCGGCAGGCCGATATGGCGGTCAAGAGATCCACGCCGAGACGATCGAAGTCGTCGCCCGGGCGGAAATATCGCCCGCGGGCAGCGACACCAACGACCGGTTCGACCGACGCCACCTCGATCTTCGGGTGCCCGAGCGCCTGCTCATTTTCGACGTGGCGACAACATTTTTGGCTGCCGCCCGCAAATTTCTGGTGGAAGGCGGATTCCTGGAAATCCAGACCCCAAAGATTACCGCCGGCGGTAGCGAATCCGGCGCTGCGGTATTCCACCTACCCTATTTCGGCGAATCTGCGTGTTTGGTGCAATCACCGCAATTTTATGTCCAGCTCGCCATGGCAGCTGGGTTTGACCGAGTGTTCGAAGTCGGCCCGTCGTTTCGGGCGGAAGAGGTGGAAACACACCGCCATGCCACCGAATTCACCAGCCTGGACGTCGAGATGTCATGGATCGAGTCGCACCACGAGCTGATGGATCTCGAAGAGGACCTCCTGCGCCACGCCCTAGTGGCAGTTGAGCAGATCCATGGCGCCGCCATCGAGCGTGCATTCGGAGTTAAGGTCCAGCCTCCATCCGCACCGATCCCACGCATCAGCTATGCTGACGCGCTCGGCATTGTGGGCGAAGCGCAACCGGGCGGTCAGAGGAGGATGACCCAGCGCGCCGAACAGGCGCTCTGCAAATATTACCAGGAACTTTATGGACAGAGCTTTGTGTTCGTTACCGATTTTCCGCAATCAGAACGTTCCTTTTACACCATGCGAACCGCCGAAAAAGCGCTTGAAGGGCGCAGCTTCGACCTATTGTGGCGCGGTCTGGAGGTCAGTTCGGGATGCCAGAGAGAGCATCGCTACGAGCCGCTCGTAGAGCAGACTCGCCAAGCCGGGATCGAAGCAGCGCTGCTGGAACGCTATCTCAATCCCTTTTATTTCCCCATGTTCCAGCATGGTTGCCCAACACATGGCGGATTCGGGCTCGGCATAAATCGGCTACTAATGGTGTTGCTGGGGCAGTCCTCTATCGGTGAGACCAGCTTCGTCTATCGCAGTCCGACGCGGTTTCGACCATGACTCGGGCAGCGCGCCTCTGCGCGATCGACGCCGTAGGACCTTGCGACGGTCCCATCGTCGCGCGGCTCAGGCAAGAACTGATCGCCGCCGGAGTCGTTGCGGAAGACATCGGCGTGGCCGAACGCTCGCCATATGGCCAGCGCGCGGTAAGGGTGCGGCTCGCCCAGAATGGTACGATGGACGCCGGCTGGGCGGCGCGACAACTCGCGCCGCTGCCCTGGATACGGGCCGTCATTGCGGTGCCGCCAAGCCTCTATTTGCGCCTTTCATCGGATGTGATGCGCGACTGGGCTCGGGTCGGCGACAGGCCTGAACCGGTGCTGCCCTGGCGACGTGCGACCTTGATGCACGCTGACATGAACGCCGTGTCAAGCGGGCCGCTCGATGTGCTCCGCCAGGTCTGTACGGCCAAGGCGATCGCCGCGCTGCTCCGCGCGGGCGGTTGCACCGTGACGAGCACAGAGACCGTGGTCGATACCTCCAATGCCTTTTCCGCGCACAGTAAGGTGACACTGCAGCTGCAGGACGCGGTTGGCATGTGGACCGAAACTGTTATCGCCATCGCAGGGGTAGACCTGCCGCGGGGATCGCTTCGGGCTCGCCATGGCGGAATGCTTCAATTCCGCGACCTGCTTTACGAGCTTGATCGGCTGGGTGGCAACAATGCGTACGGCCTCGCACTTACGTCGTTCCTCATGTTGCTGTGCCCGCGGGAATCACGGCTCAAGCTCGACGCGGCCAAGCTCGCTTCGGGTACGGCGGCCTATGTCGCGCTAACCGCGCTTGTGCGGATAAAACCCTACTGCGAGGATCCGCGCGCTGCCGGGGGCCATGACGCGGACATGTCGGACCTGCTGCTCGCGCTCGACGCCATGCCGAATGCAGTGCGCCGCGCGCTCGTAGATCTCGAGCCGAGCTATATCGTGCGTCATATGCGCAGCATAGTTTTCGCCGCCAACGGGCATCTCGGACCGGGAGACCCTTTGCGACACGATTTGTCGCGGACGCTTACCGAAGGCTTCGACCGGCTAGCGATAGACACGCGCGCATCGGCGGTAGCCGGGCTCTCAACCGTTTATTGAAGGAGACTGAGAATGACCCTTGCTCCCAACCAAGCCTATGCTTGGACCGGCCAGGTCCTCAACGCCCTCCGTGGTGCACTCCATGACGCGGGCTTCGCCGAGATCTTGCCAGCGATCCTATCCAAGCGGTTTGAACCGGGCGCACGCCACAGCCTTGCCGTGCTAGGCGATCGCGCTCTGCCTACCGTTCGTTCCATTGCCGATGATCAAGGCCGCCCAACCGTTTCGGCAATCGGTGCCGATTATTACTATCTGCCAGTAAGCCACTGCGTCGAAAAGCAACTGGCACTCGAATTTGCCGAGCGGGTCTATTGCGTTGCGCCGTGCCTCCGGTTGCTGATGGACGGTGAACATGAAAGCGGCCGGCACCTGTATACCTTTTTTCAGGTCGAGATCGAATGGCGAACCGAGAGCGTGGATGACGTACTCACCACGATCGAGCGTGTTCTTGCGACAATGGCGGAAACAATACTGACCCGCCCGTCGCAGGAGCTGACAATGGACAAGGATGCAATCGGCCGCATCGCCGCTTTAGGCCGCCGCCCTTTCGTCCGGCTTCCCTTCTCCGACGCGCGAGACCGCGTTCGTGGCGCCGGCGGCAGCGTCAACCCCCATGCTGTGGGCGATCTCACCCACGCCGAGGAAAATGCCCTTTCGCACGAGTTCGATGCGCCGTTTTGGCTGACCGATTATCCCGAAGGGGTTCGGGACTCACTGTATCGACGTAACGGATCAGGCACTTTCGCGACCTATGATTTGGTGCTGCCGGGCGGCTACGGCGAGGTCGCGACCGGCGGGCTTCGCCCCCATTCAGGGGACGATATCCGACAACAGGCCCGCAATCTCGGCCCTGTGGTCCACGATCAGTATGCGGCTTGGAAAGATCGGACTGCGCTGCAAACCGGCGGCCTGGGCTTCGGCCTCGAACGCCTGATACGCTACTGCGCGGGCAGATCCGACATCCTGGAGCTTCGCTTTGCTCATGATCAGGGGCCCAACGCTACGATCGATGAGGGACAAAGGCTATGCGCCTGAACATAGTCCTTTGTATTGAGGATCTGGAACGCGATGCGCAGTCGATCCTCGATCCAGGGACATGGGCCTATGTCGCAGGGGGGGCCGGCGCCGGAACCACGATCGCCTGGAACCGCCGGGCACTCGATTGTCTATTCCTCAGCCCCGCTGTATTGACCAGCGCGGCGCAACCGCCCGATCTGTCAATTCGGCTGTTCAACCGTGTGCTGCCGACCCCAATCCTGCTTGCTCCCACCAGTCCCCAACGCTTGCTCCACCCGGAGGCGGAATTGGCGACGGCGCGAGGGGCTTCGTCCTCGTCCACTACCACGATCATCAGTACCGACAGCCATTATCCGTTCGATGAGATAGTGCGCGCAGGCAGCAGCGACTGCTGGTTCCAGCTCTATTGTTACCGCTCGCGCAACGATATCGGTCGGACTTTGGATTATGCGGCCGAATCGGGTGCACGGGCGATCGTCGTTACGGTCGATGCTGATCACGGCGCTCGACGCATCGCGGCCCAGCGCGCGGGATTTACGGTTCCAGCCACCCTCGATTTTGGGACGCTTCGCGCGCTGGGCTTGTTTGACGGCGCGGTTCCTGGCGGTGCGCGACTCGACCGGATGCCGCTTAGCTGGGCGGAGCTGAACTGGATCCGCGCGCGCACTCGTCTGCCGCTGCTGGTGAAAGGTCTCCTTCGTCCGGTCGACGCGCTGCGTGCGCTGGACGAGGGCGCCGACGGCTTAATAGTGTCCAATCATGGCGGTCGCCAATTGGATGGCGCGCTGCCGGCGGTGCTGGCCCTCAAGACGATCGCGCAGGCGGTCGACCGGCGCGTGCCTATCCTGTTCGATGGCGGCATCCGGTCCGGGATCGACATCGTCCGTGCCCTCGCGCTTGGGGCGAGCGCCGTATGCGTGGGCCGTCCCTATCTTTGGGGTCTGGCTGCTTACGGCGAGGATGGGGTCGCGACGTGTCTACAGATACTGGCAGACGAATTTCGGGATTCGCTGCTTCAGTTGGGCCTGGGTAGCGTCAGCGAGATCGCCCCAGGGTGCGTCGCCGGATCCGCCTTTCCGCTGGCAATGGCGGCTTGGGACGGTCTTGTTTCCTCCCCGGCGGCGGACATGCTCAGCCATGCTTGAACGCACCCGACAGATAATAGATATGAACCGCGGCATACCTCCGATCGGGGCAATTCCCACGGCGGCGTTGAGCGCCATCACTGCCCGCTTGGTCTCGGAACGCGCTGAGCTCTTTCAGTATGCGCCAATTGGTGGGTATCTGGGTGACCCACTGTTGCGCCGCCAGATCGCGGACCGGCTTGGCGAGATCGACGCCGATGAGATTTTCATCGGCAGCGGATCGCTGCAAGTACTTGATTTAATTGCGGCGACCCTGCTAGACAAGGGGCCTCGTCCGGTGCTGGTCGAAGCACCGACCTATGATCGCGCTATCGGCATCTTCACGCGGCGGGGCGCGGATATCCATCCCGTCCCGATTGACAGTAATGGTATAGATGTCGATCGGGTCGAGTCATTGGTGTCCCGCCACCCTGGGGCCGTGCTGTATCTCATCCCCGACTTCCAGAATCCTTCCGGGGCGACGCTAAGCATGGAGCGTCGGCATCATCTTGCGCGTGTAGCGCAAACCCATGGTCTCACGATCGTCGAGGACATACCCTATCGCGAGCTACGGTATCGCGGGCAAGCGCTACCATTGCTTCGGCGGTTGGCGCCGGATCAAGTAATCACGCTCGGCTCATTTAGCAAGACGCTGTCACCGGGTTTACGTATCGGCTACGCTGTTTGCGGAGCGGATCTGGCAGGCGCACTAGCGCGGTGTGCGGAGAACATTTATCTCTCGCCGTCCCCCCTGTGCCAGGCCGTCGCCGCCGCCGCGATGGCTGAAGGATTGGTTGAACGCAACATTGTTCACGCGGTGCAATTGTTAGGGCCACGTTGCCAGGCCGCTGTCGCGGTTGCCAAGCAACTGTTCGGCGGCGAGTTGCTCGCCGAGCCACAGGGCGGGTATTTCCTGAGCCTCAACCTTTCCACAACGGCCAGCGAGACCGCCGTGCTGGAAGCCGCACGCCATGCGGGCCTAATCCTCGCACGAGGCAGCGCGTTCATGCCGTGGGACGAGATCCGGGGTGGGAAGACGTTCCTTCGATTACCATTCCAGGGTCTTGATCCGGAGGAATTTTCGGAGGGAATGGCACGGCTGCGCCGAATCCTTGACGAACAGTCAGCAATCTAAGGTAGTGGATCATGCACGATCGCAGCACCGAACCCGGCTCTCCGCTATCGGACATTAATTCGGCTGCTCAATTGTATTCGATTAATCGAAGTGCGATCGCACCCAACGAGGTAAATACCTCGGTCGCCGCACTACAGGTAAGTGATTTAGTGGTTCAGAAAAGCCGGCGATGGGTGCGTTCGATAGATGAAAACAGGCTCCGCATGCCGGATCCTGAAAAAGATCCAAAATGGTGGGAGCGGCAAGGCGCTTGGTATCTGCGACAATTGCTTCGCGCTGAAGGTCTTCAGCTTGAACACAGCATCGACACGGCGGCCGTCGTCTGGCTGCGCGGGCTCTCTCCAGATTTGGCACCCGGTCCGGCGCCCTATTCCGGCTACGCACCGCCAGCGACGTTTGCGGCAACCCTGTTCAAGGTATTCGGTGTCATTGGCCTCATGAGGGCAAGCGCCTGCGCTTTCCTTGACGAAAACGACGGACGGATCGTGCGCCATGTTGTCGCCGTCCCAGCTGCTGAGCGCGCCGTTAGTTCGCATGGCTGGAGTGCGGACCTGCCATGGCACATGGACGGTGCATACCGACCGTTCCAAGATAATGATCCCACGTTGCTGACGCCGCCGCCGCGCTGGCTGATTTTCGGGGTAATTAAGGCCGACCCGACAGTTCCGATGACGGTAGCGTTGGTGAACGCGGTCACGGAGCGGCTTTCGCCTCGCAGCCTCGCGATACTGAAGCGTCCGGATTTTGCCGTCACGACGCCTGATTCTGTCGAGCAAAACCGTACGTTCACATCGCTACCGATACTTGATCAGGACGAAAAGGGGAATTTGATCTCGCGCTACAACAAGGGGCATTGCCTAGGCCTGACAACGCGCGCTGCCGATGCCCTTCACGACTTCGAGACGGTGCTGAACTTGCCGGACGTTCCATTAGTTTTGCCCGTTCAATCGGGCGATTTGGTGGTGATTGACAACTGGCGCTGCCTTCACCGTCGTCCGGCATACACCCCAACGTGGACCGGCAAAGATCGCTGGTTCGTCCGCGCCTATGCAACCGCGCGGCCGTTGGGATTGAATAGCCGCCAACTTCCTTGACGTTGGCCGTCCGGGTATATGACGCGCGGTTCTTCACAGATGCGCTGGGGCTCGTGCTGACCGATCGTTCCAAGATGATGGCGTTCGTGCGCACCAACGACGATTATCACTGGATCGCGATCGCCGACGCAGCCGTCAGCACGCTGAACCATATCGCCTTCCAGATGCCGACCTTGGAGAGCGTGATGCGTGCCGCCGGGCGTATGGTCGACCACCGGTTCCCGATCGGCTGGGGGCCGGGGGGGGGCACGGACCGGGCGACAACCTGTTCACCTATTTCGTCGACCCGTTTTCGGGTTCGTGATCGAATACACCGCCGAAGTGCTCTAGGTCGACGACGATTGCCGCGTCGGCGCGTCGGCGCGTCGGCGCGTCGGCGCGGCGGGCGACTGAACCTATGCGCCCGGCCGCAGCGACCAATGGGGTATCGCGCCGCCCAAGACCTCGCAGTGCAAGGCGGCGCAACTCGCCAGGCCGTTCGCTTGACGCCTTTTAGGAGAAAGTCATGACGCTCGATCACGACTCGTCCCAGCGCCGGCCCCTATGGTCTCAGCGCGAGCGAGGGGCTCGCGCATCTGGTCGCAGGCCAGGTCATCCGCACGCTCGCCGGCGTCGAGCAGGCCGCGGGCGGTTTCGGCGCGGTGGTGTGCGACGCGCTGCTCGATCGGGGCCCGATTTCAATGGACTGGCACGAGCGCGAGCACGACACCTGGTTCGTCACGCGCGGCAAGCTGCAAGTGTGGTCCGGCGACACCGCGCATGTGCTCACCCCCAGCGATTTTGCCTATGTGAACCGGGCGACACGCACAGCTACCAGAGCGTGGCGCCGCGCACGCAGTTCTTCGGGATCGTAGCGCCGGGCGGCTGGGAGCAGTTTTTCGTCGATGGCGAAGAAGTCTTGGGGGTGGCCGGCCTGCCCGTTGCGGACCATCCGTTCGATTTCTTGCGGATGGGGCCGGCGATGGACGAGCACCGGATCATGCGCGTCGAGAGTGCGGTCTTCGCCGAGGCCACGCCAACCGGTGCAGACGACCGAGCACTGCCCGGCGCACACGTGTCGTATTTCGTCGAAGCCGGGTTCGGCACGCGGCGGACGCTGCTCGGTCATTTGTCGACCGCGGTGCTGACCGCCGCCGAGAGTGACGGCTTCGTCGACATGCGGGTGATCGAGGGCTGGCATGAGGCCGCCCTTCCGCCGCTGCGTCACCGGCCACTACAGCATCGACAGTACCACCATCCTTGCCCACGTCTCGGCAGCGGGGGTAAAGGGGGACTCATCGACAGGCTTTTGGCCGCTCGC
Source organism: Sphingomonas sp. CFBP9019 (assembly GCF_034045155.1). Lineage (NCBI taxonomy): Bacteria > Pseudomonadati > Pseudomonadota > Alphaproteobacteria > Sphingomonadales > Sphingomonadaceae > Sphingomonas > Sphingomonas sp. CFBP9019. Next base: position 927,108 of record NZ_JAXCWK010000001.1, on the reverse strand, counting down.
GGGGCGGGTTCGGCTGTAAGGTTCACTGCATCGCCGATGCTTGTGGGCGACCGCTCGCCTTCCATCTGACATGTGGGCAAGCCGCCGACTGCAAGGCGTACGACACGCTGATTGTACTGCCCGAGGTTGAGCCGGCGCTGCTGGGTGACCAGGGGTACGACGCCGACGCCATCCGTGACGATCTACGTGGCCGCGGGATCGACGCCGTCATCCCAAGACGATCCAACCGTAAGAAGCCAATCATCCATGACCGCACCCTCTACAAGGAGCGCAATCGTATCGAGCGCATGTTTGGTCATCTCAAGATCAATCGCGCGGTCGCCACCCAATACGACCAACTCGCCGAAAGCTCCCTCAGCATGATCCAGATCGCTGCCACCCGCTACCTGCTCAAATTCGTCTACGCCGCCTAGCGTAGACTGTGTTCTTGTCTGCTTGGAGCACCTTGACCTGAATAGGCTGGGGTTGGGAGATATGCCCACCTTTGAACCCGGCTTCGTTGCCGAACGAGATTGCATCGACGCGGCCTGGGAAGTCGCGTCCGTCGACTAAACCAATGTATGCTCACCTTCCCCATCAAGACATTCGCGAGCTGATAGCGAGGCTTCGAAATCGGTCATTCGCAAAAATGAACCAGCGTCCGAAGTTGGGAAGCGGGAAAGGGCGCGCGAACGTCCACAATTGGGTCTTTGCAGATTCGGTGGGAAGGCGTCGCCGAGCTCGGCGTCTACCGGATCAATATCTTGTTCGGGCGCTCCAAGGATTGGCGGCGTATCGGCACCCGCTACGACCAGTAACCGACGGACTTGCTCTCCGCCGTCGCTCTCGCGGACACCGTCATTTTGGCTATGATCAACGTATCATAACCTTAATGGCGCATCGCACCGATCAGAGCGAACAAGCGCCGTTGTTTGGGTCAGAAAATCAGACCCACAATGTCGCGTTGCCCTTCTGATGCGGTCTCGCCATTATAGCAAGGACCGGGGGAGAGTGGCGTGCGCAAAAGCATCTCGAGAGCGTGTGGTTTGGTGATGCTGCTCGGGTCGATTTCGGCAGCCGCTCAGCAATTGCCGCCCCCTGCTGATTCCTCGACCGCCGGAACGGCGCAAGGCGACGTGTCGGTCACCATCTACACCAACGACGTCGCCTTGGTGCAGGACATCCGTCCGCTGAACCTGGCGAGCGGGCGGGTTCAACAGAATTTCCCCGACGTGAGCGCAGCGATCCGACCGGAAACGGTGTCGCTGACCGTGCCCGATGCCGCGATCGTCGAGCAGAATTTCGACTATGACCTGCTCAGCCCGTCGAGCCTGATGGAGAAAGCGGTCGGCGAGACGATCACGCTGGTGCGGACCAATCCGGCCACCGGCGCGGAAACCCGCGATCGCGCGAAAGTGCTGGCGGTGAACGGCGGCGTGGTCATCGAAGTGAACGGTCATGTCGAGGTACTGCGCGACGACGGCCTGCCGGTGCGCGCGGTGTTCGACCGGGTGCCCGACGCGCTGCGGGCGCGCCCGACGCTGTCGGTGACACTGGCCAGCACGCGCGGAGGAACCCGTCCGGCGACGCTGTCCTACCTGAGCCGCGGGCTCGGCTGGAGCGCCGATTACGTCGCGCTGTTCGACGACAAGAGCGGCACGGTCGATATCCAGGGCTGGGTAACACTGAAGAATAGCAGCGGGACGACGTTCGCTAACGCCAAAACGCTGCTGGTCGCCGGCGAGGTCGGCAGCGCCGACGATGACGGCAGCGGCGGCTATGCGCCGCGTCCGCGCCGCCGAACGACGACACGCCCCGGCACCGAGAGCGCCGCGCGCGAGCAGCTCGGCGACTTCTACCTCTATCCGCTGGCCGAACGCACCACGATCGCCGACAAGCAGACCAAGCAGGTCAGCTTCCTCGATGCCAAGGGCGTGGCGGCGGGCGCGGGCTATCGGTTCGAGAATGGCTGGCTCGGCAGTTCGGACGAACCACGCAGCGCGCAGTCGGTGCTGCGGTTCAGTAACTCGGGGGCAGCAGGCTTGGGCGATGCGCTGCCGGCGGGGGTGGTCCGGGTCTATGTCCGCGATGCACGCGGGCAGCCGCAGTTCACCGGCGAAAACCGGATCGAGCATACCCCGCAAGGGTCGACCATCGCGCTTCCCACCGGCGACGCGTTCGACGTGAAGGTGCAGCCCGTCACCGTGTCGCGCACGCGGCAGGGTGACAGCCGCTGGCGCACGGCGATGCAGTACAAGCTGACTAACGCCCGCGCCCGTCCGGTCACGGTCGAGCTCATCCAGGGCGGGCTCGACTGGGGCGACGTCCGGGTCGTCGAGGACAGCGCGAAGGGTGAACGTCGCACCGCCGGCACGCTGGCGTGGCAGGTATCGGTGCCGGCCAATGGCAGCACCACGGTGACGGCGACCTTCGACACGCGCTACTGATGCGCCATCTGCTGCTCCTGGCGGTCGCGCTGCTGGTGGGCAGGGCGGAGGCGCAGACGACCGTCACCTCGTCCGCGCCGGACCGCGTCTCGCTCACGGTGTACCGGGCACCTTATGGCCGCGGGGCGATGACCCTCCAGTATCTCGGTGGCTTTGCATTGGTGACGGAGACGCGTCGCGTCCGGCTGCCGCGCGGACCGGCGGTTCTGCGGTTCGAGGGCGTGGCGCAAGGGATCGTGCCGGTCAGCGCAGTTATCGACGGCCTGCCCGGCGGCACGATCGAGAAGAACCGCGACGCCCGCCTGTTGTCGCCGGCCTCGCTCGTCGACGGTACGCTGGGTCGTGACGTGACGCTGACCCGAACGGAAAGGGCGACCGGACGACCGACCAGCGAGCCCGCGACCGTTGTCGCCGGCCCGGCACCGGGCGTCATCCTCCGCACGGTGACGGGGATCGAGGCTTTACGCTGTTCGGGTCTCGCGGAGCGGCTGGCGTTCGCCGGCGTCCCAGGCGGCCTGTCGAGCAAGCCGGTGCTGAGTGTAACGACCATCAGCCCGGCGGCGCGCACGGTCACGGTGCGTCTGTCCTATCTCGCGTCCGGGTTCGACTGGCGGGCGAGCTACGTCGCTGCGCTCGCCGCGAACGGGCGAACGGTCGACCTGTTTGCCTGGCTGACCCTCGCCAACAGCAACCCGGAAGTGTTCCCGAAGGCCGAGGTGCAGGCCGTCGCGGGCCGGCTCAACCGGGTGGCGTTGCCCGCGGTTCCGGCGGCGGCGGGCGGGCTGCGGCTGGTCTGCTATCCGCTCGGCACGACGACGTCGGATCTGCCCGAAACGGAGTTTGAGCCTGCCGACGAGATAGTGGTGACGGCGTCGCGCGCGATGGCGCCCCCCCCGCCGCCGATGATGGCGCCCCCGGCACCACCCCCGCCGCCGCCCCCTCCCGAAGATCTTGGCGATCTCAAGCTTTATCGCATACCGACGCCCACGACCGTCGCCGCACGCGCGCAAAAGCAAGTTGCTTTGCTCTTTCAAAAGGGCGTGCCGGTCGATCGTCGCTACCGACGCGCGGTGTATCCCGGCCAGCAGCTCGACGGCGTGCCGACGTCGATCGTGCTCGTGATGAAGAACGATACACCTGGCGGCCTGGGCGTGCCGATGCCAGCCGGCAGCACCGCACTCTACGCCGAGCGGGCTGGCGGACGCCTGCTGCTGGGATTGGGCGCGGTCACCGACCGCACGGTTGGCGAGACGGTGCGCCTAGCGGCAGGTATCAGCAGCCAGGTTATGTTGACCCAGGCTATCGTTGCGTCGCGCGTGCCGGTGGCGGCTCCGGGGGAAGCATTGTCGCGAGAGGTCGTGCTGACGGCGACTAACGCCAACCCTTTTCCGGCGACGCTCGACGTCCCGATCGGAGCGGCGGGCCAGGCGATCGAGGCCGATGACAAGGCGCTCAACCGAACCGACGGGATCCTCACCTGGTCGCCGACCCTGCCGCCGGGCGGTCGCGCCATTTTGCGTTACCGTTACTGACCGGCCCGCTTCGACCTCCCAGGTCGGGCGATACCGCATTCGCCTGATTTCAAGATCTAAATAGGGTCAGGAAGCGTGTACTGGTGGCAGCTACAATGCCTCGCCGTCCCCGCCAGTTGCGGCACATGAATGGATGACAGGTTTCGGCGAGCGGAAGGGGCGTTCGGAACGTCGCCTTTTGGGTCCAAAGAGCGGCGGTGCGGGTCAGTGTTCGGCACCAAGACCGCTTCTTGTTCCTGCGCGGCACCCTAGCAGATAGCGGCATCAAACTCCTCGGCAACAGTATCGACAAGGACCAACACGTGAGCACGTGACAGCGTCGGCATCGCTCCCTACGCTGCCAGCCACGGCCCGAAACGCGGCCGGGTGAGGAGAGGCTGCCATGGCCCGTCGTATCCCAGTTCTTGCCTGTGCAGCTGCCGCTCTGCTCGGGGCCAAGGCGCCGCCGGGTCCGCGCCCAGGCATCACCGGCGTTTCGCACCTCGCTATTTATGCTCGGGACATGGCAAAGTCCGAGCACTTCTACACGCATGTGCTGGGCGCCCGGAAGGGTGCGGACCCTGAGAACCCGGCCGGCGTCCGCTACTATCTAAGCTCGCGCCAGTTCGTGGAGGTGCTACCCGCACCCGCCGGACAGGGGCCCAGCATGCTGGCGCACGTCGCCTACTCGACAACGGACGCGGCGACGCTGCGGGTCTGGCTGGCCGCGTCAGACGTCTCTGGCCTCGGCGCGATGCAGCGCTCTACCGAAGGGGATCGTTGGTTCGCCCTGCGCGATCCAGAAGGCAACGGGATCCAGTTCGTGCAATCCGCGAGCGCTGACGCCAACGCTGTTCCCAGCGCGATTAGCGGGCGCATCATCCACGTCGGCTACGCCGTCCACGACCGGGCCAAGCAGGACAGGATGTACCGCCGCCTGCTCGGCTTTCGGCCGTACTGGTATGGCGCATTCGAGCCCGACAAGGTCGACTGGGTGTCACAGCAGACGCCCGACGGGCGGGACTGGCTGGAATACATGATGATCGGTCCGGGTTCGGGCGTGCCGGTGAGCAAGGTCGACGCCCGCCAGCTAGGCGTACTTAACCACCTATCCTTGGGCGTTCCCAATTTGCAGGCCGCCGTCACGACGCTGTATCGGGAAGATCGCCTAGGCCCGCGTCACGACGGTCCACAAATGGGCCTGGACGGCAAGTGGCAGGCCAACCTCTACGACCCCGACGGCACGCGGATCGAGCTGATGGAGTTCCAGCCTGTGACCAAGCCGTGCTGCTCATCCTTCACGGCCGAGAGCCCGACCAGGTAGGTACTGGCGACGTTGAACGAAGGGCAGAAAGACGGAGTAAGGAAGCGGGGTTCGAGTGACCGCATCTGGATCATGGCGTAAGGTCAACCATTAGAGAGACATATGGGTCGGATATAGCAAATGGTTCTCGGGGCGGATCGGCATGCGGATTCTATGGATCAGGCATGGAAGAGCAAAGGGAAGTCTGCCGGCGATGCTGTTCGGCCTAATCGCTGATCGTCGCACCGTAAATCGGATCGCGGCCACGCACGGGCTGAACCGCCTTGCGTGCTTGTTCGAACCGCTCTGCTGTCGTCTGACCGGGCGGCTCTTGGCGGGCGACGGGTCGGCCCACGGACGCCGACGCCGTCTGCGTCTGGATCGCGGAAGGAACGGCTAACATGCCGTTAGTCGGGCCGGCGCGGCGTGTACCGCCGTCGGTCATAGCCGCGTTGGTATCTACGCTGCCGCCGCTGACCGGCGTGTGCATGACGCCTGCTCGGTCGATCGCCCACGACAGGCGTATTCGCTTCGTCGTCATCACCGGCTGTCCGCGTCGGTCCATCGCCGGCCGGAATTTCGCCTTAGCCAGCATGATCGCGCACGCCTTTTGATCGAGCGCGGCATTGCCGCTGCTTTCGGCGATCGTGCAGGCGGTGACCTTACCCTCGGCGCTGATAGCCAGCGACAGCAATGTCGCGGGCGTTCGGACGGTCCCGGGCGGCGCGGACGCGGCCGGCCCCGTCGCCGCTAGGTCGCGGACTGACAATCCGAATATTTTAGTGAAATTGCCCCGCGACCAGATCGCCAGGCTGGCGACGTCGCCACGCGTGCGCTTGAAGTACAGCCCGTCTCTCGGGCTGAGCGCGCCGGAACATTCGGGCGCCGATCGCGCGAGCGGTGCGCAACTCTGTCTGACGCGCGCGGCTAGAATGGTCGTTAGTCGTGCCGCATCGTCTACGCCGCTGTCCGCCACCGCGATCCGCCCGGTTGCGAACCGCACGACGACATCAAACGAGCCCTCGGCATTGCCGACGATGGACGCCGTGTCGGATCGGCCATCGCCGTCGAAGTCGCCCTGGACTGGGGCTGCGGACGGCACGGCTGCGGCGGCGACAAGCACGGCCGAAACAAGATCTAAATGCATCGACAGTCTCCCTGTGACACCGCCCTTTGCAGAGAGGGGTGAACAAGCCGTTGCGGCGGCACGCAGATCTATAAGCGCCCGCCGATTTTAATGCCGTAAAAGCGTGGTTCGCAGACGGGCTAGCATGCGGCCTCAGACGCTTGGCACCGAAGTAACGAACATATTAGCGATCACTACGCTCGCGGGAGGGTAGAGAAGCCCTCCGCCGCTGCGGCAGTATTTCCCGGGGGGCGGACGTCCGTACTTATGCTCACGTCTCGGCATACCTACGTCCGCTCTCGCCCAAAGCCGGACGGCTCATTCAAGCCATCAGCGGCCCTCATCGCTCGGCCTGGCTTCTGCTACTGCGGAGATCGACATGAATGAATGTTCGGAAGTCGAGAAGCGCGTAGGGGGCGTTCAACGACTGCTTCTGGGTCATTGCAGACGACGCAGAGTCGCAATCTACATTTACCGCTTCCAATTTTTTAACCGCCATATCGCCTGATTAACGCCCGCCGTAGCATCCGGTCTTCCAGCGAGTAGTACAGCGCGATCCGGTCGCCCTCCGCCACGCTCGACGCGGCAAACGCGATGTCGGTGGCCTCGCGGGTCAGCGCTGGTGGCGGCACGAGCAGCGGCTCGAGCCCACGCCCCGTCACCCGCGCGAAATCCGTACTGAAGCTGATCCAGCCGATCCGCCAGCGCGCGTCGTGCGTCGCGCCGTTGTAGAACATCACCGGATCTTGCCCCGCCGACTGCCAGATAGGCCCAGTCGACAGATGCCAATTGTCCCAGCTGTCCTCGCGGATGCCGAAAGGGTCGGGGAGGACAGTCCAAGGACCCTTCGGGGTCGGCCCGCCCGCCACGCCGATCCGCGACGCGCCCTTTGCCGCATATTCGTAAAATAGGCGCCAATCTCCGGTCGCAGTCTGTGCGAGCGTCGCTTCCTTGATATTGCCTTCGCCGGGTGGTGCCTTCAGCACCAGATCTTCCTTGACCAGCGCGGTCAGGTCGGGCCCCGCAGCTAAAATCATGCATCCCTGCGCGCGCGCAGCGTCCACGCCAGTATAATAGACGAGATATTCGTCGCCGGCCACGAGCACGGTTGGATCCTCGCATCCGCCCATGTCCTCAGCACCCGGCCCGGGTGTGATTGCGAGCCCCGGATCCATAGTGAAGGCCAGCCCGTCGCGGCTCTCTCCGCGCGCAATGATACCGGTCGGATCGCAGGGCCCGAGCGGATGCGGCACGCCGCGAACCATGATCCGGTAGAGATTGCCTTCCCTCCAGACGAACGGGCTCATCATGTCCATGCCGTCGATCACAGACGTAGCGGAGATAGTTACCGTGTCGAGCTGCTCGACCGCATAGGCGATCGTCATGCGCCTTGCGCCACAGTCAATGACAGCCCGCCGTCGATCGTTACCGTGGTGCCGGTGATATAGTCCGCGGCCGGCGACAGCAGGAAAGCGACCAGCGCCGCGACCTCATCGGGCCGACCGGCGCGCTTCCAAGGGATTGCCGCCTCTTTCGCCGCCAGCTCGTCCGGATGATCCAGTGCGGATTGATTCATCGGCGTAAGGATCATCCCAGGCGCGACGCCATTCACCGCAATGCCCTTCGGCGCGAGCTCTAGTGCAAGCGTGGCCGTCAACTGCGACAGGCCACCCTTGGCTGAGTCGTAATCGACGCCGCCCGGTCGCGGCGCGCGTTCGTGAATCGACGATATGTTGACGATCCGCCCCGTCGCGTTCTTTGCCTCGAGCGCGCGCACCATTCGTCGGCAGGTAAGTAACGGACCGTAGAGATCGGAACGGATGACCCGGTCGAACTGCGTAAGTTCCATGTCAACGAGCATCACGCCGCTCATGTTCAATCCGGCCGAATTGACCAGCAGGCTGACCATGCCGAACGTTTTTTCGGCCTCCGCGAACAGTCGTTCGACCGCGGCTTCATCACTGACATCAACTTGCACCGCGATCGCGCGGTTGGACCCACCGATCGAGGTGCAGACCGCGTGCGCCGCGGCGGCATCCCTCAAATAGGTGATCACAACGCGGGCCCCGGCGTCGCCCAACACCTTGGCGCAGGCCGCGCCAATGCCGGATTCACCGCCGGTGACGATAGCAATCTGATTGTCGAACATGGTCATCACCGCTGAACCTGCGGCGTGACCTCGAGTTGCATGAATTCGCTGCCATAAAGTACCCTTCGCCTGCGCGGCGGGAGCGCGAGTATTTCAAACTGGGTAACTCGGGTTCTGGACGCCCACTTATCGCCGATGAATGGACGTCCGGTTTCATGAAGGGGCGATTGACCTGTGACTGACCGGGACTTGGTCTGGCAGGAAGCCGTAGGGCAGGGGGTAATCACCCATTTGCTGCCGTTCGATCATAGTCGTGGCGCGCCGAGAAGTAGAGGCTAGGCAGACCATCTCAACCGGCATCCGCGTCTATGCGACGAAGACCGTTCAACGGCTTCTTGTCAGAGGTCTGTTCGTAGATCAGGTCAGCTGGTCTTTTTAAAGACCTGCTTATAGACGATCGGCGTAGAAAGCAGTGGACTGATGATGGTGGTATTCTCCACCAAATCCTGGCCGACAGTATGGTATTTTGAGGTTCGCTCGCTGTCGTCGCCGCGGAATGTCAGAGCGACGGTTCCACCATCAGCTTTTACCGATACATCGAAAACAAGCTCCGGGATGAGCTTCCAAGTGATCGGATCTCCGCCTATCCAAACTACGATAGGTGTTTTGGCATCATAGGCGAGGCCGACTCGACCTCCTCCGGTGGAAATTCTAATCCTATTCACCGCAATGGACTTGCGGAGCCTCATCCGAACACGAGGGCGCTTGTCGTCGGAAATGGTGGCGGTAGCGCTATCGATCACTTTGAAAGCGTTGTCACTTTGCGCAGTGTCCAGTTCATAGATGCCCGAAACCACAGCTTGCGCCGGGCTCGCTGAGCCTGAGGTAGAACTCAACATGGCAACTGCTATCGCCGCCAATAAAGTATGATGACGCATCACACGCTCCTCGAATTTTCCTGCTCGTGGGTACGGGGGTAGCGACGATGCGGGTGAGCGCATAGGTGCTACCTTAACTATCGGATCGAAGGACTTACTTCCCCATCACGACATTCGGCAGTGGATAGCCGGGCTTCAAAATCGGTCATTCGCAAAGATGAACCAGCGTCTGAAGTTGGGATGCGAGGGAAGGGGCGTGAACGTCTGGTTCTGGGTCTTCGTTCGCAAACAGTCACCGCAATGCTGAAGTCAGGCGAAGATGTCGGCGAGCCGATTGGCGTCGGGGCCTTCTTTCCAGTCGCGCAATTCGATGAAAAGCGAGGCGCCGACCGTGGTGAACCAGGTCAGTACGACGGTCGTGACGATCGATTGCAGCAGCTGGACGACGAACGAGGGCTGGGTCGGCACCGGCATCTGGACCTGACCCCCGCCGGTGAGGGCACCCAGCGAGCCATAGCCTGCCACGCTCCCGACCCCGATCGCGATCGAGGCGAGCATGTAGATGACGAAGGCCAACAGCAAGATTCCGAACACGTGCCACCGCGCGCCCTTGGTCAAGGCACGGCTGCGGCCGAAAGCGCCGAACACGCCCGGACGCTCCGCGACGATCGCGGGCAGTGCTACCGACCACATGACGGCGAGCATGATACCCGGCACGACGAGGAATATCGTGCCGACCCATAGGCCGAGCAGCATCAGCACATAGACCGCGAACAGCGGCAGGCACCGCAACACGCCGACCTGCAGCATCTCGCGCGGGTTAGCCGGTCGTCCCTCGTCATGCGCAACCGCCGCCTGGATCAGTGCCCCGCTGGCGATCAGCCACAGCCAGCCGACGATGAGTCCGTAGACTCCGGCCAGCGCATATTGCCCTTGCTGGAAATTCTGGAACACCGCTGCGCCGAGGCCGATCTGGCCGAGCAGGAGCGACGGCAGCGCGACCAGGGCAAAGCAGGTGCCGAGCGTCGCCAGCGGATTGGCCTTGATGACGTTCGCGCTGCGCCCGAACACGTTGCCCACGGAAATCCCGTGGCTCCGCTCGGCGATCGTGTGGCTGGCCATTGTTGTTCCCCCAAGTCCCTGTCGATGATGGTGGCGAGCGAACGTCGCGCTGTCCAGTTGGATCATGCCGGATGAGACGCGAGAGGCGAATGGCAGATTGCACCGGTGGCCGATCCGGCTAAGTCGGGTCTGGGGACGGCTTATCATCGCTGGGAGGGTATCATCGGGGCTTCGGGACACGATCCGGCGGCGGGGGCCGATCGACTGGCTGCGGCGCATGCCGCGCTGAGGGCGGACCCGTCGATCCAGTTCGGTCTGACCCGCCCGCCGCCGCTGCCCAAGCCGCCGGCATGGCTGGAAACGCTAGGACGCTGGCTCGCCGATCTGTTCAGGCCGATCGGGCGGCTGTTGCTCTGGCTGGCGAACCTGATGCCCGACGCCCCCTATGCCCGCATCCTGCTGTGGACCCTGCTTGCCGGAATCGCGGCGGCGGTGGTCTGGATGGTGGTCGAACGCATCCGGTCGGGCGAATGGCGGCTTCCCGCGCGACGACGCGCCGCCGGCCCGGCGTCGGCGGCGGAGAGCGGCGATTGGGTGCCCGACGCGGCACCGGCGCGGGCTTGGTTGCGCGAGGCGGACCGGCTCGCGGGCGAGGGCGGCTATGCCGAGGCCATCCATTATCTGCTGTTCCATTCGATCGACGACATCGCCCGGCGACGTCCGGCGCTGCGGCGACCGTCGCTAACCAGCCGCGAACTCGCGTCCGCGCCGCTGTTGCCGTCCGCGGTCCGTCCGCTGTTCGCGCGCATTGCGGGGCTGGTCGAGCAGAGCCTGTTCGGCGGACGCGGCGTCACTGATGCGGATTGGCAGAGCGCCCGCTCGGCCTATGCCGATCTGGCACTGCCGGGGCGGTGGCACGCATGAGCGCAGTGACAATCGGCGGCGCGAGCCGTGCGGACAGGGTGTTCGCGCCGCTGACGGTGGCGCTGCTGCTGATCATCGGCCTGATCGGGTTCGCGGGGTCGCTGCTTCTGGGGGCCTATGCACCCGACCTGAAATCCGGGCGTAATGCCGGTGCGCATGCGTTGTCGAACGCCGCGACCGGCTATGCCGGTATCGTCGAGCTGGCGCGAGCAACCGGACGCCGCCCCCGCGTGCTGCGGGCGGAGGAAGGCTGGGAGACCGAGGATCTGGTCGTCGCGACGCCCGAGCATGGCACGACCGACATGACCAAGTTCATAATGGCGCGGCGCGGCCGGGCGACGCTGATCGTGCTGCCGAAATGGGTGACAGTCGCGGACGACAAGACGAGCGGCTGGGTGGACGTCAGCGGGGTGCTGCCGTCGTTCGACCCCGCCGGCGTGCTTGCACCCGCTACGGTGGTGACCGTCACGCGGCGCTCGAGCGGCGGGCGCGCGCTGCATGCCGTCAGCTGGGCACCGGCGTCGCTTGCGGCGTCGGCGCCGCGGCCGCTGCAGGCGATGACCTCGGCGGCGCTGATACCCCTGATCACCGACGAGGCGGGCCGCGTCGTGCTGGGGCAGGTCCGTGGCAGCAACACGTACATTCTCGCGGACCCCGATCTGCTAAACAATCACGGCATCCGCCGGCTGGACCGTGCCCGGGCGGCGCTCGACCTGCTCGATTTCGTCAATGCCACCGGCGCGCGCGGTATCGCGTTCGACGTGACGCTGAACGGCCTCGGCCAGTCGCGCAGCCCGTTGAAGCTCGCCTTCGAGCCGCCATTCCTCGCGATGACGCTGGCGATCCTCGCGGCGTTGGCGCTGGTCGGATGGCAGGCGCTGGTCCGCTTCGGCGCGGCACGCCCGCCGCCGCGCGCGATCGCGTTCGGCAAGACCGCGTTGATCGACAACAGCGCGATGATCGTCCGCAAGGCGGGGCGCGAGGGCATGCTGGGCGGGCGCTACGCCGCGCTGATCCGCGAGCGGGCGCGGACGATCTTCGGCGTTCCCGTTCGGCTGACGGACGAGGACGCGGACCGCTATCTCGACAATCTTGGGGGCGCGACGCGGTTCAGCACGCTGATCGCCGACGCATCGTGCGCCACACATCGCACCGACATGCTGGCAGCCGCGCAAGCGCTGCACCGATGGCAACAGGAGAAGACACAGTGACGGTAGAAGAGGTTAAGGCACTCGGGCAGGCGATCCGGGCCGAGATCGGCAAGGCCGTGATCGGGCACGACGCGACCGTCGACCTGTTGCTGGTCGCGCTGTTCGCGGGCGGGCACATCCTGCTGGAAGGGCCGCCGGGTACCGCCAAGACGTTGCTCGCCCACGCGTTCGCCAGAACGGTCGGGCTGGAGTTCGGTCGTATCCAGTTCACTCCCGACCTTATGCCGGGCGATATCATCGGTGCGAACCTGTTCAACTTCCAGACGTCGACCTTCACGCTGACGCGAGGGCCGATCTTCACCGAATTGCTGCTCGCGGACGAGATCAACCGCACCTCGCCCAAGACCCAGGCGGCGCTGCTAGAGGCGATGCAGGAGCGCACCGTCACGATCGACGGCGAGAGCCTGGCGCTGAGCGACCGCTTCACCGTCGTCGCGACGCAGAACCCGATCGAGCAGCAGGGCGTCTATCCGCTGCCCGAGGCGCAGCTCGACCGGTTCCTGTTCAAGCAGACGGTGTCTTATCCGACCGCGGAGGAGGAGCGGCGGATCGTCGCCGACCATGGCGCTCGGTCGGCGGCGATGTCGCCGGCGGACTGGGGGATCGAGGCGCGGGCCGACGCAGCGACGATTGATGCAGCGGTCAGGACGGTCGCGAACGTGCGGCTGGTGGACGAGGTCATCGACTATATCGTCGCGCTGGTCCGCGGCACGCGCGATGTGGCCGACCTGGAAAGCGGCGCCTCGCCGCGTGCGGGCGCGATGCTGGCGGGGGCCGCGCGGGCGCGCGCGGCGCTGGACGGCCGCGATTTCGTGATACCCGACGACGTGAAGACGCTGGCGCCCGCGTTGCTGCGCCACCGGTTGATCCTGTCGCCCGCGGCGGAGATCGGCGGGCGCGCGATCGAGGATGTCGTCGCGCAGATCATCGAGACGATCGAGGCCCCGCGTTGATCTATCCGACCCGCATGGCGGTGCTGGCGGCGGCGATCGGAGTCCCGGTCACGCTGCTGGTCGCGATGCTGTTTCCGGCGACCTGGTATGCGGGTCTCGGCTGGCCGCTCGCCGTCCTGACGCTCGTCGTTGCCGATGCGGTGCTGGGGCGTGCGCAGGCGAGTGCCGTGCTGGCGCTGCCGCGATCGACGGCGGTCGGGGTTGCCCTGAGCGTGCCGATCGAGATCGGGATCGCGGCGCGGCGGGCCGTGAGTGCAGCGCAAGTCGCCCTCGCGCCCGATCCGCTGCTAGCGTTCGCCGACGCCGCGCCCCTTGACGTTGCGCTGGCGGCGGGCCGGGGAGCCGGGACGATCGCCATGACGCCGCTGCGCCGCGGCACGGCGCGGTTCGGCACGATCTGGGTGCGCTGGGCGGGGCCGCTCGGTCTGGCGTGGCGCCAGGCGCGGATCGACGGGGACCGGAGCTTGCCGATCCTGCCCGATATCGAGGCGGTGCGGCGGCAGGGCGCGCAGCTGTTCCAGCGCCATGCGGTGCAGGGCCTGCTGGCGCAAAGCGACCGCGGCGACGGCACCGATTTCGACGCGCTGGTCGAGTTCCGATCGGGTGTGGACCGGCGTGCGATCGACTGGAAACAGTCCGCCCGGCACAGGAAGCTCTATGCCAAGGAATACCGGACCGAACGTAACAGCCAGATCGTCTTCGCGATCGATTCCGGTCGGCAGATGTCGGAACCCGTCGGCGGTATCCCGCGTCTCGATCGCGCGGTCTCGGCGGCGCTGTTGACCGGGTGGCTCGCCTTGAAGATTGGCGACCGCGTCGCGCTGCACGCGTTCGATTCGCGCCCGCGTATCGCTAGCGGCTTCATCGGCGGGGCGGGGGCGCTGGGCGAACTCCAGCATCTTGCCGCGCGCATCGACTACAGCGGCGACGAGACCAACTATACCTTTGCGCTGACCACGCTGGCGGCGCGGCTGACGCGGCGGTCGATGATCGTGCTGTTCACCGAATTCACCGATCCGATCTCCGCCGACTTCATGGTGCAGGCGGTCGCGCGGCTGCTCAAGACGCATCTCATGCTGATCGTCGTCCTGCGCGACGACGAACTGGAGACGATCGTCGATCGCGCGCCCGAACAGCCCGCCGACGTGACCCGCGCGGTGACCGCCGCGGCGTTGCTGCGCGACCGGCGGCTGGTGCTGCTGCGCCTGCGCCGCCTGGGCGTCCATGTGATCGAGAGTCCGTACGACCAGGTCGCCGAACGGCTGGTCGAAGGCTATGTCGATCTCAAGCGGAGGAGCCTGTTGTGAGCGCGTTCGTCGATATCGCACCGCCGCTGCTCAACGCCAGCCGCTTCCGCGCCGCGCACGAACAGGACTGGACGCGACTGGAGTCGCTGCTCGGCCGGATCGAGAAGCGCTCGGTCCGCGTGCTGTCCGACGATGACCTGCTGGCGCTGCCGCTGCTGTACCGGTCCACGCTGTCGTCGCTGTCGGTCGCGCGCGAGACGTCGCTCGACCGCGCGCTGGTCGCCTATCTCGAGCAATTGTGCGCGCGCGCCTACTTCCAGCTCTACGGCGTGTCGGATTCGGCTTGGCGGGATCTCGGGCGCTTCTTCACCAGGGGATGGCCGACTGCGGTCGCTACGCTGTGGCGCGAGACTCTGGTCATGGCGTTCCTGACGGTCGCGGGCGCGGTCGCGGCCTACATGCTGGTCCGGGCCGATCCGACCTGGTTCGCAAGCCTCGTCCCCCCCGGGATGGCGGGCGGGCGCGATCCGAGCGCGTCGGTGGCAGCGCTGCGTGCGACGCTGTACCAGAGCAAGGACGACGGGCTGGGCGTGTTCGCGAGCTTCCTGTTCGGCCATAACGCCCAAATCGCGATCTTCGCCTTCGCGCTCGGTTTCGCCTTCGTTGTGCCGACCGCGCTGCTGATCTTCTACAACGGGCTGATGCTCGGCGCGATGGTCGCGGTGTTCGCGGCCAAGGGGCTGGGTCCGAACTTCTTGGCCTGGCTGGCAATCCACGGCACGACCGAATTGTTCGCGGTCATGATCGCGGGCGCGGCCGGGATGCGCATCGGCACCGCCATCGCGTTTCCCGGCGGGCAGGAACGGATGGAGGCGGTGGTCGCCGCCGGCCGCACCGCCGCGATCGCCACGGCAGGCGTGGTGCTGATGCTCGCGATCGCAGCGGTGCTGGAGGGCGTCGGTCGTCAGGTGGTGACCGGCGACGGTGCGCGCGCGGGGATCGGCGCGGCGATGCTCGCTGCGTGGCTGATCTATTATTGCGGCATGGGGAGGCGTCATGCGCACCGCTCGGCAGACTAAGGCACCCGTGGCCCGGCGCCGCAGCTTCGTCACGCCCGAAGGTGTCGACCTGCAGCTGGAACTGGGCGGGGCGGGGACGCGCGCTGCGGCGTTCCTGATCGACATGCTCCTGATGCTGGTCGTGCTGATCGCCGTGACGTTCGCCTTATCCGCACTGGATCACGCCACCCGCGCGGATATCGCCGAGATCCTGTGGCTGATCGGCGCATTCGTGTTGCGCAACGGCTGGTTCGTCCTGTTCGAGATGGGTGGGCGCGGCGCGACCCCGGGCAAGCGCGTGATGAAGCTGCGCGTAGTCGCGCGTGACGGCGCGCGGCTGACCGCGGGCGCCGTGCTCGCGCGCAACGCGATGCGCGAGATCGAGGTGTTCCTGCCGCTCTCGTTCCTCGGCGCGCACGCGGCGATGGGAACCGCGGATGCGTTCCTGACGATCTTCGCGTTGTTGTGGAGCGGCATCTTCCTGTTCTTCCCGCTGTTCAACCGCGACCGGTTGCGGATCGGGGATCTGGTCGCGGGAACCTGGGTGGTGCAGACCGCCGTCCGCACGCTGGCGGCCGATCTCGCATCGGCCGGCGGTCGGCCGCGACACGTCTTTTCCGAAGCGGCGCTGGCGCTGTACGGCATCTACGAATTGCAGGCGCTGGAAGACGTGATCCGTGGCGGCGACGATCTTGCCCGGATCACCGTCGCGGCGGCGATCCGGCGCAAGGCGGGGCTCCCCGACGATCGTGACGACGACGGCTTCCTCGCCGATTATTACGCCGCTCTCTGTGCTAGGTTGGAGGGCGGACTACTGGTGGGCCGACGCCGCCTCGACAAGCTCAGCGCCGTAAGCCAACCGTAGTTCGGACCGCGCGGTGATTGATAAAAACTGCGACCGCTGCCTAGAAGCTCTTGAGGCACTCTTATCTATTTTCGAGGCGCCGAAAGCGGGTGCCGCAAGACGACAAGAGGTCGGCCCAGGACCTGTAGAAATGTGCAATCCTCGCAGCACCCTAGAGCGCTGGACTGCGGCTTTCTGTGCGCGGCGGACTTACCTTCGTGATGAACAAATGGCGTAAGTTGAGTTGGTTAAGTGCGGCAGTAGTGGCCATCTCGCAATGGCGGCGGTCCCGCGAAACGCTCCTGCCTTGCTATCATACCCAGGTCAGATCGGGGGGCCTCACTCAAGTCGCTACCTAACTCCGCGTCTGCACCGTTCCTGCACATCTTTTCCCGAAAGTCTTCACGGAGTCATCATCTCGGCTGGGCATCGTTGCGGCAAACGGCTCCCGAAGGAGCCATTCGCCATGTCGTATCCCGACCATTCCCGCCCGGGCACAGGCGCACTTGTCGTCGCTAGTATCTTTCCCGCCATCGTGATCCTGATCGAACTGGTGACGGGGATCTGTGCCGGTGCGTTCTTCGATCCGGTGCCGACGATCGGCCATGTCGTCCTCATCTCCCTGGTACCGATCGTCAACTTTCTGCTCTGGCGCGCACTGCGGACGGAGGATACGGCGCCTGTGTGGTTGGTGATCGTCGGCGGCGTGAGTATCGCGGTGGCGGCGAGCTATAGTCTCTTGTTTCTGCCGATGCTGCCCTTCGCGTTCATCGCGATCATTCTCGTCGGTATCGGCTTGTTGCCGTTCGCCCCGCTCGCGGGACTAGTTTTTGCGGTTCGTTGGACGGGTGAAACGGCGGCATCGCGCGACTGCGGCGGCCGAATCGCTGTCGGCGGTGTCGCGTTGGGCGTGGTCGCGCTGCTGCTGGTCGATCTGCCCGCCACGATCACGCAGGTCGCCCTGGATCGCTATGACGGGAGCGTCCAGCGGCGGCGGAGCGCGGTGGCGCTCATGCGCGCCCTCGGCGACCGCGACATGCTGCTCCGCCAATCCTATGGCGATAGCGCACGTGCGAGCGGCGTCGCGAGCTTCCTCGTGTCCGCCTGGACCAACGGGGTGTTCTGGAACGAACAGCGCCGGACCGACGCGGCGCGCGAGCTTTATTACCGAGTGACGGGGAAGGCATTCAACGCCGCTGCGCGGCCGGGGTACGCCGTCGGCGATCGGACGAGGCTGTTCGCGTGGGACGATGACCAGGGCGGCGAGGCGGTCGGCGGGCGCGTGCCGGATCTGGCACTGGCGGGATCGCGTATCGACGGCGCGGTCGCCGCACGCGACAGTCTCGCCTATCTCGAATGGACGATCGACTTGGCCAACCGGGGCGACATACAGCGCGAGGCGCGTTTCAACATTGCGCTGCCGGAGGGGGCAGTCGCGTCGCGCGCGACCTTGTGGATCAACGGCGAGCCGCGCGAGGCGAGCATCGCCGGCCGCGGCGAGACGCGGGCTGCGTACAGGAAGGTGGTCAGCGCGTCGCGCGATCCCCTGCTGGTGACGACCGATGGCGCGCAACGTTTGCTTGTACAGGTCTTTCCGATCCAGCCGCGTGCGTCGATGCGGCTTAGGATCGGCGTGACCGCGCCGTTCGCGATCCGGCCGGACGGGCGCCGGACGCTGGCTTTGCCGACCATGGTCGAGCGCAATTTCGATCTCGACGCCGACCTGCGACACGCCATCTGGATCGAGGGGGACAGGGCGGCGCGCACGGCGCTGAACGATGCGGCTTTGCTTACCGGGCGAGTTCGCCTGACATTGCCCCCGGTGACGGTGCCATTGACGACGTTCGGCAGCATGGCGATGCAAGGCAAGGCTGCAGCTGTGTCGGTCGAGCAGCGGATCGTGCGGGAAACCTCATCACGCGGCCCGGTAATGCTGGTCGTAGACAGCGCAGCGGACATGGCGGCCATCGCCACCGCGCTGCCGGCTGCGTTGGAGGCGATTGCTCCCGGGCGTGTCGTCGGGCTGGTCGTCGCTGGCGACGAGCCCGGCTTCGTTATGCCGCGTCCCTGGTCGCGCGAGCAGGCTGCGGAGGTGCGCGCGGTGCTGGCGGGTATGAGCTTCCGGGGAGGACAGGACGACCGTGCCGGGCTTGCGGTTGCGCTTCAGGCGATGCCACGTGCCGATGCCACGCTGCTGTGGCTGCACGGTGCGCAGCCTATCCGGTTCACTTCGCCCGAGCCGGCGCTGGAGCAAGCGCTCGAGCGGCTTCCCGCGCTGCCGCGATTGGTCCGGTATCAGGTCGCACCAGGACGAGCGATGACGCTCGCCGGAAACCGCTGGTTTGACACGGCGCGATTGCCCTCCCCGAGCGGCGATGCAACGGCGGATCTCCGCATAATCCTAGCCGATGTTGGCGGGAATGCGCCGCGCTGGACGGTCGCGAGGACCGCGCTCGCTCGCGCTGCAATTACGGGGGCGCCGCATATCGTGCGGCTCTGGGCAGCCGAGCGATTAGCGGGGATGGGCGGCAGTCGGGGCAAAGCACGCGAGGGCGCAATAAGCCTCGCGCATCGGGTCAACGTGATCACGCCCGTCAGCGGCGCTGTCGTCCTCGAGACCGTTCACGACTATACCGCGAACGGGCTGCCGGTCCCCGATCCTGACGCGGTGCCTACGGTGCCCGAGCCGGAAACCTGGGCGCTCTTGATCCTGACGGCGCTGGCCGGCGCATGGCTGGTCAAACGACAGCGCGACTTGCGGGCGGTGGCGGCGTGATCCCCGCGCGGATCGCCGCCGTGATCGTCGCGGGCGGCGGTTGGCACGGCCTGTCCTTGCTGGCCGGTCGCGCCGACGGCGTCGGGCTCGCGACAACACTGGCGCTGCTCGCCGCGCTCGGCTGGGCGCTGGTCCACGCAACGCACGAAGTTCGAGCCGATGGGGTGGTCGCCGTGCTGGTCGCCAGCGCCGCTGCGGCTCTGACCAGCGTGGCGCTGATCGAGATCGGCGTGGTTGTCGCCGGGCTGAGCTGGAGCGCGATGCCGCGGTTGCGATGGCCGGTGCTGGCGCTGGCGCTGCTGGCGGTGCCGATCCTGCCGACGCTCGACATATTGGTCGCCGGACCGCTGCGCCGTGTCTCCGCGCTCCTGACAGCGGGGTTGCTAAGGATGAACGGGATCGGCGTCACGCTTGAGGGCGTCGCGCTAGAATGGCATGGCCGCGAACTACTGTTCGACGGGCCGTGCAGTGGTGTGCGGATGCTGTGGGCGCTCCTTGTTCTGGCGAGCCTCGTAGGAGCGATCGTTCGGGCCCCGCCGCTCCGTTTCGCCTTGCTGCTGGCGGGCGCTGTTGCGGTCGCGATCACGGGCAACACATTGCGTGCCGCAAGCCTGTTCTATGTCGAGAGCGGTTTCATCCCGATGCTGCACGGCCCGGTAGTCCATGAGGCGGTGGGACTTGCCGCGTTCGCGTTCGTTGCAGGCACTGCCGTTTTGCTACTCACCCGCCGAAGGATGTCGCTATGAAGCGTGCGATCGCGCTCGCGCTGGCGACTGTGTTCGCCGCTGGGGCACCGCTGGTGCCACAGCGCGCCTTGTTGCTGCCGCCGCTGACGCCATGGCCGACGCGGTTCGAGGGGCGCGCGCTCGTACGTCTTCCGACAGGGCCCGGCGACGCGATGCTCGCGCGGGACTTTCCCGGCCATGTCGCGCGGTTCGGCGACGGGCAGCGGCAGATCGTGCTACGTCAGGTCGCCCGTGCGACACGGCTGCTCCACCCGCCGCGCGACTGTTTCGCCGCGTTGGGCTACGCGATTGCGCCGCTGCCCATGCGCACCGTAGTTGGTGGCCGATCTTCCTGTTTTGGTGCGCAACGAGGCGGCGTACGCTTGAAGGTCTGCGAACATATCCGCGCCGCGAACGGGACCACTTATTCGGATGTGCCGAGCTGGTATTGGCCGGCGCTCACCGGCGACAGCGTGGGGCCCTGGCTTGCAGTCATGACAGTGGAGCGCGTCAGTTGACGCCGGCCACCGGAAAGCGCCAGCAATGTACGCGATGACCCATCATATTCTCATCGTCGATGACGATCCGCATATCCGCGATCTGCTGGCCTTCGCGCTCGGCCGGGCGGGTATGAGCGTGGCCGAGGCTGGCGACGGCGAGGCGGCGCTGGCCGCGGTCGAGCAGAATGTCCCCGACCTGATGATCCTCGACATCAATATGCCGCGGCTCGACGGGCTGGACCTGTGTCGGCGGCTGCGCGCATCGGGTGGCGCGCAGGCCCGATTGCCGATCCTGTTCCTCTCCTCGCGCGACGACGAGATCGACCGGATCGTCGGGATCGAGATCGGCGGCGACGACTATGTCGTAAAACCCTTCTCGCCGCGCGAGGTCGTCGCGCGTGTCGGCGCGATCCTAAAGCGCGGCGTGCCGGCACCGCCGCCGATGCCCGCAACGGTCATCCGCTACGGCCGGCTGGCGCTTGACATTGACGCTTGGGAAGCGCGCGTGGACGCCGAGCCCATCGCGACGACGGCAACGGAGTTCCAACTCCTCGCGCTGCTCGCCACTATGCCGTCGAAAGTCTTCAGCCGCGACGCAATCATCGACCGGCTGCACGGACCCGGCTTTGCGATGACCGACCGCACGGTGGACAGCCATGTCCGCAACCTGCGCGCCAAATTCGCCCGCGCGGGGCTCGATGATCTGGTCGAGACGCGCAGCGGTGTCGGGTATCGCCTCGGCCGATGCGGCTGATCGCAACGGGCAAGCGGATCGCGAAACGCCATTGGCCGGCGCTGTCGATCCGCACGATCCTGCTCGCGACCTTCGTGTTCGTGGCTGCGCTGCCCGGTGTCGGCGCGGTCGCCCTGCGCGTGTACGAGAACACGTTGGTCCAGCAGACCGAGGCCGAACTCATCGCGCAGGGCGCGGTGCTCGCGGCGGCGTACCGGGCGGCGTGGGGCGACCACACGCAGGGCAATCGCCCGCTGGCGCCCGAGCCGCCGACGATCGACCTGCGCAGCGATCCGGTGCTCGACGAAATGCCTCCGGCGCAGTCTGCCGGCGTGGCCAACCCGGGGGCGATCGAAATCGCACGCGGGCTGGCGCCGGTGATGGAAGACGCCGCGGCGGTCACGCTGTCCGCGGCCCGACTGCTCGACGGCGCGGGCGTCGTGGTCGTGGGGCATGACGATCTGGGAAAAAGCTACGCCGACGTTCTCGAAGTGCGCCGCGCTCTCGACGGGCGCGTGGCGACCACGCTTCGGCTCCGGACAGACAACCCCTATGGGCTGCGATCGCCGCTCGAATGGCTCAGCCGTGCGAGCACGATTCGCGTCCATCATGTGCGGCCGGTGATCGTCGGTGGCCGCGTCGTCGGCGTCGTCATGCTTTCGCGTTCACCGCGCGGACTGTTCCTCGGGATCTATCAAGATCGCGGTAAAATCGCGCTGGGCGTTGTGTCGATCTTTCTGACGCTCCTGATGCTCGCGGGACTATTGTCGCGCGGTATCGCCCGCCCGATCCGTGAACTGACCCGCGCAACCGAGCGCGTCGCGAGCGGCGATGTGATTATCCCTGAGGCCCCCGTCACCGCTGCGATCGAGATTCGAGAACTCTATGCGCACTTCGCGACCATGGCCGACCGTATCGATACCCGCGCCCGCTATCTGCGTGATTTCGCCGCAGCGTTGAGCCACGAATTTAAGACTCCCCTGACCGGCATCCGCGGCGCACTCGAACTGCTTGGCGAGCATAAGATGACGGATGCGGAACGACAGCGATTTCTCGCCAACGCGGGCGCCGACGCGGACCGGCTTGCCTTACTGGTCCAGCGGCTGCTGGAACTCGCGCGGGCTGATATGGCGACCACACAGGCGGGCCATTGCACATTGCGCAACGTCGTCAGCGGATTGGACGACGTCGGGATATCGATCGTTTTGCAGGACGATGGCGATGTACCGATCGGCGCGGAACTCCTAACGGCCGTCTTGCGGATACTGGCCCAGAATAGCAGCCAGGCTGGCGCATGTACCGCGACGCTTCGGCTGGATCATCACCCCACAGCGGTGTCGATCCGATACGAGGACGATGGTCACGGTATCTCGGCAGGCGATCGTGATCGCGTCTTCACACCGTTCTTCACAAGCCGACGGCTTCACGGCGGTACCGGACTAGGACTACCGATCGCCCGCTCTCTATTGTCCGCGGAAAAAGCTGCGATCGACCTTCTACCCTCAACACAGGGCGCAGCGTTTGTGCTTACCTTTCCTGCCGGTAGATCATTCGTCGGAGAAAAAGTCCGGAGAAATAGATGAACGAGAGTCCGATTTTGGGAAGCGGTGAAACCCGTCTGGACGTCGGCTTATGGGTCGTCTCTCGGCATACGAGTGGACTACGCTTCTGACTTCTGAGCACGGGTTAGGCGCTTTGCAACCCCGGCTTGCCACGCTCGGTAACGAAGGTGGTGTGCGTCGAGAGCGTGCCGTTCCGCGTCGCGATCGTGTCCAGAACTTTCAGGTCACCGCGCCACAGATCGCGGTCGACGTCGCACAAGACATAGCCACGCCTGTCGGTGAGCGCCTTGAGATGCGGATTTTCCGTCCGGGATGAGCGGGTATAGTCGTCGTCCTCGCCGACGCCGTCCGCCCCCGAGCTGATCGAGGTAGCGAGATATTCGCTGCTGATGATCTTGCCGTTGCCGTGATCCTGGATGAGGTCGCCGGCGTAATGGCGGTGCGCGTCGCCGCTGACGGTCATGACGTTACCGGGGCACCGCGCGTCGATATGTGCGAGCAGGCGGCGGCGGCTGTTCATGTACCCTGACCATTGGTCCATCGAGACAAGCTGCTCGGGCTGCCCTGCCTTGTGGTAGCCGAGGTTCATCAGGCACACCTGCTGCGCGATCAGGTTCCAGCGTGCCTTCGAGCGATCGAGGCCTTTGAACAGCCATGCTTCCTGCGGTGCGCCCGTGATCGACCGGTCGGCCGCGAAGGCGTCCGGTCCTTGCGGCGCATCGCGATCGCCATAGACCTGATCGGAACGATATTGCCGTGTATCGAGGAAGAACGCGTCCATCAGATCGCCGAAGCGTGCGCCGCGGTACATTTGCATGTGCGATCCGTCGGGCATCGATGAGCGGCGTAGCGGCATATGCTCGTAATAGGCCTGCATCGCCATCGCACGCCGCGTGCGGAACACCTCCGGCGTGGTGTTGTCCTGATCGATGTCGCCGGCCCAATTATTGTCGATTTCGTGATCGTCGAAGCTGACGAACCAGGGCGCGGCGGCGTGCGCGGCCTGGAGATCGGGATCGCTCTTGTACTGGGCGTAGCGCTGGCGGTAATCGCCGATCGAATAGATTTCGTGGCCGAGGTGGCGACGCACCAGCGGCTTCTTCGCGCCGCGCGCCTGTTCGCCGCGGTCCGGCCCCTCGTAGATATAGTCGCCGTAATGGAACACGAAGTCGATCGGTTCGGCGGCGATGTGACGCCATGCGGTGTAATAGCCCTCCTCGTAATGCTGGCAGCCGGCGACGGCGAAGCGCACGCGGTCGAGCGGTGCGCCTGGCGGGGGCAGGGTCGCCCCGCGCCCGGTGCCGCTACGCTCGCCGCCGCAGGTGAAGCGGTACCAATAGGGGCGTGCGGGAGCGAGTCCGGCGACCTCGACATGGACCGAATGCGCCAGCTCAGGGTGTGCGATCGCCTCGCCGCGCTGAAGCACCTGACGGAAGTCGGGATCGGCGGCGACCTCCCAGGCAACGAGCACAGGGGCCATCATCATGCCGCCATCGGGCTGGAGCGGTAGGGGCGCGAGCCGCGTCCAGATGACGAAGCCCGTGGCATCGGGATCGCCGGCCGCGACGCCCAACGTGAACGGCGGGGTGGGGAAGCGCGGGGCCTCGATCAGGTTGCGGGGCCGCACCTCGGCGGCGGAGGCCCGCCAAGGCAGGACACCAGCGGCGGTCAGGCTTCCCAGGGCGGACAGAAGATAGCGGCGATCGACTTCGTACATGGTCGTACCTCTGTTCGGCTTATCAGCGCAGCATGATGTGGAAAAAGGCACCCTGGCCATAGTCGTCGACTTCGCTGACGTAGCGAAGGCCGTTGCCGACCAGGAATTTCGGCTGGTCATTGAGCAGGTTGGTGATCTCGTATTTGAACGTCACGTGTTTTGTCACGCGGTGCCACAGGCCGAGGTTGACGGTGGTCAGCTCCGCGCGGCCGTTGTCGTCCTGCGCGGTCTCGCCGATGCCCTCCATGTAGCTGCCGCGGTGCGTGACGGTCGTGCGGAACGCGCCGTCGATCGCGGGCAGGCGAAGCGTCGCGCCGCCGTTGATGATCCACTTTGGCTGGTAGATCAGCCGGTCCAGGGTCCGCGTCCCCGCATCGCTGGTGATCGACATCCGTCCCTTCAGCCAGGTTGCGTTGAAAAACGGATCGATCCGCTGGCCGAACAGGTTGACATCGTGATCGGCGGCCTGGAACTCGACGCCGTACAGCCGCGAATTGTCGGCGTTGAGCGGCTGGCGGACCCGGTAGTTGACGTCGTCGATCAGCTGCGTCGTGGTCAGCGTGAAGATGTCGTCCTTGATCCACTTGGCGAACGCGCCGAGCGAGATGATGCCGTCCTTGTGGAAATACTGCTCGAACTGAACATCGAGATTGTCCGACCGACGTGGGCGCAGATCGGGGTTGCCGCGGCTGATCGAGCAATCCGCCCCGCCGCTGTCCTCGTCGCCGCAATTGAGCGATTCCGGTTGCGCGATATTGCCCGGTGTAGGGCGGCCGAGCGTGCGGCTGTACGAAAAGCGCAGCTTCTTGCCGCCGGCGAAGTCCTGGATGCCGGAGAACGACGGCAACAGGTATTGGTACCCGCCTTTGTTCCGCGTCATCACCGCCGACGCTGTGCCGCCGGTGATCGTCGGCTGGAACGCGGAAAAGCGCGTATGGTCGTAGCGGACGCCCGCGACCAGCGTGGTATCGTCGGTGGCGTAATGGAGCGACAAAAACGGCGTTACCAGCCGCTCGGTGTATCGATAATCCCCGGTGATGCTGTCGTAGGTCGAGTTGGGTACGTCCTTGACGAACTTGGGCCACAACTCCTTCTTCACGCGCGCCCAGTCGACCCACGGGAACGATTGCGGTGCGCCCACGGGCACATAGCCTGGATCGTAGAGATAGGCGTTCATCGCCTGGCCAAGCTTGTATTCGGTCATATCGACGTTGCGCGACAGTTCCAGGTTGCGGAATTCGATCCCTGTGACGAACCCGAAGCCACGATCTTCGGGCTCGGCGTTCCATCCATAATCGACGCGCGCATTCGCCAGCCCCTCGTTGGCCATGCGGTATGTCGTCTGCGCTGTGCTGAGCTTGTACGGCGATCCGAGCACGAGGCCCGGCTTGTTGATCCCGGTGACGTAAGGCAGCCCGCCGGTGCCGTCATTGCCCGCCGCCCAGTCGAGCGAAAGGCCAGTCGGATAGGCGCGGACACCGATATAGGGCTGCGTATTGTCGTACCGGGCGCGGGTGTAACCGCCGCGAACGCGCAACGACGAGCGGTCGTCGTGCCATTCGACATTGCCGATCGCGCCGACCGTCGCCTTGTTCCAGGTATCGTAGCGATAGCGTGAATAGAGGCTGTTGATGTCCGATCCGCCACCCTCCGCGGTCAGGTCGCTGACACTGTTCTTGGTGTAGTAATCATTCTTGTTCATCGTCGAGGATTCCCACTGACGATAATTGAACCTGAGCAGCGACGCATAGATGTCGGTGCCAAGCGGACGCCATTCGAACTTCGCCGAACTGCCCGCAGTCTGGAGGCGGTTGGTATAGCTGCCGTAACTATGGTTGTACGGTACGGCGATGCCGTTCCACGCGGGATCGTCGGGGCCGGCCAGCTTCTTGCCGGCGTCGCTGAAGTAATATTTGGTGTCCTGCCACCATTTGCGCGAGTTGCGGATGCGGTTCTCGTAGCGCGCCGACAGGACCACGCCGAACTGATCGCCCGCGCCGAACTTGTCCGCGAACACCATCTTGCCACCGGCGCCGAAATGCGGCGTGCTGCCGTTGCCGGCGTTGCTGCCGCCATCGCCCCTGAACGACGAATAGATACCATAGCCGTCGACCATGACATAGCGGCGCTTGAGGGCAAACGCGCTGCGCGTGACGATGTCGACGATCCCCCCGATCGCCGCGCCATTTTGTTCGGCGGTAAATGTCTTGTAGACGTCGTTGTGGAACGCGAGTTCGGACGGAATTTGCTGCAAATTGACCTTGCGCGAACCCTCGCCGTCATTGCCGATCGTCGCGAGCGTGATCCCGTCGATCGTGGTCTGGTTGAGATCGGGCGAGATGCCCCGGATGCTGACGAAGCGCGGCGCATCGCCATCCTCAATCGCGCTGATACCGGGCAGCAGGATCAACTGGCCTGCAACGCTGCCGTCGGCGGACAGAGTTTCGAGATCGTCGAACACGATAGAGTCACGTACCGACGTCGATTGCTCCTTGTCCGAGCGGATCGCGCGATCGCCCATGACGATGATGTCGGACTTGGTCTGCTCGGGATCAGCGGTCGGGTCTTCGGCGTTTGCGGCACTAGCTACGAACAACAGCGGAAGCGCACAGGCCGCGGACGCGGCCAACCGGACGCGTCTGGCGGGCGAAAGGAACAGCATTGAGCCAGCATCTCCGAAAGGGGCGGGCAAAGAGGCTTCCCCAGAACGGAACGGCTGGCCCACCCAATGTAAGACCAATCTGCGGTCTCGAGCGCCTCGCCTATGATATCAACGCGACATAATCGCGTCAGTTATGATGACCTTTTATGACGGTCGGCATTATTAAGGCGCACTGTTCGGCCGCCTATCAAAGCTGTTCAGTACTGAGCAACGCCCGCACTCAGCAGCGCGACCAGGCAAGGCGGCTAATCTTGCATCGTTCGGGATGACTTTTGGAAGCCATCGATTTCCAGGCAGTCATTTCGACCGACCGCTTAAACGGATGGCAAGCGTTGCCGTGGAACTCCATGAAACAAGGGCGGAAGTTGGGAGGCGGGGAAGGGCACCCGAACGGCGACTTATGGGTCATTCCTGGGCTAGTTATAAATCTAGATTAATTGTCATATCTTAGGTCACAATTGCGGCAAATCGCCTCAATTTTTGAGTGGGACCTAAACGTTTGGCTGAAATTGCGCGTCAAAATCCTGAAGCGGCTATCTTAATCGTTTAGGATAGCGACCGCTCGTGTCCAGCCAGCGGAGCCATTCTTTATCTTTGCTGGAAAACAGGAAACCATGAAGCCGTTGCAGGGTAGGCGATCAAGGTTAGTGAGCTTTTCCATGTGGCAATAGCCGATGTCTCGGCCTGCCTTATGCCCCTCCCAGATCAGCGAGGTGTCGCCCGTCTCCTCAATCCGCTTGGCGGTGTGGCCGAACGGCGCGTCCCAAGACCATGCGTCGGTACCCGTCACGCGAACGCCGCGCGAGGTCAGGTACAGCGTAGCTTCGTAGCCGATGCCACATCCTTTCGCGAGAAAGTCGGCTTGGCCGAGCGCCGCGCCAGCGGCCGTATTGATCAGCACGATATCCAATGGCCGAAGCGTGTGACCGGCCGCGTTGAGCGCTGCCGCCATCTCGTCCGCCGTCACGACATGACCGTCAGGGAAGTGCCGCATGTCGAGCTTGACCCCCGGCTGGAAGCACCACTCCAGAGGCACTTCATCAATCGTGATCGCACGTTCGCCGCCGTTCATCGTCGGATGGTAGTGCCACGGTGCATCGAGATGCGTTCCGTTATGCGTCGACAGCGTCAACGTCTCCGATGCAGCGAACCCCAGCCCGCCGGGAACTTGTTCGGCAGTGACACCTGGGAAGAAGGTTTGAAGCTCAGCGACGGTTTGGTCGTGCGTCTGATATGCGATCGAGGGTCGCATGAACGGTGGATCCGTTATCACGTCGGGATCGAGCGTGATCGACAGGTCGATGAACGTCCGCTTCATGCGACATGTCCTCCCAATGCTTCTGCGAGCCAGTCGGCGATGAAGTCGCGGCCGAAGCTCATATTATCGACGCCGACATGCTCGACACCGCCTTCGCGTTCGGTGAAGAACTTGAGTTCGCGTTTGGGGCTGTTGACGAGCTGGTCGTAGGTCCGGTGCGCATAGTCGCGGCCGATTTGTCTGTCATTGTCGCCGTGCGTCACCAGGAACGGCACCGTGATCCGGTCCAGTATGCCCTCGAGCGTCATGCCGGCAGCCTTGTCGAGGAACTCGGCCATGTCCTTGGCACCGAACACCCACATGACGTGATTCCAGTAGTGCGGCACGGGATTCTCGCCCTCGCGGCGCAGGCGCTTCTGCTGCACTTCCGCCCAGTCGTGGTTGGCGCCCCAAACCGCTGCTGCAGCGAACCGTGGTTCGAAGGCGACCGCCCTTGGTACGAAATACCCGCCGAGCGAGATGCCCGAGAGCCCGATCCGCGTAGCATCGACGCCGGCTAGCTTTTCCAGCCAGTCGACGACAGGGGTCGCCCAGCGCTCGCTTTCGTGGGTGGCGTGCAGCCCGCCTGAGCGCAGCGCCTCACCCGACCCTGGCTGATCGATGCACAAGGTGGATATTCCACGGCGCAGCAGGGCCTGAGGTAGGCCGGTCCAGTAGAGAAGCTCCTTGCAGCTATCGAGCCCGTTGACGAACACGACGACGGGCGCCTTGCCCGGTGCTTGCGTGAAAACCCCCGGCACCATGCCTCCCGGAATCGCAATCTCCACGCGCTCCGCGTTTTCCTTGCCCAGCGCCATGGCGCGCCGGAAACTGTCCTGACCCTTTGCGAACGTGGCGTTGCGCTCCGGCGTGCCTTGTCCCTGCATCCGTTCGGCGGTGATGTAGTAGAGGCTTGCGCGCTGGAGTTTGGTGCCGGCGGATAAGTGCCGCCCCAATGTCTCGTCCTCGGCGGCAAGAACGACCAGCTTGTCGGCCATCTTGACCCATTCGCGCATGAACTGCGGGGTACCCGCGTCCTCGCCTGACTGTGCTGCTTCCAGCAGAGGGCGGCACATCTCCTCGATCTCGCCGATCCGCGCACCGCTTTCGATCGCGATGTCGACCGAGAGGTTCCAGACGTAATTATTGGGGAAATATTGGAATATGGCCATGGTGCAGATACTCAGAACATGGGGTGGGGGTTTTTGGACGATTGCGGCATTGGCTGGATGACATCCCAATGCTCGACGATCTTACCGTCCTTGAGGCGATAGATATCCGCTACGGCGCCGCCAGCCGTCTTCGGATCGCCGCGACCGAACAAATGGATGATCGCCAGATCGCCATCAACGACGATCCGTTTCACGACGAATGTCGCGCCGGGCGTCGAAAACAAGGGCTCCAGCGACGTTATGGCCGATGCGCGACCGTCGGCGATGCCGGGATTGTGCTGGACGTAGTCCGGAACCACGAAGTCGTCGAACGCTCGCCGCACGTCTTTCGCGCGGTACAGGATATCGGCGAACCGCGTCATGATCGCGCGATTTCGTTCGGTCTCGTCGGCTCGACGGGCCGCGACCGGCATCGCCATCAGGGCGATGCCGGCCATGGCTATACCGGCCCGGATCATGCCGCGGCTGGTGTCCATAGACCTGCATCGGGTGCGGGCTTCGGCATAGTCTGTGGACCGCCAACGCCCGTACCCCATTGGTCCATCGTGTCCGGCGAGGGGACATGAACCGTATGCTGGTGATGATCGTCGTCGACCTCTTCCAGCTCCGACGTGTATTCGACGACGTTCATCGCCGGCGTCGTGAAATAGCTGAACGTGTTGTTACCCGCGGTATGGCGGCCCGGTCCCCATTTGATGTCGACGTCGTTCTTTTTGAGGCGGGCGATGCCCTTCATCATGTCGTCGATCGTCAGCACGTCATAGGCGACGTGGTTGAGGCACGGCGGTCCTGGTAGGAAGGCGAGACGGTGATGCCACGCATTGCAGCGCATGAAGCACATAAAGTCGCCGAGCCAGTCTGAGACACGGAAACCGAGTGCCTTCTCGTACCACGCCACGGTCGCCCGGTGGTCAGGCGAATGCATGACGATGTGACTGATCTTGACCGGGATCGCCTCGCCGCGCTTCAGATCGCGGGACTCCCCTCGCTCGACCTCCGCCGAGACCTCCAGCGTGTGGCCATCAGGATCGAAGAAGCGGAAGCCGTAGCCGCCACCCAGGGTCGTCTGCTCGTGAGGCTCGGTGATGATCTTGCCCCCCGCATCTTTGACCTGCGCGAAAAGGGCATCGACGTCGGCGCGCGTCTCGGCTGCCCATGCCATCACGTCGATCCGTTGTACGGCGTCCTGACGGAGACGTACGACATATTTCTCGGGCGTGCCTGCGGCGGCGAAATACACCATGCCGTCATCGGCTTCGACCTCCGTCAGCCCCCAAACGTCGGCGTAGAACCGCCGTTCGGCTTCCAGGTCTGGAACTGCATAGCCGACGTAACGGACTTCTGAAACGCGTGCCATATCCACTCTCCTTGCCTGCCGATCAGCGCCGGCATTGTGAATTCATCGTCAGTCGAACGCGACGGTTGCCGACAGCGGAAGGTCCAGCGACGATCCGCCGATGCGCAGCGTGGTCGGACCCGATGCGAACACCCATCGATTGCCGCTCCATCGCCGCAGCGCGATCGGATTGACGACGAGATGAATGTCCACCGTGCTGCCCGCAGCGACGACCTGTTTGGCGAAACCAGCCAGAGGACCGTCCGTACGATACGCCTGGACGACGGCGGCGCTGTCGCGCGAACCGTCGTTGCGCACGGTCACGACCAAATCGACGCCGTGATCGGACCGGGTGGTCGCGGTTGCGGCGACGTAGGTGAAGCGGCCGTAGCCAAGCCCTTCGCCAAACGCGAACGCTGGACGGATGCCCGCGGTGATCATCCCGCGGTAGCCAATGCCGATGCCCTCGGCATAAGGCAGCCGGCCGTCGGCGTCGGGGGTCGCATCTAACGCGGGATACTGGTCCTCCGATGCCGCCAGTGCGACGGGCAGGCGCCCCGATGGTTCGAGATCGCCTGCGACGACCGCGGCGAGCGCAGGCCCAAACGCCTCGCCTGGATACCAGACCGCCAGCAACGCCGCGGCGTCGGTGGCGAACCTTGTATCGAAGGCGTGCCCGACATTGACCGCTACGATCGTTCGCGGGTTGGCGGCGATCACGCGCGCGGCGAGTTCCTGCTGGTCGAGGGGGATCGCGGTGGTATCGCGATCCTTGCTTTCAACGCCAGCGTCCGCGGTCTCGCCGACGAGCAGCAGCACCGCGTCGGCGCCCCGAGCGATTGCCTCCGCCTCGGCCAGCAAGGTTGCCGCGTCGTTCGGTACCCCAAGCCCGAACCATAACCCATGGGCACGTGCTGGCGTGTACCGAAGCTCTGCTTCGATCAGTACAGGTATCCCCGCTTCGAGCAGGACTTCGACATGGTCGCTGTCGCCGCTTTTCAGCGCGCCCATGACGTCGCTTGCCGGGATCTCGCGTTCCGCAGCGAACACCTGCCGGCCATCAACGACCAGTCGTACCGATCCGGTGCCACCGATGTGCAGGCGGTGCATGCCCGTGACCGTCGGCATTATCCGCCCACTGGCCCGGATACCGCCGTTGCGGTCGAACGCGCCGAGGTCATGCATACCGTGAAACCACGTCAGCGAATTGGTGTTCCGCGTCTCACTGCCGAGCAGGCTTGCAGAGAAATCATGGCCACCGAAGTAATCGACGGTCATGCCGACGTCGCAGCCATCGCCGAGATCGCGCGCGGGGAGTGCAGGCATTGCCGGCAGCCGCGGCGAGGGGGGGCAGCCGGGAGCGAAGACGATCGTCTCCGCGCCGAACCGCGCGCGCAGCGCCTCGACCGGCGGGATCGCATCGGGGCGGAGCGCGATCTTGGCGAACGTGCCACCCTGAAAGCACGGGGCGAGCGCATTTGGTCCGATGACCGCCAACTGGCGAACGCTGCCCGGCGCAACCGGCAACAGGTCGCCATCATTGCGCAGCAGCGTGAAACCAGCGGCGGCTGCCTGGGCCAGGATGGTATCTCGATCCCCCGGCTCAGCGCCTGCATCGCCGCCGGCCCAGGTTCGGGCAGCGATCTGGATCCTGTCGACCGCTTCCTCGACCCGGTTGACACCAACTGTACCATCAGCCGCTGCGTCGCGCAGCTTCGTGCCCATGAACCGGGCGGGGCCAGGCATTTCGAGATCAAGCCCCGCGTTCAGGGACTCCGCGCCGGCATGCGTACCGAACCAGTCGCTTACCGTGAAACCACCGTAGCGCCATTCGTGGCGCAGGATGTCGGTCAGGACGGGCGCGTTCTGCGCGCAATAGTCGCCGTTGACGCGGTTATAGGCCGTCAGGATGCCGGCACAGCCAGCCCGGGCCACCATTTCAAACGGAAGCAGATAAATTTCGCGCAACGTCGTCTCGTCGACGATCGCGTCGTACCGATCGCGCTGCGTTTCGGAGTCGTTGCAGACCAGATGCTTGGCGATGCTGCCGACACGGCGGCTCTGCAAACCCCTGCTCCACGCGACGCCGAGCGTTCCAGCAAGCAGGGGATCTTCGCCGAACATCTCGAACACCCGGCCGGCGTTCGGCGAGCGAGCGAGATTGAGATTGGGCGCCAGCACCATGTCAACGCCCTTGCGCTTCGCTTCGCCGCCGACCAGCGCGCCGACAACGCCGGCGAGTGCCCGGTCCCAGCTTGCCGCCAGTGCGATGCCGCTCGGAGTCAGGATCGATACGTCGCGCTCGTCGACCCGGCCGCTCGCGATGCCCATGGGACCGTCGGCCATCTTGGCGGATGGGACGTCGTTCGCGGCAACGGTCGACCACATGTCGCGGCCCGCCGTGAACGATAGCAGCGTGTCGTTGATCATCGCGTAGCTCCGGCAAGCAACAGGATCTGGTCGGCCTGCATCGCGACCTGACGTCGCAGGCCGTCGTCGGCGAGCGATCCGTCCTGCGCGAACGGTTGCTGCTCGACGGTATTCACCGCAATGCCGATCGGGGTCGGCCAGCCGCGCATCGCATGCACGATCCCGCGCAATGCCTGAAGCGTGACGCCGCAGGCCTGCCAGCCTGCTGCGGTGACGACCAGCCCGACGGCACGGCCATCGAAATAGACCCGGCGGTCGTCCCGTAGATCCTCGAGGAGATCTATGGCG
Organism: Sphingomonas sp. CFBP9019; assembly: GCF_034045155.1. Classification (NCBI taxonomy): domain Bacteria; kingdom Pseudomonadati; phylum Pseudomonadota; class Alphaproteobacteria; order Sphingomonadales; family Sphingomonadaceae; genus Sphingomonas; species Sphingomonas sp. CFBP9019. The sequence continues at coordinate 893,278 of NZ_JAXCWK010000001.1, read as the reverse complement.
TTCTTCACCAGACCCGACACGCCGCCATGATAGCCCGGCGAGCCGATCACGATCCCGTCGGCGGCGCGGACGGCTTCGACGAATTCGCGCTGGGCATCGCTGCGCTCGGCGTTTTCAGGGGCGAAATGGGGGAGCGCAGACAGTTCTGCACCACCGAACATGCGCGTCGTCGCCCCGTTCCGCTCAGTCGCGGCAAGAACCGCTCTGACCATCCGTTCGCCGGATGATCCGGGCCGCGTGGTCCCCCCGATGCCAACGATGTACGGCGCGATCATTGCGCGGACTTGAACTGTGGCACGACGTCGCGTGCCAAAAGGTCGAGCGTGCGGTTCGCCCATTCGAGCCGCTGCGGATCGAGCGGCCCGGTCGTCGTGCCGCATAGCACGTTGCCGATGCCGAGCTCTGCATAAGGCGCGAGATGGTCGGCGACCGTCTTCGGACTGCCGTGCAGGCACCAGGTCGCGATCCAGTCCTCGGTAAGCGCCATTGGCGTGTCGTCGGTCTTATGGTTCGCGGCATCGCGCTCGGCTGCGTCGTTATAATATTTCTCGCGATCGACCGCAGCCTGGTAGGCGCGCAGGATGATCTCCAGTTCCTCGCGTGCCTGGTCGTCGCTTTCGGCGATGTGGACGCATTGATAGGTGTGGGTTGTCCAGGACAGGGCATCCGCGACGATCGCCTCGTCATGACCGGCCGCCTCGAGCATGGCGCGATAAGCGGTGAAGTATTTGGTGACGTGCTTGAGCGGCTCGGTGCCGCCGATGTTCGGCGGCGTGAACGCGGGGATGAACGCCGGCCAGCCATGCTCCGCGGCACGGCGTGCGCTGGCCTCCTTCATGGCAACGGGCATGAGCCGCGCGTGACGTTTGCCGTACATCGCAGGCGCGATGCGCTGCAGCACCTTGCCCTTATAGGGTCCGTTCTCGAATTCGATCGGCGCGTCGTCAATCTGCTTGGCCCAGAGCTTCTCGGCGATGGCAAGGTTGGCCTCCGCAATCGCCGAGGCTTCCTTGTAGTTCACGCCGAAGCCAATCATCTCCTCGGGCGTGGTGCCGGACCCTACGCCAACCAGCAGCCTGCCCTCCGTCAACTGATCCAGGATGTTGACGCGTTCGGCAAAGCGGACTGGACTGTGAAGCGGAACCGAGGTGACCGAGAAGCCGAAATGCACTTTCTTCAGCTGGCCGGCCAGATAAGCGGCGAACATCATCGGGTCGCTCGCGACGGGCATGTAGCCGGTGAAGTGATGGTCGGGAAGAAAGACCGCGTCGAAGCCAAGCTCCTCGGCTTTCTTCGCGTGATCGACGAGATCGAGGATCAATTGACGGTCCTGGTCCGCAGCCGTGGTGCGGGCATTCAAGAAAACCGAAAATCGCATCAAATCTCTCCCGAAGTGGCGGGTTTGTCCCCTGCCGATTTGCCTTTCGTCCGTCACAAAGTGTAACTGACTAGTAGCGGTTCAGAACTAGAACCGTCATTCTGAATTGAGTGATAGCGGCCTGTTGCGCCGCGTGTCAACGGGGACGTTCGCGATGCCTGCAAAAGCGATGACGATAGAAATGGAGCTTGCCGCCACGCCCTCGCGCGTCCCGCAGCAGGGGCGTAGCCGAGCGTCGTACGACCGGATGATCGCCGCGGCTGAAGACCTGCTGCGCGAACGCGGCAGCGATGATTTCACGCTTCTCGAGGTCAGCAAGGCTGGCAAAGTTTCGATCGGTTCGATCTACAACCGGTTCGACAGCAAGGACGATCTGATCCGAGCGGTGCAGGGCCGTGTGCTGCTCGCCGTCGACAAGGCGCAACGCGAAGTCGTCGACCGTGCCGAGTCGCAAGCCGATGATCTCAGGACACTCGTTCCCTTGATCATCGATGGGATCGCCGAATGTCTTCACGAACATGCCGATCTGATGCGCCCGATGATGCTGCGTGCCGGATCGGATCCCATCGTGCTGGCTGCCGGCAAACGCAGCTACATGGAGGTGGAGAACCTGGTCTGCACGGCGCTTCTGGCGCATCGTGACGAGATTAAGCGGCCCGATCCCGAACGCGCCGTCGCGTCTGCTTATCGCATCGCCTATTCTGCGATTGCACGTGCGCTTGGTTTCGGCGCTACCCCTGGAAATGGGGTGGAAGGGGAATGGAAGGTCCTGAAAGAGGATCTCGGCCATATGGCGTCTGCATATCTTCGTTCAGCCGACTGATCGCAGGGAACGCTAAGAATCGCGCCGGAGCGCCGGCGCGACTGCCTGGACCGAAATGTCGACCCTAAGGCGCGCAGCAGTTCGCCGATGCTGCCGGCGCTCGTGCAAAAACGTGTCATTCGTACGCCGGGCATCGTCCAAAACCAGTTCGCCGTCACGACTACGGGTATGGCGCTGGTTGACCACGTAAATATCTGATGTCGCCGGCTCTTGCGGCGCTGATGCCACTGCTTGACAGCCCTAACAAAGCATCTATTAGAACCATAGTTCTTATTCGTACCAGCGCGGGGAAAAACCCGCCGATCGAGAAGGGAGAGGATCATAATGCGCAATGCACCCGTAATCCGTGTTCTTTTGGCCGGAGCCGCAACGCTGGCGATGACCGCGACCGCGCAGGCTCAGCAAACGCCACCATCCGAAGCTCCCCCGGCTCCCATCGAAGCGACACCGACGGACGGCGCAGCGACAACGGCAGGCACAGCGCAGGACGATGCGGGTCAGTTAGGCGATATCATCGTGACTGCGCAGAAGCGCGCTACCGGAATCCAGGATACGCCGATCGCGATGCGTGCGTTCGACGGGGATCAGCTCATCAAGAGCGGCGTCGGCGATTTGAACGGACTTACGCGCCTCGCACCCGACCTCAACCTGACGACCGAAACCCTGTTCACGCGCATCAGCATCCGCGGTGTCGGAAGCCAGGATGTCTCAGAAACCGCAGACGGCGCACTGACGATCAATATCGACGGCGAGTACATCAACCGCCCGGTCGCCTTGAATGCCGCCTTGTTCGATCTCGAGCGGGTCGAAATCCTGCGTGGCCCGCAAGGAACACTGTATGGTCGCAACTCGACGGCGGGCGCACTGAACGTGATCGCCGCCAAGCCGTTGCTGGGTGACGTTTCCGGCTTCGCGACGGTCGGCTACGGCAACTATGATTCAAAGACGGCGCAAGCTGCCGTCAATCTGCCACTTGGTGACAAGGTGGCCGTCCGCATCGCGGGCCTCCATTCCGATCATGACGGCTATACGAACAACGCCCCCGGCGGAAAGGGCGATACGGGCAACTCCGACGCGCTCCGAGCCTCGATCTATGCCGAGCCGTTCGACCGTCTGAAACTCTACCTCGCCGGCGAATATGTCGACGTGAACCAGAGCGCGCCGTCGCAATTCGGCGTTCAGGTCTCGGCAACCTCGCCTGGCCTGGTCACGCTGCCATCCGGTGCAATCGTGCCGTCGCAGTTCAAGCCGACGTTCGACCGCGACAGCTATCCCCTGGCCGATGTCGGTTTCTTTCGGACCAAACAATATGCGGTCCGTGGTCGCGCGGACCTGGATCTGGATTTTGCGACGCTCAGCTATATCGGCGGCTACCGCGACGTGAACGTCAGCTCGCGCCAGCCCCTGAACGGGTACGTGCCGGCCGTCTTCACCTACTATAACAACCGGATAGACTCCGACACGCAGAGCCATGAAATCCGTCTCGCGGGCGGCAAGGAAGGCGCATTCATCTGGCAGGCTGGCGGATTCTACTACAAGGAGTCGCAGGATATCGCCCGGGGCCTTTTCCTGCCGCAAGCGGGACCAAACGGTAGTTTCCTGAACTTTTTCTATAGACCCTATGTCGACTCGACGTCGAAAGCCGCATTCGGTCAGGCTACCTACTGGGTTCTGCCCGACACGCTCAGCTTGACGGGCGGCATTCGCTACACGGACGACAAGAAGCGTGGCCGCTACGACAATTACGGTTTCCAGTTCAATTCCGGGCCGACGCCACCCGCTGACGGATCGCCCGGTGCCGTCACCACCTTCCCGCGCCAGGAATCGAACAAGGTCACGTGGAACGCCGGCGTCGACTTCAAGGCGGCCCGTGATAACCTGCTCTATGCGAAGGTCTCGACAGGCTACAAGGGCGGTGGCTTCGACAATGTTGGAGACTATGCACCGGAGACGCTGACGGCGTATGAGATCGGATCGAAGAACCGCTTTGCGGATCGGACGGTCGAGTTCAACGTCTCGGCCTTCTACTACAAATACACCAACCAGCAGGTTCAGGTGCTACTCGATACGTCGGTCGGTGCCCGGACGCTCAACGCGGGCAAGTCGCGGATCTGGGGTATCGAGACCGATAGCACGTTCGTCCTGTCCGATCGCGATCGCGCGCATCTGACCTTCAATTACCTGGATGCGAAGTTCACCGACTTCCCGGGTGCGGTGTCCGGTTTGAATGGGACGTTCCCGATCGACCTGTCCGGCAACACGCCACCTCAGGCACCAAAGGTCACGATCGCGGTCGGCTACGATCACACCTTCCCGATCGGCGACGGCAAGCTCGTCGCAAGTGGATTTTCGCGCTTCAAGTCGCAGTATTTCCTGACGCCGTTCAACTGGGAAGCCGAGCGCCAGCAGGCATACACGCAGACCGATCTCAGCCTCGAATATTCGGCACCAGGCGATCGCTTCTCGATCCAGGGTTTCGTTCGCAATCTCGAGAACGAACGGCCGATCGGCTACGGCTTCTTCACCGGGGGTGGCATCAACGTCTACAATTTCAGTTTCGGTGCCCCGCGGACCTACGGTGCGCAAGCGACGATCAAGTTCTAGGACACAGGTACGTGGCGGATAACGGGCTCGGCGAATTCGATAGGCGGTCCGCGATCGGCGGCGGGCTTGTGCTCGCCGCCCTCGTCGGGACACCACTGTGGATCTGGGGCAAAGCCCGTCAGGGCGAGAAGGGGGAGGCGACCGAGGACCAGCGCCGGATGATCGACACAGTCTCCGATCTCGTCATTCCGCGCACGGACACGCCGGGTGCGTCCGACGTCGGCGTTGGGGACTTCGTCGTTTTGGCGCTTAATCACGGGCTCGACGGGACGCGCGAACCCGCATCCGGTGCCGCGATCCAAGGTGGTGGTCCCGCACCCACGCCACGGGGCGGATTATATCTGCTCGACGATCTCGCGATCATGCTGCGGATCAAGGCGGGGGGCGATTTCAACCAGGCGACACCCGCTGCCCAACGCGCTGCGCTGACGGCGATAGACACGCGCGCGTTCGCGCCGGGCAACGACAAGGATCCCTGGCACAAGATCAAGGACCTGATCTTGACGGGATACTACACGTCGGAAGCGGGCGGTTCGAAGGAGCTCCAGTATGAACTGGTCCCTGGACGCTGGGATCCCGACGTGCCGTTGAAGCCGTCGGATCGGGCCTTTTCAAGCGACTGGACAGCGGTGGAGTTCGGATGATGCAGGAATTCGACGCCATCGTGGTCGGGTCAGGAATAACCGGTGGCTGGTCGGCCAAGGAACTGACGCAGGCGGGGCTGAAGGTCCTGATGATCGAGCGTGGCCGCGATATCGAGCACGGCACCGGGTACAAAACCGAGACACTGGCACCCTGGGAACTCCCGTTCCGCGGGATGGGCGATGCCGAACGCTATTGGGCGGAGTATCCGGTCCAATCGATGAACCGGCATTTCACCGAGTTTACCGAACATCATTTCGTTAACGACCGCCAGAACCCCTACGCGGTTCCCGCCGGCAAGGACTTCAACTGGTGGCGGTCGTACCAGATGGGCGGACGGTCGCTGACGTGGGGCCGACAATGCTATCGCTGGTCCGACTATGATTTTGGCGCGAACAAGGCCGACGGGCACGGCCTCGACTGGCCGATCCGCTATGCCGATCTCGCGCCTTGGTACGACCGGGTCGAGGACTTCATCGGCGTATCCGGTGCGGCCGAAGGGCTGGCGGTTCTGCCGGACGGACGTTTCCAGCCGCCGATGGCGCTCAACGCGGTCGAGCAGCATTGCCGCGACGTGTTCATGAACACGTTTCCCGATCGTCGGCTGACAGTCGGCCGAACCGCCAATCTGACCGAAGCGAAGGAAGGGCGGTCGAAGTGCCAGTATCGCTCGATCTGCGCGCGTGGCTGTTCCTACGGCGCCTATTTCTCCACGCAGAGTTCGACGTTGCCAGCCGCCAAGGCCACCGGCAATCTGACGGTCATCACCGACAGTGTCGTCGAGGGCGTTGATCACGACCCGGTAACGGGACGCGCGACGGGCGTGCGGTATCTTGACGTCAAGACCGGCAAACGCGGTACGGCGACGGCCCGCCTCGTGTTCCTCAATGCCGGCGCGTTCAATTCCAACCATATCCTGCTACGGTCGACCTCCGAACGCTTCCCCAATGGGCTCGCCAACAGCTCGGGTGTGCTCGGCACGCACATCATGGATCACGCGACCACACTATCGGGCATCGCGGCCATGCCGGGTTTCGAAACGCATACCAGCTACGGCAACCGCCCGACCGGGATCGTGGTGCCCCGGTTCCGCAATCTGGACCAACAGGACGGTGCCGGCTTCACGCGGGGCTACAGCTTCCAGGGCGGCGCGCTGCAGGGCACATGGACGGCCGGTAAACGGGCGGCAGGGCTCGGCGTGGACTACAAGGAGTCGTTGCGGCATCCGGGACCCTGGCGGATGATCTTCGTCACCTTCGCCGAAAGCCTGCCACGCGCCAGCAATCGCCTGACCCTCGACCGCGTGAAGACCGATCCGCACGGTGCCCCGGTGTTGAACATCGCGTTCGAACACGGCGCGAACGAACATGCCGCGCTTGCCGATGCCAAGGGCCAGGCCAAGGTCATGCTCGAGGCTGCAGGCGGTCATGTCTTTCTCGGCTTCGATCAGCCAGGCGCCGGCGGGTCGGCGATCCACGAGATGGGCGGCGCGCGGATGGGGAACGACCCGGCCCGGTCCGTGCTCGACAAGTGGAACCGTGCGCATGACGTACCGAACCTGTTCGTGACGGACGGCGCAGCAATGAGTTCGTCCGCCTGCCAGAACCCGTCGTTGACCTACATGGCCTTGACGGCGCGCGCCTGTGCCAACGCGGTGTCGATGCTTCGAGAAGGCACGATCTAGCCATGACGACCGTGGCGAGCGCACGCGATCAGGCGTCATCGCTCGCGCCGCGCGCCCGCACGCTGGCCTTCGCGACGCTGACGGTGGCATTCGTGATGGACGTGCTCGACAGCACGATCGTCAATATCGCGATTCCCGCGATCCGTGCCGACCTCGGCGCCGGACCGGTTGCGGTGCAATGGATGGTGGCCGGATATTCGATGGCCTTCGCAATGCTGCTCATCAGCGGCGGCCGCATGGGAGATGTCTTTGGCTATCGCCGGATGTTCATCGGCGGCATGTCGGGCTTCACGCTCGCATCCTTGTTGTGCGGTGTTGCGCCCACGCCGACCGCGCTGATCGTCGCGCGTCTGGTACAGGGGGCGACCGCGGCGTGCATGGGGCCGCAAGTTCTTGCTTTGGTCCAGCTCCTCTATCCTCCCCATGAGCGAGTTGCGGCGCTGTCGTTCTTCGGCGTACTTGGCGGGTTGACCGCGGTATTGGGACCGGTGATCGGCGGCGCATTGATCGAGGCAAACATCGCGGGCCTCGGTTGGCGGGCTATTTTCCTGATCAACCTCCCGATCGGTGCTGCCGGTATCGTCGCCGCTTGGTATCTCCTGCCCAAAGGACGCTCGCCCGACCGTCTGCGGATCGATTGGGCGGGGAACGCGCTCGTCGTCGCCCTGCTGTTTGCACTCGTGTTCCCACTGATCGAGGCGCGTGCGCTCGACTGGCCATGGTGGTGCTTCGGATTGTTCGCGACGACCGTACCGCTCGGGATGGTGCTGTGGTGGCATCTGCGCCGGCAGACTGTGCGCACTGGCTCGGCGTTGTTGGATCCGGCGATGTTCCAGGATCGCAGCTTCTCCAACGGCCTGCTGACGTCGCTCGTCTTCGCTGTGGCGGGGGGAGGGTTCCTGTTAGTGTTGACGCTGGTACTGCAGGTCGGGCTCGGCCTTGACCCGCTGTCGGCCGGATTGCTGCACATTCCATTCGCCGTCGGCGTAGGGCTGGGGATCAGCCTGCTTGGTCGCCGTATCCTGCCACGTCTGGGCCGTTCGGTGCTGGCGGTCGGTTCCGGGGCAATGGCGCTGGGGGTGGCCGGGGTGACGGTGACGGTGGCAACCAGCGGCAGCGTGCCGCTGATCGGTTTTGCACTCCTGATCGCCGGTCTCGGCATGGGAACCTGTGCGGGGCCGCTGTCGCCGATCGCGCTCGCGCGGGTGGACACGCGTCATGCCGGCGCTGCAGGCGGTGCGCTGAAGACGGTCCAGCAACTGGGAAACGCCGGCGGTGCCGCAACGGTCGGAACGCTGTTCCTCGTCATGGCGGGTGGGGCGACGTCCGCGCCCGAGACACGTGCCGCGCTCATCCCAGCAGCGATCAGCATATGTCTGCTACTGTTCTGCGTCGCCGTGCTCAGCCGACGGTTTCCCCAGCGCCTATTCGACACCGATTGAAAGGATCAAGATGCGGTTTGCGACTCTGAATGACGGCAGCCGCGACGGCAGGCTGGCCGTCGTCTCGATCGACCACGCCAGAGCGCTGCTGGTGGAAGGCGTCGCTACGCTTCAGGTGCTGCTCGACGATTGGGATCATCTAATCCCCCTGTGCCGTGCGGCTCAGCAGCGAGTGGAAGCAGGGCAGGGGGAAGCTTTCAATCCGTCTGCCGCGATGGCACCACTGCCACGCGCCTGGCAATGGCTGGACGGGTCCGCCTACCCGTCGCACGGCGAACTGATGGATCAGGTCCTAGGTATCGTTCCGGAGAAAACCGGGCGGCCTCTGATGTATCAGGGACTGTCCGACCATTTCCTGTCTGGTCACGAGGATGTCGCATTTCCGGACCTTTCGCACGGCATCGATTTCGAGGGCGAGTTCGGAGTCGTTCTCGACAATGTCGCGGTCGGTACACCGGTCGAGGAGTGTGCAAGAGCGATCCGGCTCGTCGTCCAGATCAACGACTGGTCGTTGCGCGCGCTGGCAGGCCCCGAAATGAAGACCGGGTTCGGCTGGATACAAGCCAAGCCGGCGTGCAGCATGGCGCCGGTCGCGCTGACGCCCGACGCGGTCGGAACGGCATGGGCCGAAGGCGGCGTGGATCTGACACTCGAAGTCGATTGGAACGGCCGCTCGTTCGGACGCGCGCAAGGCGGGGCGATGGCGTGGAGTTTCGCTCAGCTGATTGCGCATGCCGCTGCTACCCGAAAGTTGCCGGCGGGGACGATCATAGGATCGGGCACCGTCTCCAACGCGAATTTCCGGGACGTCGGTTCGTCCTGCATCGCGGAGCGACGCGGTATCGAGATCGTCGATACCGGCACCGCGACCACCGGCTTCATGACGTTCGGTGATCGGGTCCGCATGGAGGCACGCGCCAGAGACGGAGCGCCGCTGTTCGGTGCGATTGACCAGCGGGTGGTACAGGCTTGACAGCCCGATCAATAACTAGAATGCTAGTTCTATTAAAGCCGTGGCGAAACATGGCGGGAGAGGCGGAATGCGTTCGATACTGGATTCGATACGAAGGTTAACGATGGTGCCGCAGGGCATCACCATCGTCACGGCGGCTTTCCTGCCGATCTTCGCCATCGTATCGATGTTTCCGGCGGTTCCGTCGATCATCGACCATTTCTCGGCCGACCCCGACGCACGGTGGAAGGTGCCGCTGATGGTGTCGGCGCCTGGCCTGACCATCGCATTGATCGCGCCGTTTGCGGGGTTCTTCATCGACAAGTTCGGGCGGCGGCCTCTACTAATCTGGGCGACGTTCTTCTACGGCATCTTCGGCACTGCACCCTTCTTTCTCGATAGCCTGAACGCCGTGTTCGCTTCGCGACTGCTGCTCGGGGTTGCGGAGGCGGCGATTCTGACGATCGTCAACACGCTGCTCGGCGATTACTGGGATGACCGCGGGCGCCGCGATTGGCTGTTGTTGCAGGGCCTTGCCGGGCCGCTGATGGCATCGGGCGTCATCCTGTTGTCGGGTGCAGCCAGCGGCGTGCAGTGGAACGGGATCTTCCTCGTCTACCTGGTCGCCTTTCCGATTTTCCTCGCGATGCTCGCCTTTCTGTTCGAGCCAAAGAAGGATGGCGCGACCGTCAAGGAGATCGTTGCTGCGCCCGATATCTCTACGCCGTTCCCGTGGGCTGTGATTGCACTGATCGGCGGCGTGACCCTGCTGGCCTCGGCACTCTACTACGTCTTCATCATTAACGGCGGCCTCGCATTCCGCGAAGTGGGTGTACAGGACGGCGCCCGGCTTGGTCAGTTGACCGCGATCCCCAGCCTCTTCGTCGTGCTCGGCTCGGTCATCTTCAGACTGATGAGCGGCCGCTCCAATGCGGTGCAGATCGGTACGCTGTTCCTGCTGGTCGGCGTAGGACTGGCGGGTATCGGCTTGGCGGTCGACTATCGCTGGATGATTGCCGGGTTGGTGATCCAGCAGACCGGCGTCGGCATGGCGGTCCCGGTTCTGATCGCCTGGGCCAGCTCGAAGCTCACCTTCGAACATCGCGGCCGCGGGATGGGTATCTGGACCGCCTGCTTCTTCTTCGGCCAGTTCTCCAGTCCCTGGTTCGTTCACAAGCTCAACGACGCCTTCGGCACGATGCAATCGGCTTTCCTCGCGATGGGCGTTCTCGGCATCGTCGTTGCGCTGATCGCCTTCGTCGCCAGCCGTCGCACGCCATCAGCCCTTACCGCCGCCACGGCCTGACCCTTTAGACTGAAACGAGATCAGCATGACCGGAACTATAAAGCGAGGCGTCAGCCTCTACAGCTTCCAGAACGAGACGTTCCTCGGCAAGATGACTTTAGAGGACTGTATCCGGACCTGCGCGGAAATGGGCGCGACCGGAATCGAGGTCATCGGCGAACAGACATTCTGGGGGTGGCCCGAACAGCCCGTTCCGGAGAACAAGATCACCGACTGGCATGCCCTGATGACGAAGTACGGGACAGTGCCCGTCGCGCATGATGCGATGCTCGACTACAAGCGCTACAACGGCCGCGTCATGGCGCTTGACGAGCAGGTCGCCAGCATGAAGCGCGATATCGATTTCGCCGCGGCGCTCGGTATGCGCTTCGTCAGGTCGCTGGTCTCGGTGTCGCCTGAGGTGCTTGTTGCCAGTGCGCCTCATGCCGAGGAGAAGGGCATCAAGATCCTCCTCGAGGTGCACGCGCCTCTGCACTTCGATCATCCCTGGATCGTCCGGCATGCCGAGGCGTACGAGAAATCGGGCAGCAGCGCGCTGGGTTTCCTGCCCGACATGGGCATGTTCCTGCATCGCTTCCCGCCCGTCTGGAAGGAGCGCTTCATCCGTAACGGCGCGCCGCGTCACATCGCCGATTACATCGAGAAGGCATATGAGGACCGTACGCTCAGCGAATACATCGTGATGAACGTGCGCGAGATGGGTGGCGAGGGGGCCGCGATGGCGATGGCCGAGACGCTGCGTCACAATGCAGCCTACGAACCCAAGCGCATGCTCGATTTCATGGGACGCATCCACAACGTCCACGGCAAGTTCTACGAGATGACCGAGGACCTTGTGGAACCGTCGATCCCCTATGACGAGATCGTCCAGGTTCTCAAGCAAGGCGGATACTCCGGCTACATCTGCTCCGAATACGAAGGCAATCGCTGGATCGAAGACGCTCATCCGGTCGAGTCCGTCGAGCAGGTCCGCCGCCAGCAGGCGATGCTTGCCCGGTTGATCGACGAGCCCGTCGCCACGACCAATTCCTCCGCACGCGCAGCCTGAAGGTAGATACGATGTTCGATCAACACATGATCTGCGAAGACACCGTCGCAAACGTCGCGGAAAACGGCGCGGCTATCGGCTTCTCGTTCGGCGCAAGACTGCCCTATTACCGGGGCCTGGGCCTCTCGATGGTCGAAGACGTCGCAGTGACGCTGGACGGCGAAGCGATACCGCGGGAAGCGGTGCGGTTGACGCTCCGCGGCCGCACCTGGACGCTCGACGAGATGGAGAACGAGCATGGCGACCGCTGGAATTTCGGCGAGGTCGCCACGGTGACAGTGCTGAAGGACGGTGGACTGTCGGCAGGCGAGCATCGGCTGGAACTCGCGGAACGGATGCGGATCTCGTACCTGCCGTTCGTACCGACGACGCGGTGCGTGAAGACCATCTCGCTGGCCGCCTGACGGGGCCCGACGACAGGATCGACAGGCATGCGTACCCAGATTGCCATCATCGGCGCCGGCCCCGCCGGCATGTTTCTCGCGCATCTTCTCCGCTTGCAGGGCATCGACGCCGTCGTCGTCGAACGGCGGGACCGCGCATATGTCGAAGGGCGTGTCCGCGCAGGCGTGCTCGAACAGGTCACGACGGATCTGATGCGTCAGCTCGGACTGGCCGACAGGCTGGGCCGGGAAGGCCTCGTTCACGGTGGCACGAATTTGTCGCTTGATGGCCGGATGTTCCATATCGACATGGCAGCGCTGACCGGTGGTTCGACAGTCACCGTCTATGGCCAGCAAGAGGTGATGCGCGACCTGTTTGATGCGGCGGAATCACGCGGCCTGTCGATCGTCTGGAACGCGAGCGATGTCGCACTGCATGATCTGGAGGGCGCGCGTCCCGCGGTAACCTGGTCGCTGCATGGCCGTGAGCAGCGGCTCGACTGCGATTACATCGTCGGCTGCGACGGCTATCACGGCGTAAGTCGCGGCGCGATCCCGGCGGACGTGATCAAGACGTTCGAGCGGGCCTATCCTTTTGGATGGCTTGGCATTCTCGCCGACGTGCCGCCGGTCGATCACGAACTTATCTATGCGAACCATGAACGCGGTTTCGCACTCGCATCGATGCGTTCGACCACGCGCAGCCGCTATTATGTGCAGTGCGCGCTCAACGATGACATCGCCAACTGGTCTGACGACCGGTTCTGGGATGAACTATGCTTGCGCCTCGGCCCTGAAGTCGGTGCGAAGGTGACGCGGGGGCCGTCGTTCGAGAAGGCTATCGCGCCTCTGCGATCGTTCGTCAGCGAGCCGATGCGGTGGGGAAGATTGTTCCTTGCAGGCGATGCAGCGCATATCGTCCCGCCAACCGGGGCGAAGGGCATGAACCTGGCGGTATCGGACGTGACGATGCTCGCCGAGGCACTGGTCGAGAAATACAAGGATCGATCGGACGCCGGCATCGACGGCTACTCGGCGCGCGCGCTAGCCCGGGTCTGGAAGGCCGAGCGGTTCTCGTGGTGGTTTACGTCCGTCACGCACCGGTTTCCGGCGATGGACGGATTCGATCGCCGGATCCAGATCGCCGAACTCGATTACATTCGCGGCTCCGAGGCGGCGCAGCGGTCGCTCGCGGAGAATTATGTCGGACTTCCCCTGGGGGCAGCATGAAGAGCAAGATCTACGACAGCCCTGCGATCGCGCTCGAAGGCGTGCTGTTCGACGGCATGACCGTCATGTCGGGCGGCTTCGGGCTGTCTGGCAACCCCGAAAGCCTGATCCCCGAAATTCGCGCAGCAGGCGTTACGGGACTGACCGTCATTTCCAACAATGCGGGGGCGGACGGGTTCGGCCTGTGGATGCTGCTGGAAAGTCGCCAGATTGCAAAGATGATCTCGTCCTATGTCGGTGAGAACAAGCTGTTTGAGCAGCAATATCTCAGCGGTGAGCTGGAACTGGAACTGACGCCGCAGGGGACGCTTGCCGAGCGTATCCGCGCGGGCGGTGCGGGCATTCCGGCGTTCTACACCAAGACCGGTGTCGGCACGGTCGTCGCGAAAGGTAAGCCGGTCGAGACCTTCGACGGCGAGGACTATGTGCGGGAGACGTGGCTAAAGGCAGACCTGTCGATCATCAAGGCGTGGCGTGCCGACCCGGCCGGCAATTTGATGTTCCGCAAGACCGCGCGCAACTTCAACCCGAACATGGCGACCGCGGGCGCGGTCACGGTGGTAGAGGTGGAGGAGATCGTCGAGGCAGGCGCGTTCGATCCCGACTGCATCCACGTTCCCGGCATCTATGTCGACCGCATCGTCCTGTCCACGATCAACGAGAAGCGCATCGAGAAGCTTACCGAGCGCCACCGGGAGACGACATGATGGCCGACCAAACCAAAGGCTGGACCAGGGAGCAGATGGCCGCGCGCGCGGCGCACGAATTGCAGGACGGCTTCTACGTCAATCTTGGCATCGGCATTCCGACGCTGGTCGCTAACTATATTCCGGACGGCGTGAACGTCACGCTGCAGTCGGAAAACGGCATGCTGGGCATGGGACCATTCCCCTTCGAGGGTGAGGCCGATCCCGACCTGATCAACGCGGGCAAGCAAACGATCACCGCGCTGCCGACGTCGAGCTTCTTCTCCAGCGCGGACAGCTTTGCGATGATCCGCGGCGGGCATATCGACATGGCGGTGCTTGGTGCGATGGAGGTCGCCGCCAACGGCGACATCGCAAACTGGACGATCCCCGGGAAGATGGTGAAGGGGATGGGGGGCGCGATGGACCTGGTCGCCGGTGTCCGTAAGGTCGTGGTGGTGATGGATCACGCCAACAAGGCGGGCGAACCCAAGATCCTGGAGGCGTGTACGCTGCCGCTCACCGGCAAGGGGGTGGTCGACCTGATCATTACCGACCTGTGCGTGCTCGCCTGCGACAAGCAGGCGGGCGGCCTGACGCTGGTGGAACTGGCGCCGGGCGTGACGCTGGAGGAGGTGCGGACGAAGACGGGTACGGCATTCGACGCGCGCGCCTTCGCGCAGGAGAGCGCGGCGTGATCGCCTATTCGCCGGATGAGGCGGGGCTGTCGCCCTCGCTGCATCCCGACTATCGCTCGAGCGTCGATCGCAGCCCGCGCCAGCCTCTGATCGCGATCCCACCGACGCTGACAGAGACGACCGGTCCCAGCGCGTGGGACCGCCTGATGGTAGGGCCCTCGGGAATCGATCTTACAGCGCAACATCCGGGCGTACCGCAAGGTCAGCGGATCATCGTCTCCGGGCGCGTGCTCGACGATCGCGCACGCCCGGTTGCCAACACCGTCATCGAGATCTGGCAGGCCAATGCGGCGGGCCGCTATATTCATTCCGCAGACACCTGGGACGCACCGCTCGACCCGAACTTCACCGGGGCCGGGCGGGTCGTCACCGATGCCGACGGGCGATACAGCTATGTCACGATACGGCCCGGTGCCTATCCGTGGGGCAATCACAAGAATGCGTGGCGGCCGGCGCACATTCACCTGTCGCTGCTGGGCCCTGCGTTTGCGACGCGGCTGGTGACGCAGATGTATTTCCCGGACGATCCGCTGGTCGAGATCGATCCGATCGCCAACGCCATACCGATGCCCGCCCGGCAGCGGATGGTCGGCCGCTTCGATATCAAGAGCACGAAGCCCGCCTGGGCGCTTGGCTATCTGTTCGACATTGTGCTGAAGGGGCGTGACGAGACGCCGTTCGAGGATGACGACCATGACCATTGAGATCTCCCCGGGGATCGCCTTCAGGATCGCCATCGAGGACCGAGAGGCACCACCGCGGATGGATAACCAGGATCCGGCGATTTTCGGGCAGACCCCGTGGCAGACCGTCGGACCCTTCTTCCATTACGGCCTGCCATGGAAAGGCGGCGCCGATCTCGTCGGCAAGTCGGACATGGGCGCCCGTACGGACCTGTTCGGCGAAGAGCACTATTTGCTCAACCTGTCGTCACCGACCGGCACGCCCGAGGGGGAGGTGATCGAGATCGCGGGGCAGGTGTTCGACGGGAAGGGCGTGCCGATTCTCGATGCGATGATCGAGATTTGGCAAGCCAATGCCGCGGGGCGTTATATGAGCATCGATGATCGACGAAAGACGGTGCCGATCGACCCCCACTTCATTGGCTTCGGCCGCGCGTCGGTTGATCAGGACGGGGTCTACCGGTTTCGCACCATTCGACCGGGGCGCGTGCCGGGACCCGGCAACACGCTGCAGGCACCCCATCTGGCAGTGTCGGTGTTCGCGCGGGGTATCATCAAACGGCTCGCGACGCGGCTGTATTTCGCTGATGGCGAAGGCAATGACGAGGATCCGGTGCTCACCGCGGTTCCGGCAGACCGTCGCAATACACTGGTGGCTAACCGGCGAGACGGCGGGCGTTGGTGGTTCGACATCCGGTTGCAAGGCGATGCCGAAACGGTCTTCTTTGCGGTATGATGGCGGATGACTGATCGCCTCCGCATGCGGCCTGCAACGACCCCTGCGATGCTGGCCGTCTTCGACGACGACGCCACCATCGCTCACGCACTCGCATTCGAAGGCGCTTTGGCGAAAGCGCAGGCGGCGGAAGGAGTGATCTCGGACGAGCTGGCGGTGGCAATTGTCGACGCCTGCATGACGGTGCCGATCAATTCTGCGACATTGGCCGAGGAAGCGGCGCTGGCTGGCACGTTGGCGATACCCCTCGTCACGCGCTTACGTGGCGCATTGGATGGTGATGCCAGGAAAGCGGTCCATAAGGGTGCGACCAGCCAGGATGTCGCCGATACCGTATTGATGATGCAGACGCGGAGAGCGACCGACCTGGTACTCCTGGACCTCGACCGCATCGTCGATGCGCTTGGTCGTTTGGCCCTGCGTCACGCTGAGACACCGGCGGTCGGCCGCACGTTGTTGCAGGATGCGTTACCCGTCGCGTTCGGTCTGCGGATCGCGCACTGGGCGGCCAGCGTCGCCGATGCTGCTCAGCGGCTGCGGCGCGACGTCGAGGACCATGCGCGAATTCAGCTTGGAGGCGCTGCGGGTGCGCGGGCGGGGCTCGATGGCGCGGGTCTGGCCATTGCATCGATCATGGCCAGCGATCTCGGCCTGGCTGTCAGCGAGCCATGGCATGCGCGCCGCATCGGCATTGCCGCCATCGGCACGAGCTTGGCCATAGCGACTGGCGCAATCGGCAAGATGGCGCGCGACATAGCGCTCTTGTCGCAAAACACTGTTGGGGAGGCGCGTGAACCGGCCGTTGCAGGTCGCGGTGGATCATCGGCCATGGCGCACAAGCGCAATCCGACCGGTTGCCAGATCGCGCTGTCGGCAGCGCTCCGTGTACCGGGTTTGGCCGCGACCCTACTTGTCGGACTGCCGCAGGAGGAAGAGCGCGGGCTTGGCGGCTGGCAGGCGGAGGGACCGGTACTCGCGGACCTGTTCCTGCTCGCGGCCGGTGCGGCCGATGCAATGGCTAGCGTCGCCGAAGGTTTGGAGATCGACGAAGACGCGATCGCGCGCAACCTGTGCGATGCCGATATCGGTACCGATATCGGCGAAAGCGGGGCCATTGTCCGCGCGCTTGTCGCCAGAGACGAAGGATAACTTCATGCCATTCGCGATCCGTGACGACGCGCGCCTTTACTGGAAGCTCGACGGAGCCTCCGACCTGCCCGTGCTCGTCCTGCTTAATTCGATCGGCACGGACATGGCGTTGTGGGAGACCAGCGTCCCGCATCTGCTGCCCGCCTTCCGGCTCCTGCGGATCGACACGCGCGGGCACGGCGCATCAGACGCACCTGATGGTGACTACAGCCTCGCGATGCTGGCCGACGATGTCGTCGCAGTGATGGACGCTGCGGGGGTACAGACCGCGGCCGTTGCCGGCGTGTCGCTCGGCGGAATGATCGCAATGGAACTGGCACTGGCGTACCCGACGCGAATTACCGCGCTCGCGCTCGTCTGCACGTCGGCGACGATGGACGCTGGCGCATGGCGTGACCGGATTGAGCTCGTACGCGCAGAGGGTACGGCAGCAATAGCCGATATGGCCATGGGCCGGTTCCTGTCGCCGCGCTTCGTGGCGATGCACGGTGGCGCGGCCGAAAGCGTGCGGCAGGGGCTGATCGCGATGGCCGATGCCGGCTATGCGGGTTGCGGTGCGGCGATCCGCGATATGGCGCTGATCGAGCGGTTGCCGGCGATCGATATGCCGACGCTCGTCGTCGCGGGCGATCGTGATATCTCGACGCCGTTTGCGGGGCATGGCGAACGCATCGTGGCAGCGGTTCCCGACGCAAGGGTGGTGCATCTCGACGCCGCACATCTCGCACCAATTGAGACACCCGCTGTGCTTGCAGTAACGCTTCGCGATTTCCTGAAACCGGCCGATACCCACGGTGCCGCAAACACATTGTTCGAGGCGGGGCTGCTCAACCGGCGCCGGGTACTCGGCGATGCGTGGGTCGACGCGTCGCTGGCCGGGCGGACTGACTTCACCGCCGATTTCCAGGCGATGATCACCCGGATCGCCTGGAATGAAATTTGGGGCCGGCCGGGCCTCGATGACCGGAGCCGTAGGTTCATCGTGCTCGCGATCACCATAGCACTCGGTCGTTGGGAGGAGTTCGCGCTTCACGTTCGCACCGGATTGATGCGTGACGGCTTCACCCGTGAGGAACTCAAGGAAGTGCTGATGCAATCGGCCATCTATGCGGGCGTCCCCGCGGCAAATACCGCCTTCGCCGAAGCGGGCAAGATCATTGCCGAGCTCGATTCTGACAGTTGAAATTTGAAGGACACGACGCTCGGCTGGCGGTTCGTCAACCGGCCTTGACGACGGCGCGGCCACGATGAAATAGGGGCGCAGAGCTCTGGCGCGGCGATGAACGAATGGCCAAAATTGGGAATGGGGACGGGCGCTTTGAATGACCGGTTATGGGTCATCTGGAAGCTCTCGCGAGGAGGCGCACGCCGCCGAGAACGGCCCCGTAAGGTAAGACGACGAAATCGCCCCTCGGCAGGCGTCTGGACCCGTCCGTCCGGCAGGATTCCCGCCGACGCCTCTCCGTCCCTTCAGGCTGTGTCGTCGGGCAACTTGGCCACGCGTGCGATCGACGTGGCAAGGCATGCATTTGTCGCGGCGAGGATCTGGTAGAATACGTGGCGGCCAACATCGCCCGGCAGTGTCTGCTCATTGGGAAGACGATGGTGACAGAGCAGCTTGCGCCGTCACCATCGCCCCGAGCCTGGTAACGGTCGTCAGTCGGACGTCGGCGTCGACGCTGCCAGCGCCGGATATTTGATGCCGAGCTGATCGAGATAGGTCGGGTGTTTGGCCGGATCGTAGTAGAACTTCTTCATCGCCGGCCGCATCCGTTCCATAATTTCCGTGTTCAAGTGAATGGCCGGCGGATCGTTGGCGGTGACGACCGGGTCGTATTTCTGGTCCTTGAACTGCACGGTCTGCTGGAACGCCTTGGCGTCGGTCACGAGCTGCGGCGTCGTCATGATGTCGAGCACGGTCATCGACACCGCCTTGGCGCCCGCCACCGCGCCCTTGTGCGCGATCGGCGTGGCCATCGCGATCGCCGACAGCACGTTGTGGCCGATCATGCTGGGGATGTTGGAGGGATAGCGCACGGTGATCGTCGGCACGGTCCACATGATGTCGCCGATATCGTCCGATCCGCCGCCGAGCGAGCGTTCGCGGTTGGCCGGCGTCGACAGTTCGGCGACCGTGGTGGGCAGCGGCTTGACGGTTCGCTTGTTGGTCTGCTGCACCGTCCTGGCGAAGGCCTGGTCGTCGGCGCTCCAGCTCGGCATGCCGACCGCGCTGATATTGGCATAGGCGGCTTCCGCCAGCGGCTTGTTGCCGTAATTGGGCGCGGCATAGCCGAGCAGCTTGTGTTCGACGGTGGTGCCGGTCGCCCTGGCGGCCGCATCGGCGATCTCGTTGCCCGTCGTGTAGAGATCGCGGACGCTGCCGAAATCCAGGTCGCGGAAATAATACCAGACGCTGGCGAGGTCGGGGACGATGTTGGGCTGCCCGCCGCCATTGGTGATGACGTAGTGCGAGCGCTGCGTGACGGGCAGGTGCTCGCGGCGCATGTTCCAGGCGACGTCCATCACCTCGACCCCGTCGAGTGCACTGCGCCCCTCCCACGGCATCCCCGCCGCGTGCGCGGTCTTGCCGTGGAAGGTATATTCGGCAGACACCAGCGCGTTGTTGCCGCTATTGCCCCAGCCGGTGCTGAAATCGCTGCTAACATGCGCGAAGATCGACATGTCCACGCCCTTGAACAGGCCTTCGCGGACATACCACGCCTTGGTCGCGAGCAGTTCCTCGGCGACCCCGGGCCACAGCATCAGCCGGCCGGGGATCCTGTTCTTCACCATCACGTCCTTTGCCGCGATCGCGGCGGCGATCATCATCGGCATGCCCGAATTATGCCCTTCGCCATGGCCCGGTGCGCCCGCAATCATCGGCTTGAGCGTCGGCGAGCCGGGATATTGCGACAGGCCGAGCAGTCCGTCGACGTCGCTGCCGAGCGCGACCAGCGGTCCGCCGGTGCCCCAGGTCGCGGTCCAGGCGGTCGGGATGCCCGCGACGCCCCGGGTGATGGTGAAGCCTTCCTTCTTCAGGATGCCGGTCAGATAGTCCATCGTCTGGAATTCCTGGAAGCCCGGTTCGGCGAAGCTGAAGAGGGAATCGACCATCTGCTGGATCAGCTTGGCATGCGCCTCGACATCGGTGACCGCCTGTTTCTTCAAGGCGTCGCGATCGATGCCTGTTGCGGCGGTGGACGCCTGGATCGGGGCGGGTTCGGCGGCAGCGGCGGTGCTGCACAGGCCGGCGGCGATCAGCGCGGCGAGCATTGGGCGGGTATCGGCCATGTCTTTATCTCCTGAACGGTGATGTCGTAGGGGTGGGAGAGGGCGCCTGCCCTCAGAGGCCGATCCGCACGCCCATCCGGAACACGCGCCCGAGCACGTCGTAGAGCGCGCGGTTCGTCTGCGGATAGGCGGGGGTGTTGTTGCCGGTCGGCCCGTTGGCGACGAGCACCGGATCGCTGTTCAGCACGTTGCGGATCGACAGGAAGACCTGTGCCTTCGCGCCGCCGGTCTCGAACGCGTAGCTTGCGTTGACGTCGTAGAAGAACTGGCCGTCGATCCGGTTCATGTTGACCGTGCGGTAATCGGCGGTCGAGAGCGGGCAGTCGGTGGAGCAGACGACGTAGTTGTTGTTGTAGACCCCGCCGCTGACGCCGCGGGCGATGCCCTGGACGCTGAACCCGGAATCGAGATCATAGCCGGCGGTAAAACGATAGGTCCAGTCGGGCAGGCCACCGGTATTCTGGCCGGCCAGATCGGTGGTCGCGGTCACGCCGTTATTGCTGGTCATCTCGAACGCGTAGCTGGCCAGCGCGCGCAGCGTCATCGTGCCGGGACCGACCTGCCGACGATAGCTCGACTCGATATCGAAGCCGCGCGTCTTCACGCTGACGAAGTTGGTCGGCTTCACCTCGATGCTCGTCACCGGCAGCCCCAGAGCGGTCGCGCCGCGCCCCCCGGTCGTGGAGATGAACGAGCACGCATCGGCAATGCCCTGCTGATAGCATTGGTCGACGATCGTCTGCGCGAGCAGCGAGTCGATCGCCCCGTCGAGCTTGATGTCGTAATAATCCACCGAGGCGGCAAAGCCCGGCAGGAAGGTCGGCGTCAGCACCACGCCTGCGCCATAGGTCTTGGCGATTTCGGGGCGCAGGTCCGGATTGCCGACGGTGGATTCGTTGAACTGGTTGGCCGCGATGCTGCCGTTGACCTGCGGCACGTTGACGGTGTTGGTGCGACCCGTGCCGGGCGCGAACAGCTCGCTGAGATTGGGCGCACGGATATCGCGCGAGATCGTGCCGCGCAGCTTGATGTCCGGGATGACCTGCCAGGTCAGGCCGGTCTTCCACGTCTCGACGGTGCCCGAGGTCGAATAGTCGGTGAAGCGGAACGCGCCGTTGAAATCCATGCCCTTGAAGATCGGGACGACCGATTCGAGATAGGCTTCCTTGACGGTGTACCGGCCCTTGGTCGGAAGGTAGTTGCCGTAGATCCAGGTGCCGGTGGTGACGCCGTTGGCGACGTTTGGCTGGTAGAGCTGGTCGACCGATCCGGTGACCGATTCCTTGCGGGACTCCGCGCCGAACGCCACCGAGATCGGGCCTGCCCACAGGTCGACCAGGCTGTTGGTCGAAAAGTTGATCGCCGCGACTTCCTGCTTCAATTCCTGTTTCCGCAGCGGCTGGCGGCCATTGTAGAGGACATAGGCGATCGCTTCGGGCGAGGCGCCGTTGGTGCCGAGCCGGTTGAGCGGCGCGCAGGACGGGTCGTTATTGCCCGCATTCGCATCGACGTTGATCCGGCACACGATTGTGCCGGGAGCGTATCCGCCGCTGTTGCCCGCTACGGCAACGACCGCGTCGGTCGCCGCCGCCATCCGCGAGACATTCCAGGCGTTGGTCAAACGCTCGTTCGTCTTCGTCTTGCCCAGCTGGTAATAGCCGCCCCATTTCCAGTCGATCGTGCCGGTCGAGAAGGCCCCGTCGGCGCCGGCGACGTAGCGGAATACCTGCCGCTCGTTGTCGCTGCCCTGCGGCGGCAGGAAGATGTTGCTGGTGCCGATCTGGATCGAGCTGAGGTTGTTCGCCGCCATCGCCGCGCGCGTCGCATCGGGCAGATAGGCGTTGTCGCGCTGGATCGTCACGCCGGTGGTCGGCGTCTGCTGATAATAGCTCTGGCCGCGATAGTTGCTGTACGAGAACTGGCCGTAGAGTTCGACCAGCGGCGAGACCTCGTAGCTCAGCCGGCCGAACACGCTGCTGCGCTTTTCCTCGGGCTGCAACGTCGCGCTGCTGCGATGGCCGGCGGTGGTGATGTCGGTGTCGCCGCCGACCATCCACTGGCCGCTGGTGGCGCCGAAGTTCAGCTGGTTGACGCTCGCCTTGCCAGTCGCGGGATCAACCGAGCCGAAATAGGTGCCGCGCAACGGGCCGGTGCTGACGAGGCCGCCCGGCGTGAACTGGCCCGTGCCGATCCCCGATGCGATCAGGAATTCATTGACGCAGGGCGTGTTCAGCGACGCGGCGTCGGTGCACCGTGCCGCGGAATAGGCGGGGTTGTTCGCCAGAAAATAGCCGCTGTCGTTCCAGTCGCGGTCGATCGTCTGGATGCCCTTTTGCGAGAAATGCTCGCCCGACACGATCAGATGGCCGCGCCCTTCCGCGAACGCCTTGCCGCCGGTCGCCGTCACCTTGTGGTTCGGCGCGTCGCCATAGGTGGAGACGCCGTGCTCATACTCCATCTTGAAACCGGTATAGTCGCGGTCGAGGATGAAGTTGATGACACCCGACACCGCGTCCGAGCCATAAGCGGACGAGGCGCCGCCGGTCACGACCTCGACCCGCTCGATCAGCGCCTGGGGAAAGGTGTTGACGTCGACCTGGCCGGTGGTGGTCGAGGCGACCGAGCGCTGGCCGTCGAAGAGCACCAGCGTGCGGTTCGCGCCGAGGTTGCGCAGGTTGACCGAGTTGATGCCGGCGGCACCGTTGCTGAGAGAGCCGTTGCTGCTGGCCGAGGTGCCGCTGCCGCGCACGGCGGGCAGCGTATTGACGAAATCGGAGATGTTGGCGGGCGCTTCCGCCTTGAGTTCCTTGGCGGTGATGACGCTGACGGGGGTGGGGGCGCTATAGCCGTCGCGTTCGATCCGCGATCCCGTGACGACGATCGTGTCGTCCCCGGGCACGACGTCGCCGGTGACGGGATCGGTCGCGAGTTCGGGCTTGCCGCCCGGGACGTTCGTCGTCTCCTGATCCGTCGGGGAGGATTTGGCCGGGCCACGTTCGGTCTGGAGCGCCGTATCGGGCGGGCCCGCAACCGTCCGGGCGGACGCAGTCTGCGTGGCGAGACACAGCGCCAGCACGCCCACGCTGACGAGGCTGGCCGATTTCAAACGCTTGGTCGGCCGGGCGCGCATCGAGAAGGCGCCGGCGTCGGCGCCATACAGAACAGTCATGGAGAGCCCCCTTCAGGTGATCGGGTGCCGTCCAGATATCCCCTCGTTTATGTTTTCGCTGGTTCCTGCCTGTTGGACTCGATGGCCGGGTATCCCGGTCCTGTTCCGACCCGGAGACTATCAGATGCCGCCTGCCGCTTCCTCGCAATATGGAGATGAAATCTATGTTACTTTTGCGGAATCGGCGACGTTTTGAGCAATCATTGATGTTTTGCGGCGTGCCGGATATTATTAAGTTGTGATTTCGGCGCGTTGAACGTCACCTTTGATCGTTGACCGCCGCCGGCGCGACCGAGCGCTGCGCGACCTCGCGCATCAGGAAGCTGCTGCGGATCCGGGCGACATGCGGCAGCATCGACAGTTCGCGGCGATAGACACGGTCGTAATCCTCGAACGACCGGACATGGACGATCATGATGAAGTCGACCTCGCCCGACACGAAGCTGCAGAACGACATCGACGGACACAGGATCACCGCGGATTCGAATTCGTTCAGCACATGTTCGGCCTGCGAACTGAGCTCGATCGAGACCATCGCGGTAATGCTGAACCCCAGCTTCGCCATGTCGAGCTTCGCGGTGTAGCCCGCGACGACGCCGTTTTCCTCCAGGATCTTGCGACGCCGAGCGGTCGCGGTGCTCGAGAGATGGATGCGCTCGCCCAGCATCACGTCGGATGCGCGGCCATCGCGGATCAGTTCGCGCAGAAGCCGGTAATCGGTAGGATCGACAAGATTGTTTTCGGTTTCGTGCATCATTTACCCCGATTATTGCCGAATTACGTCACCCAAGCTTCGAAAATGCGCAATATCACCGGATACCGCAACCTGGATCATGCTAGTTTGCTGCATGGCAGCAATTGGGGGACGAGGCGATGCGCGGGATCATCTGGGGTACGACGGTCGGGCTGGTGGCCGCAGCGAGCGGGGGCGGACCCGTTGCAGCGCAGCAGGTCGCGCGGGCGGCGACGCAGGCGGCGCTGCTGCCGGTCAGGGCGTTGCCGGCCGAGGGACGTATCCTCGTCACGCTGCCCGCCGCCGATGCGGACGGAGCGTCGGGACGGTTCCTCTACGCGACCTCGCTCCGGACGGGTATCGGCTCGGCCAATCTGCGGCTCGACCGCGGGATGCTGGGGCCCGAACACATCGTCGCGTTCCGGCGGATCGGCAAGAAGGTCGCGGTGACGTTCGAAAACCACCAGTTTCGCGCGACCGGTGATGCCGGCGTCGCGACGGGCGGGCGCACCAGCTTTCCGACGAGCATCATGGCGATGCTCGACATCGTCGCGACCGAAGCCGATGGCGGCGTGACGGTCGACATCGCCCCGTTCCTGACGCGCGACACGGTGGGGATCGCCGAGTCGCTGAACGCGAGCTGGGCGATGGCCGGCGCGGGCGGCGGATCGGCGGCGGGCAAGGGGTTCCGCCTGGTCGATGCGCTCAGCGTCGCGGATGCCGGCTCGGTCAAGGTCTTCCCCGACAATATCGAGGTCGATGCGCTCCAGACCTATCAGACCGACACGCCGGGCCGCGAGGTGGAGCGGATCGCGGCGGAGCCACGGCAGATCGGCTTCACCGTCCACCACAGCTTCGTCCGGCTGCCTGCGCCCGGCTTCGTCTCGCGCAAGTTCGACATCCGGTCGGCGGCGGGGGGCAATCAATATTACGACTATGGGACGCCGCTGGGCGAGGATGTCGTCCAGCAGTTCGCCAACCGCTTCCGGCTGGAAAAGGTCGATCCGGCCGCCGCCCGCTCCCGCGTCAAGAAGCCGATCATCTTCTACATCGACCGCGCCGCGCCCGAGCCGATCCGCACCGCATTGCTGGAAGGGGTCAATTACTGGGCGACCGCGTTCGACAAGGCCGGGCTGATCGACGCGTTCCGTGCGGAGATCCTGCCCGCCGGCGCCGATCCGCTCGACGTGCGGTACAGCATGGTCAACTGGTCGAACCGGCTGACGCGCGGCTGGTCCTATGGCGGCGGCATCGTCGATCCGCGGACCGGCGAGATCATCAAGGGCAATGTCGTGATCGGCGCGCTGCGCGTGCGGCAGGACATGGCGATCTTCGAGGGGCTGGTCGGCGCCGCGCAGACCAACAGCGGCAGCGGCAATGATCCGGTCAGGGCGTCGCTCGACAGAATCCGCCAGCTCGGCGCGCATGAGGTCGGTCATGCGATCGGCTTCATGCACAATTTCGCGGGCAGCACGCAGGACCGGACGACGGTGATGGATTATCCCGGACCACGCATCAAGCTGACCGATGGCCGGATCGACCTGTCGGACGCCTATGCGAAGGGCGGGGGGGTGTGGGACGACTTCACCGTCGACTGGCTGTATGCCGATGCCGCGCCCGGTACCGATCCGGACGTGGCCGCGCGGGCCAAGGCGCTCGCGATCCAGGCGAAGGGCGTCCGCTTCATCACCGACATCGACGGCCGCGCGTCCGATACGCCGAGCCCCTGGGGCAGCATGTGGGATGACGGCCCCGATCCGGTCGCCTCGCTCAACCACATGATGGCGGTGCGCCGCATCGCGATTGCGCAGTTCGGGCCCGGCGTGTTGCGCAGTGGCGAGGCTCTGTCCGATCTGCGGCGCAAGTTCGTGCCGGTATGGCTGCTGCATCGCTATGATATCGATGCGGTGGGCAAGCTGGTCGGCGGCATCGACTATGCCTATGCGGTCGCGGGCGACAATCATCCGGCCGCCGCGCCGGTTGCCGCCGCCACGCAGGACGCGGCGATCGCCGCCTTGCTGGCGACGCTTTCGCCGGATGTGCTGACCGTGCCCGCGACGCTGGTGATGCCGCTGTCGTCGCCGATGAACGGCCGCAGCGACGTGCAGTTCGATCAGGAGGTGTTCCGCAATGCCGGCGCCGCCGCGTTCGACCCGCTGGTCGCGGCCGATGTCGCCGCGCAGGTGACGCTGGACTCGCTGCTGGCGCCGGCGCGGCTGGCGCGGGTGTACGAACAGCATCGTCGCGACCCGGGAATGCCCGGCGTCGACGCGCTGCTCGACCGGCTGATCGCCGCCACGGTCGCGGCACGGCGCGACGCGGTCGGCCGCCGGATCGCCTATCGCACGATCATGACGCTGGCCGCCACGGCGCGCGACGATGCGACGTCGCCCGACGTCGCGGCGCTGCTTGGCGATCGGCTGCGCGGGATCGCGACGCGACTGGCCAAGGCCGGCAGCGACGAGGATGGCGCCTGGAGCCGCCACGTCGCGCTGCTCCTGACCGACGAGGACCGACTGACGCGCGAACTCGACAAGCGGCGCGCGGTGCCGACCATTCCGCCGGGCATGCCGATCGGGGGCGATACGGGCTGGTTCGACGATTGAGCGATCCGATCACGTCGGATCGAGATGAACGAATGTCGGAAGTCGGGAGGTGGAACGAACGCTTTGGACGACCGCTTGTGGGTCTGGCCGGAAGCATGGGCCGGTACTTCCGCCCCGTAGCTGATGTTCTCAGCTAAGCTCCCCTGGCGGCTCGAACCTCCATTTGGCAGCAAGCATCGCCTGCAAGAGATCGACGTAGCTCCAACCGTCGGCACGGGCGGCGATCGCCGAGAGGCAATCCTGATCTTCGCGGCCCGGGCGGCCCGGCCCCGTCATGTTGGGCTTCATGTTGAGGTCGAACAATTTGAACAGACCATGACGATCGGCGCGGCAATCGATCCGGATCGATTGCCGCGCGTCGACCAGCGCGGCTGCCGAGACGCAACTGTCGATCATCGCCACGATCGCGGGATCGCGCAGCCGCCCGGGGCTGATTGCGATGCTGTTGGCGGTGACCGGAACGTCGCCATTATAAGGGGCTACTCCGCCGCGCTGATCGAAGCGGTACACGGGCGGCAGGGCCCAGTGCGTCGGTGCGCGCGAACCATCCGGGCGCGGGGACGCGGGCGGCATGAGGGTGACGGTCATCTCGTCACCATCGAGAAATTCTTCCACCATCAGCATGTCGCCGAAGGTGGCGGCTGCGATCAACGCAGTCGCGGCATCGCGCAGGGCACCGAGGCTCTCCACCAGGGTTACGCCCTGACTACCACGGCCGCGCACCGGCTTGACGATCATCGGAAAGGACATGCCGCGGGTAGTGCACGCGTCCTCGACATCGGCCAGTGCGCAGACATTCTCCTTCGCCGTGCCGGACAGCAGAAACGATCGTGCTACCGGCAGGCCAGCCTTGGCAAGAAGGTGGTTGGTCTCGAACTTGTCGTCGAACGCCTGCATCGCCGCAGGAAGCTGCCCGACGATGTCGAAGTCGACCATCGCCGTCTCGAGCGGATGTCCTTCGAACAAGACCGTGTTCGCCCACAGGACCGATGCGCCGGCCGCGCCTGCGCTACGGATGCCCTCGGCCGTGTCCGGGAATACCCAGTCGAGTGCCTTTGAAGGGTCTGGCGCGGAGGCGGGTGTGACAACATCCACCCCAGCCGTCCGCAAGGCGAAAGCAATGTCGGCGCCGCCATCTGAATATCCGCCCGGCTTCGCGTCCTTTCGCAGTCCGTCGATCAGCGGTGGTGGAAGCGCTTGGTAGAGAAGGGCGACCGGTGCTGTTTTCATGAATAATCTCCTGCGCACCGCGCATTAGCCCGGAGCGGCGCGCGCGTGAAAGGGGCACCGAATGCGGTCATGCGGCAGTGATACCTCATGCATCGGCTTGACCCTGACCGTCGCGCCATTTGCGCTGGGGTGCCCTGATGGATCGGACCGGCTAACACCCGGCAATCCGCTCGACGATGGTCCTGATCGCATCGCGCTCTAGGGGGGCGCGGTCGATCGAATTGTGGATGCCGATACCCTCGATCAGCGCGTCAAGCGCGCGCGCCGTTAGCGGGTCGAAGAAGCGGCCCAGGGCGCCTCGGCTGCTGTCCATCCAATGTTGCATGACCGCGCTGACCGGTGGGTGCCGGGCCGCGAAGGCGTAGAGTTCGTAGCTCAACAACAACGTGCGCGGTTCCGCCCAGACCTGGTTCGCGATGATGTCGATGACTGCCGTACACGCCTCTGCGCGGTCCGTCGCGGACTCCAGGCGCGCGCGGAACGCCGCAGAGGATTCCGCCGCCAGTTGCAGGAAGGCGGCCGCGAGCAGGTCCTCCAGCGTCGCAAAATAATAGGTGACCGAGCCGAGCGGCACCTGCGCCGCCTCGGCGATGCGGCGATGAGTCGTTGCCGCGGTTCCAAGATCGGCAATGACTCCTAGCGTCGCATCGACGATGCGCTGCCGCCGTGTCGGATCGTTGCGCCGGGACTCTTGGGTCATCGCCTCTTTACCTCGATCTCGGCATGTGTACATATGTACATAATATTGAGGGTGATTGGAAGGCAGCGGCTATGACGGAGGATCGGGTGAGCAGGCGAGCGGTAATCGGTGGTGCCGCAGCGCTTGCGATCGCGGGAAATGCCGGCGTCGCGACCGCGCAGGGCTCGGCAATCTCGGCGCTTGGGCGCCGTGACGGTCGCTGGCTGAATGCGCCCAAGGCCTGGAAGGCCGCACCCGGCGGAGACCTGACGCTCGTCACCGACAAGGGCAGCGATTTCTGGCGCGAGACGCATTACGGCTTCACCCGTGACAGCGGTCATTTCCTCGGCTTCACCGCGCCTGCCGCGTTCACCGCCCAACTGCGCATTCGCGGCCAGTATCAGAAACTCTACGATCAGGCCGGCATCATGGTGCGGGTCGACGAACGGCGCTGGGTCAAGGCGGGGATTGAATTGTCCGACGGGCGCGCCATGATGAGCAGCGTGCTGACCGATGGCAAGTCCGACTGGGCGACCGGCCCCTATGAGCATGACGCGCAGGATTTCTGGATGCGCGCGACGGTCGCCAAGGGCGTCCTGCGGTTACAGGTCTCAGCGGACGGCAAGACGTGGCCTTTGGTCAGACTGGCACCCTTTCCGATCGCCCCCGCCTATCAGGTTGGACCGATGGCCTGCACGCCGGAACGTGCCGGACTGGAAGTGCATTTCTCGGACCTGAGCATTACAGCCCCGTTGGGCAAGGACCTCCACGACCTGAGTTGATCGCGCGCCGCTGGGTGGCTCGACCGCTATAATCGCGCATCGACAGCGATCGTGATCGCGAAAAAGGCCTGCCCGCCTGAACGGTGCGTGACAACCATCGGTGCCGGTGACGCCTCGGTCCTCCCGTGGCCATCGCCGATCCAACAGTCGCGGGCGCAATAGTGAAGTACAGACTTGACCAAAGAGCTCCTGAAATTTAGTGAAGTCAAAGCTTCACTGAGGAGCAAGTCGATGACCATCACACACGATACCTTCGAAATCCGCAAAACCTGCGATGCCGCTCCGCCCGCGATTTTTGGCGCCTTCGCTTTTCAGGACCGCAAGAGCAGGTGGTACGCCGCCAGTCCCGGACACGAGCCGCTCTCCTATAGCTTCGACTTTCGTCCGGGCGGTGAGGAGAAGCTCACCGCCAGGATGCTGCCAGGCACTCCGATCGCGGGAAGGGAGCTGTGCTGGACCTCAACCTATGCTGAGATCGTCGATAACGCGCGGATCGTGTTCTTCCAAACGCTCGACGTCGATCAGGCCCGCGTGTCTGCTGCCGTGGTCACCGTGGAAATTTCGCCGCTCGACGACAAGAGCGAGGTCTTGCTGACGCACCAGGCGGTCTATTTCGAAGGCGCCGACGGCCCGGCAATGCGCCGGATGGGGTGGGACTTCCTGCTCGACACGATGGCTTCGGAACTGCAGCCCGCATGATGCAGCCTGCCGTAGAGTCTGTCCGCTCGTCGAGGGTCGACCTTCTGTTTCATGCGCTCGGTGACGCCAATCGCCGTCGCATGGTGAGTCATCTTGCGGAGCGGCCCGCGAGCGTTTCGGAACTCGCTGCGGTACTGGCGATCAGCAAGACGGCAATAGGCCAGCACCTTGCCGTGCTTGAGGAAGCCAAGCTCGCCCGCTCGACCAAGCTTGGACGGGTGCGCACCTGTCAATTCGATCCTGCCGGGCTCGCGCCGTTGCAGGATTGGATCGACTATCACCGTCAGGAATGGAACGCGCGGCTGAACCGCCTTGATGATTTGATCAGCGGCATCGTTTCCAACGAAGACTGCGCCTGAACGTCGGCTTCTGCATAGAGCTGTCGTTCGGGTTATCACTGCAATCGGCGGGAATGTCCCCAACCAAGCCGCTCGGATCGGGCTTTTGCGATATGAACGAGCGGCCGAAGTTGAGAAGCCGAAACGAGCCCGCGAACGTCCGCAACGGGTCGTCGTGGCCTCTAAGTAGCCCAACAGTTTTCTCCTCCGTCGTCATGCGCTGCCGATCCCTTGGACATCCAAGGGCCAGCCTTCAGCGCATTTGAAACGCTGAGTGTCGACCCTGCCTAGTTGGCCACCACATCCGGCCCGAGCCACGCGGCGCGAAACGCGAGTTGTTGGGCGGTTGGTTTAACCCCTGCGGTTTCGTAGCGGACCACCTCAACGGTGGGGTCGGCGAGGAACGTCAGCGTGGCGCGGCGGTCGAGGCCGCGTTGGCGGTAGGTGATGTCGGCGGTCTGGCCGGGTTTGTAACGGCCAAGCGCCGCTGCCGCGTCAGCATCGCTGGTGATCACCGTCCCGCCTAGGCTGACGATCTGGTCGCCGTTGTCGAGGCCGGCGCGGTAGAGCGGAGTATCGGGGGCGGGCGCGCCGTCGATGCGAACGTCGTTGCCGGTAGTCTTGAGGCGGACGTTGCCGAGCCACGCGGCGGTCGGGTTGGCGGGACGGAGCTTCAGACCCGCCTGGTCGAGCAGGGGGGCATAGTCGGGGAGCGCCTCGGCATCGACCGAGGTCCTGAAGAAGGCGTCCGCGAAGGCGGGATCCTTGGTAACCTCGCCCAGCGCGCGCGACAGGTCGGCGCGGGTATAGGGGCGCTCGGGCTTGCCGAAGGTCTGCCACAGGTGGCGCATAAACGTGTCGAGCGTGATGCCCGGGTAACGCTGGCGCAATGTCAGGTCGAGGGCGAGCGCGAGGCCGGCGCCATAGGTGTAATAAGACACGAAGATGTTGGGGTTCGTCGCGTCGATCGACTTTGCCGCATCGACGAACGGCGCCCGCAGGCTCATTTCCTGCGGACCGCCGTAACGGCGGGCGGTGCCAGTGGTTAGCGCGTTGACGGTAGAGCCGACCCCGCGCAGGTACGCGTCGACCGCGGATTCGCCCGCTCGGCGGATTATCAGCGGCCCGTAATATTGGGTGAACCCTTCCGCAAGCCAGAGCGACGGGGTCGGGTTGGCGCGGGTGAAGTCGAACGGTTCGAGCTCGGCAGGGCGGATGCGCTCGACGTTCCAGCTGTGGAAGAATTCGTGGCTGAGTGTGTCGATCTGCGCAAAATTCGCCGCGGTGAACGAACGCGGCTGCGATATGATCGTCGAGTTGCGATGCTCCATGCCGTCGCCGCTGATCTGCGGCACATAGTCGGCGATGAAGGTGTAGGTGCCGAAGTCGTAGGCGGGGTGTTCGCCCCACATCGCTATGTGCTGCGCGACGACCTTTTTGGCGGTCGCGGCGAAGCGATCGAGGTCGGCGGGCGAGCCGTCGTGATGGACCGCGAGCCGGATCGTGGCGCGCGTCGATCCCTCTCCGACCTGCCATTCGCGCAAATCGAAATTGGACAGCTCGGTTGGGCTGTCCATGAAATATTGGAAGTTGGGCGCGGCAAACGTGTAGGGGTCGCCCGTCGGCTGGAGCTGGGTCGCGACCTTCCACTTGGCGTCGAAGGGCACGAACCGGACGCTGATCGGGCGCGCGTCCTGCCCGACCGCCCACAAAAAGGTCGCGGGCATATTGAGATGCGCGTGGGTTGCGTCGATCTGCGCATATGTGCCGTCTCCGTGATCGCCGAACAGCGTGTAGGTGACGCTTACCGTCCCGTCGTGCCCGGGAATCGTCCAGCCATAGGGGTCGGTCCGCGTCATCGCAAGCGCGCGACCGCGGCCATCCTTGGCGGCGAGCGAATAGACGTTCTTGGCGAATTCGTGGATCGCGTAGCGGCCGGGCGAGGAGCGCGACATCTGGACGCGCAAGGGGGCCGGTCCGAGGTCGCGCCAGGTGACGGTCACCTGTGCCTCATGATGGACCGCGTTGGGGAAAGCGATCTCGTACCGGGTCGCCGCTGGCGCCTTGGTCTGTGCAATCGCGGGGCCGGCGAGCAACGCCAGCGTGGCGGTGCAGGTCGCAAAAATCGTCTTCATGGATGGTCCCCCGAATCGTCTATCGGCACCTAGGATCGATCGACATTCACCTTGTCAATGCTCCCGCCAGCCGAGGAGGAACGGCAGGAAAGACCTAAAGCCGAGATTATCGCGTAGTCGTGTGACGGATATGAACGAGCGTCCGGAGTTGCGAGACGCTGAAAGCCGTCGGAACGGCCGGTCTTGGAGGCGAATCTGATTTTGGAGCAAATTGGAGCAAGAGCCCGAATTTTGGTTGGTTAGATCAAGGCGTTAGGCTGGTTTCTTGAGTATAGTTATGCAGAAACAGATCAGATCCGGCCAAGGCGGCAGGCGTCGGATACACACGCATCGTTAAGCCTGCGCAGTAGCGCAAGCGAACATGGCGCTCTCATTCAAGCCGAGAGCTACGCCATATCACGCCGGTTCTCCCGAGTCCGAACATGGCCACGTGACAGGGCTGCTGCATCGCTCACACCGGCGAGCGTCAACGTGCGCTCGAACTCTTCTGTCAACAACGTCAGAGCGCGATCGACGCCTGCTTCTCCGCCGGCTGCGAGGCCGTACAGATAGGGGCGCCCGATCGAACAGGCGGTTGCCCCGAGCGCCAACGCCTTCGCCACGTCCGAGCCGCGTCGGATGCCGCCGTCGCAGATGACGTCCGGCCCACCGCCAACCGCGTCGCGTACCGCTGCGATCTGGTCGATCGGGGCGGGCGCTCCATCGAGCTGGCGTCCGCCGTGGTTCGATACCATCACGCCGGTCGCGCCCGACGCGATCGAACGTCGCGCGTCCTCGAGTGTCATCACGCCCTTGATCGCGAGCGGCCCGTTCCACTCGCGTGCGAGCCATTCGACGTCGCGCCAACCGACCGACCGATCGAACTGGCCGCCGATATAATCGAACAGGCTCATCGGCCCCGACGCGAGCGCGTCGATCCTGTGGCTCACGTTCGCAAGATCGAACTTGGACCCTGTCAGCGCGGGCAGCGACCATGACGGATGCCGCGCGAAACTCAGTAACGACTTCAGCGTCAGCTTGGGCGGCAGGGACAGTCCGCTACGTCTGTCTCGCTCGCGGTTGCCGGCGACCGGCGTGTCGACGGTCAGCGCCAGCCCGTGAAAGCCTGCATCCCGGCAACGCGCGACGAACTCTGCGGTCAGACCGCGGTCCTTGAAGATATAGATCTGGAAAACCTTCGGTCCGGCAAATGCCTGGGCAAGGTCTTCCAGCCGCGTCGTTCCCATCGTCGACAGACTGTACACTATGCCGTGACGCGCAGCAGCCCTAGCGACGGCCAGTTCGGCATGGCCGTGGAACATCCGGGTGAGCCCCGTCGGCGCCAGCATCAGTGGCCAGCGCGATGGTTGTCCGAACAGCGTCGTGCCGGTCCGGACTGCAGAGACGTCGTTCAGTATGTCCGGCACCAGCTCGTAGTTTGAAAATGCGGTGACGTTTCGGCGCAGCGACACTTCGTCGTCGGCGCCACCGTCGATATAGTCGAAGATCGGTCGTGGCAGCCGTTTGCGTGCCATGAGGCGCAGGTCAGCAACATTGTTCGCCCGGTGAAGCTGCCTCATGGCCGTGCCCGCGTCTTGATCGCAAACAGTTGCGCACCCTGATTCACCATCACTCTCCCACGTCTTGACCCCTCCCCGATGTCCGGGATGGCAAGCACGGCGAGCAGACGTATTCCCGACGCGTCGTCCCCGTGATCCGGATATCAGGAGAGCTGTCGCAGTCTGCGCGCATTCGGGGCAGGCGACGAAACCAATTACTGTGCAAGACCGCTGCATGACTATGCGCACCGAAGGCATTTGGAGCGTACGGCCCTGTTCTAGGGTATCACCGCGAAGCGTCGACTACAGGCAGGGAAACGAGCGCGTGGGGATATATCATCGGATGGTCGGCAGGGTAGCAAGGCTGGTCTGGCGGATCAGCCGGCCGCGCACGATCGGTGTCCGCGCTGTGTTGCTGGATCTGGACGAGAGGGTCGCGTTGGTGCGGCATACCTATGTCGATCAATGGTATCTTCCGGGCGGCGGCGTGAAAAAGGGCGAAAGTATCGCCGCCGCGCTTGTGCGGGAGCTTGCCGAGGAAGTGGCGATTGCCGACCCGGTGATCGAGCGGGTGCTGGGCGTCTATCACAGTCGCCGAGAGAGCAAGGACGACCATATCGTGATCTTTATCGTGCGAACGGCAGCAAGCGGAACCCTGGGTCGTGCTGATCTGCAAGAGATCGAACAGGCTGACTGGTTCCCGGTGGACGACCTTCCTGAGACTACGTCCTCGGCGACCCGACGGCGCATCGCCGAATACCGGCAGGGCGCGACCGGAACGGGGGCCTGGTAATGCGGGCGGCTGCTGGCCCGCCGTACGGCACGATCAAAACAACGATTGGCATAGCCTGAGTTCGAGACGGGCGTCCCGCGGCTGCTACCTTTGCCTCCGACCGCTGCTGCGGATCCGAAGGAGAGAATATCGTGAGCGAACCTATGGTCTCGACCGCCGACGGTATCGTGCAGGGAAACGCTGCGGGCGGTGTTCTGCGGTTCCTCGGCGTGCCTTACGCCGCGGCGCCGGTGGGTGCGAACCGGTTCGCGCCGCCACAACCGGTCACGCCGTGGTCCGGGGTGCGCGACGCGACGGTGGCCGGACCCAACGCGCCGCAGCGGACCAGGGCATTTCCCGGCCTCGATATCGTACCGCTGATCGGCAAAGGCTGGGTGTCGGGCGATGAATATCTGACGGCGAATATCTGGCGCCCCGATGACGACCGGACCGGTTTGCCGGTGATGGTGTTCATCCACGGCGGCGGCTTCGTGATCGGTAGCAAGGATGCGCCCGTGCAGGACGGCGGCACCTTCGCGCGCGACGGCGTGATCTGCGTCGCGATCAACTATCGGATGGGGGTGGACGGCTTCCTGCCGATCCCGGGCGTGCCGACGAACCTTGGCCTGCGCGACATGATCGCGGCGTTGACGTGGGTACAGGACGGCATAACCCAGTTCGGCGGCGATCCGGGCAACGTCACGGTGTTCGGCGAATCCGCCGGCGCGATGGCGATCGCCGACCTGATGGCATCCCCGCTCTCAAGGGGGTTGTTCCGGCGCGCGATCGTTCAGAGCGGCCATGGCGGGATGACGCGCTCGGTGCCGGTGATGCAGCGTCTGGTGAAGAAGCTGGCGAAGATCCTGAAAATCACTCCCGACGTCAGTGGTTTTGGCAGCGTACCGTACGATGCGCTGATCGACGCGGTAGAGGCGGTATCCGCGCCGACCGCACGGATCGATCTGCGCGACGAGGGCGGGCACGAACCGGTGTTCGGAATCAGCCGCTTCGTGCCCGTCCACGGCGACGACGTGCTGCCGCAGCGTCCGCTCGATGCGCTAGCGAACGGTGCGGGCGCGCAAGTCGACCTGCTGATCGGCACCAACGCGGAAGAGATGAACCTGTACCTCGTCCCGACCGGCGTGCGGGACAAGATCGGGCGGTTGCTGGCCACCTATGTCCTCCACAAGTCGCAACCGCATGCCCGCAAGGTATTGAAGGCATATGGTATCGGGGCGAAGGGCAGGAAGTCCGGCCAAGCGCTGACCGACGCGATGAACGACCTCGTCTTTCGCTGGCCCGCACGCAGGTTTGCTGAGGCGCACCAAGGGCGCACGCACATGTACGAGTTCGACTGGCGTTCGCCGATGTTCGGCGGCCAACTCGGTGCGTCGCACGGGATGGAGTTGCCGTTCGTGTTTGACACGCTGGCGACCGCAACCGGCGAGCAGGGCTTGTGCGGACCCAACCCACCGCAAGACCTCGCCAACCGGATTCACGCGCTGTGGATCCGGTTCGCAACGGATGGCAGCCTGCCTTGGGCCGAATTCGATACCAAGACTCGGCAGGTCTATTCCCTGGTTCGGCAGGAGGCGCGGCATGAGCCCGTCATGCCCGCCGCACCCTATCTGCCGTAAAGGACGGGTCATGTATCTCGAACGACTAAAGCTGACCGGCCGCCGTGCTGTCGTGACGGGTGGCGCGGCGGGAATCGGTCTCGCCTGTGCCGAGGCGTTAGCCGAAATGGGCGCACACGTGACGTTAGCCGACCGCGACGCGGTGGCGATCGCGGCGGGGCGGGCTGCGCTTGCGGACAAGGGCTACGCGGTCGACGGCGATGTGATGGACGTGACGAACGCTGCACAGGTCACCGCCCTGGCCGATCGGCTCGGGGCGATCGACATTCTCGTCAACAATGCCGGCATCGCGCGGAGCGAAACCGCCGCGGAGGACGTCGCCGACGAGCATTGGCTGAATGTGCTCGACGTCAATCTCAACGGCACCTTTTGGTGCGCACGCGCCTTCGGACGGCACATGCTGGCGGCAGGGAAGGGCGCGATCGTTAATGTCGGTTCGATGAGCGGCTTCATCGTCAACCGGCCGCAACCGCAAAGCTATTACAACGCATCCAAAGCCGCGGTGCATCAGCTCACCAAGAGCCTCGCGGCCGAATGGGCGCCGCGAGGTGTGCGCGTGAACGCCGTCGCGCCGACCTATATCAACACCGTCCTCAACAGCTTCGCGGACCGCGAGGGGGAGATGTACAAGCGTTAGATCGACGGTACGCCGCAGGGGCGCTTGGGGGAACCTGAAGAAGTCGCGGCGATCGTCGCCTTCCTTGCCTCGGACGCGGCCAGTCTGATGACCGGCAGCATCGTGCTCGCCGATGGCGGCTATAGCTGCTGGTAGCGTACCGATCGGCGAAGCCCGCGAGCCGGGCGGCACAGTCGATAACCTTTCAGACAGGTCAGCTATCAGATAGCTTGGAGCCTAGAAGTAGCCGGCGATGGATCGGCGCTCTGAGGGGATGAGGATCCAATGCGCTTCAAGACATTGCTCGCCGGAGGATGCGCCGTCGCCGCGCTCGTCACCACGCCGGTATCCGCGCAAGACGCCGCCGATCAGGCAAAGGCGACACCTCCCGCACGCTCCGACGACATCATCGTCACCGCACGTCAGCGCCAGGAATCGTTGAAGGATGTGCCGATCGCGGTGACGGCGATCTCCGGCGACCGACTGAAGGAATTGCAGGTCAATACGGTGAAGGACATCGCGTCCTACACGCCGGGCCTCAACATCAATTCCGACAGCGTCGGCCGCGCATTCGTGTCGATCCGCGGTATCGGTACGACGCTGATCGACACGGTGCAGCCCGGCGTCGGCATTTTCATTGACGGCGTCTATCAGCCGAACACATCATACCTGAACTCTCCGATCGTCGACGTCGCGCGGATCGAGGTTTTGCGCGGGCCGCAGGGGACGCTGTTCGGCAACAACACGCTGGGCGGCGCGATCAACGTCATCACACGCCAGCCGGGTAATGAGTGGGAGGGGCGGTTCGACGCCGCGATCGCCGGTACGGACAACTACGCCTCGGTCTCGGGGTCGGTCAGCGGGCCGATCGTCCGCGACCTGCTCCAGTTCCGGATCGGCGCGTCCTATCACGAGCAGGACGGCTTCATGCGCAACACGCTGACGATCGGCGACATGAACCCGCTGAAGCAGCAGAGCGTCGGTGGCACGCTCCGCTTCACGCCCGCCGACTGGGCGGTGTTCACCGTCAACGGCAATTACGACCGGGCCGCAGGCGGTAGCACGTCGTACATCCATGTCGCCGGGCCGACCGATTACCGGCTCGATGGCGCAACCAACGTGCTGAACCGGGCGGTGATCGATTATTACGGCGCGAACGTGAAAG
This sequence comes from Sphingomonas sp. CFBP9019, assembly GCF_034045155.1. Taxonomy (NCBI): domain Bacteria; kingdom Pseudomonadati; phylum Pseudomonadota; class Alphaproteobacteria; order Sphingomonadales; family Sphingomonadaceae; genus Sphingomonas; species Sphingomonas sp. CFBP9019. Next base: position 854,444 of record NZ_JAXCWK010000001.1, on the reverse strand, counting down.
GCGAGTTCGACGTCGCATCGCTCAAGACCAAGATCACCGCAATCGGGGCGTACAACCAGAAGAACCTCTTCGGGGTCAATGACGGCGATTTCGGTGCGGTCGACCTGCTCCGTACCCGCGGTGGTTCGACCTTGAAGACCAAGACGGCCGAATTGCGCTTCGATACGCAGTGGAGCGATGCGTTTTCGACGCTCATCGGGCTGTATGGCAACCGTTACACGCAGGTGAGTGATCAGCTGACGACGATCGATTTCCGCGCGCTGCTGGGCCCGGCCTTTCCGCTGCCCGCCTCGACCACGCCCTCGTCGACCTATGTCCGCAACGACACGCGCGCGATCTTCGCGACCGCTTTCCTGAAAGTGGGCACGCTCGATCTAGCGGTCGGTGGCCGCTACGATCATCAGAAGCTGGTCGCGAGCCAAGTCAACGGCGTGACGCCCTATACCGCGCCGGTCTATAAGAAGGACCAGTTCCAACCCCGCGTCACGCTGACCCAGCATTGGACGCCGGCGGTGATGAGTTATGCCTCGGTGGCCAAGGGAATCCGCGGCGGTGGCCAGAACGGTCCGGGTACGCGCCCGCAGGACGCGACGTACAAGGGCGATAATGTCTGGACCTATGAGCTGGGCACGAAGTTCGATGCATTCGACCGCCGCCTGACGATCAACGCGGACATATTCTACAACGACTACAAGGACTTCATCGGTCAGAACTCGCTGGCGCCGAGTGCCACGGGCGGCTTCGTCGCGATCAACCTGAACACCGGCACCGTCAAGAGTTACGGCGCCGAACTGGAAGCGCACCTCCGCCTTACCGATCATTGGCGGATCGACGCTGGCGCCTCCTATCTCCATGCCCGCATCACCGACGACAGCCAGTATTTCGCGACCACCGGCGTCCATGTATCGAGCGACCGTGTGATCTTCACGCCCGACTACAACTTCAACTTCAACACCACCTACACCGTCCCGGTCGGCGATAACGCGGTGTTGCTGGACGCGGGGATCTTCGGGAAGGGCAGCCGGATCGGGTCGTCGCTCGACCCCGATGTCGCGCCAAGACTATCGGCCTATGCTATCACCAACGCCTCGCTCGGCTTCCGCTTCTCCAGTGGCCTGACGGTAACCGCGTTCGGCACCAACCTGTTCAATACCAAATTCATCGAAAGCTATATCGACAAATCGGCGTTGGTGCGGGCCGGGCTTGCGCCGCTGGCGTCGAACCTCGCCATCCAGGGCGACCGCCGCCGATACGGCGTGCGCGCGAGCTTCCGGTTCTAGGATGACCATGCACGTCGAACAGATCGAAAGGGCGCCGCTCGATCCGGCGTTCGTCACAGCGCTCCAGCAGCGTTTCGGCACTGCGCTGCACATGAGCGACGCGATGCGGCTCCACCACGGCAGCAGCGAGGCGCATTTCGCCCCGATGCTGCCCGACGCGGTCGTCTTCGCGCGGTCGACCGAGGAAGTGGTGGATCTCGTCAGGCTGTGCGCCGCGGCCAAGGTGCCGATCGTCCCGTTCGGTGCGGGGACCTCGATCGAGGGCAACACGCTGGCGGTGCATGGTGGCGTTTCGGTCGACCTGTCCGAGATGACCCAGATCGTGTCGATCAACGCCGAGGACTTTGATTGTACGGTACAGGCCGGCGTCCGTCGTGAGCAGCTCAACGAGCATATCCGCGACCTGGGGCTGTTCTTCCCGATCGATCCCGGTGCGAATGCAACGATCGGCGGAATGGCTGCGACGCGCGCGAGCGGCACCAATGCGGTGCGCTATGGCACGATGCGCGAGGCCGTGCTGAGCCTGCGCGTGGTGACGCCCGATGGCCGCGAGATCCGTACGAGCCGTCGCGCGCGGAAGTCGGCGGCGGGCTATGATCTGACCCGGCTGTTCGTAGGCTCCGAAGGCACGCTCGGCATCATCACCGAGGTGACGCTGCGGCTGCACGGCATTCCCGAGGCGATCTCGTCCGCGGTGTGCAGCTTCGAGACGCTGAACGGCGCGGTCGATACGGTGGTTCAGGCGATCCAGATCGGCGTGCCGCTCGCTCGCGTCGAAATTCTGGACGACATGCAGATGAAGGCGGTCAACGCCTGGTCGAAGCTAGATTACCCCGAACTGACCACGCTGTTCTTCGAATTCCACGGCTCACCAAGCTATGTCGACGAACAGGCGGAGACCGTGCGCGAGCTCGCGGCGGCGAATGGCGGCGGCGACTTCCGCTGGTCGAATCTGCCCGAGGAACGCTCCAAGCTGTGGAAGGCCCGGCACGAGGCATATTACGCGGCGGTCAACCTGCGTCCGGGCGCAGTCGGCTGGGCGACCGACGTGTGCGTGCCGATCAGCCGCCTGGCGCAGTGCATCGGCGAGACCAAGGCCGACCTCCAGGCGTCGTCGGTCCCCGCGACCATTCTCGGGCATGTCGGCGATGGGAATTTCCATGTCGTCTTCTCGATCGATCCGGAGTCCGAGGCGGAACTGGCCGAGGTCTCGGCAATCAACGCGCGGATGGTCGAGCGCGCGCTTGCGATGGACGGCACCTGCACCGGCGAACACGGCATCGGCATCGGCAAGCAGGACTGGCTGGTCGCTGAACTGGGCGACGCGGTCGAACTGATGCGGACGCTGAAGCACGCGCTGGACCCCGACAATCTGTTCAATCCGGGCAAGATCTTCGCGTTCTAAACGCCGTTCCGGTATCGGACGCGCGTCACAACAAGGATCGTGGAGAGAATGATGGACAGCCTGCACCTGGTGGATCCGACGCTGCGCCCGCTGCTCGAGATGATGCCGCAGATCTCGCTCACCGCCGACATCCTGCCGGCGATGCGCGACCGACCGTCGATGCTGCCGCCTGCCGACGAAACCCTGGCGACGCTGGAGATCCATACGGTTCCAGGGCCTGCCGGGGCGCCCGATATCGACCTGCACGTCTTCCGCCCGGCGGGCGTCACCGGCGCCCTGCCGTGCATCTATCACATCCATGGCGGCGGCTATGTGATGGGCAAGGTGTCCGACTATGATCCGCTGCTTCGTCCGCTTGTCGCCGATCTGCAATGCGTCGTGGTGTCGGTCGAATACCGGCTGGCGCCGGAGACGAACTTTCCCGGCCCGATCGAGGATTGCTACGCAGGACTGGTATGGACGATCGCCCATGCCGACCGGCTCGGGATCGATCCGGCGCGGCTCGGCGTGATGGGGCAGAGTGCGGGCGGCGGGTATGCCGCGGCACTGGCCTTGATGGTGCGCGACCGGGGCGAACATGCGCTTGCATTCCAGCACCTGATCTACCCGATGCTCGACGACCGTAGCTGTACCGCACCGCCGCATCCCTATGCCGGCGAGTTCGTCTGGACTGCGCAGAGCAATCGTTTTGGCTGGACCGCGTTGCTCGGCCACGCGCCCGGTGGCGACGCCGTGTCACCTTATGCCGCACCAGCGCGGGCGACGGATCTGGGCAACCTGCCGCCCGCCTATATCGCGACCGGTGCGCTCGATCTCTTCGTCGAAGAGGACATCGACTATGCGACGCGGCTGATCCGCTCCGGAGTGCCGGTCGAGCTTCACGTCTATCCCGGCGGCTATCACGCCTTCGACATCTTCGCCGACGGTCCGGTCTCGCAACAGGCACGCCGCGACAGCCACGAGGCTCTGCGCCGTGCGCTTGCATAAGGATCCAGAATGACAGATTTCGCCCGACCGATCGAGGCGGCCGCACCGCCGTTTGCCAAGACGCTGTTGCCGCTGCTCGCGCTCGCGCTGGCCATGGCGGTCGGCTTCACGATGATGGGCGCATTCGGCACGGTGCAGGAAGGCGCGAAAGCCGAACTTCACCTCAGCGACTATACGCTGAGCCTTATCCAGGGGCTGTCGGCGGCGCTGCCGCTGGCGGTGTTCTCGATCCCGATCGGCATCATGGTCGATCGCTACAACCGCGTGCGAATGGTGATCGCACTCGCGTTCGTGTGGACGCTGGGCACGGTGCTGACCGGGCTCGCGCATAGCGTTCCGTTGCTGTTCGTCGCACGCATGCTGACCGGGATCGGCACGACCGGCGCGCTGACCGCGGCGCTCTCGCTGTGCGCCGATTTCTGCGTTCCGACGCAGCGGGGCAGGGCGATGCTGATCGTCAACCTCGGCAAGTCGCTCGGCGTCGCGCTCGCCTTGGCACTGTCGGGCGCACTGTTCGGGCTGTTCGCACATGGCCGCGCGCCAGCCTGGTTCGCAGGCATGATGCCGTGGCGAAGTGTGCATCTGTGCCTGGCGGTCGTCAGCGTGCTCGCCATCCTGCCACTGTTCCTGTTGCGCGAACCGGTGCGGCAGGAGGTTGCGGCCGGCACGCATGCGCCGTTCAAGGTCGTGGCCGGCGAACTCTGGGCGCGCCGCGTGTTCCTGATCCCGTTGTTCGTCGGCCAGATCAGCGTCGTGATGGCCGATGCCGCGGCCGGGATCTGGGTTTCGCCGGTCCTGTCGCGAACGTTCCACCTCCAACCCGACCAGTTCGCCGGCTGGATGGGCGCGCTGCTGTTCGGTGCCGGCGTGGTCGGTGCGATCGTCGGTGGTCTGTCCGCCGATCGCGGGCAAAAGAGCGTCCGCCGCGGTGGCCTGCTGATCGGTGCGATCCTTGCCGCCGCGCTCGGCGTACCCGCGGCGTTGTTCCCGATCATGCCCTCGGTCCCGCTGTTCGGGGTCGCCGTGGGTCTGTTGGTAACGTGCGGTGCGGTGACGGGCGTTGTGACTTCGGTGGCGTTGACCGTGCTGATTCCCAACGAACTGCGCGGGTTGTGCATCGGCGCGCTCATCGCGATCGCTGGGCTGATCGGCTACGGCCTCGCACCCACGCTGGTCGCGGCTGCAAGCGGCATGCTGGGCGGCGAAGCGCATCTCGCGCAAGGTCTCGCGATCGTCGGCGTCGTGACCAGCGCGATCTCCGTCGTCGCATTTACGATTGCAATGCGTCGCGCGCCGGTATCAGCAACGGCTTGACCTGTAAGATAGCTCTTGCAGGAGCTATCTGATAGCTGCATGATCGACCCAAGCGCGGCAAACGGGAGAAGGAGAGCGGTGGTGGGCGAGGGAAGCATGCAGAAGGAACGCGTCACGGTGTCGCCCGAGATGGCGGCATTCATCGGGGAGGGTATGGTCGACCCGACGACGTTTCCTGCCGATGCCGTGGTCCTCTGCTTCACGCTGGGCGAGCACACGCCGGCGCAGGTCACCGTCACGACCGGTGCGGTTCCTTCGGAGGAGCGGGCGGTCCTCATTCTCGCGGTCGAACGCGGTGCCTGCCTGCGGGTCTTCGATTACGCGCCTGACGCGAACATCGCGTGTCATCTGCCGAGCGAATTGCGGCTGATCGTCGTCGCGATCCGCGATTGCGCGCTCTCCGAGCCCTGGCGCAGCACGCACCGGTCCGCGAAATGCATCGAACTCCTGTCCATCACGTTTCAACGGATCGTCGAGGACGACCTTGTGCCGCTCGCGGGCGCTGGGCAGTTGTCTGCGAGAGACAGCCAGCGGATCGTCGCGGCCAAGCGCATGATCGACGAGCGCTGGGGTGAGAAGATGACGCTCGATTCGATCGCGCACGCTTGTGGACTGAACCGTGCGAAGCTGACCCGCGGCTTCCGCGACATGTTCGCCTGCACGGTTGCCGACGCGCTGCTGGACAGGCGGCTCGGAGCGGCACGCCAGATGCTGATCGCGACCGATCTGCCGGTATCGTCGATCGGATACCAGTGCGGCTATCTCAACAATGCCAGTTTCACGCGGGCCTTCTCGCGGCAGTTCGGCGCGACCCCGTCGTCGCTGCGCGCACCACGGCTCGCGGCATGAGCGCGACCAGCATGCGACTGATCGAGGGCGGCTCGCTGGTCGATCAGGCGGTCCATGCGGTTCGCACGCACATACGCACGAACGACATGAAAGTCGGCGACACGCTGCCGTCCGAAGGGCATTTTGCGACAGAACTGGGTGTCAGCCGCCCAGTACTCCGCGAGGCGTTCGGCGCTCTAGCGGCGTTGCGACTTATCGACGTGGGCAACGGCAGGCGCGCGCGTGTAGCCGCGATCGACGGATCTGTGATGGCAACGTCGCTCGACCACGCGGTGGCAACGGCGCAAATCTCGATGGTACAGATCTGGGACGTGCGCCGTACGCTGGAACTGCGCACTGCCGAGCTCGCCGCGATCGACCGCACCGACGAAGAGGCGCAGACGATCATCGCTCTGGCCGAGGCAATGGAAGCAGCCGGTAGCGATATCGATGCGCTGACCCGCCACGACATCGCGTTTCACCAAGCAATCGCGCAGGCTGGACGCAACATGTTGTTCTTGCAGATCATCCGCTCGTTCGCACCGATGATGATTCATGCCGTTCCTGCAGCATGGGCAACGCGGACCACCGCGCGGCAGCGTGCCGCCGTGCTGGCACATCATCATGCGTTAGCGCGCGCGATCGCCGATCGTGACCCGAAAGCTGCGACCGCAGCAATGAATATGCATTTTGTCGCGTCCATCGGTGATCTGTTTGCCCGTCGTGAGAATGACAATTAGCCAGCGCTTTCTGGGCGAGCATCGATCGTTTTTGAATGAGGTTAGAGTACCGGCTGTACTGACTGAATGACATCAAGGATTGGCGGATGCGGACGCTTATATGTCGCCTCAAAGGACGTAGCTCTGCTAGCCGGCACGGGCAATGAAGCTTACGAAATGCCTTAGCCTTGGAAGGTCTGGGATCAGATGCACATGGCTTGGCGACGAATTGGCGACGCTTCCAAGCATCCTCCGTTGCGTTACCCCGCCAAAACCGGCTCCGATCAATGATAAACGATCGTCCACCTCCGTGACGCAACCGACTGAACTTTAACGTCCGCAACTGGGTCATCCTCCGCAAATATTGCGACCCGGCGGGCTATCCACGCTGTCTGCTCACCGGCGGAAAGAATCAAATGCCGAATATGTATCAAGAACTCGACGAGCGCGATCGACGACGGGTTTGTCGATCAGTTTGCCGTCGACGGCAACGGCTCCGAACGCGCCGTCGATAGCGGTGACCACGCGGGTGGCCCAGTCCACGTCAGAGGCGGAGGGCAGGAATGCCGCGTTGACGATCCCCACCTGTCGTGGATGGACGCAAAGCTTTCCGCCGAAGCCGAAGCGACGTGCGTGGTCGGTGTCGCGTGCCAGCGCCTCGTCGTTAGCGAGGTCCGTCGAAACGCCGTCAACGGGTGCTGCAAGTCCGGCGCTTCGCGAGTGAAGGACGAGCTGGGTACGGATATAGTCGATCTCCGCCTGGTCGCCGTCGATGCCGGCGTCCGCCCGAAAGTCCACCGTACCGAACGACAGCCGTGAGAGACCGGGTGCGGTGACGAGGTCCGCTAGGTTCAAGACCGCCGAAACGGTTTCTACCAGTGCATGGAGCGGCTTGCCGGCTGCTGCCTCGTGCATCGCCGCGAAGTCCGACGCGCGCTCGGCCTTGGGTAGCATCAGTCCAGCGACGCCTGGCAATGCCGCGAGGGCACGTACGTCGTCCGCATGCCACTCGGTATCCAGACTGTTGACGCGCACGAAGAAGCGCGGTTCCGTCAGACTGGCGAGCGCATCGTAAATCGTATCGCGCGCGGCAACTTTGCGGTCGGGGAGGACAGCGTCTTCGAGATCGATCACAACGATGTCCGCGCCGCTCGCGCGCGCCTTTTCGAAACGCTCGGCACGATCGCCAGGCACGAACAGGATACTGCGGGCGGCAATGGTCATGGGATGTCCTCTACAGGCCGGATACGGGATCGCGGCGGAAGGTCTGGGAATAGGAATATCGGTCCGCGGGATGGGTGTTGATCGCCATCTCGACGACCTCGCCGCGTGCGTTGAGATATTGCCGCGTCAGGCGCAGGCCCGGCGCACCGGTCTTGGTTTCGAGCAATTTGGCGATCGGCGCGGGGATCGCCACCGCTTCGATATGCTGGCGGACCTCGGCGACGCGCTCGCCAAACTGTTCCTCGATCCGGCTGAAGATCGGCACATCGCCGACATCGTCGTCGAGCTTCAGGCTGCGGAATGCGGGGTGGAGATAGATGTCCGAAAAGGAGATCGGGCTGGTCCCGGCGGCGCGGCGCAGCGCCATGAGATGCAGCCAGGTCTGGCCCGATGTCGCGCCGACCTGTTCGGAGAGCGGGCCGTCCAGCGCGATCGTCTCGCGCGCGATGATCGTGAGGCTGGTCTCGTTGGTGTATTGCTGGAGATCGGACAGCCCCTCCATCACCTGGCGATACGCCGCCGGGCGCGACAGCCCGAGGACGCGCGTGCCGACCCCGGCCTGTCGCGAAACCATGCCCGATTGCACGAGCCGCTTGATCGCCTCGCGCACGGTGAAGCGGCTTGCGCCGAACTGGTCGCACAGCTCGAACTCGGTCGGCAGCAGCGTGCCAATTGGATAGCGCCCATCCTCGATCTCGTTGATCAGCGTCTGGGCGAGTTGCAGGTAACGCGGTTGCTGACGAAGCTGGGGCATCAAATATCCATCGGTCGCTTTGTCGGGTGATCCGGACAATAGCGCACCGTCCAATGCCTTGGCGTTTGATGCAAGCGCGGGTGTCACCGGACCGCGCCGCGGGTCCGCAAGGCTGCCACGTCGTCATCGGTGTAGCCAAGCGTCGCGAGGATGGCGCTGGTATCCGCACCGAGTGTGGGAGCAGCCTTGTCCGGATGTTCGACGCCGCCCGCGCGGATCGAGGAAGCGATGCCGGGCAGGGGGCCGTGTTCGGGATGCTGGAAATCGATGATCCGCTTCGATTCCGCGAGAAACGGATTGTCGAGCGCCTGCTGAACGTCGAGCACTGGCGCGGCCGGCACGCGTCCTTCGAACAGCTGCATCCAGTCCGCGGTGGTGCGGGTCGACAGCACCGCATCGAGATCCGCGTTGAATGCCGGACGGTTCTCCAGCCGGGCGGCGAAGGTCGCGTAGCGCGGATCGCTCGCCCATTCGGGACGCTCGATCAGCCCGCACAGGACCTCGAAAAACTTCTCCTTGTTGCACATCACGAAGATCCAGCCGTCGCTGGTCGTGTAGAGCTGGCTGGGGGTGAGCGACGGGTGGCTCGAGCGCGACGTGCGTTCGACGGTGACGCCGCCGTTCAGATACCATTCGGCGACATAGTTGAGGTTGCCGAGCGCGACGTCGAACAGGCTGACGTCGAGATCGCGGCCGATCCCGCTGCCGCGCGCCGAGACGACGCCGGCCAGGATCGCGAGCGCAGCGGTGGTGCCGGTCATGAAGTCGACGATCGACAGCCCGAAGCGTGCGGGCGGCGTTCCCGGCTCGCCGGTGAGCGACAGATAGCCGGCCTCGGCCTGCATGAGATAGTCATAGCCTGGCCATGCCGCGCGGCTGCCGGTACGACCATAGGCGGAGAGGTGGACGCAAGCGATCGCGGGGTTGAAGCGCGACAGTGCGGCATAGTCGAGCCCGAGCTTTGCCGGCAGGTCGCCGCGCAGATTGTTGAAGACCACGTCCGACTCCGCGACGAGCTTCTCGAGCACCGCGTGCCCGTCCGCGCTCTTCAGGTCGAGGCCGATGCTGCGCTTGTTGCGGTTGAGCGATTCGTAGAAATGGCTGTCGCCCGGCGCGAAGAAATACGGGCCGACATGCCGACCGATATCCCCGCCATCCTTATGGTTCTCGATCTTGATGACTTCGGCGCCGAGATCGGCGAGCTGCTGCGTACCGAACGGCCCGGCGCCATATTGTTCGACCGCAACGATGCGGAGGCCGGCGAGTGGTTGATTAGGCGCTGTCTGGCTCATGCCGGGTTCCGCGCGATGATCTGCTTGGCGATGATGATGCGTTGCAGTTCGTTGGTGCCTTCGCCGATCGTCAGCAGCGGTGCATCGCGGTAAAGCCGCTCGACATTATATTCCTTCGAATAGCCGTAGCCGCCGAAGATCCGCATCGCCTCGATCGCATTTTCCAGCCCTGCTTCGGTCGCGAAGTATTTGGCCATGCCGGCTTCCATGTCGCAGCGCTCGCCGCGGTCATATGCCTTGGCGGCGGCTTCGGTGAGCAGCCGCGCGGCGTAGGTGCGGGTCGTCATCTCGCCGAGTTTCAGCTGGATCGCCTGATGCTCGCAGATCGGCTTGCCGAACGTCTTGCGCGTCTGCGCATAGGCGACCGCCTCGTCGAGTGCTGCCTGCGCGATGCCGACACCGCGCGCCGCAACATTGATGCGGCCGAGTTCGAGCCCGCCCAGCACCTGCTTCAGGCCGACGCCCTCGATCCCGCCGATCAGCCGATCGACCGGTACGCGGTACCCGTCGAAAGTCAGCGCGTTGCTGTCGATGCCCTTGTAGCCAAGCTTCTCCAGCTTCTTCGACACGATGAAGCCGTCACCCTTCTCGGCGATCAGCAGGCTCATGCCCTTGTGGCGTGGCTCGGCGGCCGTGTCGGTCTTGACCAGCAACAGGATGGTGTTGCCCGAACCCGAATTGGTGATCCACATCTTGCTGCCGTTGACGACATAGTCGTCGCCGTCGCGCACCGCGGTGGTGCGAATCGCCTGCAAGTCGGTGCCCGCGTCGGGCTCGGTCAGGCCGATGCCGCCGCGCAGTTCGCCGGTCGCGAACTTCGGCAGATAATGATCCTTCTGCGCGTCGGTGCCGCAGCGCTGGACCGTCATCGCCATGATCATGTGGCTGTTGATGATCCCTGCGACGGACATCCATACGGTCGAGATCTTCTCGATGATCCGCGCATAGGTCAGCGTCGAGACGCCGAACCCGCCGAATTCGGGTGCGATCATGAGCCCGAACAGGCCCATCTCCTTCATCGTGTCGACGATCTTCTGCGGATATTCGTCGTCATGCTCAAGCTGGTGGACGAACGGCTTCACGTCGGTTTCGAGAAACTTGTCGATCGAATCGAGGATCATGATCTCTTCGTCGGTCATCGCGCCATCGGCGGCGATCGCGTTTGCCAGGGTCATGCGGATACTCCTTGAGGGGCAGTGGCGCCGGCGAGGATGTCGCCGAGCGCGGAAGCGGGGTGCAGGTGCAGGTCGAGCACGGCGGTGCGGATATGCGCCGCGCGGGTCGCGTCGACCGTGCGCGCGGCGTTCTCGAAATATTTGGCGTCGATGTCGGCGTTGCTGAGGGGCCGGTCGGATGCACCGCGGTTGATCGCTTCGCGGTGGCGCAGCATGCGGCCATCTCGGGTTTCGACCATGACTTCGCCGGTGAAGTGCTTGGGATAATCGCTGTCGGGTTCGACTGCGTATGTGACGCGGGCGGCCAGATCGAGCACCGCCGGATCGTTCAGTGCTGCCGGATCAAGCGAATCGAGCGTGAACTTGCCCGTCAGCAGCGCGGTCGCGACCGTGTAGGGGATCGAGAATTGCGCGTCGTAGCCGGTGTGTGGCGTCCGCTTGGGAGCGACCGGCTCGCAGACGATCGGAATGACCGCCTCGGGGACCAGTACGATGACCTTGGCGATATCGGCAGCGGTCAGGTCGTATTCCGCACGCAGCGCGATCGCCGCATCGATCGCGGCGTGTGTCATGTGGCAGGCGGGAAGCGGCTTCACCGACACCGCCTCGATCTCCCAGGTATCGCCGAGCGCTTCGGTCGCCTGCGCGAGCAGGGCAGGGGCGGCGTCGCGAAGATACAGGGCATAAAGACCGAAGCGCCCTTCATAGGCAGCCGGCGGTCCGACGAAGCCGCGCTTGGCAAGCGTCGCCGCGGTCAGTGCCGAACTCGCCGCCCAGCCGGGATGCAAGCGCTTGGTCCATGCACCGTCGGCCAGGAACTCCAGACTCCCGCCGGCCATCGACAACACGATCCCCTGCGCCATCGCGATCTGCTGCGCGTCGAGTCCGAGCAACCTGCCGGCCGCGAGCGTCGATCCGAACGCGCCGATCAATCCGGTCGGGTGAAAGCCGAAGCCGTGAAACCCGCCCGCGCCGACGGCCGCGACCCGCGTCGAAACCTCCATCGCTGCGATATAGGCGACGAGCAGGTCGCTGCCCGACGCGCCGGCTTTGTCCGCCGCGACCAGCGCAGTCGGAAAGGCGCTGACGGTCGCATGGATGATCCCGCGTGAATGCGTGTCGTCATAGTCGAGGCCGTGCGTAACGACGCCGTTCATCAGCGCCGCGTCTCGCATCGCCAGCGTGCGGCCATAGCCGAGCACCGGCGCTGTTCCACTGCCGAGGTCGCCCGCGGCGGCGAAAGTCGCCTCGGCCCAGTCTGCGCCGACTGCCGCTAGGCCAGTGCCGACCGAGTCGAGGATCAGGTGGCGTGCGCGCTCCTTGACCCGCTCGGGAATGGCATCGATCGTCAGGCCGGTCGCGAAATCGGCGAAGGTTTGCGAGAGCGTCACTTGGCGGCTCCCCCATTGACCAGCGAATCGTCGGCGACGTCGTCGAGTGACTGACCGGTGGTCTCGATGTTCAAAAGACCGACGGCGGCGATCATGCAGGCAAGCACCACGCCGACCATGCCGAGCACGCCCTCCAGCCCGAAGCGCTCAAACAGCGCGACAGTGGCATAGGGCGTGACCATCGACGCGGCCCGTCCGCACATGCCCGCGAAACCGGTGCCACGCAGCCGATAAGCGGTCGGGAACAGCTCGGGGATGTAGGCGAACAGCGCCAGCGTCACGAGCGTGTAGATGCTCGACACGAGCAGGAAGCCCGTTAGCGGCACCATCAGGTCACCGTACGCATTGGGATACAGGAAGCCGAAGATCATGATCGCAACGGCCGCCGCGATCAGCGAGGCGCGGCGCGAGATGCGGTCGGCGATACCGATCGCGACGATCGCACCGAACACGCTGCCGAACGACATCAGCGTCGTGTACCAGAGCGAGGTGACGATCCCCGTGCCGTGGCTAACCAGGAACGTCGGCAACCACGCGACGAACCCATAGACCGAGACGTTGACGGCGATCGCGGCGAGCGTCGCGGCGATCAGGCGGCGGCGCAGTTTGGCGCCGAAGAGCGCGCTGAGCGGTGCGTGGACCTTTGGCACGATGCGGACTTCGGGGACGGCGGCGAGGGGGCCCTTGTGCTTGACGACGTCGGCTTCGATCTCGCGAAGCGTCGCCTCTGCCTCTTCGTTGCGACCGACCGATTCCAGCCACCGCGGCGATTCCGGCATCTTCTTGCGCATCACCCAGACGATCAGCGCAAGGATGCCGCCGATCGCGAACATGTAGCGCCAGCCGAGCGTCGGGATGACGATATAGCCGACCGACGTCGCGACCAGCAGGCCCGAATTGACGACCATGCCCATGATCGACACCCAGCGACCGCGATAGGCGGGCGGGATGAACTCGCCGAGCGTGCCAGCCGCGACCACCAGCTCGGCGCCGAGGCCGATGCCCATGATGAAGCGGCAGACGATCAGGAACGTCATGTTGGGCGAGAAGATCGCCGCGATCGAGGCTAGCCCGAACAGCGCGAGGTTGAACTGGTAAGAGGCGCGACGTCCGAAACGATCGCCGACATAGCCGGCCATGCCTGCGCCGATCATCATGCCGAGGAAGGTCATCGACATGAACACCGCGGCCTGCGCCAGCGTCGAAAAGCCCTCGGCCTTCAGCGCGGCGATGACACCCCCCGCGAGATACACGTCGAACGCGTCTAGGAACGCGCCCGCGCTGATCAGCCCCAGGATGCGCCAGTGGAATCGGGAGATAGGCAGACGGTCCAGCCTGGCTCCTGCGTTGACGGCGATGGTATCGGCCATGGGGCTACCTCTCTTCGTAATGACGACGGGCCGGGTCTTCTTTTGTCGAAGCTCTCGCAGGCCGCGCTGGGGGCGTCCGGTCACCAACGGCGACCGGTTAGTCGATCAGTCGGGCTATTTGTCGTCGGGAGATTCGCCGCGCTTGTAGACCAGCGAGTTGCGCGTGAACTCCATGATCTGCTTGGCGTCCTGGTTGAACGCCCGAGTGCGAGTGGTGACGATCCCCTGCGTCGGGCGCGACTTGGACTCGCGGATTTCGAGTACTTCGGTTTCCGCGGTCAGCGTGTCGCCGCCGAACACCGGATGGGTAAGCTTGATCTCGGTCCAGCCGAGATTGGCGGGGGACTTGCCGCTCACGTCGTTGACGGTCATGCCGAGCACGATCGCCAGGGTCAGCCCGCTATTCACCAGCAGCCGCCCGAACTCGCTCTTGGCGGCATATTGCGCGTCGCAATGCATCGGGTGCGAATTCATCGTCATCAACGAGAACTGGATATTGTCCGCGTCGGTTATCGTCCGCCCGGGGCGATGCTCGTAAATGTCGCCGACGACGAAATCCTCGAGATACCGGCCATAGCTCGCGCGGTAGCGCTGCTCGCCAACCTTGATAGCCGAAAGGCTCATACATCCTCCATATCGCTTTGTACGGACATTATCGAACTTATGGTACGCTGGCAAGGTGAAGCCGGCGTCGACGGTCAGAACGCCACTTCGGCCCTTGCCGCGAACGTGTCGCCGCTATCGCGCCCGATGAAACCGCCGGTCCGGTTGTCGGTACGGAAATGGGTATAGTCCGCCATGAACCGGAAATTGTTGGTCAGCGACCAGTTCAGGCCGAGCGTACCTGCGGTACCGGTGCCGCCAAGCGGGAGGCTCGAACTGTCGAGATCCTCGTAGCGTATCACCGCCTCCAGCGCCCCCCATCCGCCATCGAGCACCGAGTTCAGCACGTTCGGCGCGACATAGGTGCCGCTGCGCGAGGCATAGGTTGGCGTCTCGCCGGTGATCCAGAAGCCGCCATTGACCGACAAGGCCTTGATCTTGCCGCTACGGAAGGTCGAGGTCGGGCCGCCATGCACGGTCCGCTGACCATATTCGCCGAACGCGTAGAATGGCCCCAGCGTGCCGCCGAGTTCGAGGCCGAACGCCTTTGATCCGTCCGCGCCAGCCAGCGCCGCGGACTCGACACGGACGCTGTTGTTGAGCGCGCCCGCCATGCCTTGCGCGAACGTGGTCGGCAGCGTCGTATCGGGGATGTTCTCGCTATACGCCCAACCGCCGATGTGGATCAGGCCATGCTTGGTGAGGATCGGGTTCCAATGCGCGCGGCCCAGCAGCATGCGGTTGTCGCTACGCGTGAAATCGCTGTCGATCGCATCGCCGTGAACGCCAAGGCTCGCATGCCAGTTCTTGCCGCCCGCACGGCCGACGGCGCCCATCAGGAAGACCTTGCCACCCTGCGTCGCGAGCGCGGTGGTGTTGATGTTGGTTGTGATGAAGGGGTTGGCGGTCGACGCGGTGCCGATGTCGATGCCGCGATCGGTGATGAGGTTGCCGAACCGGACATCGGCGTCGGTCTTGCCGAACTTCTGGCGGTAACCGACGAACGCCTGCACGACTTCGGTCGCGTTGCGCCGGAAATCGGTTTCGAACTGATAGAAGAGGTGATCGCCGATCGTGCCAATCGCGCCGACGCGAAACTGGCGCAGCGTCGAGACGGTGATGTTGCGACGGTCGAAATCCGACCCCCCGGTCGAAGAGATATCGGCCAACAACCGCCCGCGCATCTTGAACGTGAACTTTCCGTCGCGGCTGCTGAACACGGGGGCCCCCCGGCTCCAGTCGACCGCGAGATCGGCGGGCAGCGCGACCCCGCCGGCGTTCACGACCTGCGGGTTGCCGACCGGCGCGGGAGCGATCTTCGCGCCGGGATCGGCCGTCTGGTTGGCGACCTGCACGCGGGTCGGGGCCGCTGACGGGGGTGCTGGCACAGGCGCTGCCAGTTGCGGGGCCGTTGATGGCGCAGCGGCCGGAGGTGGGGCATTCGCGGCAAGCGCACGGCCGGCTTTCGCCTTGGCATTGGCGATCAGCGTATCGGCGCGCTCGCGGCTGACCAGCTTGTTCTCGACCATCTCGTCGATCAGCGCCAGCATCGTCTGGTACGACGGATCGGTATCGAGCGGCGACGCCGTCTGCGCCTGCGCTGCCGATGGCAGCACGGCTAGCAACGCGCACAGCGATACGGCGTACGAATGACGCATACAGACATCCTCATCGATTGGGATCGTCCGTCTTGCGCGGCGCGACATCCTGGAACCAGCTTCACTGGCGTAAGATGATCCTAATGTCCGTACAAATGCGCTGTCAACATGGTTTTGCGCGGCGACCCGATCCGGGGCGCACCGATCAGGGCATATGCGGGATCGTCGTACGTGGCGCGAGATCGGGCCGCATCCGGATCAATCCCTCTTGCGTGACATGCGCGATCGCTGGCCCATCGCGGCTATGGAAGACACCGCGTGCGATGCCGCGGCCATGTCCTGACCACGCGCTTTCGCTGGTATAGAGCAGCCAATCGTCCAGCGGCACGTCGTCGTGGAACCACATTGCGTGATCGAGGCTCGCGGTCTGCATGCTGTGCTCGAACATGTTGACGCCGTGCGGGATCAGCGACGCACTGAGCAGCGCATAATCGGACAGATAGGCGAGCACGCCGCGGCGCACGACGGGATCGGTTGGCACGCTTCCTCGAAACCGGATCCAGACATGGGATACGGGCGTGCCGGGCTTGGTCTGGAGGAACGCGGGAACGCCGCAGGGCCGGATATCGAAGGCGGACGGCTTAGAGAGGAACGCGACGGCTTGCGCGGAGATACCCGCATAGTCACCAGCGAGGATGTCGAGCGAGCGCAGTTCCTCTGGCGGGGGAAGGTCGGGCATCGCGACCGCATGCTCCAGGCCGGCTTCCGGGCGCTGGAACGATGCGGCCAGCGTCAGGATCGTCGCGCCGTTCTGGCTGGCGGTGACGCGGCGGTTCGCGAACGACTTGCCGTCGAAATCACGCTCTACCCGGAAGATGATCGGTTGCGTCTCGGTGCCGGCGCGCAGGAAATAGGCGTGCATGCTGTGCGCCACGGCGGGTGCATCGACCGAACGCTGCGCCGCCATCAGCGCCTGCGCCACGACCTGCCCGCCGAAAACGCGCGCGGTTGCGCCGGGTCGCTGGAGTCCGCGGAACAGGTCGGTATCGAGCGGTTCGAGGTCGAGCAGCGCGACCAGTTCGGCGGCGAGGTCGGGCGTCGATAAGGTTTCGGTCATCGCCGCCCGTACCGCGCGCGGGGCCAGCGGCAAAGTCGCGCGGTCAGCTTTGTTCGGCAGCGAGCACCTTGGTCGGGGCGATTTCGTCGACGCGACCGGCAAGGTCGAGCAGGTCGCGGTGAAGACGACCCGCGGCGAAGGCGAGCCCGAATACGCGGCCCGATGCGTCGAAATCCAGGGTCGCCGCCGCCTCGCTCCGTCGGAACAGATCGAGCGCGGTACCGAACATCCGATAACACGCTTCGACGTCGCCCCGATCGACCTTACCCCGCGTACGCAGCGCCTCCGAACACCGGCTCGCCAGC
Organism: Sphingomonas sp. CFBP9019; assembly: GCF_034045155.1. Lineage (NCBI taxonomy): Bacteria > Pseudomonadati > Pseudomonadota > Alphaproteobacteria > Sphingomonadales > Sphingomonadaceae > Sphingomonas > Sphingomonas sp. CFBP9019. The sequence continues at coordinate 837,082 of NZ_JAXCWK010000001.1, read as the reverse complement.
GCGGCATGCGCGGTCAGCATCGCCGCCGATGGCTTGGCGAGCGCTGCCATCGCAGCCGGGGGCAGCGGCTCGTCAAGTGCGCGACCGCTCAGCACCAAATCGTTGCGGATCCGCCAGAGCGTGCGCGGTACGGCGGCGGGGATACCGTGATCGGCGAGACGCGAGGCGCGTTCGCGGTCGGCGTCCTTCATCGCCAGCTCCACCGCGGCCAGCGCATGACGCAGCGCGGCGTGTTCGGGGGACGATGGCAGCGCCAGCCCGGTGGTCAACGCGTCGGCCTGCGCCCGCAGCATCCGTTCGATATGGCTCAGCACGGCAAGCGTGCGCGCGATCACCACGCCGTGCGATCGTGCCGGCAAGATCAGCATCGCGGCCAGCACACCGATCATGCCGCCCAGGCCGATCTCGATGATGCGATCCCGGACGAAGATCTCCACCGAAGAGCCCGGCGGCGCGCTGAGCAGCATGATTGCCGCGGTGACCGGCGCGATCCTCAACCGCGGCCGGACCGACGCGACGAGCGCGGCGATGCCAGTAACGGTGACGAGCACCAGCCCGAGTTCGAGCGTATCGGTTCGCCCGAAAGCCGCGCCGATGCCGCCCAGCACCGCGCCCAGCAAGGTTCCCAGCAACCGATCGGTCGCTGCGCCGAGCGTTCCCCCGATCGATGCCTGCATCACGATCAGCACGGTGAACACCGCCCAATAGCCTTCGTGCAGGCCGAGCGTCTTGTACGCCGCAAACGCTGCTGCAGTCGCGACGATCACGCGGACCGTCTGGCGCAGGCTGTCCGCATTCGCCTTGATCAACGCGCTCGGTCGGAGATCCAATGTCAGCGCTTTTCCCTCCAACTATCTGTAAATCAGTCCGTCGGCGGTAATGCTCGTACCTGCAATCGTAAATCGCCATGATTGGCTTAGTTACAGTTCGACTGGCTGATATTGCCGCCCTCCGGGCCAGGTCTTTGCCTCAGCCTTACGCTCGCGCAGGACGCCAATGATCTGATTCTCGGAACATCGGCCATGCCGCATCACTCCCCCTCCATCTGACGAGATAACTTGCCAATCGGATGAATTCTGAGGAGCGTGTCAAGGGAGATCACTGCACCAGATATACGTCGCTGGCCAGCGCAAGCTGCTCCGTACCGCTGGCATGATTGAAAGCTCAAGTCAGCGGCGAACATAAACGGATGTCCGAAGCTGGAACGGCAAAAGCCGCATCGGGATGACCGAATGTTGGTCTTGGCAGCCCTGCAATGCCCAACAGTTTTGCCCATTTCCGGACTTTTAGGCTGGCGATCCGGGCGCCAAATAACGGCCATTCGTTCAGCGCGATCTTTCCCGTTTCTCCGTCTCCGATTGGCCATCTTGGGAAAGGCCAATCGGGAACGGATCTTGGGACGTAAGCTGCCCTAAGCTGTCTGCGTGATCGCCGGGGCGGCTGTCCCACTCTAGGTTCGTCTTTGGGAAGGTCTCTACAGTCACCCCGCCTACATCATTTTTCTTATTGCACCCCTCGCAGATCGGCATCGATCAGGGCCGCAACGTCAGTGACGGGAAGACCCTGCCGATCATTGAACGTGCCTGCCTTCGGCCAGGACACACCGCGACCGATCGCGAAGGCGGCGCGGTATTTGCGCATCATGTTTTTCGGATCGTTCGCAAGCTCATCCATCAGGAAAGGCACGGTCCAAACCGACCGCTTGAAGGCCCGGCCCAGTGCCACCTCCAACTTGTCTGCGACCTCACCATAACTGACGGTGTCACCGGCCAGGAAGACGATCTCGTTGCGGATCGTCGGCTCGAAGAATACGATCTCGGCGGTCAGCACGCCGATGTCATCCGGCGTCGTCAGCGTCACAGCAGTATCAAGGCTGCCGAGCGCGTTAACTTCGCTATTTTCTAGATCGACGACACCAAAGTCCGGCTCGAACAGGTAGCTCATGAACATGCCCGTGGAGATGATGACCCACTTGGTCTTGTCCTGCGAGCGCAGCAGCTCGCGCACGTCGAGCTGCGCATCGAAGATGTCCTGCGGCCCGCCGCGGCCGATCGCCTCGAAGTCGACGCCGAACTGCCAGGGGAAATAGCGCGGGACGCCGGATTGCAGCGCCGCCTTGGCGAGCTTCATCGGCGTGTTAATCCCCGCTGCGTAGCCTGCGCAGCCGATCACCGTATCGTAGTCCGAGAAAAGCGATGCTAGCTCATCGATCGTGTCGTTCACTAGGTCGCCCAGTACGATCTCGATCCCGGCTTCGCGGACTTCGGCGATGTCACGCTGCTTGGAGGGATCGCCCGACTCCACGGCACTCTCGCGGAGAAGGACACTGATCCTGGCACCGTCGATGCCCTTGGCGCGACGCGCCAGATTGCGGAGGACGGGCATGCCAAGCTCGCCGGCACCCAGAACGAGGATATTGCGTGATTTCACATTGGAGACTGTATCGTTCATCGTTCTAACTCGTTTCACCGTGGATGCCGGTGATCTGGCAAGCCACGGGCAAGCGTGAAAGATGGGTACATGCGTGATACTGCCGTTCAATCTCTAAGCGAGGAGGACATCCTCCGATATTCGCAAACGGTTTGCGATGGCCTCCGGGACGATGACGACGGGGTGCGCCGTGAGGTGTTGGCCCATGCCGGTAACCGCTGGTCGCTTGGTGTCATCCATACGCTCGGCGTGTACGGCCAGCTTCGCCACGTGGAAATCGGCCGTCGGATGCACGGTATTACGCAGCGGATGCTGACGCGCACGCTGCGCCATCTGGAGCGCGATGGATTGGTGGTGCGTCACGACTTCGAGGAGGTGGTTCCTCATGTAGAATATGCTCTATCCGAAACCGGATTGAAGCTACTGGTCATGATGGTCCCCCTGTGGACGTGGATCGTCGAGAACGTCGACAGCTTTCGCGCATCACGAGAGTTGTTTGACCGGGAACACGCGGGAGAAGAACCCTGAAGGCGACATCGGCTTACAGGCTTAGCTTTCCAGAAATACCATCGTCTTTGGAAAAAGACCGCGCCCCGCTCTGTCTGCTATTGCAATAAACCGCTCCGTAAGCCTCCCGTCGACGCGCTTTCCTATGCTCGAACCGGCGACATTCTCGTAGTGTGGAAGCTCGACCGGCTTGGCCCTACCATGAAAGAACTTAGACGGTGTCTGAGCCTTCATCTCGGAAGCGCCATTGAAAAGTCAGCGAATTTAGACGCTGTCGGTGATCGGCCACAAATATCCAAGCTCGCTAAGCATTGATGTCGACTGGCTCAGTCGAAAAATAACTGAGATCAAATTATATCGTTTAAAGAGCCCTAATTGCTTCGCCACCTGGTGCAATAAGTCCGCTGCCAAATTGTTATTAAATGTGGCACTTTCCACCGTCTTGGCATTCTGGCCCTGAACGAGGCTAGGCCCTGATGATCAGTTTTGGCATCTTGGCTGTTGATGACTGCTGAATCAATCAGACGAAACCGAGTTCTGCAGCGGTTAAATCCTATCCCTGCAACCAACCCAACGACAGCCCCGCAGCGAAAGCTTCGGGGCTGTCGTCGTCATTATGCCAACGCATAGTGCGAACACGAAGACCAACTCGCCCCATGGATAGATGGTGGAAGCAGCGCTGGTCAAAGCCGGAGCGCCGGAGCGTGCCTGCCCGAACCCGGCATTCGTTCACCGTGATGGATGCGACGCCGTAGCTATGCTCGATAGATCGGTTGTCGGATCGAACGGCACGCCAGAAGCCTTCCGTTCCGAATACCGGTCGACGAGTTGGGCCGCGTGAGGGCGGAGCAGGACCGTGAAGCGAACCATCTCCTCCATCACGTCGACGATGCGATCATAGTAGCTGGACGGCTTCATCCGGCCGGCGTCGTCAAACTCTTCGAACGCCTTGGCGACGCTCGACTGGTTCGGAATCGTCACCATCCGCATCCAGCGGCCGAGGACGCGCAGCGTGTTCACGCTGTTGAACGACTGCGATCCGGCCGACACCTGCATGACGGCGAGCGTCCGGCCCTGCGTTGGTCGCATCCCGCCCATCGACAGCGGAAGGTGATCGACCTGCAGCTTCATGATGCCGGTGATCTGGCCGTGTCGCTCGGGGCTGCACCACACATGCCCCTCGGACCACAGCGACAGCTCGCGCAGTTCATGGACCGCCGGATGGTCGTCGCCAGCCATCTGATCGGGCAGCGGCAGGGTCGAGGGATCAAATATGCGCGTCTCGGCTCCGAAGAACCGTAGCAGGCGCGCGGCCTCCTCGACGCAAAGTCGGGAATATGACCGCTCGCGCAGCGAGCCGTAGAGCAGCAGGATGCGCGGGGGCGGGTCTCCCGCACCCAGTCCGATGGCGGGCCGGTCGAGCGTGTAGCGTCGATCGAGTGCGGGCAGATAGTCGGGGTCGGAAAGCGTGCGCAGGGGCATCAGGGGTATGTCCTGTCATTGGTTCGATTCCACGGCATCAGGCGGCACCGAGCCGCAGGGCGAGCGCGGCGAGCGTTACCAGCAGCACTGGGATCGTTAAGGTCGCGCCGATCCTGAAATAATAGCCCCAGCCGATGCGGATGCCCTTCTGCTCGAGGACGTGAAGCCACAGCAATGTGGCGAGCGAGCCGATCGGCGTGATCTTGGGGCCGAGGTCACAGCCGATCACGTTGGCGTAGATCATGGCGTCCTTGATCGCGCCCGTGGCGTGGGTCGCGTCGATCGACAGCGCGCCGACGAGCACGGTCGGCATGTTGTTCATGACCGACGACAGCAGCGCGGCGATGATGCCGGTGCCGAACGCCGCGCCCCACACACCGCCCTGGGCGGTGCGGTCGAGCAGACCGGCGAGGTGGTCGGTCAGGCCGGCGTTCCGCAGGCCGTAGACGACAAGGTACATGCCGAGCGAGAAGATCACGACCTGCCACGGCGCGCCGCGCAGCACCTTGCGCGTCTCGATGACGCGGCCGCGCCCGGCGACGACGAGCAGCAGCACCGCGCCGGCAGCGGCGACTGCACTGACCGGTATGCCGACAGGTTCGAGAAGGAAAAAGCCCGCCAGAAGGGCCGCAAGTACGACCCAACCGGCCCGGAATGTCGCCCGATCGCGGACGGCGTCGGCCGGCGCGCGGAGCTGCGCCACGTCGTAGTTTGCTGGGACGTCACGGCGGAAGTACAGCAGCAGCACGATCAGCGTCGCACCGATCGACGCGAGGTCGACCGGCACCATCACCGACGCATAGTCGGCGAACCCGATGCCGAAGAAGTCGGCCGACACGATGTTGACCAGGTTGGAGACGATCAGCGGCAGGCTTGCCGTGTCGGCGACGAAACCGGCCGCCATGACGAACGCCAGCGTCGCCCTGTCGCGGTAGCCGAGCGCCCGCAGCATGGCGATGACGATCGGGGTCAGGATCAGCGCCGCGCCGTCGTTCGCGAACAGCGCCGACACGGCCGCGCCGAGAAGGACAATCAGGACGAATAGCCTATGGCCATGTCCTCCCGCCCAGCGCGCGACGTGCAGCGCCGCCCATTCGAAGAAACCGGCCTCGTCCAACAGCAGGCTGACGATGATGATGGCGACGAACGTCGCGGTCGCGTTCCAGACGATACCCCACACCACCGGGACGTCGGAAAGCGAGACCACCCCGACGAGCAGCGCCACGACCGCCCCACCGAGCGCGCTCCACCCGATGCCGAGGCCCTTGGGCTGCCAGATGACGAGCGTGATCGTGGCGACGAAGATGGCGAGCGCGAGCAGCATCAAGCGACGCGCTGACCCAAGGCGTCCACCACCGCTTCGCCGTCTTCCTTGGCAAAGGCACCCAGTTGCGGCTCGGGAAGCAGACCGAGGACGGCTTCGGAAGGTCGGCACAGCTGCACGCCGAGCGGCGAGACGACCAGTGGCCGGTTGATGAGGATCGGATGCGCCATCATCGCGTCCACCAGTGCGTCGTCCGTCAGCGCCTCATCGCCAAGCCCCAACTCCGCATAGGGCGTCCCCTTCTCGCGCAGCAGTTCGCGAGGCGTCATACCGGCGCGGTCAATCAGCTGGACCAGCAAAGCGCGCGAGGGCGGGGTTTTCAGATATTCGATGACGTGCGGCTCGATGCCGGCATTACGGATCATCGCCAGCGTGTTGCGCGACGTGCCGCAGGCGGGGTTGTGGTAGATCACGATGTCGACGGCCATGACGCGTCCTTTCAGCAGCAGGGGGTGAGTTCGGCCAGAAGCGGCACGCACAGCTCGGGCGAGCCGGCGCAGCAGTCCTTGACCAGGAAGAGCGTGAGTGCGCGCAGGCCGTCCAGATCGGCGCGGTAGATGATCGACCGGCTCTGTCGCTCGGAGCGGACGATGCCGGCGCGCGCTAGGATGCCGAGATGCGCGGACATGGTGTTCTGCGGCACGTCGAGCCGGCGGGCGATTTCGCCCGCAGCCATTCCGTCCGGTTCGTGGCGCACCAGCAGCCGGAACACGTCGAGCCTTGTGCCCTGAGCGAGCGCGCCAAACGCAACGATAGCCGAATCATTATCCATAAATCCAGCATAGAGGATATGTTAGGCGGCAACAGCACGAACTTCCGACATGCCGGTTTTTGGAGACTGCCGACCGTTTTCGATGAGGGCGAGGGCGCAGCGCATCCCAGCCATCCACTTTGGATGCCCAATCGGACACCCCCGTGGCAATTCATACGCCCGAGAGCGGACATTCGCTCAGCCCGATGACGTCTGATCGTTCGTTTCCAGCGGTAACTTCCGAAAAGGTCTATCGAGAGAGTATTTCTTGAAAGCGGACTAACCCGGCGGATGTCAGTGCCAAAGGCGGGCTGTCCAACAGCGGGCTCCTGCTCCGGTAAACCGGCTCAGTGGGAACCGCCAAGATTTGCTAGCCGTCCAACATACACTATCCCTGCTGAACGGACTTGGCTGTTGATAAGCACTAGTGCTAATATCAACCGGCAGCTCAATAACGGAGACAAAGATGTTTGCCGTTGCTCTTATGTTTTCCGAGGCGGTGGCCGTCGCTTCCAACCCGCTCGAATCCGGCAACGTCGTCAGGAGCGTGCGGGAATCGATATGTGAACTGCGCGCACCCTCGATTGCCGATGACGCCATTGGTCTTCTGGCGCTGCCAGCGCCGAAGCAAAAGAACGAGATGGGGGTCTTGCTCCTGGTCAATTGTTCGAACCGAAAGATCATAAGCCTGCGGGACCCAAGTCGATCACGACGGCACGTGAACGAGTTTCCGTACGACCCGCGGGTCGTGACGAAATTGCGCCATGACCCGGGGCGCTACGAGATCCTCAACTTCAATGAGAGGGCCAACAATTCCGTTGGGGACCACACGACCCATTCAAAATCGACATATTGGACGGGGCCTTGCGAATATAAGGGGCTTCAACTGACAACCGCCGCCGCAGGCGACGATCCCAGCCGGCAAACGGTCGTCTTCGATCTCAACATCTGCAAGAACCAGATTCTCGCAATGCTCGAGCCCAACAAGGCGGGAATATCCCCGTAGGAAGACGCCAGAGAGCCGCCTGCAGAATACCATCGCGTGCCGCGATCAACGTCCTGCCCCGTACGTGGTTGGGCGAATGCCCCTCGTCAGGGCGGCGTCGCTGAAGTCATAGGGAGGCGGATGCGGTGGCGCAGTTAACACTCCACGTTCTGAAAACGTCCACCCGGCTTACCGCTCATCTATCGAGAGAGTCGGCATTCCTCTCCTGATCAGTCATTCGCTGCTGCAAAGATAAAAGTTTCGCAATACAGTCGCTGATGCGAGGTCAGGCTTGCAGCGGTGCAAGGTGTGACTCGAAGTGGAGGCCTGGTGATGATTGCTTTATTCCTCGCATTGTCGCTGCAGGCAGCCGCCCCCGATATCGTAATTTCTGGCAGGCAGCTTTCGGAAGCGTATGCAGCCTGCGTCGAGCAGGGCTGTCCGCCGTTGCGAGATGCACAAGCCTCGATCGCCTTTGCCGAGCAGCAATTCCGGGATGGTGCGTACCTCAAGGCGCGTCACACGCTTATGCGCGCCATATCTCGCAACAAGCGTCACGCTGCGACCGACCCGAAACCGGTGTCCGCATTGTATGAAGCGTATGCGACCGTCTCTTTGCACGACGGTGATCTGGATGCGTTCAAGAGCGCGGTCGGTGAGCAGGTTCGCACGCTGCGCGACAATCTGCCGGCCAATGACCCGGCCGTCGTTGCAGCCGCATTTGCGACCGGCGATATGTGGCTCGCGATGCGCAAGGGGCGTAGTGCCGAGATTTCGTACAAGGCGGTGGAGCGTCAGGCGTTAGCGGACGGAAACGCGGTGCTCGCCCTGCAGGCGACGTTGCGCCGCGTCAGACTGGCCAACGCACGGGGCGACACGGCCGGTGCGGCCAGGCTTATGGCCGAAGCAGAAGCCCGGCCGATCGCGGCGGATCCAAAGCTTCGCAACCTGCTGCAAGTTGTCCGGTTGCGCTTGGCGGCGGGGCAAAAGGACAACGCGCAGATTGACCAGCTGGTGCGTGCGATCGGCCGCGATGGCTCGACCCGCCCTGAGCTGGTATGGGCGCCGCCTTATCGACCTACGGCGCTGGCGGCTGCGCAAGACGAAGCGCGCAAGTTCGACTTGCGCAATCCGTTTCCTGCGAGATCGTCCGATGTCGATCCAATCCAATGGGTCGACATCGGATTCTGGATCCGACCCGACGGTAAGACGGACGAACCCGAAATCTTGCGCGGCTCGCGTTCGACGGGATGGGCAGGGTACCTCCTCAAGCAGGTTGCCGAACGACGCTACACCGGCTTTTCGACCAGCAGCACTGATCGGGGTGTGTACCGTGTCGAGCGGTTCACCTTACGCGGTACGTACCAGGTTCCAGTGGGGAGCCTGATTGCAAGGCGAGGCGACGCTGCAAGGTTGGAAGTGCTAGACTTGACGCAGCCAGATACATCCGGCTCGTCGAACCGCTCATAACGACAAATGTGAGACGGGCTCCGGCGGCGGCTGATGATGCAAAAGCTGCTTCGCTGGGGACGGCCATTTGGCGGGGCAGTTCGGGCATATTCATCGTTTGCCGTGCCACGTTGCAGGTACCACGCCACGTCATCCGCGCCGACGATCGCGTTTTGGTGTTAGGCCATCACCCCATCCAGGCCGAAGATGTTGGCAAAAGGTCGTCTGGAACTTCTGATGGTGTGATGGTGTGATGGTGGCCGAAATGCGTATCGGCCGTCTGTATCTCGTTGCAGACGAAGGAGCACTAGCGTCAAAGGAGCGGCGCGATGGTGACCGGACGCCTTACATTGCATCGAACGTGAACTATCTCACAGCGGCGCATGACACTCGACCGACCTTTGATTCTCGCAATCGGCGACAGCCTGATTGCCGGTTACGGCCTGCCCGCCGACGATAGCTTTCCCGGACAGCTCCAGGCATCGCTGCGGCGGGCATGTCCTTCTGCCCGCGTGGTGAATGCCGGGGTGTCGGGTGATACCACCGCTGATGTCCTACGACGCTTGCCCCGAATGCTCTCCGCGCTCGACCAGCGACCCGCACTTGCGATCGTCCAGGTGGGACCGAACGATGTCCTGCGGCAGGTGCCGGTGGGTCGTACTCGGGCGCAGCTCGAGCAGGTCCTGCTGAGCCTGGGTAATTGTGGCATTCCCGTGTTGTTGACGACCGTCGATCCCCCGATGTTCATCCGTGATCGGGCTGCTGCATATCTCGGCATCCACGCGGCGTTGGCGGCCGAACACGGCGCGACCGTCTGGCCGTTCTTTCCGCCGGGCGTATTGGGACATGCCGATATGGCGCTGGCGGACCGGGTGCATCCCAATGCCAAGGCGATTGCTGCGGTGGTCGCAGCGATGCTGCCGATCGTGGAGAGGATGCTGTAGTGCCCGCATTTGAGCGTAACCGCAGACGCGTTCGTATCTCGGCCCCAGGGGCGGGCGGATCATGGTGACGGATCCGAAGTGGCTGAGAGTGGCGCGCACGAAGCTCGGCACGAAGGAAGCTGCAGGATCAGCGAACAGCGCGACGATCCTCGGTTGGGCAAAGCGGCTTGGAACGCGGGTGTTGGGCATGGTCTACAACGCCGACAGCGTCCCGTGGTGCGGCGTGTTCGTCGCATATTGCCTGCAGGACGATGGTATCGAGCCGGTCTCGATTGCGGTGCGGGCGACGTCATGGTCGACATGGGGATTGTCGTTGCGGCCGGAGCGTCTGGCTCCGGGGGCTGTGCTGGTGTTCGAGCGTCCTGGTGGTGGGCATGTCGGTTTCTATGTCGGCGAAGACGCAACGGCCTATCATGTCCTTGGCGGCAATCAGGGCGACGCGGTGACCATCGCCCGGATCGCAAAGGATCGCTGTATCGCGCGCCGATGGCCAGCCGGTCGCCCCGTAATAGGCAAGCCGGTCCAGATGGCGGCACGAAAGCCGATCTCGACCGACGAAGCCTGATGGACATGCGCTGATTTCGTAGTGCGCACATTGGATCCAGATCCATTCGTAACAGACCGTATTGGCGGGCGGACGCTCGAATGGTGGGTTTGGCCTGACCGCGCCGTACGACCTCGACGATGAGATCCCGCGATACGAGGCGCGGTGTCTCCGGCTTCCAGAACCAAAAGCTTCGATCGCCCCGGTAGATGCGGTGGCCGAGACCAGCACGGATTTCCGACAGTGCGAGTCCCACCTCTGTCGCGGTCAGTGCTCGTTCGTACAGGACGACCTATCCGTCTGCCGCGACGAGATCCGTTGATACGACGCGATATGCGCGCAGTGAATCCGACCCTGCCAACAGGGCGCCGGCGAAATTTGCGGGGTTCAGGACGATCGGGATCGGATGTGTGGTCCCATCCCGCAGCAACGAACAGGGCACGCGCACGGGCGACCAGTGCTGCCTCCACAGCGGCATTGCGGGTCGCATCGCCCTGCATCATGGTCGGGCACATGCTTCAGTGGCGTCGAGCTCGACCATCCGATCGTCGATGACTACGATTGTCTCGGGATCCGCTCCACGCTTGACGACTTCGACGACGGCTTCCGCGCCCCACCCGCCATAGCAGCCGAAGCCAAACGGCGTTGTACCGTGCCGTCTCGGGGTAAAACTGTGTCGAGGCGGACGGCGCATGACGTGGTCTACGCAGAGTTACGAACGACCCAAGGGGCTGCCGATCAGTTTTCGCCGTCGTGGCTCCGCGCCCAGGGTTGATGGGCCAGACGATACGATTTTCCGAAGTCGTGCCGGCCTATCGCAGACCGAACCCCGCGGTGCTGTTTGCGCCATCGTCGGTCCGCTCACGACCAGCCAGCACGTTCTCGAGTTCAGTCAATGAATGGGGCACGTCGAGGTGCTGCGCCCCGATGAACAGGCGTGACCCGTTCCCCTCGGGCACAGCATGGGTCAGCTTGTCGATATCGACCAGCGCCTTGCCCTGCGGCAGTATTTCGATCTGAACAAATCGCATGTGATTTCCCATCTTGCGTCTGAGGGCTGGAGTGTCGCGCGGTCGATAGCGAAGTTTTGTGCCTGAGGTTACCCGACATGCTGACTTACGTCGCTAGAGTCGGCTTAAGGGCGAGGAGACGGATCCCGGAGTCAGATAGCGGGTAGGGTGGTCGGAATGCATGCGAGTCGGTCTCTTTTTCGGCGAGATTAGTGGAGTTTGCTCTCACGCTCCTGTCTGCCTTGAGCATCCCACGCCGCCATCGCGTGTCCAATGCCGGCCCGCAGCGTCTCGGTCGGAACGCCGTCCCGCGCTTGGATCGAGATCCCCAGCACCAGCCCATCGTACAACATGGTGAGCCCCGCGACGTCCGTGGCGGGATCGAGATCGCCGGCGGTGACGCCGGCGGCGATACACCGCTGCAATGCCTGCCGGGTAATTTCGCGTTCGGCATGGGTCAGCGCCCGGGTCGGTGCACCGGCCTCGGACGAAACGATCGCTGACAGCGTCATCATGCACCCCTTCGGATGGGCAGGATCGGTCTGCACCGCAACCGACGCGATCAAGGCCTGTTCGAGCCGCGAGCGTGGCGATAGCGTCTCGTCGTCGAGCGCACCGACGATGCCGCCATGCACGGCGAGATAGCGCGTGAGCGTTTCGCGGTAGAGCGCTTCCTTCGAACCGAAGGCCGCGTAGAAACTGGCCGACGAGATGTCGCCCATCGCCTGACGCAGCGTGAGCAGCGACGCGCCCTCATACCCGTGTTCCCAGAACAGATGCATCGCGCTGTCCAGCGCTGCAGCCCTGTCAAAACCACGCGGTCGTCCGCTCCGTGCCATATATGTCCGCTCCTGATTATGGACTAATCAATCCATTACTCGTTGACAAGCCACGCCATGTGGTTGAGCGCAGTGGACCAGCCGATCCAGAAGTGAGTGTTGCGTGATTCCAAGATCCGGTCAGACAGACGATGGCGCGAGCGAGACATTGCCGATCTCCGCGTTGCTGGCGCTGGCAATGACCGGCTTCACCGCGATCCTCACCGAAACGCTCCCTGCCGGGCTGTTGCCGCACATGGCCGCCGGGCTCGACGTATCGGAGTCGCTCGCGGGGCAGACCATCACGGTCTATGCGGTCGGATCGCTGTTCGCGGCGATCCCGCTGACGCTGTACACGCAAGGTTGGCGCCGCAAGCCGACCCTGCTCGTCGCGATCGTCGGTTTTCTGATCTTCAACTGCGTGACCGCGGTGTCGACCTCCTATGCGCTGACGCTCGTCGCGCGGTTCATGGGCGGGGTCGCGGCGGGGTTGGGGTGGGGAATCATCGCGGGCTATGCCAGGCGGATGGTCGCCCCGCCGTTGCGCGGCAAGGCGCTCGCGATCGCGATGGTCGGTACACCGCTGGCACTCTCGATCGGCGTACCCTTGGGGGCGATGCTGGGCACGACGCTGGGCTGGCGCATGGCGTTCGGGCTGATGGCGATCACCACTTTGATACTGATCGGCTGGGTGTTGTGGCGCGTGCCGGACTTTGCCGGCCAGCCTGCCGAGCAGCGGCTGTCGATCGCGAGCGTGTTTCGCACGCCGGGCGTTCGCACCGTGCTGGTCACGCTGTTCGCGTGGATCACGGGTCACAATATCCTGTACACCTACATCGCCCCGGTCGCCGCCTTGTCCGGCGTGGGGGAGAGGCTGGATCTGTTGCTGCTCGGATTCGGGCTCGCCGCGCTGGTCGGGATCTGGGTGACGGGCGTGCTGATCGATCGCGCGCTGCGTCCGCTCGTGCTGGTCAGCCTCACGATGTTCGCAGTTGTCTCGCTGGCCTTCGCGCTGTTCGCGACGGTCCCCGAGATGACGATCATCGCGACAATCCTGTGGGGACTGTCGTTCGGCGGCGCAGCGACACAGCTGTCGACCGCGCTCGCCGATGCGGCGGGCGAGGGCGTCGACCTCGCCAATGCGATGCTCACGACGGTCTGGAACGGCGCCATCGCGACGGGCGGGATCGTCGGCGGGGTGATCCTCGACCATGCGGGGGCCGGACCCCTCGCTTGGGCCGTACTGGCGCCGACCCTTCTTGCCCTGGCGCTCGCAAGTGGCGCGCGCCGCCATGCCTTCAAGCCCGGTCCCCGTGCCTTCGAATAACGTGCCTTCGAATAAGGCGCCCGTCGTGCGCGCCCATCAGGAGAAGATTTCGATGAAAGCCTTTCACATCGGTGCCCAGAACGGCATCAGCGGATTAGTCGCCACGACCCGGCCCGCGCCTGTCGCCGGTCCCGGCGAAGCGCTGGTAGCGCCGCGTCTCGTTGGCCTGATCAGCCGCGACGTTCAGCTCCTGCGCGGCACCTACGGCGCCCGACAGCCCGAAACCCGCATTCCGATGTCCGAAGGCGTCGGCGAGGTCGTGGCGATCGGTGCGGGCGTGACCGAGGTCGCGGTCGGCGATCGCGTCGTCTGCGGTCATTTCGCGACCTGGCTGGACGGCCCGTTCCGGTCGGACGTCTTTGCGCATGATATCGGCATCACGCATGACGGCTGGCTTGCCGAAAGGGTCGTGCTTCCCGCGGCTGCGCTGATCCGGGTGCCCGACGCGCTGGCCGATGCGGATGTCGCAGGCCTCGCCTCCGCCGGCCTGACCGCCTGGAATGCACTGGTCGAGGTCTGTCGGGTCGAGGCCGGCGACACCGTGCTCTGCCTCGGCACCGGTAGCGTGGCGCTGGCGGCACTGAAGATCGCCAAAGTCCGTGGCGCACGCGTGGCGATCACGTCGTCGCAGGACGCGAAACTCGAGACGGCGCGCAGCCTCGGCGCGGACATCACGGTCAATTACCGGACGTCACCGGATTGGGCGGCCGAGGTGATCGCGCAGACCGAGGGGAAGGGCGCCGACATCGTGATCGAAACCGGCGGCGTCGATACGCTGGGGAACTCGATCGCAGCCGCGGCGATCAATGCGCGGATCATCGTCATCGGCGTTTCACCGGGCGAGGGGCCGGCGATCCCCGATTATCTGTCGCTCATCACGAAGAACGTGACGATCCGCGGCATCGCCAATGGCAGCCGCGCGATGTTCGTCGATCTGCTCAACGCGATGGTAGCGAACCGGATGACAACCGTCGTCGACCGGACGTTCGCCTTCGACGATGCACCGGACGCCGTCCGCTATTTCGCCGCGGCAGGGCATCTGGGCAAGGTGATGATCGCGTTCTGATTACTGCAGCACGTCTGCCGCTGCGCACGTCTCTCACGGGGTTTCCTGCGCTGCCGCGCTTGATCTGGGTAGGCACGAATGACCAGTGTTGAAAAGCTTGGAGCGTTTTTCAAATGACCAACCGTCGGTCAGACCTGCGAAGGCAGCTTTCGTTCAGGCACGACCCAAGCCGCGCACATGCTCCCACACATTGGAGATCACGACCGATCCCTCTCCTACCGAGGACGCGACGCGTTTCACCGATCCGGCGCGCACGTCCCCGACGGCATAGATGCCCGCACAGGACGTGGCGAAAGGTGATAACGCGCCAGCCTCTTCGCCGGTGAGCACGAAGCCCTTGTCGTCGAGAGCGACCAGTTCGGCGAGCCAGCCCGTATTGGGTGCCGCACCGACCATCACGAAGACGGCGCAGCTTGCCACGGTGCGGTCGCCGTCTTCGTTGCGGATCGTCACCGCCTCCAGATTGTCCCCGCCATGAAGGCCGACGGCATGGGTGCCGTATTCGATGGTGATCGCGGGGTCTGCCTCGAGCCTGCTCGACAGATAGCTGGACATGGACGAGGCCAGGGTGTCGCCGCGCACCAGCAGGCGAACGTGGCGCGCCGTACGGCTGAGGAACATCGCCGCCTGCCCGGCCGAATTGCCGCCGCCGATGACCAACACCTCCGTATCGCGGCAGAAGCGCGCCTCATTCTCGGTCGCTGCATAATAGATGCCCGTGCCCTCGAACTCGGCGAGGCGTGCGATCGGCAGGCGTCTGTACTGGACCCCGGTGGCAACCACGACAGAGGCGGCGAGAACGCGCCGACCATTGGCGAAGGTTGCACAGAAGGCGCCATTGTCGAGCTGGTCCAGCGACTCGATGCGGCGGGGCATGACGAAGCGTGTGCCGAACTTCATCGCCTGCACCTCGCCGCGCCACACGAGATCGGCGCCGGAGATGCCAGTGGGAAAGCCCATATAATTCTCGATACGGCTGGACGTGCCGGCCTGGCCGCCGATCGCGGTCTCGTCGACCACCAGCGCGCGTAACCCCTCGGCTCCCGCATAAACGCCCGCCGACACGCCGGCGGGGCCGGCCCCGACGATGAGCACGTCGAAGGCCTCGTCTTCGGGAACGTCCTGATCGAGTCCGAGCAGCCGTGCCACCTTCTCCGGCGTCGGATCGCTCACCACCACGTCGCGGCCGAACACGACGACGGGCTCTAGCGGCGCGGTTCCGCAACTGCTGGCGACATGCGCGGCTTCGGCGCTGCCGAGCGGGTAGGACCGGTAGGGCAGGCGGTTGCGCGCAGCGAACTCGGCCACACGTCTGACGGCTCTGTCCTCGTCTTCGCCAACCAGAACCAGCATGCCATCGCCGGCATCCAGCTGCCGCCGACGGCGCGCGGCCAGGACCGTGATCACGATGTCCGACATCTCCGGTATCGCCGCCATCAGGCGAAGCATCGCGGATCGCGGGACTTCGACGACGGTCGTGTCGCTCGCGGCGCGCATCGGCAGCGACCAGGTGCCGCCGGACAGCAGAGAGATTTCGCTCATGAACTGGGTGGGCCCCAGCGTCGACGGCACGAGCCGATCGCCCGTGAACGGGTTGACGACCTCGATCTCCCCCTCTTCGACATACACGAAGCGGTCGGCCGGCGCGCCGATCTCGGCGAGCATTATTCCCTTGGGATAGTGCTTACGCGTCCCTGCGGCCCGGATCGCGGCAATATGCGCAGGCTGTAGCGGAACCCGCTGCATTTCCCGCAGGTCACGGCCGATCGTTTCCATGAGCGCTGTCCCCTATCCCCCTCGACACTAGCCCGGCGAACGTGACGACGGCAATCGCCCGGGAACGGCCCAGGCCACATGCGGGCGCGACCCGATACGCTGCCCGATCGCATTGACGCCGTTCGGGACAGCTTGCAGGACCACCGGGCGGGCAGGGAAAAGGGGCGGCTTTGTGCATCCAGCGGCGAATTTCGAGCTGATCATCCTGATGTTCCTGGTGGTGCTGGGGCTTCACTATCTGGCCCGGCGTCTGTCGCTGCCACCAGCAGCCGCGCTGATCGTCGGCGGATGCGCCGTCGCCTTCGTACCGGGTGTGCAAGGGATCGCGATCGATCCGGAGCTCGTGCTTGTCCTGTTTCTCCCGCCCCTGCTGATGGACGGCGCGTGGTTCACCGCGGTCGCGCCATTCCGGCGGCACATGGCCGGCATTCTTTCGCTGGCGGTTGGCGCCGTCTTCTTCACCACGGCGGTTGTGGCGGTCGTGACCAGGCTGCTGATGCCGGAACTGCCCTGGGCCGCCTGCGTCGCGCTGGGCGCGATCCTGTCGCCGCCCGATGCGGTATCCGCCCGCGCCGTGTTGCAACGGGTGACGCTCCCGCGCAGGCTGACCACGCTCCTCGAGGGCGAAAGCCTGCTCAACGATGCCGCGGGTCTGGTGCTGTTCCGGTTTGCAGTGGCGGCGGTGCTGACCGGCAGCTTCCATCTGGGGGCGGCGACCGGAACGTTTTTCGTGCTGGTGGCGGGCGGCATCGCGGTCGGCGCGGCGATCGGCGGGCTCTGGGTGGTTCTGCTCCGCCGGCTCGGCGATGATACGCTGATGATCGCAGCGACCGTGCTGGTCTGCTGGAGCGCCTATATCGCGGGCGAACTGCTGCACGTGTCCGGCGTCATTGCCGTCGTCACCGCGGGCCTTGTCTGCGGCTGGTATCAGCATGTCGTCTTCACCGCCCGCGTGCGCATCCGGGCAATGGCATTCTGGCAGGTGCTGGTGTTCCTTCTCGAAGCCACCGTGTTCCTGCTTATCGGCCTGTCCTTGCGGGGGTTGCTGGACCGGGTCGGCGGGGTCGATATCGTCATAGACACGATGGCGCGGCCTGTGCTGCTCATCGTCCTGGCGGTCGTCGCCGCGCGGTTCCTGTGGATCTTCGCGGTCGATGCCGGCGTCGCCACCGGTCGCCGCATCGGGTGGACGCGACAGCAACCGCTCGGAACGCGGGCGGCGGTGGTGATGAGCTGGGCCGGGATGCGCGGCGTGGTGACGCTCGCGGTCGCGCTCTCGCTGCCCGAGGCGATGCCGGCGCGGGATCTGATGCTCGTCACCGCCTTCGTCGTGATCCTCGTTACCGTCCTGGTGCAGGGCACCTCGCTCGGCTGGGTCATCTGGGCCCTGAAGCCGCACGACGACGGCAGCGCGCGACCGCCGCTTGATCTGCACGCCGCCGAGATGATGCTGTTCCAGGCGCAGTTGGCGCTTGTCGAGCGCGAGGCGGTGGCGGTCGACGGCACGGTCATCCATCCGCAGCTCCTGCGGCGCTACCGCACCCGTGCAACGGCGGCGGATGCGTTCGACGGTACGGCGGAGGAGCGAAACGTGGCGATCGCCAGCCATTTCGACGTCATCATCGCCGCGGTCGCGGCCGGCCGCGCCGAGCTGGTTCGCCTGCACCGTGCCGGCCGCATCGATGACGAGACGCTCCACGATCTCGAGCACGATCTCGACCTCGAGGAGCTGGCCGCAGCGGCAGCGAAGGGGTGAACAAGCTTGGTCGCTTGGAGCCGCGATGAAGAGGCGTGGACGTCGGCCGGATCAATAGGGCGGATCACGCCTCTCACGCTGGGCGCGGGCGGCCTGCGTCCACCAGCCGAGATCGTCGGCGAAGCGGGGGAAGGCGCGGGTGAGGGCGGCGCCACCGTCGCCCGCTGGTTTTCCGCTCGTATCGAAGGCATGGCCGATCCCACCCACCGCGATCGTACTGGACACCACCACCATGCCCATCTCGGACAGGATGCCGTGCCATGCGAGGCCGGCACGCGCACCGGCGAAACGTCCGGCCGAATAGCTGACGATCGCCGCTGGCCGCCAGTACCATTCCTCCAGGAAGTGGTCGGTGAGGTTCTTGAGTCCGGGCTGCACGCCCCAGTTATATTCGCCGGCCACGAAGACGAAGGCGTCGGCCGTCCTGATCTTTTCTGCGAGTGCTTCCAGCGCGGGCGGCGCCTCGCCGCTGGGATGTTCCTTGTACATCCGGTCGAGCATGGGGAGGTCGACCGCCCTGGCGTCGATGAGCTCGGCCGATGCACCGCGTTCGGCAAAGGCGCGGACGAGCCACTCGGCGAGGCGAATGCCCTGCCGGTCGGAACGATAGGAGCCGTAGAAGATCAGAACTCGGTCGCGCATCGCGGCAATTCCTCGTGAAGCGTGTCGTGCAGAAGCACGGAGCGCCCCATCGCTCCGTGCCCTGCCATGGATCAGCCTTCGATGAAGGCCAGCAGATCGGCGTTGATCCGATCGGCGTTGGTAACCGGCATGCCGTGGGGAAAGCCGGGGTAGGAGATGAGCTTGGCGTCTTTCACGATTTCAGCCGACATCTTGCCGGTCGTGGCAAACGGAACAACCTGGTCGTCCTCGCCGTGCAGGACCAGCGTCGGCACGTCGATCGCCTTGAGATCGTCGGTGAAGTCGGTCTCGGAGAAGGCCTTGATGCCCAGCGTATGGGCGAGCGCCGAGCCCATCATGCCCTGGCGCCACCAGTTGAGCCGCACCGCCTCTTTCACCTCCGCGCCGTCGCGGTTGTAGCCGAAGAAGGGCAGCGTGAAGTCGTAATAGAATTGCGAACGGTTCGTGGCCGTCTGCTCGCGGACCATGTCGAATACGTCCATCGGCACGCCGTCCGGGTTGGCATCGGTCTTGACCATGATGGGTGCGACCGCACTGACCAGCACGGCCTTTTTGACCCGCCCGGGCTTGGCGCGCGCGACATAGCGGGCGACCTCGCCACCGCCGGTCGAGTGGCCGACATGGACGGCATCGCGCAGATCGAGCGCGTCGGTCAGCGCGATGACATCGGTGACATAGCTGTCCATGTCGTGACCGCCCGCCGACTGGGTCGAACGGCCATGCCCGCGGCGGTCATGCGCGATAACACGATAGCCCTTCTGGACGAAGAACATCATCTGCGCGTCCCAGTCATCCGCGCTGAGCGGCCAGCCGTGGTGGAACATGACGACGGGCGCATCCATGTTGCCCCAGTCCTTGTAGAAGATTTCGGTCTTGTCGACGGTGGTGACGAACGGCATTCGATGTCTCCTCGGGCTTGGTCGGGTACGCGGCACGCTACAGAGTGAAGGTGACAATCAGGCGGCGTCGACGAGGACGATCTCTCTATCCTTGATAGCGGTCATGCGCAGCACGGCCTAGTCGGCAACGGTGGCCCCCTCTCGCCGATCGAGACGCGTGAAGTTGACCTTGATACGACCCGATCGCCGGTATCAAGTCGCTACTCTGGTCGGCGCCGACTGGATATTCGGCGATTGCCTTCGGCAGGGCCTGCACCGCGTCGGAATGCGCCGCCTCGCGCGCATCGCGACACCGACCGAATAGACGTTGCCGAGGCAGAATTCGTCGGTCGCGAATTTGGGGAGCACGCAGACGTCGGCGGCCGTCAGGCTCGGTCCCCGCCGGGCAGCTGTTCAATGTCGGGCGAATGTGCATGATTGGCCATGACCGCAGCGCATCGGCAACGCCTTGTTCGCTATCTGGGCATTTGGGCCGCATGGCTGGCTGTCGCGGTGGTGACGGCGTTCCAGACCTATGCCGCGGGTTTCGCGGGTGGGCCAAAGCTCGCGCTGGGGCAGGCATTGGTCAATGGACTGATCTGGTATTCGGCCTGGGCAGCACTGACGCCCGGGGTCGTCGCGGTGGCGCGGGCGTTCGCCGACGAGCGGCGGCTGGGCAGGCTGCTGGCCATCCATCTGGCCTTCGGGCTGCTCTTCGCGGTGCTGCACGCGGCGCTCTACAGTGCGATGAACGCGATGATCTATGTCCGCGCGCCCTGGGCGCCGTGGAGCAATGGGCTGCTGATCACGAAGCTGGCGATCAGCATCCACGTCCATCTGATGATCTACGCGCTGCTCGTCGCGATCGTGCTCGGCGCGCGCGCCTATCGGACGATGCGCGATCGCGAAGTCGCGGCGGCGCGGCTGGAGGCGCAGCTCGCAGAGGCGGAAACCGCGGCGTTGCGCGCGCAGTTGCAGCCGCACTTCCTGTTCAACACCCTCAACGCCATTTCCGCGCTGGTGCCCGACGATCCGATCGTCGCCCAGCGGCTGATCGCGCGGCTGGGCGATCTGCTGCGACTGTCGATCGATCAGCGCAGGTCGCAGCACAGCGCGCTCGCCGATGAACTCGACTTTACCGACACGTATCTCGCGATCGAGGAAGCCCGGTTGGGCGAGCGACTGCGGATCGTCCGCGCCATCGCGCCCGGGTTGGAGACCGTCCAGGTGCCGGCGCTGCTGCTGCAGCCGCTGGTCGAGAACGCGGTGCGCCACGGGATTGCGCCGACGATCGAAGGTGGCACGCTGACGATCGAGGCGAAGCCCGCGGGTGACATGCTGTGGATCAGCATCGCCGACAACGGCAAGGGCGCGGGCGCGATCCGCGAGGGCGTCGGGCTCGGCAACGCACGCCTCAGGTTGCGCCACCTCTACGGCGAGCGCCAGTCGCTCGAGATCGACACAGCGCCGGGCGAAGGTTTCCGTGTCATCATCCTGGTGCCGCAGTGATCCGGACCCTCATTGTCGATGATGAGCCGCTGGCACGCCGCGCTTTGCGCCAGTCGCTGGCAGGGCACGACGATTTCGAAGTGGTCGGCGAAGCGGGGCACGGGGCGGAAGCAGTGGCGGCAATCGGCACGCTGCGGCCCGACCTTGTGTTCCTCGACGTCCAGATGCCCGAGATGGACGGCTTCGGCGTGATCGAGGCCATCGGCGTGGATGCGATGCCGCTGGTCGTGTTCGTGACGGCGTTCGATGCCTATGCGGTGCGCGCCTTCGAGGCGGAGGCGCTCGATTACCTGCTCAAGCCGTTCGACGACCAGCGCTTTGCCCGCGTTATCGAGCGGGTGCGGCGACACATCGACACGGGCGACGGCCAGCGCGACGGGATGCGATCGCTGCTCGGCGGGCAGGGCCGGCTAGTCGCGCGCGGCAATGGCGCGGCGCAACTGGTTCGGCTCGACGAGATCGACTGGATCAGTGCGGCGGGCGACTATGCCGAAGTCCATGCCGGCGGACGCAGCTTGCTGATCCACGAATCATTGACGTCGCTCGAGGCGCGGCTGCCCCATGCCGCGTTCGCGCGCATCCATCGCGCCGCGATCGTCCGGCTCGACCGATTGGTCGAAGTCCGGCCCGGCACCCATGGCGACGGCTCGGTGCGGCTGGCGTGCGGCGCGGAGCTCCGGTTCAGCCGTCGATATCGCGAGCCAATCGACGGCTACCTTACCCGCTGATCCCGCTTAACGATCCGCTGGACCCGCCCGGCGAAAATCCATTGCCGGGAAACCCCGTTCCGGGCCCGTATGCCGCTCAACCAAAACAGGGGGTGGGCATGGGGTTGAGGCACAGGGCATATGCACCTTTCAGGTTTCCGACGGCGGTAATCGCGCTGGCGATCCTGTTCCACGCAAGCCCTTCATCGGCGCAACTCGCCAACCCCCGGGCCATGATCAAGCTCCACGCTGAAGGCCGCCAGGCCCCGCGTGCGACGATCGCCGACATGGCGTGGATCGAGGGCCACTGGATCGGCGACATGCCCGATGGGCCGGTCGAGCATGTGCTTCTCAGTCCTCGCTTTGGGCAGCTTCCGGGCTTCGTCCGCGCGTTAGCTCCCCAGAACCTGGCCTTTTACGAGATCGGCGTGTTCGTCGAGATTGGAAATTCGCTGACTCTTCGGGTCAAGCACTTCACGCCGGAACTCGCCGGTTGGGAAGCGCAGGCGGCTTATATCGACCGTCCGCTGGTCGATCGCGATTCGACCAGCTTCTACTTCGACGGCGCGACTTTCTCGCGAACCGGGCCGGATAGCTTCACGGTCTATTTTCTCAATCGCTCGGACGGCCAGGAACGTGAGACACTCGTGATTCCCTTCCGGCGTACATCAGGCCCCGCGCGGCGAAGCGATGGAGCACCGTCATGAGCGCGCTATGCAAGCTTTACGCCGTTGCCTGTTGCTTGCTGGCGCTGTTCGTCGCTCCGGCGATGGCGCAGCCGCAGGGCCGGCTGGTTGTCAGCACGCTGCAATCGACCAGCTTCGCCGGCAGCAAGATCGGCATTTCGCCAGTCCGCAACCTCACGGTCTACCTGCCGCCGCGCTACGCCGAGGCAGGCAAGCGATTTCCCGTCCTCTACTTCCTCAACTATTTCTTCGAAGATCACCGCGAACCCTTCGCCAGCCACGGCGCAAAGGCGTTGCTGGACAAGGCGATAGGGCAGGGTCTGATCGGCGACGTCATCGTCGTGACCGCCGACTTCACGACCCCCGCGGGCAGTTCATGGTACGTGAATTCGCCGGCGACGGGCAATTGGGAGGATTTCATGGTGCGCGAGCTGGTGCCGCACATCGATGCCACCTACCGCACGCTTCCTACCCGGGATTCGCGCGGGATCGCGGGGGACGGTCCGGGGGCGTATGGCGCGATCCGTTTCGGCATGCGCCATCCCGAAATATTCGGCGCGGTCTATGGCATGCAGCCGGTGGCGAGCGGGCCGAATATCCAGCCGACGCACAGCCGCCCGAACTTCGAACGCATGGCGCGCGCGACATCGCTCGACGATCTGCGGGACGACGGCTTCTCGCTGATCTTCACGTCGATCTATCAGGCCTTTTCGCCGAACCCCAATCGACCGCCGCTGTTCTTCGATCCACCGGCGCGGCGTGTCGACGGGCGCATCGTAGTGGACAGCGACCGTACGGCGCGTTTTAAACAGGGATTCGCGCTGTCGGCCTTGCTCCCCGCTTATGCCGACAATCTCAAATCGCTGCGGGGCTTCAAGTTCGACTGGGGGCGTCAGGACACGCTGGTCGATCATGTCTATGGCGCGCAGGCCTTTTCCAATCTCCTCGCCGAATATGGCGTGCCGCATGAAGCCGAGGAGCATGGCGGCGGCTTTCGCGACCGGCATTGGGGCGAGCAGGGGCGCTTCTACATCGATGTGCTGCCCTTCATCGCGCGGCACCTGTTGTTCGGACCTCCCGCGACGCCGACCGAACGCGTCAACGCCGCACACGGAAAGCTGCGCGAGTCGATACTTTCCAACGATGCCGATGCGCGCGCCGCGCTCTACCGCGCGGACGCGCTGAGCATGCCTGAATATCAACCCGCGCTGCATGGCACCCGCCAGATTGCCGCCTATCACCGCGCGATGCGTGAACGGCGGCAGGTGGTCAGCTATGTGCCGGTCGCAAGCGAAGTCTTCGACCTGGGCAACACACTGGTCGAGATCGGAACCTTCACGATCCGCTGGTCCGACCGCGCCGACGAGGAGCGGGGAAAATACGCGCATGTCTGGGGCGTCGAGCGGGACGGCAGCCTGAGGCTCAAGGCCGACACCTGGGGCTATTTCCGCCCGCTGGCCGATCCCGCGGGCTTCTTCACCGCGATCCCGGAGCCGTCGTCCTCGCCCATCCCGTTAGCCGCAGGCGATCGGTCCGTGGGCGAATTCCTACGGGCGCATAACGACCGCGACGCCGAGGCCGTGCGGACCAAGGATGTCGAGGCGAAACTCGTAAATTATACCGACGACGCCATCTTCATGCCCTTCGCCGAAACGCCCAAACGCGGCATGGCCGAGATCCGCCCCTATCTGACCGCCTATACCGCAGCGGGAACCGGCGCGACCTTCCGCGATGTGCGGGTCTGGACCCTGGCGTTCGAAAATCACGGTACGTGGGTAATCGAATATCCCAAATTCCGCGTCGAGTGGACCGCGGGGGGGCAGTCGGGCACCGTCAAGGGCGGGGGAATCCGGCTGTGGCAGCGTCAGGCTGGCGGCTCGCTCAGGCTGCATCGCCAGATCGGAACACACGACTATGTCGTCCCGGCCCGTTGAGGCGGCGCCCCGCTTGGTCCGGATTGGCGGCAGGCATTCCGCTATCAGCCTGACATCGGAGCTCTTCGTTCGAGGCGGGCATTTACAGGCGTCGCGAGTTTCTCAGATCACGACTGGGCAAGGCTTGATAAGCGTGGGTTACCCAAAGAGATCACGAATTCGCGAATTTTAGAATTGTTTGCACCCCTGTCGGCGAAGGTAACCGGGCATGAACAGATGTCCGAAGGTTGGGCGCGCAAACGTCGCCTGGAATGTCCCGAAGGCGGTCGTCCTGGCCGTTGTTCAGGCGGGCACTCCTTGCGCTGCCGGTAGAGCAGTGATGTCAGATGATCCCGACCAGAGATTGACGCCGCCATCGTCGGCCGCGTTGTCGATCGCGGTGAGTTCGTCGGCGGAAAAGTCGAGCGTCTTCAGCGAGTCGAGGGAGTCGTCGAGCTGTTCGACCGTGCGGGCGCCGATCAGCGCCGACGTGACGCGCGGGTCGCGCAAGACCCACGCGATCGCCATCTGGGCCAGGGTTTGTCCACGCTCACCCGCGATATCGTTCAAGGTACGGATGGCAGCAAGGTTCTGATCCGTGAGCAAGGCCTGTGACAGCGACCCGTCACGGGTGGCTCGCGCATCCTGCGGGACGCCCTGGAGGTATTTGTTCGTCAGCATGCCCTGCGCCAAGGGTGAGAAGGCAATGCAGCCGACGCCCAGTTCCTCCAGCGTCGCCAGCAGGTCGCGCTCGATCCACCGGTTAAGAATCGAATAGCTGGGCTGGTGGATGAACAGCGGCACCTTTTCCGCGGCCAGGATCTCGGCCGCACGGCGGGTCAGCCCCGGCTCGTAGGAGGAGATGCCGACATACAGTGCCTTGCCCTGTCGATGGAGCTGCACCAGCGCGCCCATCGTCTCCTCGAGCGGGGTCGCGGCATCCACCCGGTGTGAATAGAAGATGTCGACATAGTCGAGGCCCATCCGCTTGAGGCTCTGGTCGCAACTCGCAATCAGGTATTTTTTGGATGAACCGACATCGCCATACGGTCCGGGCCACATGTCCCAACCCGCCTTGGTCGAGATGATGAGTTCGTCGCGATGGGCCGCGAAATCAGAGGCGAGGACGCGACCGAAATTCTCCTCCGCCGAGCCATAGGGCGGGCCGTAATTGTTGGCGAGATCGAAGTGGGTCACGCCACGATCGAATGCCCGCCGCAGGATGGCTCGCCCCGTCTCGAACACATCCTGTCCGCCGAAGTTCTGCCACAGCCCCAGGCTGATTGCCGGGAGCCTCAGCCCGCTTCGGCCGGTGCGTCGATAGGGCATGCCGCTGTCATACCGGAGCGGGGACGCGACGTACGGACGGGGAAACGACATTGGTGACTCCTTGTGAACGTCTTCGATGCGCAACGCGCAAACCGTTTCGGCGCAGCGTGCATCACTCTTCTGAACTGCCTCGATCGCGTTGGGCATGTGCGCGGTGCAGCGCTGCAGTTAGGCACGGAAGCTGCCCTAAAGCTGGCCTAGATCAGCCATTCGAAAGCACGCTTCAGTCGTGCCGCACCATTGGTGTCGAACGGCCGACCATGAGCGAAGATCACCCGGTCAGGCTCGAGCGCCACGATCGCTCGCACCGCGTTTCTAGCGTCCGCGCCGCCTAGCCGTACTGGCAGCCGAAGGTACCGTGCGGTCGTGCCGTCCGTGGCAGCGGAGGCCTGCATCAATAGCCGCGTGACAGGCGGCAGCTTGTCAGCATCGAGGTTTTCGATGAGGTCGACGAGCACGAGCGTCTTGGTCTGCCGGTGAAAGAACCAAATCTCGTTGAAGCCAGCCCCTGCCGGCACCATGCCTTGATCAAGTGTGTCCGACCATTCGGCCGGGGCCGTTCCACCGAGTTCGGCATCGAACCGCACCGACGATGCGCGGACCTGTGCCCGGTCCCGCAGCCCTGGCGCGGCCCAGGTGGTCGCATCCGGATAGGCCCGTTGCCAATCGGCAATGTATGTCCAGTGCGCGATGTTGGGGGCAACGAGATGCCGTACCCGTCCCAGCGCTTCGATCGCCTTGGCCAGCTCGGCCGAATAGGGGGTCGGCGAATGTAGAAGGAGATCGCCATTTTCGAGCCGGATGATCGTCATGCGCACGGGCAGCGCTATCCCCATCGCGTTTATTGGTCCGCTGTCGACGATCCAGACACCCTCGGCAAAGACTTTCGGGACATCGAGTGGCGGGTAGGTCGCGCGATGCCGGGCTTGGGTATCGTCCGGGCGTCGATGACTGTCTGCTAACGTCCAAAATCCAAGGGCGGCAACGCCGATGACACCCGCCGCGCCGGCGATCCGACGCCGTCTGCGCGCCCTTGAGGAGGCCTGGTCGGCAAAGAAGCGTCGCATATCCGCCAGCAGTACCCCAGGCTGTTCGAGCGCCGCGAAATGGCCGCCTGCCTCCATCTCGTTCCAGTGAACGATGTTGTAGGTCTTGCGTGCGTGTGAGCGCGGGGGCGGCGGGAAGACGGGGTCGGGGAAGGCTGCGACGCCGGTGGGCACCTTGACACGGCTGCCTGCCGGAAGTTCGCCCGAACCCTCCAGCATACGGCCGCGATACATCCAAGTGGACGTGATGAAGGACCCCTCGACAAGGTACAGCATGATGTTGGTGAGGAGCGTATCTTCGTCGAACGCCTGCCAGAGATCGGGCCTACCCTGTTCATCACGCGGAACGTCCGCCCAAGCGCCGAACTTTTCCAGAATCCAGGCGGCAACGCCGACGGGACTGTCCGACATGGCAATGCCGAGCGTCTGCGGACGCGTGCCTTGCTCCTGTGCGTAGCCGGTTTCCTCTTTCGCCAGCGTAGCACGTCGGGCCGCCCAAGCGAGTTCGTCGGGCGTCTTCGGCGATACGTCCGCCGCCTGAAGGAGAACCATGTTGAGATGCAGCGCGGCCACGGCTTCGGGATGATCGTGCGCCATCCAGCTCCCGATCGCCGCGCCCCAGTCACCACCTTGCACCAGATAGCGCGCATCGCCGAAAAGCTCGGTCATCAGACCGTGCATCAACTCGCCCGTCCGGCGCGGTCCGATCGGCGCGGCGGGGCGCCCGGAAAAGGCGTAGCCCGGAAGCGACGGCACGACGACGTCATGGCCGTCGGCGACCAATGGCGCGATGAGCGCCTCGAATTCCATGAACGAGCCCGGCCAGCCATGCAGCAGGAGCAGGGGTGGGCGCGACCCATCGCCCCGCGCATGAATGAAGTGAAGCTTTTCGCCCAGCACCTCCGTCGTGAACTGGGGTAGAGCATTCAGCCGACGTTCCTGCGCGCGCCAGTCGAACCGCATGCGCCAATGGTCCACGAGCCGCTTGAGATCCGCAAGCCCGACCCCTGACGTCCAGCTTCCGGCGTCCGGCAGCGCGCCCCAGTCGAACGATGCGACCTTGGCGTTGATGCCGGCGAGCCGCTCGTCGGGTACTGCAATCGTAAAGGGCTTTGCCATCTCGTGTCCTTGCGTTCCAAGGGCGCGCGCCCCGTCTCGAGCAACACCAACGCACGCACCTGCGTCGCGTTCAAAATTGTCCGGTATTCCGTAGTGAGAGCACCTCTCGAAGCTCGAGCCCGATACGGTGAGATGGGTTCTGCGGCGCTCGTAGGACACCGCAGCGCTTTTAGAACGTTAAGCGGCTATGCATGATTACAGTCCAGCCCCTCCGACGCCACAGCGTCCTCTAGCCGACGCAGTGCGGCCAAGCACCCCGAGCATGGTCCAATGAGCGCGGATCACACACTCGCTGGACACCGGGTGGTGATCACCGGTGCATCGAGCGGTATTGGCGCGGCGACGGCGGTGGCCTTCGCGGCGGCGGGCGCACGGGTCGTCCTGGGTGCCCGCGGCAGGGAAGGGCTGGACGACGTCGCTAGCCGCTGTGCCGCGGCGGGTGGAATTGCGATTGTCCGACCCGTCGACTGTACCGATGCAGCCGCAGTGGCGGCATTCGCTGCCGAGGCCCGCGACCTGCTCGGTGGCATCGACCTGTGGTTCAGCTGCGAGGGCGTCGGCGTGCTCGGCCGGTATGAGGACGTGCCGATCGCAGACCATGCGCGCGTCGTCGACGTCAACCTCGTCGCTCACATGAATGATGTGCACGCAGTGCTGCCGATCTTCTTGGCGCAGGATCGCGGCACCTGGGTCAACATGATCTCGGCCGGCGGCTTCGTCGCGACGCCGTATGCGGCGGCCTATTCGGCGAGCAAGTTCGGGTTGCGCGGGTTCAGTGCGGCACTCCGCGGCGAGGTGTCGAAGCGCCCGCACATCCATATATGCGACGTCTGTCCGACCTTCGTCGACACGCCCGGCGTCGACCATGCCGGCAACTATACGGGCGCACGGCTCGCGTTGCCGCCGGGTTCGCTCGCACCCGAGACGGTAGCGAAGGCCGTCGTGCGGCTGGCCACGCGACCCCGCAACCTCACCGCAGTCGGTGCGCCTGCAATGGCGTTCAAGCTGGGGGAGTTCGCGGCGCCGAACCTGCTGGCGGCGATCCTGAGCGGCTTCCTCGACACCTGGTCAGCGCGCGCACCCGACGGCGACGACAGCGACGGGGTATTGTTCGAGCCCGGCGTTCCCGCCGGTCCGGATGGCGGGCGGCGCGATCCGCATCGGGGGCGCAAGGTCGCGGCTGCGACGTCCGGTATCGCGGTGCTCGGCCTTGCGGGTATCGGCATCTGGCTCGGTCGTCGCCGGTGAGCGACAACGACCGCGATCCTTCACTCGCGCCGGGCCAGGAGAGCGTGTGGCGCTTTCCCCGCCCGGCCGTTGCCGAAGCGAGCGAGCGGTGGATCCGTATCGAGCATAGCGGTGTCCTCGTCGCCGATACGCGCCGCGCTGTCCGCACGTTGGAGACCAGTCATCCGCCCAGCTGGTACCTGCCGCCCGACGCTCTGAGTCCAGGCCTGCTTCGCCGTTCGGAGCGACGCTCGTTCTGCGAGTGGAAGGGCCACGCCGTCTACTGGCACCTGGCGATCGGCGGCGAAGTGCTGCGCGACGTGGCGTGGAGCTATCCCGAGCCGACGCCGGCCTTTGCGGTATTGCGCGACCATGTCGCGTTCTACGCCGGTCCGCTCGATACATGCATGGTGGACGGCGAGCAGATGGTCCCGCAGCCCGGCGGATTTTATGGCGGCTGGATCACGTCGGACGTTGTGGGACCGTTCAAGGGCATACCGGGCAGCATGGGATGGTGACGGCCGTTCTGCCTGCCGGTCTTCGCGACTGGAGAGAAGCCCCACGGGTGCGGGCGCTGAACGATCGCGCGGTGAACGTCAGCGGCCGTTACGTCCTGTGCTGGCTGCAGCAGGCGCTGCGGGCTCGCGACAATCCGGTGATCGATGCGAGCATTCTGCTCGGCAACGCGCTCGGTTTGCCGGTCCTGGTGTACCACGGCGTGCGCGAGGATTATCCCTATGCCTCCGACCGGCTGCACCACTTTATCCTGGCGGCGAGCCGCGACCTTGGTACCGGGTGCACGAAGCGTGGTCTGGCCTGCGTTCACCACGTCGATCGGGCTGGGCACCGCGAAAAAGGTCTCGTGCACCGGCTTGGCGCCGATGCGGCGGCGATTGTGCTGGAGGACCAGCCGACCTTTGTCGCCCGCTGGCAGTCCGATAGGGTCGCTGCCCGCGCCGCGGCGCCGGTCTATGCGGTCGAGGCCGCGTGCCTGGTGCCCCCGGCCGTGCTGGGCGGCGACATCCGTGGACGATCGGGGTTCCTGCGACGCCACGAACCCGAGCGCTCCAACTGGGTGGAGACGGAGGAGGCGGTGCCGGAACAGCCCGCTTACGCCGGGACGCTGCCCTTCACGCCGGACAGGTTGGACACATGCGATCTCGACGCGCTGGTGACCAGTCTCGCGATCGATCATACGGTGCCGGTCAGCGACCTGCACCCGGCTGGCCGGAGCGCGGCAGAGGAACGGCTGCGGTGGCTGGTGACCGAGGTGCTGCCCGGCTATGCCGCAGCGCGCAACGACGCCACGCGCGCGGACGGCGCCAGCGGATTGTCGCCCTATCTGCACTTTGGCGTGCTGGGCCCGCGCGAGGTGATGGCCGCGGTCGCCGCGGTTGATGCAGGTAGCAAGCACAAGGCAAAGTTCGCCGACGAGCTCCTCGGATGGCGCGAGTGGTTCCACTACCAGGCGCGGAATCTTGCCGCGCCGGAGCGCTACGACCGCGTCGCCGGCTGGGCAGTCGACACACTCGCCGAGCATGCCGCCGATCGCCGACCCGAACTGGAGACGTTGAGCGCGATGCTCCACGGCGAAACGCGCGACGAGACCTGGAATGCCTGCCAGAAGCAATTCCTCCTCGACGGCTGGATGCACAACAATTTGCGGATGTACTGGGGCAAACGCATCATCGCGATGACGCCCAGCCCGGAAGCGGCATGGTCCACAGCGTGCTATCTCAACGACCGGCTCAGCCTCGACGGTCGCGACCCGTCGACCTACGGCAACATCGCCGCGACGTTCGCGGGCTCACCATCGGACTGCGAGCGACCGATCTACGGGCGCGTCTCGACACGCGGTGACGGCTCCACCCGGCGCAGGGACGGCGGCGACGAATGGCTCGCTGCGGCCGCGTCAAGGGCGGTGCCGCGGGTATCGGTTCCGGCGGAGGTGCCGGTCGATCCGTATCTCACCGGCGAGCCGACTATCTGCGCGGTCGTGCGACAGGGGGGGCTTTGACCTGCAGATGCGGCCGAACAAACGCCTGCATTCCCGGCCTCTCTGCCATAGCTTCCCATGCGTCACCACCGCGCCCGTCTTCAGAATGCCAATGATTTGCTGCTTTACCCGTCCATTCCGAGTGCGGATCCCGGTTCCAAATCGAGGGGAAAAACGGGGCGCGTCTCATCCGGCGCCCGCTGGCTTTCTCTCGCATTGGTTTGTCAGGATCGCGGATAGTCGATCGCCGAAAGTCGGAGCCGCCCGACCCGACCGAGCCTGCGTCCCACGAAAAAACGGGGCGGCCGTGCGCCGCCCCAAGGGGGGGTGTTAGCGACCAATGTACCGGTCGATCGAGGGTGTCCGATCGGCACGCTGCTCGTTATTTGCGTTTTCCCCGTATCTGTTCGATCACGTCCGCAGCAGCATAGATTGTCGGCTGCACGTTGAGTCCTGGGAATGTAGCCTGGTCGCCCGATCCCATCTGGATCACGACCGTGGTCTGTGCAGACTGGCTCGGACGCCAGCGTTCCAACACCTGATAGGGAACGTCACCGCCGCCAAAACCACCCGTCGTAGGGCCATTTGGCACGGCTGCATCGGCCACCCCTGGAGGGCTGCCCGCCTGACTGGCCGAACCCATAGAAGCGCTGGCGCCGGTCCCTGTCGAGAAGCTCGGGCCGGTTTTGTCGCGCAGGTCGGAGCCGCCACCAGCAGCAAGGTCGCGCGTCTCGGCCTTGATGACGGCGAACCACTCCTTACCCGCATCCTGGGTGAGTTCCGCCGCCCGCAACATGGCGAATTTGGCGACATCATCGGGCTTTGCGCCCTTCGCGCCAGTATAGACGATGGTTACCCTGCCGTCAGCGCCAATAGACGACTGATAGCCGACGTCACTTGCAGCCTTCGCTGCCTTATACCCCTTTTGCGCAACAGCCGGGGTACAGATCAATGCCGCTACTATCAGGACTGCATATTTCATCATGCCCTCCATCACGAAAGGAGATCGGGACGGTTTCGACCGTCCCGATCGCATAGCTTCAATACTGCAACAGGATGCCGAAGACGATTCGCCGATCGTTCAGGAAACTGAACCGATCATACAATTGTCCGCTCTGGTCGATTTGAACGCGCGCCTTGCTCTTCGTGTCGAGGATGTTGGCGACTGACGTGCGCAGCGTCAGGGGGCCGATCCTGTATCGAACCGAAGCGTCAAGGAACCCGGCCGCCGAGTTGTAGACGGGGTTGCCCGTCACATAGTCGCGGTAGGTCGTGAGATATTTCGAGCGCCAGTTATACGCCAGACGCATCTCGAGCGCGGAGTCCTGATAAATTCCGACCACGTTGAGGATGTGATCGGATTGTCCAAGAAGATCATCGACGCCGAACCGGAAAAAGGTCGTCTGGTCATCGACATTCCCGTCGCCATCACTGTCGACGCCGTTCGCAGGCGGTGTCGTCGACGAGTCGATATAGGTATAGTTTCCCTGGAAGCCGAGATGGCTCAGCACGCCCGGCAATTTGTCGAAGAACTGCTGGTAGCTGACCTCGATGCCTTTGACCTTCGCTTTGGCCTGATTCACCTGGCCATTGTAGATAATATTGACCGTCTGCCCGTCAAGCGTCGTCGTTCCCAACGCCAGATCGCCATTCGTGACGATATTCGACAAGCTTTTGTAGAATCCGGCGACGGAGAAATATCCCCCGCGGAAATAGCGCTCGATCGAGAGATCGAAGCTGTCGGCCGTGGTCGGTCGCAGCAGCGGGTTTCCGCGATTCACGCGGATGTCGCCTGCCGTGATGTTCTGGGCACCACGATCGATGCCGAACAACGGGTCATTCTCATCGGTGATCGGCGGGAAGTTCACGCGGTTCGTGGTCACGACATATTCCTGCGACGCACGCAGATCCTGTACGTTCGGCCGGCTCAGCCCCTTGCTGTACGCGAACCGCACGAGTTGCTGCGAGTCGACATTCCAGCGCAGGTTGAAGGACGGAAGCCAGTTCTCGTTGGTCTGCTTGAAGCTGATCGGTACGGCCGCCTGAGCCCCGTACGCGATCGACTGGGGCAGGAAGTCCGCGGGATCGTCGCGGCTCTCCGCATCATCGGTTCTGGTCCGCTCCAGGACACCATCGCCATCGGTGTCCGCAAACGCGGGTGTCTGGGCATCGGCCACGAACGGCCGGAACGCCTGGAACCCGGTCGATCGCAATTTGGTGCGGACGTATCGGACGCCGAAGTTTGCGGCGATCGACATGCCGTTGTCGAACTCGTGCTTGAGATCAAGGCGAGCGTACGCGTTCGCCGTCTGCTCCGTGATGTTGGACGTGTCCTCGGGGCGGAATATGGGGACCCCGAATTTGCTGCCGTCGTCCGTACCCCTGGGCACCCAGTTGTAATTGCCGTTTGCCAGCTGCGGCTCTGCGTTCAGATATTTGCGGAATGCGGAATAGTCGTTGAGAAGTGCGGAGTTCGCAAAGACGAAGGTCTGGTTCGGACCTTCGACCACGCCGCCCCGGAAGAAGTTGGCGAAGCTGATGGCTTCTGCAGCCTTGGTCGGTTCCTGAAAGGTGCCGACCACGCCGTAACCGCCGCGGCCATCCCATGCAGGCGAGATGGCACCCCAGTTCAGCGCCATTTCCGAGTTCGTCTGGCTCCGCTCGGAGTAGCGACCGCCGAATTTGACGCTGTCGAACCAGCCGGCAAGTCCGTCACTCCCCGACACGTCGTACGCGGTATCGGCACGGAAGGCGTAGAGATCGCCCTTGCCGACCTGGAACTGGTCGGCCGCGAATTGCCAGGTCGCGCCGTTCAGATCGCCGGCGGATGTCGGCGATGCGAGCGGATTGGCATCGCTGTCACCGCTGAAGCGCGTATTGCCCGGATTGAAGCGATGGGCCGGGTTGACCGAAAAGGCGATCCGCGGGTTATCGAGATCGGGCGCAATCTGCCAGTCGAGATAGGTGTTGAAGCCGCCCCAGATCTGACGCTGCCGTGCGCTTGCCTTGGTATATTGCCCGTCGACCGTCACCAGCAGGCGTTCGGTCGGCTGCCACCGCAGATTGAGGCTGAAATCCTCGGTCTTGCTCTCTTCCGTCCTGCCGATGCCGAGCGATCCGACCGGCGATCCCACCGCGCCCGTCCAGGCATCGATCCGGTTGGTGACGAAGCCCGATTCCATCAGACCGCCGCGGATCGGGATCAGCGTCTCGCAGTCGCCCGGGTTCGAGGGAAAGCCGCCCGCGCCGCTGCACATCGCGACACCGTCGGACCCGAAGCCCGGCTTGACCTTGAGATTGCTGATCCCTGCCGTCGTGCCCGTATCGTGCTCGGGGAACCACTCGAACGTCCGCTCGATGCTGTCCGTGTCCTCCTCGACCCGGATATACTTGGCCGTGAGTTGCAGCGTGTCATTCTTCCACTGCAGCGCGCCGTAATAGCTTCGACGATCACGATCGACATCGTTCGTACGCAACTGAAATCCCGGCGTCGTACCAAGGATGCGTGACGGATCCACGCCCGTGAACTCGGACAGCTTCGCCGCGCCGGTCAGGCTTGTCTGCGGAACATTGCCGGTTGCGTCGAGCACGCGTGGAAACGGCGAATTCTGCTGCCAGCCGTTGATACGCGAACTCAGCTTTGACCGTGAAACCGACGCTACCACGCCAAATTCACCGATCCCCGTCTTCCATCTGCTGCCGCCCGTGATGCTGCCCGACGGCGACGATTTCTTGCGAAGATCGGTGTAGGTATTGTCCGCCGAGATCGCGAGAAACGGCTTCTGGCGATCGAACGGCTCTAGTGTGCGCAGGTTGATCGTGCCGCTGATGCCGCCCTCGATGAGATCGGCCGTCTGGTTCTTGTAGACATCGACTGCGCCGATGAGCTCCGGCGGAATACTCGAGAAATCGAGCACGCGCCCGCCATTGGCGCTGAACGCGTCGCGGCCGTTAAATTCGGAGCGGACAAAGCCCAGGCCGCGGATCAGGTTGCCCTGGCCTTCGGGCGAGGGGAAATCGGGCGACGCGCCGCCGGTCGCGAACCGCGAGATCGTCACGCCCGGGACGCGCCCGAGCGCCTCTGCCACCGACAGATCGGGCAAGGTGGCGATGTCGGAGGCTGTGATCGAGTCGACGACCGTGTCGGCGTTGCGCTTGATGTCCTTCGCGCTTTCGAGTGCGGCGCGGATGCCCCTTACGACGATGTCCTCGGTCGTCGTCTCGTCGAGCTCGGTCGTCTGAGGCGCGGTCGCCGGGTCGGTATCCGGCAAACCGGATTTCGGCGGCGAGGTCTGCTCGTTTGCCGGTGACGAAACCGTCTGGGCCATGGCTGGTGACCCGATCAACGCTATCGAGAGCGCCGAAGTCGAAAGCAGAAAGCGCTTGGTCGAGCTTGATAACGCCGGAAAAACCGAATTTTGCATCACAGCATCCCC
Source organism: Sphingomonas sp. CFBP9019 (assembly GCF_034045155.1). Classification (NCBI taxonomy): domain Bacteria; kingdom Pseudomonadati; phylum Pseudomonadota; class Alphaproteobacteria; order Sphingomonadales; family Sphingomonadaceae; genus Sphingomonas; species Sphingomonas sp. CFBP9019. The sequence continues at coordinate 801,425 of NZ_JAXCWK010000001.1, read as the reverse complement.
TCTTTGTCCGGTTTGTCCCGGGCTTCCTCCTCACCTGCGCCAGCTTCTGAGTGATTTAAGCTTTTGAGCTCGTCATCACGACCAGTCGTCAAATGTAAGAGTAATGCTACGTCCGCTTTCTGCGACAATCAAGAGCTGAATATTGCGACAGAATGCTTGTCTTTTAATCACTTGCCGACGTTCGCGACCGCGCTTGCCTTCCCGCGCTCAGGCTTTAATCAGGCGTAAGGCGCCAATAGGCGCGGGGAACAGGAGGGGCAGCGGCGATGCCATATTGTGGTGCACCCGCAAGATACGTGGTGGGCGTTCGTGGCAGAACAGTCTGACATTAGCAGCATCTGCATTGTCGGGGGCGGCACCGCAGGATGGATGGCCGCGGCCGCCTTGGCCGCCAAGCTGGCGGGGCTCCCGACAGCGATCACCTTGGTCGAGTCGGACGAGATCGGCACCGTGGGCGTCGGCGAAGCGACGCTGCCGCATATTCGTGCATTCAACCTCGCGCTCGGCATCGACGAAGCCGAAATGATGCGGGCGACGGAGGCCACCTACAAGCTGGGGATCGAGTTTTGCGACTGGGGCCGCCGCGGCGATCGATATATCCACCCGTTCGGTGATTTCGGGCCGACGACCAACGACGTGCCCTTCTATCAATACTGGCTGAAGTTGCGCCAATCGGGAGACCGGAGCCGGATCGACGAATATAGTTACCCGGTCATCGCCGCGGAGCAGGGCCGCTTTCGACGGCCCTCTGGTGACCTGGACGCCGTCGAGTCGACCTTTGGTTATGCCTATCAGTTCGACGCGGGGCTCTATGCGCGATTTCTCCGAGGCTTTGCCGAGAAAAGGGGGGTGTCGCGCACCGAGGGGAGGGTGGTCAGGGTCGTACAGGACGGTGAAACCGGCTTTGTGCGCAATGTCGTGCTGACGAACGGCACGACGCTATCCGCCGACCTGTTCATCGACTGCTCGGGGTTTCGAGGACTGCTGATCGAGACCGCCCTGCAAAGCGGCTATGACGATTGGAGCGCATGGCTGCCGTGCAATCGGGCGATCGCGGTCCCGACGGAAAGCAATGGTGCGCTGCGCCCGTTCACCCGGGCGACCGCGCGCACCGCGGGGTGGCAGTGGCGGATCCCGCTGCAACACCGTGTCGGCAACGGCCATGTCTATTGCAGCAGCTTCATTTCCGATGACGAGGCACATGATCAGCTCGTTGCCGGGCTCGACGCACCGATGCAGGCAGAGCCGCGCCGGCTGTCGTTCACGACGGGGCGGCGGCGCGAGTTCTGGAAGAAGAACGTCGTGGCGATCGGGCTAGCAGGCGGCTTCCTCGAGCCGCTCGAGTCGACGTCGATCAACCTGATCCAGGATGGCATCACCGAACTTCTCGCGGTCTTCCCGGACAAGGGATTCGCGGCGCGCGACATCGCGGAATATAACCGCCGCATAGGCCTTCACTATGAGCGCATCCGCGACTTCCTGCTGCTGCATTACGTCGCAACGCAACGCGACGACTCCGAGATGTGGCGCCATTTCCGCAATCTTCGCCTTCCCGACAGCCTGTCCGAGCGGATCGAGGCCTGGCGTAGCCGCGGTCACCTGATCCAATACGAGTTCGGCCTTTTCCTGTCGCCGAGCTGGGTCGCGGTGTTCCTGGGTCAGAATCTCGTTCCCGACCGGCATGATCCGCGCGTCGAGAACATGAGCGTCGATGCTCTGACGGCCAGAGCAACGGACGTGCGCGCGAAGGTCGATGCTGCGGTACGGCGGACACCCGATCATACCGCCTTTATCCGGGAAAGCGGAGGAGCGGCGCGTCTCGCCGTTGCCGGGGCTTGATTGGCGCACCGGGGGCACCTGTTGCATTTACGCCGGGTAACGACATCAGGCACATCGTGGTCTGCGGTGGAGGGCTTGCCGCCTGGATGACGGTGGCGATGCTTGCGCGCCAGCTGCCGGACACGGTGCGGATCACGTTTGCAGAGATCGATAGCGATCACCGGTGCGCCGACCTCTTCTACGGCACAGTGTCCGGTCCAGGCAGCTATGCGTTCAACCTGGCGGCCGGTGTCACCGAGCCCGCTCTCGTACTCGGCAGTTCCGCCGCTTTCTCCTGGGGTAGCAAATATGTGCACTGGGCTGAAGGCGGGCGATCCTGGATCCAGTGCTTCAACCTGGCGCTGCCGGTGATCGACGGCGTCCTGATGCACCAGTATATGGTACAGCAGGGCATGACGCGGCTCGACCCGTTCCTGCTCGGTGCAGTCGCGGGAAGTCGGGGCACGTTTGCGCATCCCCCGCGATCACCTGGTGCTGCCGGTCAGCAGCCGCTGGCGCGTGCGGAATATGGCTACCATTTCGACCCGGCAAGCCACGCCCGGTGTTTCGCCGCCGCCGTACCGCCCGGCCGCATCCACCATCTGAAGGGGGCGCTGACCCGGGTCGCGGTGGGCGACGGAGCGATCACCGGCATCGCGCTCGATGGTGCCGACATGGTGACGGCCGACCTGTATCTCGATTGCAGCGGACCGTCGGCCGAACTTCTATCTCGGCTCGATCCCGCGTGGCTGGGCGGGCGCGCGCTGCAGATCTCCGCAGACGACGTGGCCGAGGCCCGGCTTGGCCCGCCGGTTCGCAGCGTTTCGTTTCACGACCAGGGCTGGGCGGCACAGACCCCGCTGCGTGGGTCGACGCGATCGCTGACGGTCTCCGATGCAACTGCGTCGTGCAACGCGAGAGGCGGGCTGAGCGCGTCTGCGACGCTCGGGCGGCGCCGTCGGGCCTGGGCGGGGAACTGTGTCGGTATCGGGCACGCGGCCGGCATCGTCGAGCCCCTCACGCCGGCGCCCATGATGCTGCTCGAACGCGACATCGAGCGGTTGATGACGCTGATCCCCGTTTCGACTGCGTCGATGACCGTCGAGGAACGCGAGTATAACCGCAGGCATGGCGAGGATCACGATCATGCGATGCGCTTCACCCGCGCGCTTCTCGAAACGTCCGCCTTGCCGGACAGCGATTTCTGGCGCGCGGCCCGCGACACGCCGGACGCGGAGCTCGAGCACAAGCTCGCGATGTTCGCCGAACGCGGGTTGCTCGTCTCCTACGATCTCGAGCCCTTTCATCCCGAGGACTGGCTGATCATGCACTTCGGTATCGGCCGACGTCCGCGACGCCATGATCGTCTGGCGGACCGCGCCGATGCCAAGCGGGTCCGCCGCTATCTCGACGATGCGGCACAGCAGGTCGCGACTGCCGCCGCCGCGTTGCCGTCGAACCACGTCTACATGACGCAACTGGAACGCTATCTCCGCCAGGATCCACGAAAATGACGCAGGCCCCCCTAGGATCCATCGTCATCGTCGGCGGCGGCTCGGCCGGCTGGATGACCGCCGCCGCGCTTTCCAGCCTTGTCGATAGCAAGGACGTGTCCATCACGGTCATCGAGTCCGACGCGATCGGCACCGTTGGGGTCGGAGAAGCTACCATTCCGGACATGCTGGTCTTCAACCAGATGCTCGGCATCAGCGAAGCCGAGTTCATGCGTGCGACCGAGGCGACGTTCAAACTCGGGATCGAGTTTGTCGACTGGGGTCACAAGGGCGACCGCTACATTCATCCCTTTGGTCAGCACGGTGTCGACATGGAGGGGATCGACTTCCACCAATACTGGCTGCGCTTGAACAGGGATGGCGGCACTGCACCAATCGAGGACTACAGCCTCTCCGCGGTCGCCGCCGGCGCGGGTCGCTTCGCCCTGCCCGACCCGAACCCGCGATCGGTGTTCTCGCATCTTCGCTATGCCTATCACTTCGATGCGACGCTCTACGCACGATATCTGAGGCGGTATGCCGAGAAGCGGGGCGTCAAGCGCATCGAGGGCGTGGTGAACGCGGTTCACCGGACCGCGCAGGGCGACGGCATCGCCGCCGTGACGATGGACTCGGGTGCGCAGGTCAAGGGCGACTTCTTCTTCGACTGCACGGGATTTCGCGCGCTGCTGACCGGGCAGACGTTGGACATCGATTTCGTCGACTGGAGCGCCTGGCTGCCGTGCGACAGCGCGCTGGCGGTGCCAAGCGCGCATGTCGGACCGCCCCCGCCCTATACCCGGTCCACGGCGCGCCCCGCCGGTTGGCAGTGGCGGATTCCGACGCAACGCCGCGTGGGCAATGGCCACATCTACAGCCGCAGCTTCATGGACGATGACGAAGCGGAGCGGGTCCTGCGCAAGGGGGTCGAGGGCGCGCTTCTTGCGGAACCCCGCGCGATCCGTTTCAAGGCGGGGCATCGGCGGCAGTTCTGGCGCGGCAATTGTATCGCTATCGGGCTCGCGGCTGGTTTTCTGGAGCCGCTTGAGTCGACGTCGCTGTATCTGATCCAGGAAGGAATCAGCCGCTTCATCTCGCTGTTTCCCAACGGGGATATGCCCGATATACTCCGAGTAGAATATAACCGCTACATGCAGAAGAAATTCGAGCAGGTACGAGACTTTATCGTGCTGCACTATGTCGCGACGAACAGGGACGATACGCCGTTCTGGCGCTATTGCCGGAGCATGAGCGTGCCGGACAGCCTCCGGCACAAGATGGAGCTGTTCCGCGAAACGGGGCGCATCTTCCGCTATGATGACGAGCTTTTTGCCCGCCCGAGCTGGGTGGCGGTGATGCTGGGCCAGGGGATCATGCCTGAACGGTGCGATCCGATCGTCGCGGCGTTGCCCGCGCGCGACGTGGCGAATAGCCTGCAATCCATGGCGTCGGCGATGAAGGACGCTGCATCCGGCATGCCGACACATGCGAGCTTCATCGCGTCCTACTGCGCCGCGACGGAGGGCTGACCGATGGACGAACTTGCCATTCGCAGGATCGTGGTGGTCGGTGGCGGCACCGCCGGCTGGATGGCGGCTGCAGCCCTGTCCCGCGTCCTGGGCCACGCGGTCGAGATCGAGCTGATCGAATCGGAGGCGATCGGCACGGTCGGCGTCGGCGAAGCGACCATCCCGCACCTGCAATATTTCAATCGGCTGCTCGGGATCGACGAGGACGATTTCGTCCGCCGCACGGCCGCGACGTTCAAGCTGGGGATCGAGTTCGTCGATTGGGGTCGCATCGGCGACCGCTATTTTCATCCGTTCGGCACCTATGGTCAGGAAATGGAGGGTTTGCACTTCCATCATTTCTGGCTGCGTCAAGCTCAGCTCGGCGGGGCCCTCGAACTCGATCGATTCAGCATCGGCGCCGACGCCGCGCGGGCCCAGCGCTTTCAGCGTCCCGACCACAGCCGCGCCGGCTCGCCGCTCGGGACGATCAGTTACGCGTTCCAGTTCGACGCATCGCTCTACGCCCGCTACCTGCGCGAGCGGGCCGAGGCCGGTGGCGTGCGGCGCACCGAAGGGCGTATCGTCGATGTCGCCCTCGACAGCAGCAATGGTCATGTCCAGGCGGTGACACTGGAGGACGGCAGCCGCGTTGCGGGCGACCTGTTCATCGACTGTTCGGGCTTTCGCGGCCTCCTGATCAGCGAAGCGCTTGGCGCCGGCTTCGAGGATTGGAGCCATTGGCTGCCCTGCGATCGCGCGGTGGCGCGCGCCTGCCGCCGGACCACCGACCCGCTTCCGTACACCCGGGCCACCGCCAAGGCGGCCGGCTGGCAATGGCGCATCCCGCTCCAGTCCCGCACCGGCAACGGCTACGTGTACTGTTCCGATCACCTGAGCGATGATGCAGCGCTCGCTGGGCTCAACGCCGCGCTCGACGGTGATCCTCTGTCGGAGCCCAACTTCCTGAAGTTCAAGGCCGGCGTCCGGCACAAGGCCTGGGACCGCAACGTCGTGGCGCTCGGTCTCGCGAGCGGCTTTCTCGAACCGCTCGAATCGACATCGATCCACCTGATCCAGTCAGCCATTGCGCGCCTGCTGACCAACTTTCCGGATCGTCGCTTTAACCAGCACGACATCGACTATTATAATCGCCGCACGCGCGTCGAATATGAGCAGGTGCGCGACTTCATCATCCTGCATTATGCCACCACGACCCGCGATGATTCGCCGCTGTGGCGGTACTGCCGGAGCATGGCGTTGCCCACGTCGCTCGAAGAGCGCATCGCGATATTTCGCGAGAATGGCCGGCTATATCGCCACGACAATGAACTGTTCAGCGAGACGAGCTGGCTCGCGGTCATGCACGGGCAGGGGCTTGTTCCAAGGCGCTACCATCCGCTCGCCGATCTGCTGCCCGAAGGCGAACTCGACAAGCGCATGACGCACATCGCAAATGCGATGCGGCTGGCGGTCGACCGTATGCCCTCGCACCAGCAGTTCCTTGACCAGATCGGTCGCACTGCGGCCTGACGTCCGGCCGGCAGCGGTGACGCCGGGAAGGCTTATCGCGCGCCTAGTGCGTGGAGGAGATACTGCTTGATGCGATCCGTCCGCGATGGCGACGCCGCCCCGAGCACGCCGCGTGCTGCCTCGGGCAGGTGATCGGCCACCCGTTCGGCCGCGTCGTCGAACGCATAGTGATCGAACCATTTCCGCCATACCGCGCGTTCGCGCGGCGGTAGGTCGCGTACCGCCATCAGCGCATGGATCATCGCGGTAAACGGGCTCGTCGCCTCGTGCCCTTCGGCCCAATAATTAACCAATATGTTGAGCGGCTCGTACGAGCGCACATTATGCCACCACAGTGCCGGAATGAAGATCGCGTCGCCGGGCCCAAGGTCCGCGACCAGCGCATGGCGCATCGCCTCGGCAAAGCGCGGGTAGCGTTCCAGGTCGGGTTGATCGGGGTCGACCATGCTCGCCGGCTGCCCCGCCATCGTATGATCGAGCGGCCCAACATAGAGATTCTCGAGCTGCTCGGGTGGGAACAGGAGGAAGCGGCGACGGCCCGCGACGACGCACGCCAGGTTCGCCGATCCGTCGTAATGCGTCGAAATCCGCGTCGCGTTGCCGATCCACACCCGCGCCTTCGCGCCAGGCAGCGTCAGGTCGAGCGGGTTTGCCTCGCTCCAGCCGGGCAGGAGCTGTCCTGTCGGCGCAGACCCAGCATAGAGGACGGGCGCCGCGGGATCGTTTTCAAACCGAAGCAATTCCGACAGCAGCAACTGCAACGGAACCATCTGACGGTTGAAGTTGAAGCCCTGGACGGCATCGTCGTAGAAGAAGCGGCCTTGTATCTCCGGCCGCCCCGCCATCACCTGAACGGGGACACCACCGTCGAACTTCTCCATGTATTGCGCTGCGCTCCGGGCACCGCCGCTTGCTGCCGCAACCGACGGCCAGGTGGAGACTTGAGCACGCAGGACTACCGGTTCACCACGGTTGAGGATTTCGGCTTCGAACGTTGCTGAGTCCACCCGCGCACGCTCGGCAAGCGGGCGCGCCCAGTCCAGATTGCTCACCCCTCGTCATCCTTTCATCCCGCCCCGCCAATAAGTTTGGCGCTGCGCTACCCAGGTTTCTCCGGATATAACTGGCTGCGAAGCTGGTGGCGACCGCGTATTCTACCTTCGAACGCCCGCTCGAGGGGGAGCAATGGCCGAGCACCGAGAAACCCGACGCCCTAGATCAGGCCGCGGCCCTCAATTTTCACGACCGGAACGAAGCCGTCGCCGCGGTCGGCGGGCATTGCGAAATGCAGGCCGTGCGGGTCGCGGCGGTGCGCTATGCGGTCGCCGCCGAGCAACGTTACGCGCTCGACGACGCCGTCGGCGAAGCGGTGGCGTGCGAGCGCCTCGATCGTCACGTCGCCGCGTGGCCAGCCGAGGAACAGCGCATAGAGCGCGCCCTTGTTCGTGGTGAAGCGCACGTCGCGCGGCGTGAACACCCCCGACGACTGCTCGTTCTGCATGCCCGTCTGCAGCTTGGTCGGGCCTTCGCCGTAGATCCGCCATGGGCGCGAGCCGAAAATCGCCTCGTCGTTGATCGCGATCCAGCGGCTCATCCCGTCGAGGATCTTTTCCTCCTCGCCGTCGATCGAGCCGTCGCCGGGCTGCGGGATCGAGAGCAGCAGATTGCCGTTCTTGGACACCACGTCGGCAAGCCGCTGGATGACCTGCTCGGCGGTCTTGTAGCTTTTGTCGTTCAGGCGCGCGACATTGTAGAACCAGTCGCCGATACATGTATCGGTCTGCCACGGCTCGTCCCACAGATGGTCGGTGAAGCCGCGTTCGACGTCCTGCACCAGGCCAAACCGGGCATAGGGCTTCAACTGCTTGGCGGTCAGCACGACATCGATCTTGCCGTGCCAGGCGATCGACCGATTATAGTAGTCCGCCGCCGCCTGGAGCCCGATCGGGCCGAACGGCAGCTCGTAATCGTCGAAATAGCAGAAGTCCGGCTTGTACTTGTCGATCAGGTCGGTCTGCCGCAGCAGCCATTTCGCGGCATAGGACGGGTCGTTCGGCGGCGGGGTCTCGATCCACTGGCCGTCATGCGCATCGTGCCAGGCGTTCATCGCGGCTATCGTGTCGATGCCGTTCGGCAGGACCGCGTGCGCGCCCGTATAGAGCTGTTGCGGATCGAGCCCGTCCCACCAGGTGCCGTGGCCATCGGCGGCCCGGAGCGTGAACGCGTCGTAACGCTGTCCCTTGCGCGGCCCGATCGGATCATAGCCATAGGCGGTCTGATACCAGTGCCAGCTATGCGCCGCATGGTTCGAGACGCCGAACTTCAGCCCGGCCTTGCGCGCGGCCTTCTCCCAGATGCCGACGACGTCGCGCTTCGGCCCGACGCGCAGCGAATTCCAGGCGTGATAGCGACTGTCGTAGCAGTCGAGATTGTCGTGATGATTGGCGAGCGAGACGAAATATTTCGCCCCCGCCTTGGCATAGCGGGCGATCAGCGCGTCTGGATCCCAGCGCGCTGCGGTCCAGCGGTTCATCACCTCCATCATCCCCGATCGGGTCGGATGGCCATAGGTCTTGAGGTGATGTTCGTACGCTGGATGGCCCTGCAGGTACATGAAGCGCCCATACCAGTCGCCTTGCTCGGGTACCGATTGCGGGCCCCAATGCGACCACAGGCCAAGCTTGGCATCACGAAACCACTCGGGGTAGCGATAGTGATCGACCAGCGACTGCCACGTCGGCTGCACCGGGCCCCGCGCCAGCCCCATCGGGCTCTGCGCGAGCGCATGGGTTGCGGGTCCGAGTGCAGCTATACCGGCGAGCACCGACCGACGGCTGAGGTCGCTGCTCACGGGGTTGCGACGGATCTGACGGGCACGCCGTCAAAGCGCGCGTGCGCTGCCGTCGGTAACCCGGTCAGGAGCCGTGCGGCGACGCGGCTACCGATCACTTCGGTGCCACGATCTGGACCAGGGACCCGGCGTCCTGCCCGGTCGGCAGCTTGCCCGACGCGGTCAGGCGCCGGCTCTTGTCGTCCCAGCGGAGGGTCGCTTTGCGTCCGCCCTTGGTCCGATAGTCATTGGTCACGCCATCGTCGTCGTAGAGCGCGAAACTGGCATCCGCGCCGGGATAGACGCGAATGGCCTCAAGCGACTGCGCCGTCGCGGTGCTCGGGACCTGGACGCCCATCGGGATGATCGACCCGGCGCGCACGAACAGCGGGATCCTGTCGATCGCTGCGTTCGCGGTGACGGTCTGCCCACCGGTAAAGCGCTGGTTGGTCCAGTAATCATACCAGTCCGCCCCGGCTGGCAGATAGACCTGGCGGCTGGTTTTGCCCTGTTCGGTGACGGGGGCAACCAGGAAGGCGGGGCCGAACATATACTCATCGCCCATGTCGGCGACGTTGGGATCGTTCGGGAAATCCATGAACAGCGCGCGCATCATCGGCGCATTGCTCTCATAGGTGTGGCGCCCGAGCGAATAGATATAGGGCATCAGCGAATAGCGCAGCTTCAGGAAGTTCGCGAGAACGGGCTCGGCCGCTGTGCCATATTCCCAGAGCGCAGTGGCGGGGCGCTGGCCGTGGATCCGCAAGGTCGGCGTGAACACGCTATAGGCGAACCAGCGCGTGAACAGCTCGGGATAATCCGCATAGTCGGGCGCCATCGCGGTCGCGCCCGCCGGATCGAGCAGCACCGGACGGGTCGCCTTGGGCCCGTTCGGCCACTGCCAGCCGCCGATGTCGCTGCCCCAATAGGCCATGCCGCTCGCGGTGAAGCCGAGCCCGGCGGGCACCTGCCGGTGCAGCGCCTCCCAGGTCGACTTGATGTCCGACGACCAGAACAGCCCGCCATTGCGCTGGGCGCCCAGATAGGCGGCGCGCGACAGGATCAGGTTGCGCATCGTGGGGCGATCCCGTGCCGACCCGTCCGCGACGCTCATCGTGTGGAGCAGCGGGAAGACGTTGTGATAACGGTCGCCCGAGCCGATCGAATAGAAGCTGCCGTCGGGCACCAGATCGGGCTCGGTCTCGTCGAGCCAGAACCAGTCGAAGCCCTGGCTGGCGATATTGTCGCGGATTCGCTCCCAGAACCAGTTGCGCGCATCGGGGTTGGTGCTGTCGAGCAAGGCGCCTGCACGATCGGACCGGATCGGCAGTCCGTCGACGGCGTTGCCATCCTTGTCCTTCAGCAGCCAGGACTTGCTCGACAGCAGATTAAAGTAGCGCGATTCCTTTTCGAACCGCGGCCACACGCTAATGATCGAATGCATCCCCATCGCCTTGAGCTTGTCGTTCATGCCCTTGGGGTCGGGGAAATAGGTGCGGTCGATGTCGAGCTGACCCATGCGCGACCAGTAGAACCAGTCGAGCACCATGATGTCGAGCGGCAGGCCACGGCTGCGATACCCGTCAGCGATGCCGAGCAGTTCCTTCTCCGTCTCGTACCGCGCCTTGCTTTGGATAAGCCCGAACGCGGCCTTTGGCGGCAGCGGGGTCGTCCCGGTCAGCGTGGCGTAGCCGGCGTAGATCTCGTCGGTGGTCGCGCCGGTGATGACGAAGAAAGAGACGCGCTCGCCGACTTCCGACTGCCAGTGCGTCGCACTGTGCAGGCCGGGGGATACGACGGTCGAGGATGGATTGTCCCAGACGATGCCATAGCCCTTGTTGGTGACCATGAACGGCACGCAGACCGTCTCGCCCGCGGGCGCATCGTAATTGTGGCGGCAGTCGATCGTCCGGCCGCGCAGGTCGAGCTTGCCTTCCTGGTTCTGGCCCAGCCCGTAATAATGCTCGTCGGCGGGGGAGGCGAAGCTTGCACCGACGCGGAACGTCTTTTCGCCGTTGACGGTATGCGGCCCCATCTCCCACCCGGTCATCTGCGTCAGCATCGTGCCGTCGGGCTTGCGGATCGTCACCGACACCGGCGGCAGCGATGGCGCGAAATAGCGCTCCATCTGCGTGGGGGCCTTGGGCCAGGGCTTGGCATCGACCGAAAGCGACAGCGCGGCGGACGTGAAGATATCGGCGCCTCCGTCGTTGCGGTGCGTCCAGCCTGCGGCATTGGGCTTGGCGTTGGGACCGTCGCCCGGGGGGGCGTCGACCTGCCCGCGGTCGGTCGCGATCGTCACTCGGACGATGTTGGGGGCATAGGCCTCGATCGAAACCAGGCTGCCGTTGCGATCGACCGTCGCGATCGGCGCTGCGAACCCGCTCGTCGCAATCGTCGCCAGCGAAACCCCAACGGCAAATCGCGCGATCAGGCGCGACCAGCTCGGCGATACCGTGCTTCGGGAATCGTCGGACGGCTGCGTGACGACACGGGCTGGGGCGATATGCATTGAAATCCTCTCCGCGGGTCTGTGCCCGTTATGGTACCGCAAACTTCGCCAACGCGGCAAATTTGTCGTATAATTGCAGGTCCGCGCTACAGATCAACCGAATTCTCTGCCAAAAATATGACTTGTCAGACAATTCGTCCGTTGATACCGATACCACACTTCGACCGCAGAGCGCTTCATGGCTCAAAATGCGGCACAAATTTCGAGCGGTGGTCCGTTCGGTATCCTGGGGAGATGGTGTTTGAACCGCGTAAAATTCCGTTCGGCTTGTGTGCTCAAGGCTCTGGCAAGCGGGGCATCTGCCCTCGCGATTGTCTCGGCATTCACGGTAGCCGCAAGCGCCCAGCAGGCGCCCGCTATCGTCCCCGGCACGGCCGAAGAGGTCGCCCCGTCACCGATCGATCAGGGCGCGCAGGCGGGTACCGTCGCACCGAGCGGCGACGTTGCGAATGCGGATGCGGATGCGGATGCGGACATCGTGGTTACCGGCGTCCGCGCCAGCTTGCGCAGCGCACAGGCGCGCAAGCGCAACGCCAGCCAGATCATCGATTCGATCGTCGCAGAAGACATTGGCAAGCTGCCCGACAACAATGTGTCCGAGGCGCTGCAGCGGATCAGCGGCATCCAGATCGAGCGCAACCAGGGCGAGGGCAGCCGGATCGCGATCCGCGGCCTGACCCAGGTCCGTACCGAGCTGAACGGTCGCGACTATTTCACCGCGGGCGACGGCCGCACGATCAGCCTTGAGGATATTCCCTCCGAACTGCTCGCCGGGATCGACGTCTACAAGAACCCCGCCGCCGACGTGATCGAGGGCGGTCTGGGTGGCACGGTCAACCTGCGCACGCGGATGCCGTTCGACTTCTCGAAGCCGACGATCAGTGGCAGCGCGCGTGTCACGCATCACGATCTAGCGGACAAGACCAAGACCTCGTTCTCGGGTCTGATCACCGACACCTACCAGACCGGTCTGGGCGAGATCGGCTTCCTGCTCAACGGATCGCTCCAGCGCGGCGCCTATCGCACCGATGCCTTGTCGATCGAGCCTTATCAATTGCGCACCGGCATCGTCGATCGGACCGGCAATGGCAGCACGGCTGATGCCGCCGACGCGGTGATCGTGCCCAACGGCGTCGGCCAGTTCAACAATGTCGGTGATCGCCGCCGCATCGGCATTTCCGCGGCCGTCCAGTGGAAGCCTGCCGACAATCTCGAAGTCTATGGCCAGTTCGACTATGCCAACTACAAGTTCAACCAGGTCGGCTATCTCGTCTACCCGTTCGGCCGCGGCGGTGCGCCGATCACGCCGGGGCCGGCGAGCAGCTTCACGTTCGACGAGAATGGCGAGTTCCAGAGCGGCACGTTCCAGAACGTGTTCGTCGAGGGCAATACCTATCGCAGCGATCGCCGCTCGAAGACCGCATCCTATTCGGGCGGGCTCAAGTTCAATCCGACGAGCCAGCTCATGCTGACAACGGATGTCAGCTATGTCGACAGCCGCACGAAGACGGAGTTCTTCGCGCTCGGCGTTGGCAGCGACCAGCCCAACACGCTCAGCGTCGACATTACCGGCAAACTGCCCGTGATCGGCGTGACCGGGGCAGGGTCGCCCAGCTTCCTCACCGATCCGGCGAACTTTTCCTATCTCTACATCCTCGATTCCAGCAGCCGCAGCCACAACGACCAATGGTCGGTACGGCAGGACGTCGAATATGAGACGGATGGCGGCTTCTTCACGTCGATCAAGGCGGGTGTGCGGTACACCAAGCTGAACGCGGTCGTCGAAAATCCGGTGTTCGGCTATGTCGACTTGTTCGATACGCCACGCGTGCCGCGTACGCCGCTCTCGGCGATCCCCGGCTATTACAATCCCGTGCCGGTGAAGAACTTCTTCCGCGGCGATGCGGCTGGGCTCGGCAGCTTCCTGATCCCGCCGTTCGACGTGATCCGCGGCGATCTGAACGCGGTGCGCCAGACCTTCGCCTCCTATTATCCCAACGGGCAGGTCGCCGTTCCGGAATATCTGCCGACTGGTCGTAACGACGTCTCGGAACAGACGATCGGCGGCTATTGGGTCGCGCGGTTCAAGTCCGAGACCATCCTGCCGTTCGACGGCAATCTCGGTGTGCGCATCGTGAATACCAAGACCAATGTCGCCGGCTTCCAGACGCCGTCGGGCGGTCCGACGATTCCGATCGACCAGACTAACAGCTACACCTCGGTGCTGCCGAGCCTGAACATCCGCTTCCCGATCACCGAGACGTTGCAGCTGCGCCTGGCCGCGTCGAAGGGCCTGACGCGACCGGATTACAACCTGCTGAACTCGGTCCTGACGTTCGATCCCGTCAGCCGGCGGGGCTCGTCGGGCAATCCCGATCTGAAGCCGCTGCGCGCCGATCAGCTCGACGTCTCGTTCGAATGGTATTTCAACAAGACGAGCTCGGTCTACGCGGCCGCATTCTACAAGGCGGTCAACGGCTTCATCGCCCGCGTGGACGATCCGGTGGTGATCGACGGCACGCAATATCAGATCAACCGGCCGGTCAACGGCGCGAACGGCAAGATCAAGGGGTTCGAAGTCGGCTATCAGCAGTTCTTCGATTTCCTGCCGGGGCCGCTGTCGGGCTTCGGGGTGCAGGCCAACTACACCTATGTAGATTCCAAGGCGCCCAATCCGAGCGCCGGTGCAATCCCCGGCGCGCCGATCTCGGTGCCGCTCGAAGGGTTGTCGAAGAACAGCTACAATCTCGTCGGCATATACGAGAAATACGGCCTGTCGGCGCGTGTCGCGTATAACTGGCGCGACGATTACGTCCGCACCACGTCAGCCAGCGGGACGGGCAATCTGCCGATCTACGACCGGGCGTTCGGCCAGCTCGACGCCTCGATCAGCTACGACGTCACGCCCAACATCACCGCGTCGGTGGATGCTACGAACCTGCTCAACACCCGGCGTGAGACGTTCTTCGGGTTGGACAGCCGGCCGCGCGACTATTCGGTCGTCGATCGCCGCTTCGGCGCGACGCTCCGCGTGAACTACTGACCGGCCGAAGCCCGGGGGTCTCGAAAGGCTCCCGGGCTTCACGTGCGGTCCCGTGCGATGTCCCGACCTGGACCTGTAGCGTAGCACCGCGATCGGCGACGTGGGGGTTGCAATGCGCTTAGTAGGGCCCCCACCAGTGTCCGACTGAAGCGAATGCCAACATTGACGGTGTGACGAACGGGGCTCGCCCGGCAGCGATGGATAGGAAGCCAGAGATGACAGATGCGCACGAGACGGGTCGGCTGAACCGGCGGCATTTCCTGGGAAGCGGCACCGCGATCGGCATGGCGCTGGCCGCGGACGGTGTCGCTCAGGCTGCACCGGCGCAAGCGCCAGCGATCGGCGCATTGCCGATGCCGGCGACCCGCGACGACCTGCCGCTGCGCGCGCCAGTCGAGGATCCCAGCCGGCTGCTGCTCGATCGCAGCTGGCGCTTTCACCTCGGCGATATCCCGATGCCGGAGATCCGCGGCCATGGCTGGTCCTACAACAGCGCCAAGGCGGGGCAGGCGCAGGGTGCGGCGGCGATGCAATATGACGATTCGGATTGGCCCGAGGTCGACCTGCCGCATGACTGGGCATCGACGATGCCGTTCGAGGAAAGCGCCAATGTCTCGCAAGGCTATCGCCGGCGCGGCTTCGGCTGGTACCGGCGCGCGCTGCGGCTCGATCTCGCGGACCGGGGGCGGTATCTGGAGTTGCAGTTCGGGGGGATCGCGACGAATGCGACGATCTGGCTCAATGGATCGATCGTCGCGCACAACTGGAGCGGCTATAACTCCGTCTATATCGATATCACGGATCTGGCGCGGTATGGCGATGATCTGAACAGCATCGTCGTGCGGGTCGATGCGCAGACGATGGAGGGCTGGTGGTACGAGGGCGCCGGTTTGTACCGCCATGTTTGGCTGGCGAAACGCGATGCGACCTACATCGCGACCGACGGCATCCACGCCGACCCGCGCCGCGCCGCCGATGGCAGTTGGAGCGTCCCCGTCACCGCGACGCTCGGCAATATCGGCAAGATCCCGGCCGAGGCGAGCATCGAGGTCTCGCTGATCGATCCCGACGGCCGCACGATCGCGACGCAGACCGCCGCGGCGCGTCTGCCGTCGCTGAAGCCGGGCAGCGCGACGCTGTCCATCCCGGTCCCCGCGCCGCGGCTATGGTCGATCGACACGCCGACGCTCTACACGCTGCGGACGCGACTAATGCGCGGCGGCAAGGCCGTCGACGAACGCACGTTGCGGATCGGGTTTCGCACGCTGCGCTTCGACGCCGCGACGGGCTTCCATCTCAACGACCGTCCGCTCAAGATCAAGGGTACGTGCAACCACCAGGATCATGCCGGTGTCGGCGTCGCGGTGCCCGATGCGCTGTGGGACTGGCGGTTGCGGCGTCTGAAAGAGCTGGGATGCAACGCGATCCGCTTCGCGCACAGCGCGATCGCGACCGAGGTGCTCGACGCGTGCGACCGGCTCGGCTTCCTAGTGATGAGCGAGAACCGCAACTTCAACACCAGCCCCGATTACATTGACCAGCTCGAATGGCTGGTCCGCCGCGATCGCAACCGGCCGAGCGTGTTCATGTGGTCGGTGTTCAACGAGGAGCCGATGCAGGGGACGCCCGCCGGTTACGAGATGGTCCGCCGCATGTCGGTCGCGGTGAAGGGGCTCGACGACAGCCGCCCGGTGACGGCGGCGATGAACAGCGGGATGTTCGCCCCGGTCAATGTCAGCCAGGCGGTCGACGTGGTCGGCTTCAACTATCAGCGCGACCAGTATGACCGGTTCCACGCCGCCAACCCGATGCTGCCGCTGACGAGTTCGGAGGACACCAGCAGTTTCATGACACGCGGGGCGTGGGAGACCGACCGCGCCGCACACGTGATGGCGTCCTATGACGAGGAACCGGCTGACTGGGGCAGTACCCACCGCGAGGGCTGGAAATCGGTCGCCGAGCGGCCGTTCGTCGCGGGGACGTTCGTGTGGACCGGCTTCGACTATCACGGTGAGCCAACCCCGTTCGAATGGCCGTCCGCGGGCAGCTATTTCGGGATCATGGACCTGTGCGGCTTTCCGAAGATGGCCTTCTATCTGCACCGCGCGCAGTGGGTCGACGACGTGCCGCTGCTCGATCTGATGCCACACTGGAACTGGCCCGGGCGCGAGGGGCAGGCGGTCAAGGTGATGGCGCTGACCAATGTCGAGACCGTGCGGCTGATGCTCGATGGCCGTCTGATCGGTGAGCAGAAGGTCGATCGCTACACGATGCCGAGTTGGCAGGTGCCCTATGCGCCGGGCCGGCTCGAGGCGATCGGCTATCGCGGCGGACGCGAGGTCGCGCGCAGCGTGGTCGAGACGACCGGCGCTGCGGTCGCGCTGCGGATCACGCCCGACCGGCGTGCGATGGCGGCGGATGGCGAGGACGTGCAGCCGTACACGATCGACGCGGTCGATGCGCGCGGCCGGCATGTGCCGACCACCAATCTCGACGTGACCTTTGCGGTCAGCGGCGGGACGATCATCGGCCTCGGCAATGGCGATCCCGTCAGCCACGAAGCCGAACAGGGCAATCGTCGGCGCCTGTTCAATGGCCTGGCGCAGGTCATCGTTCGCGCGGGCGGCGGCGGCGCGGGCACCGTCAAGCTCTCGGCCAGCGCGGCGGGATTGCGCCCTGCCATCAGCAACGTGCGCCGCCTCGCCATGCCGGCCCGTCCGTCCGTTGCGCCGGCCCGCATGACGCTGACGGTGCAGGACTGGCGGCAATCGCCTGCCGCCACCGCCAGGCCCTCGCCCGACATCGTGCTGGCGGACAATGACATGAACAGCTGGCTGTATGTCCGCGCGGGCGAGATCCAGCCGCCGCAGGGCAGTGGCCGCTGGACCGTGCTGCGCGCCAGGCTCACTCCGCACCGCGGCACGCGCGAACGGGGCGGGACGATGGTGTTCAAGGATCTCGTCGGTCGCGGGGAAATCTGGATCGACGGCAAGCGCGCCGCGACGAAGCCCGATTTCGCCGCCACTACGCTGCGCGCCGCCTTTCCGCCAGGCCCCGGCGAGCGGATCGTCACCCTCCTGCTCGAAAGCGACGGCACGGTCGCATCGGGCCTGGGCGGCCTCGTCTTCGTCGAGGACTGATCCGTGCCGACTTTCCCGTTTCCCGTTCGAGGTACTGCATCATGATCTTCCGCCCCTCCCGCAAACTCGCCGGTCTGACCCTCGCCGCCACGCTATTCGCCGGCACCGCGCACGCGCAGACCGCGACCGAGGTACCCCGGCTGGTGACCCGCGACGGGCATCACGCGCTGATGGTCGATGGCGCGCCGTGGCTGATGCTCGGCGCGCAGGTCAATAATTCGAGCAATTATCCGGCGATGCTGCCCAAGGTCTGGCCGACGATCCACGCGATGCACGCCAACACGGTCGAGGTGCCGATCGCATGGGAGCAGATCGAGCGAACCGAAGGGCAATTCGACTTTTCCTTCCTCGACCAGCTGCTCGCCGAGGCGCGGCAGAACAAGGTGCGCCTCGTCCTTTTGTGGTTCGCGACGTGGAAGAATACCTCGCCCAATTATGCGCCCGCCTGGGTCAAGCTCGACAACGCGCGGTTCCCGCGGATGACGAACGCCAAGGGGGAGACGCATTATGCGCTGTCGCCGCTGCATCGGTCGACGCTGGAGGCGGACAAGCGCGCCTTCGTCAAGCTGATGCAGCATCTGAAGGCCGCCGATCCGCAGAACACCGTCATCATGGTCCAGCCCGAGAATGAGGCCGGTACCTATGGCAGCGTCCGCGATTTCTCGCCGGTCGCGCAGAAGCTGTTCGACGGTCCGGTCCCGGCGGCGTTGCTCAAAAAATTCCGCAAGCCCGCGGGCAGCTGGAAACAGGTGTTCGGCGCCGATGCCGACGAGTATTTCCACGCCTGGTCGATCGCCCGCTACATCGAGGAGATCGCGGCGGCGGGCAAGGCGGTGAAGCCGGTGCCGATGTACGTCAATGCCGCGCTCGCCTCGGCCTTTGGACGGCAGGCGGCAACGACCTATTCGAGCGGTGGGCCGATCCATCACGTGATCGACGTGTACAAGGCCGCGGCGCCGTCGCTCGATCTGGTCGCGCCCGATATCTATGCGCGCGATCATGCCGCGTTTCTCGAATATCTGAAGCTCTACGGCCGTGCCGACAACGCCCTGCTGATCCCGGAGACGGGCAATGCGCCCGAGTTTGCACGATATTTCTATCCGGTGGTCGGCAAGGGCGGGCTCGGCTTCGCGCCGTTCGGAATGGACGATAGCGGCTATTACAACTTCCCGCTCGGTGCGAAGACGCTGGACGCGCCGACGATGGAGCTGTTCGCGCGCAACTACCGCGTGTTCGAGCCGATGATGCGGGAATGGGCAAAGCTGGCCTTTGCCGGCAAGACCTGGGGCGTGGCCGAGCCGACCGATCCGAAGGCCGAGCACAAGCAGATCATGGACCTCGGCAAGTACCGCGCCACCGCGACGTTCGGCCAGTATCAGTTCGGCACCGACAAGCCGACCGGCAACCCCCAACCGACCGGCGGTCTTGCTGTCGCCGAGATCGGCCCCGACGAATATCTCGTGACCGGATTCGATACGCGCGTCTCGTTCGCGCTGGCGGATGCGAACAGCGGGCGTTCGATGCTCTACGATCGGGTCGAGGAGGGGCATTACGACGCGCAGGGGCACTGGGTGTTCGACCGTGTGCTGAACGGCGATCAGACCGACTACGGGATCAACTTCACCGATCGAGCGCAGGTGCTCCACGTCAAGCTTGGCAGCTACAAGGGCAATCCGGTCATCCCGGTCGGCAATCCGAATTAGGAGGCCTCTGGGCCGTCAGACCGGGGCGTGTTCAATGACCGGCCACGAAAGCCGTCATCTTATTGGAACCATGTCATAATCGTTGGATCGAAAGCTATCGTCGGCCAGATCGGTTGTTCAACATCCTGTTAACTGGCGACCATTGAGAACAGCCCAAATGGAGGGCTGTTTTATCATGATCAATCGTAAGATGACGAGCAGGGTTCTGGGCATTGCGGTCGGCATGATCGCGGCGTCCGGCGGGGCGACATCGACACACGCACAAACCGCCAGCGGCACGATCGGCGTGTCCCTGAACATCCTCGCGGCCTGTGCGGTGAATGGCGGCAACAGCGCCGCGACCATGGGGCGGATCGGGACGATCGCCTTTGCCGATCAGTCGGGCGTCTTCGGCAACGCCGATGCGACGATGGTCGCGCAGGGTGGCACGAATGCGGTCACGGTGTTGTGCACGCCGGGCCTCGCGCCGAAGGTCACGGTCGGGGCGGGCGCGAACGACGCGGGCAATGTCCGTCAGCTGGCCTATCTGGGGCAGACCGTCGCGTATCGGCTGTATATGGACGCGTCGCGGCAGGACGAAATCACCATCGGCAGGCAGATCAGCCTCGGCACCGCAGCCACCTCGGCGTTGACGCTGCCGATCTATGCCCGTGCGTCGAGCAATGGCCTGGCGCTGCCGGCGGGCACCTATACCGATACGGTACAGGTGACGCTCAGCTGGTAGCGGCGGTGCGCGCCGTCCGGGCTCTCATTGCCGTGTCGACGGCTGCGGGCTGTGCGTCGGGGAGCATGGCGGAGACCAGCCGCACCTTCAGGGTCGGCGCGGTCATCGCCAATGGTTGCGCGATCAGCGCCGACACCGGGGGCAGTTGGGGATCGATCGACCTCGGGTCGGTGAACGGGGTCGATGGGGGAGCCGCGCAAGGCAGCCTGGTCACCGCGGTTGCCGCCGGATTGCAGATCGACTGCACCCCGGGAATGAGCGTCACCCTCACCGCGGACAACGGCACTCAGCCCGCCAACGGTGTGCGCCAGCTCGTCCACGCGACCCGGCCTGCCGATCGCATGCCCTATCAGCTGTTCGCGAATGGCAGTCAGACGCCCTGGACGTCGCAGGCGATCGCGCTGGCATTTCCGATCGGCACGTCGCGACTGTCCGTTCCCGTACAGGCCCGTGCCGTCGTCCAGCGCGGCGTGGCGGCGGGGCGATATTCCGATGTGGTTCGCATCACCGTCACCTGGTGATGCAGCGAGGACAAGTCATGAAGATCCTGCGTATGTTGACCGCCATCGTCTCACCGCTCCTCCTGCTGCCCGGCACAAGTCGCGCCGCGGCGGTCATCATCTGGCCAGTCGATCCGAAAATCGCCGCCACGGAGCGCGCGACCGCGCTGTGGATCGAGAACAAGGGTAACGAACCGATCACGATGCAGGTCCGGACTTTGCGCTGGTCGCAGGGGCCGCAGGGCGATCTGTACGATGATCAGGACGAGGTCGTTGCCAGCCCGCCGATCGCAGTCATCCCGGCGGGGGAACGGCAGATGATCCGTGTGCTGCGGCGCGAGCGGCCTGCTATTGCGGCGAACGACCAGACCGGCCCGGTGGAGCGCAGCTACCGCCTGTTGATCGACGAAATCCCCACCGCGAACGCGCCGAATGCGAGCCGGCTGCCGGCGGCCGAGCTTGCGGTACAGATGCGCTATTCGGTTCCGCTCTTCACCTATGCGGGGTCCGTCAACGCAGCCAAGCCGGAGCTGACCGCGACGTTGGAACGGAGCGGCAGCGGTCGGATGCTGGCGATCCGCAATACCGGCATGCTGCACGCGCGCCTGGTCGACATCCGGACGGCGGACGACAAGAAGACCAGTCTTGCTTCGGGGCTCGCGGGTTATGTTCTTGCGGGGCAGACCATGCGCTGGCCGGTGCCGGAAGGTGTCCCGGACATCAGTCCGCTGATGGCAAACGTCAATGGCGCCGATCAGCGCATTGCCGCGCGTTGATCCGTCCGATACGCCATGATCCGCGGTTCGCTCCTGCTGACGACCATTCTGGTCTGCCTGCCACAAATGGCACGCGCGGGTGACCCGGTGCAGCAGCTGTTCGTCGAGCTGGTCGTGAATGGCCGTGCCACCGGCGATCTGGTGCCGCTGCGGATCGTCGGCACACGCATGCTCGTGCCGGCGGAGGCGCTCAGCCGAAATGGCGTGACGCTCGAGGGGGAGGGCGGCGGTGCGGAGGGCGGCGGGACGGAGCGCGACGTCGCGTCGCTGCCGCACACCCGCGCCCGCTATGACGCCGCGCTCCAGACGCTCCATCTCGAAACCGCGCCCGACTATCTGCCGACCACCCGGATCGCCGCGGGTGGAAGGCCTCGCGCCGCCACGCTCGCCAGCTGGGGCGCGATGGTCAACTACCAGTTTTACGCGCAGCGCGCCGACGGAGGCTCCCTTGCCTCCTTATGGTCCGAACAGCGGGTCTTCGGGCCGATCGCGACGCTGTCCAATTCCGGCGTGCTGCGGGTCGGGTCCGGCATCGGCGGTTATCTGCGCTACGATACGCATGCGAAAATCATCAACGAGGATCGCGTGCTGACCGTCACGGCGGGTGACCTGATCACGCGGTCCTTGCCCTGGAGCACGTCCGTCCGGCTGGGTGGCCTGCAGCTCACGCGCGATTTCAATACGCGGCCGGACCTGTTGACGATGCCGTTGCCGAGCTTTGCGGGCAAGGCGGCGGTGCCGTCGGCGGTGGACCTGTTCGTCGACGGCTATCGGCAGCAGGGTGCAGACGTCGCGCCCGGTCGGTTCGTGCTGCAGGATGTCCCGGTGATCAACGGCGCTGGCGAGGCCGTGATCGTCACGACGGACGCCGTGGGTCGACAGATCGCGACCACTATTCCCTTCTACGTCTCGTCGACGCTGCTGCGCGCCGGGCTCACCGATTTTGCAGCCGAAGCCGGCGCCATCCGCCAAGGCTATGGCATCCGCAACTTCGATTACGGCACGCTCGCCGCCAATGGCTCGATCCGACGCGGCATGACGTCGTTCCTGACACTGGAGGCACATGCCGAGGCGACCGCCCGGCTTCGGCAGATCGGGGGCGGGCTCGTGGTGGCGCCGTGGCGATTTGGCACCGTCGCGCTGTCGGTCAGTGCGTCGCGCTTGGGTCAGGCCGCGGGTCATCGCTGGTCGCTCGGCTACAGCTATACCGCGCGTCACTTCAGCGTTGCCGCGCAATATGACGATCGCAGCAGGGGCTTTCGCGAGCTCGCCAGCTTCGACCTCGCAAATCCCGCGACACGGCGGCGAACCTATCGCGCGATCGCGAACGTCAATCTGGCGCGGCTGGGCACGTTGGGGGCTGCGTATATTTCGGGGCGAACCTTGGGATCGGTCGACGGGCTCACGCTACGTTCGCGCCTGCTGTCCTTGTCCTATGGCCGTCCGGTCGGATCGCGCGCGAACCTGTTCGTGACCGCGGATCGCGATTTCGAACGGGGCGCGACTAGCGCCCAGCTCCGGCTGTTCATCCCCTTCGGACGCAATGCGGCCAGCGGCGGGATCAGCCGTTCGGCCGGGCGCAATCTCTATCAGGTCGGTTATACCCGGGCGACGCCGACCGATGGCGGCCTTGGCATCGACGCCGGGATAGCAGCGGCAAGCCGGGGGCCCGCATCGGGGCAGGTGACCGGGACATGGCGCGCGCCCTTCATCGAAGTGCAGGCCGGGGGCGCGACGGCCCAGGCGCGCAGCTCGGCCTGGATCGGCGCATCGGGTTCGATCGTGGCGATGGACGGCGGCCTGTTCGTCGCCAATCAGGCGAGCGATGCCTTCGCGGTCGTCGAGACTGGCGTGGCGGGCGTTGGCGTCAGCTATGAAAACCAGCCGGTCGGCGTGACGAACCGCAAGGGCCATCTCTTCGTGCCCAATGTCGTGCCCTATCTTCCCGTCCGCTTCGCGATCGATACGCTGTCGCTGTCGGAGAACCATGTCGCATCCGCGGTGGAGCAGCGGGTTGCCGTGCGACAGGGCAGTGGCGCCGTCGTGCGTCTGAACGTCCGCATGACGCGCAACATCCTTGCGGTGCTCGTCGACAGGAACGGGGCGGCGCTCAAGCCGGGCGGTCGCGTCCGGCGTGAGGGGCATCCCGACGTCGCCATCGGCTGGGACGGCATCGCGTATCTGGAGGATGTCGGCGAACAGGTGTCGCTCTCCGCGCTGACGTCGGACGGGACGGTGTGCCAGGCGACGTTCGGCGTCTCCGCAGACGTCGCGGCGCTGTCACAGATAGGGCCGGTCTCGTGCCGGTGATGGCGTCGCTGCGGCTATTCTTTGCACTGGTGGTCCTGAGCATCGTCACGGGCCCTGCATTCGCCGCCTGCACGACATCGTCCGGGGCACTCACCTTCTCGCCGGTGTCGTCGTACGACGTGCGAGGGGGCACGGTGCCGCAGGTTGCCGGATCCGCCGGTCTTTCCTGCACGGGTTCGGCGCTGACCCTGATCGGCGGCAATTCGGCGCGCGCGACCATCACCAGCCTCAACCAGTTTCGCCTGGTCAAAGGCGCCGAAGCGATCGCCTATCAGGTGTCGGCCGATGCCAGCGGCACCACGCCGTTCACGCAGGGATCGACCGTCAACTATATGAGCGGCAGCCTGCTGGCGGTGCAGGGCGGTGGCAGCAGTTTCACCACGCCGTTGTTCGCGCGATTGACGGCGGCTCCCAATGTGGCTGCCGGGACCTATAGCGACACACTGACGGTGCAATGGGACTATAGCGTCTGCAACGGGGTGAATGTGCTGAGCCTTGTCTGTTCGGGCTATGATAGCGGGAAGGTCGTCGTAACGCTTCAGGTGACGCTGGTGGTCGGCAACGACTGCAAGATCGCCGCGCCCGACCTGTCCTTCGGCAGTGCGGCGCTCGTCACGCAGTTCGGTGCGGTGACCTCGGCCGTCCAGATCGATTGTACCCGCGACGCCGTCTACCGGATCGGCTTCACACCCGGCGGTGCCGGCACAGGTGCGGCGTGGCGGCAGATGACCAGCGGCGCGGGCGCGACGTTGCAGTATCAGATCTATCATGCGGATGGCGTCACCGTCTGGAACGAAGCCAACCCGCTTACCGGCGCAAGTCCCGGAACGGGCAGCCTGACCCCGGTCAGGACCTACCCCTATGTTGCCAGGATCAATCAGGCGCAGGTCTCGCCGGCGGCGGGAAGCTACCAGGATACCGTCAGTGTGGTCGTGACATTCTGATCGAACCCGGCACTGACCTTTGGCGGCAATCCTGCGATCGCGGCATCCTGCATCACGCGGGGCGGATGATCTCGCCGACACGAACGTCCGACAGGCCGAGCCATTGCGCCATCCGCTCCAACTCGACGTGCAGGCGGGGCAGCGTGTCGTCGGGCGCCCCCGGTTCGAGCGTTATGCGTTTTGCCAGCAGCACGCCCGCTTGCCGGTCCGCCTTGAGATCGACCCGCGCGACCAACGCCTCGTCCATCAGGAAGGGCAGCACATAATAGCCGTGAGTGCGTTGCGCCTGCGGCACATAGATCTCGATACGATACCGGAAGCCGAACAGCCGTTCGGTGCGGCCGCGTTCCCAGATCAGCGGATCGAAGGGCGCCAGCAAGGCCGCCCCGCGCACCCGGTGGGGCATAGCGGCGTCACGGTGGAGCCAGACCTTCTGGCTCCAGCCATCCACGCGGACCGGCATCAACACCTGATCCTCGACCAGATCGGCAATGGCATGATCCGCCTCGACGGGTTTCAGCCGGAAATAATCACGCAGCTCGGCAGCGGTCGCTATGCCGAGCGCGCGGGCGCTCCGTTCGATCAGCGCCCGCTGCGCCTCGGCAACGCTCGGCGTGGGCAGGGCGAGCACGGCAGGGGGCAGGACACGCTCGGGCAGGTCATAGACCCGCGCGAAACTGCCCCGCCGTGTCGCCGTGGTAATCCGGCCCGACCAGAACAGCCATTCGAGCGCGTGCTTGACGTCGCTCCATTCCCACCAGCCGCTGCGGCTCGTCCCGTTTTCGAAATCGGCGGCGGTCAGGGGGCCCTCGGCTGCGATGCGGGCCAATACGGCGTCGGCTTCGCTACAATGCTTTGTCGCAAAGCGGCGAAGCGCGGCGTAGCCGATCTCGCCTCGTTCAGCGCGGGCCATCCGCCATCGCAGCAGCGGATGAAGCTCGAGCGGCAGCAGCGACGCCTCATGCGCCCAATATTCGAAGAACCGGCGATGCGGCTTTGGACCCCAGGCGGCGCGCTCGAGCAGCGCCAGGTCGTAGCCGCCAAGCCGGGAAAACAGTGGCAGGTAATGCGCGCGGGCCAGCACGTTGACGCTGTCGATCTGGATAAGGCCCGTCCGATCGGCGACCTTGCGGACATGCGCTGCCGTGACCCGAGGAGGCGGTGGACGGTCGAACCCCTGGGCTGCAAGGGCAATGCGGCGCGCATCGGCCTGCGAGATGATCATGCGGTGATGATGGTCGCAAAAGACAGCGACGGTCAATGTTACCCCGGCTGCCCCCGCCGGGCTACAGCGTACCCCGTGTGATGCGGGAGTCGCGGGGCGTAAGGGCAATCGCGAAACGCCGCGAGCGCCTTAGTCGCTACTGGTCGGCGACCTTGATCTCGGTAATTTCCGCGTTTGAAAGACCCGGTTTCTCCGTACGGAGGTAGTGGAGAAGTTCGCCGATCTCCCGCGAATCGAACCGGAGGTCGAGATCGTCCATGTGGATGGCGACGGAACGCTGCCGCGCCTCCGACAGACCAGCGACGATATCGACGCATGCCTCGAGCGTTCCGCGTCCGACTTCCGTCGATGTCGCGCCGGCGGACGATGCGTCAGCGAAGATCCGGGCCGGCTCGCTCAAGGGGTAGGTGGTCATGACTGTCGCGTCCGTCGTCTACGGGGCAGGACATCGCCCGCCGGGGTGAGCCGGCGGGCGATCATTTCAGGCGTCTTCGGCGTCGACGTTGACGCTCGTCTCGGCGAGCTTCGTCATATATTCGTCGCCACCGTAAATGTCCTTGGTGGCCGCGTTCAGCGCCTTGTGATCATCCTTAAGACCCAGCGCCTTGGCATAGGCTGCGGCTGTACCAAAACCGGCGATCCCGTAATGCGTCATCCGCTGATATTGGGCGATGATCATGACATCGAGCAACGGACCCTTGGCCGGACCCTCTTCGACGACATGCTTGGTGGCTTCGGCCACAAGCCCTTCCATACCCTTGCAATGCTCCTTCGAGACCTTCTCGTCGTTCGACGCGATCAACTCCTTGAGGAGGTCGGTATGCTTCTCGATATCCGCCTGCGACTTGGTCAGCATGTCCTTCAGCGCGGCATCGCTGGCCTTCGACGTGATCTTCTTCAGGACCTTCTTCATCTGGTCGTTCGCCGACCACAGGTCCTTCAGCTCGTCGGTGTAGATGTCTTTCAGATCTTCGGGTGCAGACATGGGATGGTCCTTGCTGGACCACCGGATGAAACGTCCGGTGGCGTGGTTGACGTTGAATAAGGGTGTAGCGTGTCGTCCTGGCGTCAGCCGGCGCCGGGCTTTGCCTGTTCGTGCTCATAGCGCGCATCGGTACCGACCTTGCCGGTTGCCTCGGCCTCGGCGATACCGGACGTCTCAACGACCTTGATCGTGCCATGCTCGGCTGCGATCGAGTGCGGGGTCCGATCGGCATCGGGGTCGGCCGCGATCGTCGTACCGCCGCCGCCGTGCGAGCCGGCGACGGCGTTGCCGGCGCTGCCCCCGTCTTCACCCGCCTGACCGCCGCCATGATAGGCGATGTCCGTCTGGCCGCCCTGCGACGCGGGGCTGGTATCGGCGTCGATCTTGCCTTCGTGCGGGTTGGGATAGGCGCCGCCCGCGCTCTCACCGCCGTCGCTGCGACCGTGAACGCGGCCGTCGGTATCGCTGCGAGGCGACTCCGAGACGCCATCCGGCGCGCCCTTGCTCGCGGGATTGCCCGGGACGGGGGTATGAACCTTGTCGCTCATGGAAACTCCTCGTGACGGTCGTGGATAGGAAGCGGCCACCCCGATCGGCATGCCGAGCGGACCGGGGTGGGGCAGGGTTACGGCCGCAGCACGACCTTGATGACGCCGTCCTGCTTGTCGCGGAACTTCTGGTACATTTCCGGCGCATCCTCGAGGCTTGCCGGGTGCGTCACGACGAAGCTCGGGTCGATATCGCCGGCTTCGATGCGCGCCAGCAGCGGCTTGGTGTAAGCCTGGACATGCGTCTGGCCGGTCTTGATCGTCAGCCCCTTGTTCATCATCGCGCCGATCGGGATCTTGTCGCCCATCCCGACATAGACGCCGGGGATCGAGACCGTGCCGCCCATCCGGCAGCTCATGATCGCCTCGCGCAGGACATGCACGCGGTCGGTAGCGAGGAACGTCGCCGCCTTCACCTTGTCGATCACTGCATCCATCGCGCCATGACCCGAAGCCTCTGCACCGACGGCGTCGATGCAGCTGTCCGGGCCGCGGCCCTTGGTGCGGAACTGGAGTTCGTCATAGACGCTGTCGACCTCGGCGAAGTTGATCGTCTCCGCACCGCCGGCCTCGGCCATCGCGAGACGCTCGGGCACTTCGTCGATCGCGATCACGCGGCCTGCGCCGAGCATCAGCGCCGATCGGATCGCGAACTGGCCGACCGGACCGCAGCCCCAGATCGCCACGGTATCGCCCTCTTCGATGTTCGCATTCTCGGCGGCCATATAGCCGGTCGGGAAGATGTCGGAGAGGAACAGCGCCTGATCGTCGGTGACGTTGTCCGGCACCTTGATCGGGCCGATATCGGCCATCGGCACGCGCAGATACTCTGCCTGGCCACCGCAATATCCGCCAAGCATATGGCTGAAGCCGAACAAACCGGCAGGCGAATGCCCCATCGCCTTGATCGCCATTTCGGCATTCGGGTTGGTCCGCTCGCACGCCGAGAACAGACCCTTGCGGCAGAAAAAGCAATCGCCGCAGCTGATCGTGAACGGCACGACGACGCGGTCGCCGATCTTCAGGTTGGTGACTTCGGAGCCCAGTGCGACGACGACGCCCATATTCTCATGACCAAGAATGTCCCCGGCCTGCATGGTCGGCTGATAGCCGTCGAGCAGATGAAGATCGGAACCGCAGATCGCGCAAGATGATACCTTGATGATCGCGTCGCGCGGATGCTTGATCTCTGGGTCCGCGACAGTATCGACCCGGACATCGCCTTTTCCATGCCAAACCAGTGCGCGCATCAGAAAGTCTCCGTCATGTAATTGGCGTGCCGTACTTTCGAAAAGTACATTACGCCGTCAAAAATAATAAGCAGTAGACCAAGCCCGCCGGACGATAGCCTTAGCGATGCCAGCAAAGGCATTGGTCAGCGTGCTTCAGTTGGGCGCCGTGCCGTCAAGCTTTGGATGTTGATGGAGACATAGCGATCCGAACGTCCTCATCGTTCCTGACGATTTCCGGAAATCGGCGGGTATATTTTGTATTGATCCTGATCAGGGTGGCTAAAGATAGGTTATCATTGGAAATTTACCGCAAACCACGATCATTCGGGGGTCCTTCCTAGCGAGAACCGCGTGCGAAAGGATGTCGCGGTAGGATGGAGACAGGGTTGGATGCTCGGTTAAATGCAGTGCGCACCGTCAAATTCGCCGTCCACGGGGCCAATTCGGACAGTCAACCGTTTGGATATCATCATCTCTTGCCGATGCTTAGCGCCACGCCTGTCACGGCGCTGGCATGCTGGTTGGCGAATACACGACGTCAGACCCGGGATTGAACTATGCAAATCAAGGCCATCCTTTTCGATATCGACGGCACGCTGGTCGATACCAATGACATGCATGTCCTCGCCTGGGAGGAGGCCTTCGCAGGTGTCGGGGCGTCCTTCGACCGGCAAGTGATCCACGATCAGATTGGCAAGGGGACCGACATGCTCGTGCCCACCCTGTTGCCCGATGCCGACGCGGAGGAGCAGGAGAAACTCGGCGGTACGCACGGCGAGATCTTCAAGGCAAAATATCTCGCCACTGCCAAGCCGTTCGCTCGCGCGCATGATCTGCTGGCGCACGCGCATGGCCTGGGGCAGCAGGTCGTGCTCGCCTCGTCCGCGTCGGGATCGGAGCTCGACCATTACATCGCGCTGCTCGAGGCGCGCGATCTGATCCACGCGACGACGAGCAGCGACGACGTCGAGCGCACCAAACCCGCCCCGGACATTTTCGCGACCGCGCTGAAGGCGCTGCCGGGGATCGATCCTTCAGAGGTGATCGTCGTCGGTGACACGCCCTATGACATCGAGGCAGCGGCCAAATGCGGGATCGCCGCGGTTGCGGTCCGATCGGGCAAGTTCAGCGACGAGCAACTGAACGGCGCGGGTGCGGTCGCGATCTATGACGATGTCGCGGCCTTGCTTGCCGATT
Source organism: Sphingomonas sp. CFBP9019 (assembly GCF_034045155.1). NCBI lineage: Bacteria > Pseudomonadati > Pseudomonadota > Alphaproteobacteria > Sphingomonadales > Sphingomonadaceae > Sphingomonas > Sphingomonas sp. CFBP9019. The sequence goes on along the minus strand of NZ_JAXCWK010000001.1, from coordinate 771,404 downwards.
ACGCCCAGTCGCCGCTGGGACGCTGATCGCCATGGCCGTCACACTGAAACTCCTTCGCGATCAGGTCATCGTCGTTACCGGCGCGACCAGCGGCAACGGCCTCGCAATCGTCGAGGCCGCCGTGCAACGCGGTGCGGCCGTGGTCGCGACCGCGCGGAACGACGCCGCGCTCGAGGCCCTCCGCGCCCGTCTGTCGGCCGATGGCGGACGCATTGCGGTCTGCGTCGCCGACGTCAGCGACATGGCCGCGGTCGAGCGTGTCGCCGCCGTTGCGCTCACGGCGTTCGGCGGCTTCGACAGCTGGGTGAACAATGCCGCGACAGGCACGTACGGCACGCTCGATCAGGTGCCGGTCGCCGATCACCGGCAGGTGTTCGACGTCAATTATTTTGGCGTGCTGCACGGATCGCTGGTCGCGGCCCGCCATCTGCGCGAGCGAGGCGGCGCGATCGTCAACATCGGCTCGATCCTCAGCGACCGCGCGATCGTCGAGCAGGGGCCCTATGGCGCGACCAAGCATGCGGTGCAGGCGCTGACGGACACGTTGCGGATGGAGCTCGAGCAGGAGGGGGCCGGCATCTCGGTCACGCTGATCAAGCCCGGCGCGATCGACACGCCATTTCCCGAACATGCGCGCAATTTCATGGATCAGCCACCGCGCCTGCCACCGCCGCTCTACACCCCCTCCGTCGTCGCCGACGCGGTGCTGTTCGCTTGCGAGACGCCGCGGCGGACGCTGTATGCTGGCGGTGGCGGGCGGCTGGCCTCGCTTCTCTCGCGCTCCGCACCGCGGGTGAGCGACCGGATCATGGAACTGGTCGGCACGTTCGCGCAGCAGAAGCCCGGGGATCCCGGTGATCCGGCACGCCGCGACAATCTCTATGATCCGCGGGCTGATGCGCTGCGCGGGACCCAGCATGTCCACGCGCGCACATCGAGCAGCGTGCTGCAGGTGCAAAAGCTTCACCCCGCGGTTGTGATGCTGGGTGTTGTCGGCGCTGGTATCGTCGTCGCGCTCGGCCGACCAAAGGGTGGACGCCGGTAATATCAGGCACGGAAAGGGTAGGGAGCGTGCGCGGCGTCGACACGTGACCATCCTTCCGCGCCATTTTGAAGTCTATATCAACCGGACGCCGGCTGCGCGGAACTGCGCTTCAGCCACGTCGACTGTCGTTCCATCACCTGCCGGCATCGCGATCGCTCGCGTGTAGTCCGTCAGGATAGACGCTTCGAAGCCCTCGCGCCGCGCATCGAGTGCCGACCAGGCGACGCAGAAATCATAGGCCAGCCCAACGAACACGCACCGCCGGACCTGCTTGTCCCGCAGATACCCGGCCAGCCCCGTTCTCGTCGTCTTGTCGTTCTCGAAAAAGGCCGAATAGGAATCAATTTCCGAATTATACCCCTTACGAACGATGACGTGAGCGCGGCGGATGGTGCCCTGCACGTCGGGATGGAACTCGGAACCAGCGGTTCCCTGGACGCAGTGATCGGGCCATAGGACCTGCTCGCCATATGGCATCGGCACGGTATCGAACGGCTGCCGACCGGGGTGGCCGCTCGCGAAGGACTGGTGTCCCGCAGGATGCCAGTCCTGCGTTACGACGACATGCCGGAACCGCGGAGCGAGCCGTTCGATCCCGGCCATGATCTCGTTCCCGCCCGCAACCGCCAGCCGGCCGCCCGGGCAGAAGTCGATCTGCGGGTCGACGACGATGAGCGCGTCCGACCCCGTGATCGCTGCGTCGCCGGTGAACTGCTCGATATCCAACGTCATCTCCTGCAAAGCCGACAGGTCGCGTTAAAGGCGGCCGATGACAAGAATGATCCTATTGCCGAGCGCCTATTTGCGAACACTGGTCGACGGCTGGGCCAGGTCCGGGAAGCGATCGAGGATCGCGCTGGTCACGCCGTTGGTCCAGCCGAACCCGTCCTGGACCGGATATTCGCCGCCCCCGCCCGGTATGCGCTGTTCGATATTATACTTTTCGAGCATCTTGCCGGTGTCGGCATAGGCCGCGCCGACCGTCCCGAGCCAGCGTCTGGCGATGTCCTTGGCCAGCGCCGGTTCGCCGTTTCGCTCGAGCCCTGCGATCGCGACCCATTGGAGCGGTGCCCAGCCATTGGGTTCGTCCCATTGCTGCCCGGTGTTGAGCGTCGTCGTGCGCAGGCCGCCCTCGGCGACCAATGATTTGCGCACCGTCGCGGCGACGGCCTTCGCCTGCGCCGGCGACGCAAGCCCGACGAACAGCGGGTGCAGCATCGCGGCATTGATGCTGGTCGTTGGCTTGCGCGACGACAGGTCCCAGTCGGCGTAGCGCGCGGTCGTCGCCTGCCAGAGATAGCGGTCGATCGCCGTCTTGCGCTTGGTCGCCAGGGTCGTGAATTCGGTCACGCAGGGGGTGTCGCCCGCGGTCTGGCAGCGTGCGGCGATACGGCGTTCCATCGCCCAGATCAGGCTGTTGAGATCGACGGGCACGATGTCGGTGGTGTGGATTGTGGCGAGCAACCGGGGATCGCGGAGCCAGCGTGAGCTGAAATCCCATCCGCTCTCCGCGCCCGCACGCAGGTTGCGCTGCGTATCGGCGGCGGCGCGGGGTGCCGCCCTGGCCGCGGTCTCGACGTCCTCGGCATAGGATTCGTCGCGCGGCGTATCGCGGTCGTCATAATAGCGGTTGAGCACGCTGCCGTCGGGCATCCGCACGACGCGGAGACAGGCCGGGTTGCCGTCGAGGCAGGTCGCGCCCTTCATCCAGAAGGCGTGCTCGGCGCGCAACGCCGCCAGCCGACGCTTCGCGACACCGGGGTCGGTGTTGGTCGAGAGATCGAGCATCAGCGCGTAATAAGGCGGCTGCGAACGGCTGAGATAATAGGTCCGCGTCCCGTTCGGGATGTGCCCGTAACGCTCGATCAGGCTGGTGAAATCGTCGAGCATCGATTCGACGAGCGGCTGCTTGCCGTCGACCTTCAGCCCGAGCATCGTGAAATAGCTGTCCCAGTAATAGATTTCGCGGAAGCGCCCGCCCGGTACGACATAGGGCGCCGGCAGCGGCAGGGCGGAGCTGCCTGCGACGGGGGCGACCGGCTGACGGACGAGTTGCGGCCACAAGGCCCGGACATGCGACCTCAGATCGCCCGAGCCCCGGTCGTTCTCGCCGGGCACCACGAAATTGGCGAGCACGAACGCCTTCAGCGCCGGGCCGGCGGGTCTGGTCCGCGCATAGTCCGCCATGATCGCCGCGGCCGCGCGCTTGGGGACGGCATCGACGAACGTCTTGCCGTCCGCGAAGACGTGACCCTGCTGCACGGCCTGGAACAGCGGGCCATAGATATCGGCGGGCGACTGGGCCTTCGCGGCGGATGCAGTCGGTCGGGACGGAGCGGTCTGGGCAGGCGCCATCGCGGCGACCGAGGCCAGGGCGGCAAAACGGCAAAGGGTTTTCATGAAGATCGCAACCATTTCGCCAGGGTGATCGATCCCCCGACGGGGCGGGATCGATCACCCTTGGCTGTGTCAGAACTTGAACGCGGCGGCGAACCGGATCGAGCGACCCACGATCGGTCTTGCGAGGATCGTGCCGCTGCCCTGCGATCCGAGCGTGCGCGGATTGCCTTCGGTCAGCCCGATCTCGTCGGTCAGATTGTCACCGATCACCTGGAACTGCACCTGCCGGTTCAGATCGAGCGTGATCCCTGCGTCGAGCTTGTAAAAGCTCGGCAGCACCTGCGCGTTCTGGACGTCGGAGAAGCGGTCGCCGATATAGCCGATCGTCGCATAGACTCCCGCCTTCGCATCGCCGCCGAGCTCGAGATCATAGGCGGGGGTCACGCGCCACTGCCATTTCGGCTGGCGCTGAACCCGATTGCCGGTGAGATCGGTCCGGCCGCCATCGGTGAAGAAGTCGCGGTAGCTGGCGTCGAGATAGGTCGCCGACCCGCTGAGCGTGAAGCCGCCGAACGGCCGCAACTGCCCCTCGAACTCGACGCCGGTCGCCTTGGCGCCGCCGACCGACGCGATCGGGGCGCCGCTGGTGATGACCGTCGTCGCAAGGCCGTCGAACGTGTTGTGGAACAGCGTCGCGTACAGGTTGGCGATGCCGGTCGAGACCTTCACGCCGCCCTCATAGCTGTCGACCTGCGGTGCGACGTCGATGCCGTCGCGCAGATTGTCGAAGAACGGGAAGCTGTTGCCGCGGCTGTAGCGGACGAACGCGCCGACCTGCCGGGTCAGGTCGTAATTGACGCCGCCGGTCCACGACCAGGCATCGCCGCGATAGCGGATCGTGCGGAAGGTGCCGTTCAGCTGCGCATCGCCATTGTCGTAGAGCGTCAGCGGATTGCCGTCCGCACCCGCCGCCGGGACCGTCGCTGCAAGGTTTTCGAGCGTGCCGTCGACCGAGTGATGCTGCCACCGGACGCCGCCGTCGATCCGCAGCTGGTCGGTAATCTGCAGTTCGTCGACCGCATAGCCCGCGACGTCCTCGCCGGTGTAGCGCGCGTTGACCTTGAACGTCGATCCGCCCGAGAAGCCGTCCCGCGTGACGATCCGGCCATCCGCGAATGTCAGATTCAGTCGGCGGGCGTTTGGCTCGGCGGTGAGCAGCATGCTGTTGCCGAGATTCCATCGGTCACGCGACTTGTACCGCGTGTAGTAGACGCCGCCGGTCAGCGTGTTGCTGCTCGATTTCCACTCGAGCGCGAAATCGTTGACGAAGGCCTGGATGTGCTTCTCGACGCTCCAGAGGCCGGCCTCGACGACCGCCTGGTTGGGCGAGGCCGCCGCACCGCCGGTCGCGAAGGTGAGCGACCCGATCGTCCCGCCCCGGCCGGCGGCATAGGCGGCGGCGGTGACCGGCGCGGCGCCGCCGGGGACGAGACCGATCGTGTTCGCATCGCCCTCCATCCAGCTGCCGCGATCGCGAACCGTGATCCCGCTGCCGAGTTCGTAATCGAAATTGCCGCCCAGATTGTAGATCTTCGCGCTGCGGCCATCCGCCAGATCGACCCGGCTGCCGTCGTTGCGCACGCCGATCCGCGTGTCGCGCCCAACGAGCGTTCCGGTGCCTGCATCAAAGCCGGGATATTCGCGGATCTTGTCGCCGTCCTGGACGACCGGGATGGGCAGCAGCCACTGGCCGCGATCGTCGAGATAGCGACCGAAGAGCAGGATCGAGCCCTTGTCGAAGTCATGGCGGATATTGCCGGTGATCTGACCACCGCGCTCCGCCTCGAACTGCGCGTCGCGGATCCCGCGCGAGGTCGAGTAATAGCCGCCGAGCATATAGGTTGTGCTGTCGTCGATCGGCCCCGAGACGTAGCTGTCGACGCGGAACTCGCCGAAATCGGTGCCGCTGAGTTTCAGCAATCCGGCCGGCGTCTGCTTGCCCTCGCGCTGGACGAGGTTGACGGTCAGGCCGGGCTGACCGTTCGAGAACAGCGCGCCGGTGCCGCCGCGCACCGCTTCGACGCGCTGGATCGTCTCGTCGATACGGATCAGCTGCGTGTTTTCGAGGAACGACAGCGTCGGCGGCGGGAAGAAGGGCACGCCCTGCGTCTGGAAGGTGACATATTCCGCATCGCCACCCGACGGATAGCCGCGCACGAAGATGTTGGCGCCGGTCTTGCCGCCCGAACTTTCGGTGCTGACCCCCGGCACCGCACGAAGGATTTCGGCGGTGCTGGCAGTGCCGAGCCGCTGCGCCATGCTGCTGTCGATCGTGGTGACCGCGAACGCGGCGTCCTGGCGCCGGGTGCCTGCGCCCGCGGTGCCGATGACGACGATATCGGGGGCGGTTTCCTCGGGCACCTGCGTCGCGGCGGGATCAGCGGCCGCCTGTGCCGGGGCGACCTGAACCGCCGCTGGCGTGGCTTCGGCCGCCTGAGCATGCGTGTCGATGATCAGATAGGCCCCGCTCGGCGTCAGCCGGTGGCCGAGCCCGGAGCCTTTCAGGATCGTCGTCAGCGCAGCGCCGACGTCCATCCGGCCGGCCACCGCGCGCGCGGTCTTGCCGCGGACGAGGGTGGGGGAGAACAGGATCTGCCGGCCGCTCTGGCGCGAGAAGGCGAGCAACGCGGTGCTCATGTCCTGCCGCGCGATGCGGATGCCGATAGCGGCCTGCGCGGTGACGCCGATCGGGATCCCGCCTGCGCCCAGCGCCAATGCGGTCAACATCACGCCGCGTATCAGCACGGCCCTGCCTGTGGATGTCATGCAACCCTCCCTGTTCGTGCGATCCCTCTGCCGGGGTCGATCTGACAGTAAAGACGCGGGACGTCGGAAAACCCGAACCGTGTTTTGCCCTCGGGTCGATTATTTTTTCGAGGCGATCGTGATGCTGCCGTTCGGGTGCCGATCGACGCTGACGGGAAAGCCGAGTTCGAGCGCGTCGAGGAACGGCTGGACATCGCCCGTCCGAAACGCGCCGCTGATCCGGACCCGGCCCGCCGCGGCGTCGGCGATCGCGATCTGCTGGACGCTGTAGCGATTTATCTCGGCGACGGCCTGACTTAATGCCTCGTCCTCGAACACGAGGCGGCCTTCGCTCCAGCTTGCCAGCCGCTGCGCGCTGCCGGGCATGTGGCGAACCGACACGCCGCTGGCCGATGCGGTGAGGACGTCGTCGGGCACCATCGCGACAGGCTTGCCGCGTGCGCCCTTGCCGGCGACGCTGACAAGCCCTTCGAGCAGCGCGACGCGCACCGCGCTGGTCTCGAGCCGCACGTCGAACGCGGTGCCGTGCGCGGTGACCGCCTGCGCGCCCGCGGTGACGACGAACGGCCGGGCCTGATGCTTGGCGACCTCGAACAAGGCCTGTCCGCGTTCCAGCACCAATCGACGCTCGGTGCTCGTATAGGCCATCCGGACCCGCGTGTCGGTATCGAGAGTCAGCCGCGACCCGTCGGACAGCGTGACCATGAGGCGCTGACCCGTCGCCGTCCGGTACACGGGTGTTTCGGTGACCTGCACGGCAGGCGTATCATCCGCGAAGCGCCACAGCGCCAGCGGCGCGACCACCGTGGCACAGGCGGCAGCGGCCAGTATCCACGGCGCGACCCGGCGCGGCTCGCGGCGCAGCGCAGCGCGCGCCACGGCCGCGTGCCGCAATGCCAGCAGGTCGGGATGGTCCGCCAGCGCTGAACTCGCACCCCGTGCTTGGGCGATCACCGCCCAGGCTGCAGCGTGATCCGGTCGCGCATGCCAGTCCTCGAACCGCGCACGCATGGCGGCGCCCGGGTCGCGGTCCAGCCGTTCGGCCCATTCCGCGGCTTCGATCATGACCGGATCGCTCACCGATGCCAGTCCTTCAAGCGTTCCGCGACATGCGCGAGCGCGCGTGCCTGGTGCTTCTCGGCGGCACGCGTCGAGATCGCCATGGCATGCGCGACATCGGCCATCTTCAATCCCTCCAGCATTCTGAGCACGAACACGTCACGTGTCCGTTCGGGCAGTTCGGCAAGCGCACGACGCAACGCGTCCGCGATGTACTTACTCGCCAAGACGCGGTCGGGCGCGAAATCCGAACCTTCAAGCGAAAGATCGTCGATGGGATCCGACAATCCCGCGCCTCGCGCCTGATTGCGCCGGGCCTGATCCTTCAGGACATTGGCTGCGGTGACGAAAATGAAGCTGTCGTGCTGGCGAATGCCGTTCGGGTCTTCCAGCCGACTGAGTCGCAGGAAAACCTCCTGGACCAGATCGGGGACGTCGTGTGGCGCGGAGACGCGCCGCGTGAAGTACCGGCTCAGCGGCCGGGTATAGGTCTCGACCAGCGTGCGAAGGATCGTTGTCCTTTCGCCAAGGCCGGACACTCGCTCCCCCTCCATAGCCATGACCGGTTTCTAATAGCCGGGTCTGTTACGTCAATGTGTCTCGCTGCTCGGTATTTGACGCGGTCAATCTTACGGCACTCAAAATCTATATCGATGCAGGCGAACGCGCAGTGTTTTAGAAGCCGTGAACACCGTTTTCTAGGTCGCTCGACGAGGCGTAGCTCGTCAGCGTTGCTTCTTTGTCGTCGTCGCGGTGAAATCAGGATCCTTCTTGGCGACCCAATCCACGAATTTGCGGACGGTGGGATCGGCGAGCAGCGCGTCGACATTCATGCCGTGGCGTTGCAGTTCGGAATTGGTGAAATTCGCCATTAAGGTCTGCTGGCAGATCGGATGCATGGGCACGACATCGCGACCGCCCCGGCTCTTTGGCACGGGATGATGCCAGACGATGGTCTTGCCGAGCGCGCGGCCGCAGAGCCAGCACGGCGCGACCGGTGCCGGACCCTCCTCGTCTTCGCGATCGGGCTCCTCATACGGGGCATGTTTCGAATGTTTGCGGGCCATGTCGCTGCGTAATCTCTCAGTGGATGTCTGCACGCCGTAGCGGCGCGCCCGGCACCACTACACCTGCGACACGCAGGATGACCACAGGAACGGATGTCGGGATTGGGTCGCGACGGCCCCGGGCCAGACGCTGTGCGTCACACGGAGCGAACCCGCACGCGCGTTAAGACAGAGATCGTCAAGCGGCAGATCGGCGTTGGGGAGCGCCTGAGAAACCGTTCGTTTAAACTTCGTGGCTAAAGCGACGCGATGCCGACGTCCTCCCCAGCGCCCCTGACGGCACCATCCGACCATGGGCATAATGCACTGGCGCGTGCCGTCCGGGGGTGTCGACGGCATCTGGTCTTCGCGGGTCTGTTCTCCGGATTGGTGAACACCCTGTACCTCGTGCCGTCGATCTTCATGCTGCAGGTGTATGATCGCGTCGTGCCCACGCGGGGCGGGACGACGCTGCTGCTGCTGACGCTGATACTGGTGCTCGCGCTGGTCGTGTTCGCGATCCTCGACGCGGTGCGCATGCGGTTGCTGTTGCGCGCCAGCATGCGGCTGGAGCGTCAGGCGGCACCGGGGATCCTGCTGCGGATCCTCGGCACCGATGGCGCGACGACTGGCCAGCGCAGCCAGGCGATGCGCGATTTCGACACGGTGCGCGGGACCCTGACCGGGCCGACGATCATCGCGCTGTTCGATGCGCCCTGGGCGCCGATCTATATCGGCATCGCGTTCCTGCTCCATGTCTGGATCGGCGTTCTGGCGCTTGTGAGCGCGCTGCTGCTCGGGGGCGTCGCGATCCTCAGCGACCGCGTGACCGCGCATGCCGCGCGCGACACGCAGGCCCGCGCGGTTCTCGCGACGCGCGAACAGGATGTGTCGATTCACGGATCGGAGGTCGCGCGCGTGATGGGGATGCGCAATGCGCTGATCACCCGGCATCTGCTGGAGCGCGCCGAACTCGTCCGCCGCCAGGCCGCGCTCGCCGGCACGTCGGGGCAGTTTCTCGCGATCACCAAGTTCCTTCGCCTGCTGCTCCAGTCTCTCGCGCTCGCGCTGGGCGCGTTGCTGGCGATTCGGCAGGATATTTCGGGCGGCGCGATCTTTGCGGCGTCGCTGTTGCTGGGGCGCGCGCTCCAGCCGGTCGAGCAGATCCTCGGGGCGATGAAGCCGCTCGCCGCCGCGCGCAACGCCTATCGCGATCTCGATGCCTTCTGCCGGATGCCGGGACCCGCGATCGACGCGACGACGCTGCCCGCGCCGACCGGCCGGATCGACGTCCGCGGTATCACGGTGCGCGCGGAAGGCAGCGATCGCGCATTGCTGTCGGACATAAGTTTCGCGGTCGCGCCCGGCGAGATCGTCGCGCTGGTCGGCCCGAGCGGCGCGGGCAAGTCGACGCTGCTGCGCGTGTTGTCGGGTGCGCTGTCGCCGGATGCTGGCGAGGTGCGGATCGACGGTGCGAGTCTGACGGACTGGAACCGCGAGCAGCTCGGCCGGCACGTCGGTTACATGCCGCAATCCCCGTCGCTGTTTCCGACCACGGCGCACACCAACATCTCGCGGTTTCAGTCGGTGCTGGCGGGCGAGAGCGAACAGCTCGACGCCGCAGTGGTCGAGGCGGCACAGGCGGCGGGTGCGCATGAGGTGATCCTGGGCCTGCCCAATGGCTATGCGACGATGCTGAGCATGGCGGACGGGTCGGGGCTGTCGGCGGGGCAGAACCAGTCGGTCGCGCTGGCGCGCGCGCTGTTTGGTACGCCGACGATCCTGTTCCTCGACGAGCCCAACGCGCATCTCGACAGCGATGGTGAGGCGCGGCTGGTGACGACGCTCTCGACGCTCCGTGCGCGTGGCGCGACGGTGATCGTGTCAACGCATCGGACCGGGCTTCTGCAGGCGGTCGACAAGATCATGGTGCTGCGCAACGGCACGATCCAGCTGTTCGACGATCGCGCCAAGGTGTTGCGCCCTGCTAGCGCGGGACCCGCCGTCGCAACCGGAGGCGCCCGATGATCCCCGCCGAACTGGCCAGCCCCGTCCCCGCAGCTGGTGGCGCAACCCTTGCAGACCGCCTCCGTCTCGACGATTCCCCGCGGCAGGCGATCCTGGTCGGCGGGCTGGTCGCGATCCTGTTCTTCGTCGTGGGGCTGGGCTGGGCGGCGTTCGCGCGGCTCGATGCCGCGGCGGCGGGCGAGGGGCAGGTGGTCGTGGCGGGCAATCGCCAGACCGTCCAGCACCGCGAGGGCGGGATCGTCGCGGCGATGGCGGTGCGCGACGGCCAGCACGTCCGTTCGGGCGAGATCCTGTTCCGGCTCGAAGGCGCCGAGGTCACCGCGAGCGAGCGTGCGCTGGCCGCCAGCGTCATTGATCTCCAGGCGCAACGGGCCCGGCTCGAAGCGGACGTCCGCGGCGGCGCGATCGTCTGGCCCGCAGACTTCGCGTCCGCGCAGGGCGACGACCTTCGTCTCGTCGAGCGGGCGAAGTCGCTCCAGCTTGCGCAGCGGTCGGCACGCTCGGCCGCGCTCGCGGCAAACGGCGCGGTTCTCCGCCAGCAGGAGGCAACCGTTGCGCAGCAGATGACCGGCTTCAATGCGCAGGCGCAGGCGACCGCCCGGCAGCGCGCCTCGCTCCGGCAGCAGCTCGACAGCACGCGGGCGCTTGCCGATCAGGGCTATGTGTCGCGCAACACGGTCCGCGCGATCGAACGTTCGATCCAGCAGCTCGACGGGACCGATGCCGACTATGTCTCACGCTCGGCGGCCGCGCGTGAGCAGATCGGCCAGACCCGCGCGGAAGGCGTTCAGACCCGCCGCAAATATGTCGAGGAAAGCGCGACTTTGCTGCGCGACACGCAGTTCCAGTTGAACGAGGTCTTGCCCAAGCTGGCCGCGGCCCGCGAACAGCTGGCGCGCACGATCATCCGTGCGCCGGTGGCGGGCCGCGTGGTCGGGCTGCGCGTCTTCTCCGTGGGGGGCGTGATCCAGCCGGGCCAGGCGATCCTCGACATCGTCCCCGACGCCGCGCCGCTTGTGGTGCGCGCGAACTTCTCGCCGGGCGACATCGACGGGGTGTTTGCCGGGCGCGAGGCGGAGGTGAAGTTCCTGTCGCTGCACGAACGCGACCTGCCGATCCTGCTCGGCACGGTCCGCACGGTCTCCGCGGATTCGCTTCGCGACGAGCAGACCGGTCGCAGCTATTTCAGTGCGGAGGTCACCGTGCCGCGCGCTCAGATCGCCAAGATCGAGGCTGTGCGCAGTCGCGATACGGGGATCCGCGCTGGCGTACCGGTCACCGTCCTCGTCAAGCTGCGGTCGCGGACCGCACTCGACTATCTCCTCGATCCGTTGACCGAGGCCTTTTCACGGTCGCTTCATGAACGCTGAGAGGATCTATCTCGCTGTCGCCGTGCTGCTGGTGCCGGCCATGCCCGCGCTCGCGCAGACGGCACAGGAGGCAGCAACCGCAGCGCCCGAAACGCTGGGGCAGGCGATCGCCGATGCCTATCGCAGCAACCCCTCGCTGGAGGGACAGCGCGCGCAGCTTCGCGCGCTCGACGAGCAGATCGTCCAGGCGGGGGCCGCGTACCGGCTGACCGCGGGCATCAACATGACGCTGCAATATCAGTCGCAGGACCAGCGCGGGCTGCTCGGCGATTTCGATACGGCGCGGGGGCGGACCCTGGGGGCGTCGCTGACCGCGTCTCAGATCCTGCTGAACGGCGGGCGGACCGCGGCGCAGGTGTCGGCGGCGGAGGCGACCGTGCTTGCCGGGCGCGAGCGCCTGCGCGAGGCGGAGAACACGATCCTGCTCGAAGTCGTCGATGCGTTCGTTTCGGTGCGGCGCGACCAGGCGCTGGTGGCGATCCAGCAACGCTCGCTCGACTCCTATGGGCGACAGGTGACCCAGGCGATCGCACGCGAACGGGGTGGCGACCTGACCCGCACCGACATCGCACAGGCCGAGGCGCAGCGCGAGATTATCCGCGCGCAGCTGGCGCAGGCGACCGTCAATCTCCAGGCAAGCCGTGGGCGGTTCGCGGCGGTCGTCGGGCGTAATCCGGGCACGCTGCTCGTGCCGCCGACGCTGCCCGGACTGCCGCGCTCGCTCGATGCCGCGTTTGCCGTGGTGGAGAAGGAGAGCCCGAGCCTGTGGCAGGCGATCCTTGCCACCAAGGCGGGGGACGCGCGGATCGCGGCGCAGCGCGCCGAACGTGCGCCGATCGTCGCGCTGTCGGGAAGCTATGGCTATGGAAGCCCCTATTCCTACCGCCTGCGCGATGCGGGTGCGCAGGCGACCGGTGGGGTCACGGTGACGATGCCGTTGTTGACCGGCGGCGTGATCGGTTCGCGCGTCCGCGCCGCGGTGGCCGAACGTCAGCAGCTCGGGTTCGAGGTCGAGACGGCGCGGCGCGCCGCACTCGCCAATGCGCAGAACGCGTGGAACCAGGCGGTGGCGGGTGGCGAGCAGATGGCGGCGGGGCAGCGCGCGACCGAGGCGGCGGAGTCGGCGCTCACCGGCGTACACCGCGGGTTCGCGGAAGGATTTCGCTCGAATTTCGAGGTGCTGGATTCGGAACAGCGCCTGCTGACCGCGCAACTCGTCTTCGTCAACGCGACCTATGGAGCCTATGCCGCCGAGGCGCGGCTGTTGGCGACGCTGGGGCGACTGCAGGCGGCGGCGATCGATCAGGCGGTGCCGGCCTATGATCCGGCGTGGAACACGCGGGTGGTGCGGGCCAAGACATTCGGGCCGTTCGATCCGGTGCTCGCGCCGATCGACCGTGCGCAGAAGCCCGCTGGCACCGCCCCGGCTGCACCCGTGATCGCGCCCGCCACCGACGCGCGGATTAGGCCGGCGGCCGTCCAGGCCTTGCCAGGGCCGATCGGCAATGTGCTGCCGATCGCGCCGGTTCCGGTGCTTGCGGGCCCGGTTGCGGCCGATCTGAGCGATGCGGTAGTCACCGGCGGGAGATGATCCGATCTGGCGTTCGCGCGTAGGCTATCGCTGGATCAGAGTTTCGTAGAGTTGTGCATAGGCCCCGATGATCGTGTCGTGATCATAGTCGCGGCGCACGCGTTCGCGCATGGTTTCGCCCATTGCCGATCGCATCGCCGGATCGCCCGCGATCGCGAGGATCCCCGCCGCCGTCGCTGCCGGATTGACCAGCGGGGTGATGATACCGCCATGGCCGGAGTCCGCCCCGCCGCGTCCTTCGATCATCTCGCGGCAACTCCCGACGTCGGGCGCGACCACGGGAATCCCGCAGGCCCCGCCTTCCAGGATCACCAGCGGTTGCGCTTCGGACAGGCTGGTAAGCACGAGCAGGTCGATCTTTGCCATCCAGTCCTCGATCCGCACGCGCCCGGCGAAGCGGAAGACCGGCGACAGATCCAGATCCTCGACCAGCCGCGAGCATTCGGCAGCATATTCCGGGTCCTCGTCCTCGGGGCCGAGCACGACGAAGCGGATGTCGGGGCGTTCGGCATGTGCGATCGCGGCGGCGCGGATGAACGTCTTCACGTCCTTGATCGGAACCACGCGGCCGAGCAATGCGACCAGCGGGTGTGCCGGATCGCGCTGGTCGGGGAGTGCGGCGAACCGCTTCGAATCGATCCCGTTGGGGATGACGCGGACCCGGTCGGCAGCGGCACCCAGCCGGCGCTGGACCGCCGTATTCTCGCCGTACAACGCAACGATCGGATCGCAGCTGTCATAGCAGGCGGTCGCATAGCTGGTGAAGGCTCGAACCCAGAGGTCGCGCAGATCACGCACGCTGCGTTCGAGCTCGAGCCCGGTGTCGACCTGATCGCCGATCCAGTCCGCCATCATCACCTCGATCTGGCGTTCGAGCAGGTAGATGCCGTGTTCCGTGATGAACGCCGGGCGCCCGGTCTCGCGCGCGGCGCGGGCGGCGAGCAGGCCTGCGAAGCCGGTCGAGATCGTGTGATAGGCCTTGGCGCGCGGCAGGGGCGCGGTCAGCACCGCGAGCAACCCGCCGAGCAGCACGCGCATCGCCCAGAAATAATGGTGGAACGAGGCCTTGGGCAGCATCGCCTGATAATGGCGCCTGAGCCGTGCGAAAACCGCCGGGTGCGACAGGATGTCACCGGGGGCAAGCGGTCGCGCGATGCCGCCGATCACGTCGATCAGTGTCGCCAGCCGGTCCGCGCCACCGGTCGCGACGAACGCGACCAGCGCGTCGACGATCGGTACCGCGATCCGGTCCGGGATCGCGCGCGGCATCGCCGGTGCAGGCGCCAGGCCGATTTCCACCACCGCGACGACGTTGGGCGGCGGGGCGAGCTGGAACGCGAGCAGCCCCGCGCCCGGCTTGATCGCGGCGATCACGAACCGGACGTCGGGCAGATGCGTGATCAGATCCTGCAGCCAGCCGGATACGCCGCCGATCACATAGGGATAGGCGCCCTCGACGATCAGGCAGATATCGGCGTCGGGTACGCAGACCGGCGCTTGCCGGGCCGTTTCGGCCAAGGCGGACAGCGGGATCACGCCGCGGCGCCCGTCAGCCACCAGTTCGCCAGCGTTGCCGCACCGCGATCGTTCGCGCCGGTCGGATCGCCGGTCCGGTCTGCCGACGCCTGGATCGCGGTCGCCATCCAGTCGATCGCGTCATAATCGCCCGCAGCCCAGAACGCCTCGATCATCAACGCATCACGCGTGTCCGCATGCCGGTCGTCCGCCCCGTCAGATCCCGCAGCGGCCATCGTCGCAACAGCGTCCTCGCGCAGGTGGAGGCGCTGCGAGTCGGACAGCAGCACGTCCGAACGCGCGTGATCCCCGAGCAGCCGCGCCAGGTTCGCCGCGGCATCGGGATCGACGCCATCGGCAACGCGTGCTGACAGCCGTGCACGGGCGAGCACCAGATTTTCCGCGACGCGCGCCGACGCGGCCGCCGCAAGCGCGCGGATCGTCTGGTCGCTATCGGTCAGCGCCAGCGCGATGAGCGGCGACAGCGCGGGCTCGAAGGACCGCACCACGGTCTCCAGTGCCCGCCGCCGCTCGGCGACCGCGCCGTGACGCATGATCGTGACCAGCGAGCTCAGCGTATCGGGGGTGGCGTGATGAACCCGCCCGTCGAGCATGCGGGCCACCGCGAGACGCGCGCCGCGCTGTGCGGAACGCCCGGCAACAGGGCCGAACATCTCGTCGTCGGTCCGGTGTGCGGCAGGTCTGACGAAGCGAGCAAGGGGCAGGGCAACAAGCAGGCCAAGCGGGCCCGTCACACCCAGCATCGCCGCCGCAAAACCGGCCGCCGCACCGCTGCGGAGCCACAAAGTGAGCCCAATCCCGCTAGCCACGACATGGACTGCGAGCGCCCAGCCGGCCGCAAGTTCGAAAAGCCAGCACGCCGTCAGGACGACCATCTCCAGCAGCGCGAGCGCAGCGAGGCGGTGGATCACGCGACCAGCCCGGCGGCTCTGACCGGCCGCTGGGTTGCGTGAAGCGTATCGGCGAGCAGCGGCGTCAGCCAGGCGGCGATCTCGGTCATTTCGGCGGTACGGCTCGCGTTCAGCGTCTCGAACGGCAGCGCATGTAGGACCAGGCACCCGACGAGTTCGCCGGTCTTCAGATCGGGCAGCGCGATCGCGGCGACGCCGATACCGTCGAGCAGGCTACGATCGCTGCGCTTCGCGACGTGCAGGATCCCGTGGGGCCGTGCCATCCGCTCCATCAACGTCGCTGGCAGGGTGTCGCGCCGTCCCGCGGTAACCGGCCCGCGGATCCATGCGCGGGCCTCGTCACCGGTCATGCGGTAGCAGGTGAAGTCGGGGGTTCGTGCGGCAAGCGCGATCAGTTCGCTGATTGCGCCACGTCGTTCAGCCAGGTCCTGCGAACAGAGTCGCGCGGCCGTCTCGATCGCATGGCCGACGGTATGCGCCTCGGTCGCGATCTGCACCTGCAACAGCCGGTTGGTCCGCGACAGCGCCGCAAACGCCTCGGTCAGCCGCGCCAGGTTCCGCGCCGCAACCCCGCCGCGCTTTTCCAGCCGATCGTGCCGTGCGGTCCGCATGATCGTCACCTCGCCGATGACTCCGGCAGCGACGAACCACATCAATGGCTGGAGCGAGAGATGGAACAGGTGGTCGAGATAGTCGCGCGCGCCCGTGTCGTCGTGGACATGCGCGAGCCATAGCCCCGACGCGATTCCCGCCGCGAGGACGCCGGGGCCGGTGCCATAGGCGAGCGCCATGACCAGCACCGGCAGCCAATAGGGGTTGGGCTGGACACGCGTGAACCCAGTTTCGCCCGTCAGCCACCAGTCGAACGCAGCCAGCACGGCGAAGGTGAGGGTGATCTCCAGCGCGATGCGCACGGGGCGTCGCCACCGGGCCTGCCATTTTGGCGCAGCGTCGTCGTGCGTCACTGCGTATCCCCGAGGCTGCGTGTCAGCAGCGCGCGCGCATAAAGCTGGCGGCCGGCAAAGCCCTGCCGCGCGATCGACGTGATGCCGCCGCTGCCCTCGACCCGCCACGCGACCGCGATCGGGGCGGCGAGGCCGAGGCTGGCGGTGGGGCCATCGCCGCCGAACCGATCGACGGTCCAGCCTGCGAGCGCGGTCATCTGCACCGCGCCGACCGCGCCACTGGCGAGGCCCTGGAGGGTGTGGTTCTCGCGGGTGGCCAGCGGGATGACGGCAAGGCGGTCTGCGCCAAGCTGCATACGCTGAACATATTCCGCGTCGAAGCGGTAGGTCAGCCCGAGCGCCGGGAACTGACGGCGAATGAGATAATCCACCCCGGCGCTCGCGACGATGGTGTCGCTTGCACCGCTACCGGTTGCGAGGCCGTACCGGTAGGCGCCGAAATCTCCTTGCGCGACCACGCCCGGCGTCAGGCGGTAGGTGACGCCGATCAGCGCGCGCGAGAGATATCCTCCCGCCAGCACCTGCGCCGGGGTCGAATAGTCCGGCATGTGGCGGCTCAAGGTCGCGCGGAACTGAGCGTCGGCGGCCCCTGCCGTAATCCTGGCACCGCCACCCGTCACCGCATCGTCGAGCGCGGCGGAGGCGAAGAGCTGGATGCGGACCGCGCCGTCGAACGCTGCGGCCAGCGAGGCGTCGACGACGGTGTCGCCGGATCGCACGGTCGGCGCGGCGGTGGCGACGTTGCTGACGAGATGGCGAACGCCGCCTCCCACGTCGAGCGTGCCGCCGACCGCTGCGTCGATCCGCGCGGCGAACTCTGTCTGCGCGAGGTCGCTGCCGTCACGCGCGGTGACGCCGATGCTGGCGGCCCCCGCCGCGGCGGCGATCGTACGCCGTGCGGTCAGGTCGTCTGCCTTGAGCACGCGGTACTCGCGCGCCGCGCCGCGGACGTCGCCCTGCGCGAGACGCGTGTCGGCGAGCAGACGGGCGGCGCGTCGGTCGGCCGGATAGCGCTGTGCAAGGCTCGTCGCCGCGCGCAGGGCCGATCCCGGATAGCCGGCGGCCACGTCCGCCTCGATTGCAGCCAGTGCGGCGTCGGATGCGCTGTCGTCGGTAGCCTCGAGCAGCGCGGCGTCCGCGGGTGGAGAGAAGGCGAGCGCGACGACCGGGCCCTTCTGCCGCCAGCGCATCGTCCAGCCCGCCGCGGGACGGAGGACCAGGCTGTCATCGTTCCAGCGCAGATCGCCGATCACGTCGCCCGCCGCCTCACGGAACGCGGCGAGCCGTGCGGGCGCGATCGGTCGATCGAACCGCGCGACCAGTTCGCCGTCACGATCCTCGATCCGGACGACGGCGTCGTCGGGCCAGGCGAGCCGGGACTCGGACGTGACGATCCGGCCATCCGCAAAGACGGTCCGGGGTACGACCAGCAACGGCGCATCCGCGAGGCAGAAAAACAGGCTGATCATTGCGCCAGCACCGTCCGCGCCCGGCCCGGCTGGCCCTGCGTGATCAGCAGCCGGGCGTGCAGCGCGGCGAGCGATCGGTCCTGCGGCGTTTCGGATCGCAGCGTCTCGACCAATTTCACTGCCTCGGCCCGACGCCCGAGCTTCTCGAGCACTTCCGCGCGCGCCCTGCTGTCGGCGGGCGTCTGGGCGAGCGCGCGTTCAAGCCAGGGGCGTGCCCCCCGCACGCCACCGATCCGCGCCTGCACGTCGGCCATCAAGCGCAGCGCGGGCAGATCGGTCGGGGCGGTCGCAAGATGCGCGTCGAGCCATTGTCCCGCAGCCTTCGCATCGCCCGCGTTCCACGCCACCCAGGCGAGGTCGAACTGATCGCGCGGCCCGGCGATCCCGGCCGCGACACGGCGTTTCGTGATCGTCGCCGCCTGTGCCGGATCGATCCGCGCGGGCGCCGCAGCGGACACGGCGCGGACCTGATCGGGGGATAGCGCGCGGCCGTCGAGCAAGGCCGCCAGCACCGTCCGACCGGCGGCGTCATTGTTCGCCGTGCGGGCCAGCGACAGCCGCATCAGCATCACATCGGTCTCGTCCGCGAGCGGATGCCGCGACACGAACGCCAGCGCAGCGCCCGGTTGGTCGCGTTCGGCATAGCAGGCCAGCCAGCTGCGCTGCCGGGTCGCGCTGCCTTGCAGGCTCTGCTGTTTCAGCCAGGCGAGATCGTCGGATGCGGGACGCGGACCCATCAGGTAGAGCAGGCGCTGCGCTGCAGGCGCGGTCGGTGCGAGCCCGGCCGCCGCACGCCGCAGCACCGCCGTCGCATCCCCGCGATACCCGGCCGCGACCAGCTGCTCCGCAATCTGCTCGAGTGGCGCACCGGGCGCGGCCGCATGTGCGAGCAACTCGGTCCGCAGACCGGCACGGTCGCCCGCTTCGGTCAAAATGGCCTCGCGCGCCGCCTGGCGTTGCTCGACGGGGAGGTAGCCTGCCGCCTGCAAGCCTGCCGCGGTATCCCTGGAACGCGCCGCCACCCGGATGGCGAGCCAAGGGTCTGCGGCGCGCCAGTTCGCGGTCGTCGTGGTGTCGAGCAGCGCGATCAGGTCGCGCCGCCCAGTCTTGTCGGCACGCCGCGCGAGATCGAGTGCCAGCGCGGGATCGGGCGGCGGGATAACGTGGTTCGCCGCCGCCACGATCACCAAGTCGGGCCGATCGATCGCATAGGCCGCCGCGACGATGTCCGCAGCGGGCAGGGCGCCTCGCTGCTCCACCGCCCGCGCGACGAGCGCGGCGGCGTTCGCGGCGCGTCCGGTCCGGTGGAGAAGGTCGATCCGGAGCCGCCACGTCGCTGCGGCCGCACCATCCGGCCGGGCCGCAAGATAGTCGAGCGCAACCGCCGGTCGCTTCGCAGCGACCAGATCATAGGCGACCTGCAGCGTCGACACCGGCTGGCCCTCAACGATCAGCCGCGTCGTGAGCGTCGCGAGCGTCGCTGCGTCCGCAGTCGCGATCTGCGCCGTGATCGACGGATGCGCAGGCGGCAGCACCGGCGATGCTGGCGCCGGCATCGAACTGCGCGCAGCCGAAATCGGCACCGGCTGCGCCCGACGAACGGCGGGGAGTATCTCGCGCTCCTTCGGCAACAGCATCAGCCCGCCCGCGAGCAGACCGATCCCGGTCAGCGCGGGCAGGAGGAGCGCAAGCCGTGCGCGGTGGCGGTCGATCCTCACCCCGCCGGCTCCGGCATGAGGCGGTCGAGCGCCAGGGTCGCGACATAGGGGCTGAACCCCGCCGCCCGCTCGCGCGCATACAGTGCCGCGACCTGTTTCGTATCCGCCGGATCCCAGTAATCCAGCGTCATCAGCGACAGCGCCGGGTTCCGCGCCTGTGCGGTGCGCAGGCGACCCGCTTGCCAGTCCCAGTCCGAATCGCTCAGCAACTCATAGTGTTTGGCCGTGAAATTCCACCGCGACGCCATCGCCTCGCCGAGCAGATAGTCGATCTTCGGTGCAACGTCGGGCAGCAGCGCATAGCCGCGGTTGAGCATGATGCGGATCTTGGGGAAGCGGGCGCGCACGGCGGCGATCAGCGATACGCCTGCCGCTACCATGCCCTTGTTGGCCACCGGATCCTGCTGTTCCATCGCCTCGGCATTATCCATCGTATCGATGAAGATTCCGTCATAGCCGAGCGCGAGGATCGCAGGGACGAGCCGGTCGAGCACCGCTGCCCGCCACGCCGGATGACGCAGGTCGGCGAGCCGCGCATCGGGCCAGTTGGGGTTGGCGGCCTTGAGCGCGCCGGCCTTGTCCAGCGCGGCGAAATAGGGTCGGTTGCGCTCGACTTCCCCGAAGCTGACGTAACCGAGCAGCGTGCTGCCCGGGCCACGAAGCGGCGCGATCGGACGCGCGTGATGCGGCTCGAGGACCAGCAGCGCGCAGCCGCGTGCCAGCACGGGGTCGGTCGCAGCCCCGTAATCGACGCCCCAGCGCAACGCGGCGTTCGCGTTCGGTCCAGGCGCAGCGACCGACTGGTGGCGGCTGCCTAAGGCCCACCCGGCCGCGCCGAGCGCCAGCATCCTCTGGACGATCCAGCGGCGGCCCATATCGGTAAATCCCGTCACAACAGACGTCCTCCATGCCCCACGACGGAGGGATTGTTGCCGACGAACAGCAGATAGGTGAGGTTGACCGTGGCTTCGGCGACCAGCGCGAGGCCGACCGATGCACCGACCACGGCGCCGGCCATATAGCCCCAGCCGAACGCGGCGAACCCCGTATCCCATTGGAGAAGCGTCGCGAGTCCGCTGCCGATGGCGAAAGCCGTCCAGGTCACGAGGATCCGCCCGAACAGGTCGTAATAGGCCAGCACGACCGTGGCCGCGATCACCACGAGGTGAAAGACGGTGCCGAGCGCGGTCTGGCGAAACGCGAAGACCGCGCGTGCGTCCGCGCCGATCAGCTCGAACAACGGCACCGCGAACACCCAGGCGAGCGCCGCGACGAGGGCCTGCACGAGCAGCATGATCCGCAGCCCGTCGAACATCGTCCGCGCCAGGTCACTGCGCGCCTCCTCGATACGCTGCAGCGTCGAGGTGCCCGTACACCGGACGATCATGTCGCTGAATGCGCGATCGAACCGCGTCTCGGCGACGATCAGCAACAGCGTCAGGCCCGGCACCATCGTCAGCAGCCCCAGAAAGCTGCCCTGATCGTTGATCGGGTTCAGCCGGAGCAGTCCGATCGCGCGAATGCTCTGCGGCCCCGTCCACAGTAGCCATTTGTCGATCCAGATCGCAGCGACTCCGGCAATGCCTGCCGCGGCGACGATCCATGCGAGGCGCGGCGCCATCGCGTCCCGCGTCGGCAGGACGGGCGTGGCGGAGAAATGTCGGCGGATCACCGCCATGATCGCGGCGAGCGTCAGGCCGACGCCCCCGGCAATGATTGCAAGCACGGCAGGGACGCCAGGCCTTGGCAGGAGCGCCAACATCAGCGTCGCGACGCCGATGCCGAGCAGATAGGCGAGCGGGATCGCTCGGTACCGGCGCAGCGCGGTAAGCAAGGGCGCGGCGATCCAGACCTGTGTCAGCCAGGCGAGGATCAGCGTCGCGAGCGCGGCCTCGTCGAGCGGAAGCCCGGCAAGGGTTCCGAACACGATCGCCCCGATCGCCAGCGCGATCCCGCCGCCGGCCGCGAGCGCGACCAGCATGATGCCCGACACGCCGCCTGCGTCCCGCGCGAAGATCCGATCCGCGGCGACCCGCGTCGCGAGGATGCCAACCGGCGCCGCGGCGAGCGCGGACAGGCTGAACGCATAGACAAGGATCGTCTGGACGGTCCGCGCGCCGCGTGCGCCGAGATGCGTGCCCAACCAGTGGGTGAGCAACGCCATCGCGACCGCGGTGATCAACCACGGTCCCGCGCTGATCACCGCACCGAATGCAGCGGCGCCGACGATCCCGCCGACACCGCCCTCGCGCGCGGTTTTCGCTAACTGGAAGCCTATGCCCGCCATAACTTCGCCGGCCTATGGCGCAGCTTACATGAAGAAATCGTTCGCGGTCAGCACATGTTGACCGGCCAGCGCGATCGAGAAATCGGCGCCCGCACCGCTGTCGATATTGCCCTCGACCACGGTGAATTCCTTCCCGCCGATCATCTGGTAGCTGTAGCGCAACTGCCCCGGCGCGGTGAAGCGCGCGCTCGTGCCGATGAAGCTGAACGCCTGATCGCCGCGCGCGAACAGCGACGTGTTGGCGTCGATCATCGACAGGTCGATCTTGTCCTGCCCGACGGTGAAGTCGGTGATCACGTCACGCGACGCCGATGCGAGGCTGTCGCCCCTGGCCTCGAACCGGAAGATGTCCGCGCCGGCACCGCCGGTCATCATGTCCAAGTCGTCGCCACCGATCAGGATGTCGTTGCCGTCGCCGCCGCTCAGGACATCCCTGCCATTGCCGCCGATCAGCGTGTCATTGCCCGCGCCGCCGTTGAGCGTGTCGTTGCCGAGCCCGCCAATGAGCCGGTCGTTGCCGCCGAGCCCGTTGAGCACGTCATTGCCCCAGCTGCCGTCGAGCACATCCTGCTCGCTGGTGCCGTTGATCGTCTCGGAGAATATCGTCCCGGTCTTCGTGATGCCGACCACGTCCGTCACGCCGATCGTCAGCGTCTGCGTGTCGATCGCGCCGCGTGCGTCGGTCGCGACCACCGTCACGCCGTAGATATTGTCGCGATTGGCATCGGTGGGCGCCTCGAAATCGGGCGCGGTGACGAACTTGAGCACACCGGTCGTCGCGTCGATCGAGAAATTCGCGCCGTCGCCGCCCGCACCAATCGAATATTTGATCGAATCGCCCCAGACGATGTTGGCGTCGGTCGCGGTGATCGTCGTCAGTGCCGTGCCGTTCTCGGCGATCGACAGCGATCCCGTCGTCCCGCCCGCGAACGACGTCAGCACCGGATCGACATTGGCCTCATGACCGATCTTCACATCGTGAACGCCGATCGCGCCGAGGTCGATGGTCAGGATCTCGCCGATCTGACTGGCGATCGTCCCGCCGCTCACCGTCGTCCAGTCGGTGCCGGGCGCCTTCAGATCGACGGTGACCTTGCCCTCGCCTTCGACCGTGAACGCCAGGTCGCGTCCGTCGCCGCTCACCGTCGTCAGCGTCGCGCGCATCGGCAGCGCGGTGATGTGGGTCACGTCGTCCGCCACCGCGCCCATCGTGATCGCATAGGTCCCGCCCGCCTTGGGCAGGAACACGGTGTCCGCGTCATAGGCGTACCAGCCCGCGACACCCTTGATCACCTGGCCGCTGCTCTGGCCGTCGACGTCGAGCGAGAAGCTGCCCGTCGTCGCGCCGACCGTCGCGGTGATCGTGTTGCCGACGACGGTCGAGGTGATCGTCGCATTCTGGAACGCGCTGACCCGGCCTGCCAGATCGGCAAGCGTCACGAACTCCACCCCCGCCGCGGCGGCCTGCGCGATGAAGCTGGTAAACATCTGCTTGGTGTACGGGCTGGTCGCGCCATCGCTCGCCCACATGGTCGGGCCGTAATCATGCCACGGCCACACCACGACCGGCGCATCGCCACCGGCGGTCAGCGCGGCGAATTCCTTGGCCCAGATGGCGCTGGCTTCGGCAACGGTCTTCTTCTGGAACTCGATCAGCGAGAAGTCGAACGACGTGTTCGGTGCAATATAAACCTTGTCGTCCGCGGCATTCTGCGGGGTCATGTACCCGACCGCGTTGGGATAACCCGCACCGACGCCCGAATAGCCGCCGCTGAGATAGGTCACGTATTTCAGGATTTCCTGGCTCGTCGCGATCTGCTCAGGCGCACCCGGCACCGCGGCACCGCCGACCGTCACGGTCTTGCCGAGATACGCGCTCAGCTGCTTTTCCAGCTCGGCGCGCGACTGGCCGAACTCGAACGCGATCTGCGCATCGGTCAGCAGATTGGTGTTCTCGGGATGCGTGTAGCTGTGCGAGCCGACCTCGTTGCCGGCATCGAGCAGTGCCTTGTAAACGGGCAGCGAGACCGCCCAGTCGGTCGACTGACCGTTCGCCGCATCGTTGCCGACATTGACGTAATAGCTGCCGACGAAATTATAGTCGGTCTTCCATTCGGTGAGAATCGGCAGCAGCTTGTCATAAATGCCGGGCGCGGTCCCCGCCGGATTGACCTCGTCGCGCTCCTGGCTCTGGTCCATGTCGACGCGCGACGCGAACAGGCCGCTCTGCCGCGTCATCTGCAATCCGACGGACAGCCCGTTGCCATGGACCGAATAATCGATCGCCTTCTGGAGCAGATTGTCGTCGGCCATCACCGCTTCGCTCGAGAACAGCACGTTGCGCCCGCCGGTCTGCGTCGCGATCGCCGCCGCATAGGTCTGGCCGTTGACCGTCTCGGTCGCGATCGTCGTGCCGGTTCCGCTGACGCTGGCGAACGCGTTCCAGCCGATGCCGGTATATTCCCGAATGACCTGCCCGTCGGCATAGCCGTCGAGCACCAGCTGTGATGCATCGCTCGCCTTCACGGTCACGTCTGCAGGGAAGCCGCCGGTCACGCGCGTCGCGTCGAACAAGAGCTTCATCCGCGAATAGGAGTCACCGGCCAGCGCGGCATTGTCCGCGCCGTTGGTCATGAACTCGCCCGCCGCGACCAGGCCGATGCCGAATTGCGTGGTCGCCTGTTCCAGCGTCTGCGCGATCTGGTCGGCCTTGCCCGCCTCGACGTTGCGGAACGACGGGAAGACGATCGTGTCGTATTTCGCGAGCGTCGCCAGGTTGGTGAGATCGCCCTCGGTCAGGATGTCGAACGGCACGCCCGCCTGCATCGCCTGGCTCTGTGCCGCCATGAACAGCTGCGAATACGCGGTCTTGCTGAAATAGGCGTTGGCGGTCGTATCGGACCACACGATCGCGATGCGGTGGGAGGGATCGGCGACGACGCCGGTGTCATTGAACACGGTGAACGCGGGGTTCGAATAGCTGCCGGGCAGGAACGCGGTGTCGTTGACGTCGTAGATCGTGTCGATCGCGTTCGGATTGCCGATCGCAGCCTTGGGGACCTTGAATTCGACGGTGGTGCGATCCGCCGACCACGCCGCCTGCAGGCCGCTGGCGATCAGCGTCTGCCCCGCCGCACCGCTATACAGCGAGACCGTGCCGTCGGCGGCGAAATTGACGTTGAATTCGGCACCGCCTGCGAACCCGAACACCTGATAGCCGGTGGCCGTGTTGCGATCGGTGTTGAGCCACGCGGTGGTGTTTGCGCCGATCGCGGTCGGCGCGGTCATCGCAAAGGCAAAATCCGCGCCGTCGCTGCGGGCATAGATAGCATAGCCGGCACCGAGGCCACGGTCGATCCGGTCGCCTGCGGTCCAGTCGTTCAGCGTGCCATCAACGGTCACCGGAGTTGCGTTCGCCATTCTTTGTCCCCGCTTCGGTCTCGGGCTTCATGCGAGCGCCAGGCTGCTCGTCATCAAGCTCGAGCGTCAACTAGCGAAGACCGTCGGTATTTCGAACAACACAGATGAATGGTTAACGCCGAACTTGTATCACCATGGTACGCGATTACTGGTGGTATGCCCGGTCGCCAGGGCGGAGCGGTAATGCGGGCGAACCGGAAGAATGGCAAAGCGGTGTCAATGGTAACGAACATTGATCAGGTGCGCCTATCGGGTCGGGTTAACCCAGTTTAGTCGAGGTGAATTCAATTCGCTGCATGCGAATGACTGGCCACGCCTTGTTGGCCTTGTCCTTGGCCGGCGCGTAGCGATAATGCTTTATCATCGACGAACACGCGCCGGTATCGAATGGCGCAGAGCCGCTCGACGTTATAACCGAACAGCGTCGGATCGCGCCGTCTTCCCCGACCAGATAGGCCAGGGTGACAGCAACGGACTTCTGCCCCGCCGGCAGCTTCGCCACTTCCAGCACGATGTCTGCCGGCACCTTGGGTGTAGGGGTAGAAGCATCGAAGAAGAGCTCCATGTGCCACCGAACCCGCATTCGGTAGACACCGTACATGGGCGACCCGGTCTCGTCCGTAGCCGGCGCATATTTACCCCGCAGCACCCCGGCGGCACACGCCTTCAGGTCCAGATCCTTGGATCCGCTGGTCGAGACAACGCCGCACGTCTGAGGTTTTCCAGTCGGATCGATCAGGATTTCGACCACCGTGTAGCCGCTCTTGCCCGTACCGACTGCGCGCGAGACGTAATCGTCGGACGTGAGCATCTCACTCGCGTTGCGGACGATCACGGGCGTCAGCGTGCCCTGTCCCCCGAGAACGAGCATTACCAGCCAGAACATTCGCCTCTCCCCGTTGCGGATAGTGCTTCTTGGTAGCTGGAACCCCAGGCTGGTGACGCTCGTCTCGCGGGTAGGGTCGCCCACCAGACCCGATGCCCGCAGGTGATATTCTTCCCGGCATCGCACCCAATGGCGATCAGGGTTCTGGCAGCTGAAGCATAATCATCTGACCCTGCCGCGAGCCCGGGGCTCCGCCGGACGAACCGATCGCATTCAAAGGGGTGCCCGTCAGGCGCGGGCGGCATGGTGCGGCGTCCCGTAGCGGCGGAAGACATGGCTCTGTGCGACCCGAGACCGGCGGCTACAGACGCCCCGCTATTGGCGTTTAGGCCCAACGGCACGTCATGGAGCCGGATGACCGTGCGCCATCATGACGTCGAGCTTGCTCTTGGGCATATTGATCAAGAGCCCGTCCTTGTTCTTTGCAAAGGACGGAAAGTCCACCTCCACGCTCCCGATCGCACTCGACACCACTGCAAAGCCTTTACCGACGGCCTCGATCTTGCCGACGAGGAGTCCCTTTGCGTCATGAACTTCCAGCCCCTGAATGATGTCCTTGGGTCCGGCCGGGACCGGCCGCATCGTCAATCGATTGGCGTCGGTAACGCTGACTGCGAAATCCCGGAAATTTTGCTGACGGTTGAATTCCCCCGTACCGCTGTCGTTCGCCCCGACCCCCTGCGCCGAAGGAAATTGTTGTCCCTGGGCTCCGGTTGCCGATGCGAGAACGGATGCGATCATGCCAAGAAAAAGCCCCCGCATTTCATCCTCCCATTATCTTATGTCATCAGTTTATCCTTATTTCATACCGCGGACAATACATCGAGTCAGCTTGGTAGTAATATGCGTCAGGTAATTAAATACAAAACAACTGGCAAATTAACCTGGCAATCAACCATCGAAATAGAGTTGGGATGGCGAAGTATCTGATCTGGCAACCGAACCGGGAATTGCCGAGACGTTCTGGCAGCTGCCGACTTTTGACTTAGCGCCGGTGGCGGGAGAAGAACGCCCACATTGCCTCATTGTCGACGACCGACCAGCTATGCTGCCCGCCGCGCGTCACACGCGCCGCGACGCTCGTGCCGTGCTGACAGCGGGCATAGCCCTGTTCGTAAACCGTCGCGCCGAGGTTGCGGGCATAGGGATCCGAGCAGCCGTTCAGCACGGCCCAGCGTTGCAGCGCGGCGGCCTGTGAATATTGCCAATAGGGCGCGCCGCCGCCGGTGATGGGGTTGGTGGTGTCGGCATCGCCGGCGAAGGCGAGGAGGGGCAGCGGCGCTGTCGAGCGACACGTCGCGGGATCGGCGCGTGACACATCGGATGCGAGGGAGCGTCCGGCACGCAGTCCGACCACCGGCGCGATCGCGGCGAAACGTCGTGCGGCGACGCAGCCCAGCCAGGACGTCATCCGTCCACCACCCGACAAGCCGGTCGCGTACACCCGCGCGCCGTCGACGCAACCGGTTGCGACAAGCCGGTCGATCAGCCCCGACAGATACCGGACATCGTCGCGTGCATCGCGTGCGGGGATGCTGCCCGTGACGGTCGGGACGCCGGGGATGTTCCAGACAAAGCCGCGATCCGCGGCGATACCACCATTGGGCGCTGCGACGATGAAGCCGTGGCGATCCGCCGTCTCGGCGAGGTGGCTGTCGCGCAGCATCTCCGCCCCCGTGCCGGTGCTGCCGTGGAGCAGGATCACGAGCGGTACGGGCCCGGTCATGCCCGCCGCGGGAAGGTGAAGCATCGCGCGTTCAGGCAGGGCCTCGATGCTGCCAGGACGGCACTCGGCGCGCGCGACACCCGCAATGAAGCAGAGGCCGAAGGTAATAAGCAGACGAAAAACCACCATGTGTCCAATCTCCGACATCAGCCGTTCGCGCTGAAAAGTCCCTGTAATAGCAAGGGACGCGTGCCCGACGCGCATCACCTCCTGCGTCGTCGGTGGATCGAAACCCCAGCGCTAGGATTGCGGCAGGTTGGCGAGGCGGCGCTCCACGCCGTTCCAGAACCGCTCGAGCCGATCGAGCGCGTGTCGCTTGATACGGTTGACCTCGTCGTCGGACATGACCTGTACCCCGGTTGCCTGAAGGCTGCCGAAATCCTCCAACATGCGATGCGCCGTAGCCTGACAGGCCCTGACCGGATCAGCGTCGCTGGCGAGCAGCAAGGCATACAGGTTTTCCAGCACGAAGCCCTGTGCGGCCAGTGCGCCGGCCACGGCTTCGGCAAATTCATCGTTCACTGGGTATCTCCGTCCGCCGTGCCGCGGTGTGTAGCGAAGCGCTTGGCGTTCGGAAACGGCGCAGATCGAGTGTGTTGCAGCGATGACGTCGTCGTCACGACCGCCGCGGCGGAATGTGGGAAGTGGAGAAGGGCAGGGGGCTCCTGAACTCGGGCGTTCCGGTGACATCGCGCCGCTAATCATCACCCCCGCAGCTGACCAGCATCCGGCAGAGTGGCTCGACCGTGCGCACGACCCGCGCCACGGGTTCGTCGCAACCCCGCGCTACCCAGTCGCGCGCCACCGCGAGCAGCCCGTGCATGGCGCCGGCACGGCACAGCGGCTCGATCGAGCCGGGAACGTGGGTCGGCACCAGCGTGCCGGCGATCAGGTCGGCGAAGCTGGCCATCGAGCGTTCGAACAGTTCGTCGACCTGCGGGTCGATGCCGGACAATTCCGACAGGAAGACGCGCGCGCTGGCCGGCTCGTCGCGCAGCAGATCGTAATATGCGGTCAGCAGCGCGATCAGCCGATCCCCCGGCGTGCCTCCCGCCGCATCGGCGGCCGCGGCGACCCGCTGCGTCACGAACTGCGTGACCTCGCCGAACGTCGCGAGAAGCAGCGCGTCGCTATTGGCGAAGGCTTCGTAGAAGTAGCGCGGGGTCAGCCCGGCCGCGCGGCAGACCGCGGTCACCGTCGTATGACGATAGCCCTGCTCGCCATAGAGCGCGATCGCGGCGCGGATCAGCCGGCTGCGCCGCTCGACGCGGCGCTCGCTCGCCGATGCACCGCCATAGCGCCGTCCGTCCTGGCTTGCCGCCCCTGATTTCAAGTGATAACTCCTGTTTCCAGATAACGGCGATTGCTGTCGCATCCTTCTATCGGAGCACTCCGGCATGGCAATTGAGACTGCGTCCATCCCCTCCGGCTCGGGCACCGCGGAAGAGCTCGACATCGTGATCGTCGGTGCGGGTCTGTCGGGGATCGACGCGGGCTATCGCTTCCAGACCGAATGCCCGGGCAAGAGCTACGCGATCCTCGAGGCGCGCGATGCGATCGGCGGCACCTGGGACCTGTTCCGCTATCCCGGCATCCGCTCGGATTCGGACATGTATACGCTCGGCTTCCCCTTCCGCCCCTGGCCGAGCGACCAGGCGATCGCCGGCGGCGACGCGATCCGCGACTATATCGCCGCCACGGCGCGTGAATTCGGGATCGATGCACATATCCGCTTCGGCCGTCTTGTCGTTCGCGCCGCCTGGTCGTCCGCCGATGCGCGCTGGACGGTCGAGATCGAGCGGGATGGTGCCGCGTCGGAGCGGATCGTCTGCCGGTTCCTGTACATGGGCAGCGGCTATTATGATTATGACGCCGGCTTCACGCCGCCCTTCGAGGGTGTCGAGGACTACGCGGGGCAGCTCGTCCATCCGCAGCACTGGCCCGCCGACCTCGATTGGACCGGCAAGCGCGTGGTGGTGATCGGCAGCGGTGCGACCGCGGTGACGCTGGTGCCGTCGCTCGCCGAAAAGGCCGCGCACGTCACGATGCTGCAGCGCTCGCCGACCTATATCGTCTCGCGCCCGTCACAGGACGGCTTTGCGCGGTGGACGCACCGGGTGCTGCCCAAAAGCATTGCCGACAGCGCGACCAAATGGAAGAGCGTCGGACTCGGCATCGCCACCTACGCCTATGCGCGCAAGCGCCCCGATCACATGAAGGCGCTGATCCTGAAGGGCGTCCGCGCGCAGTTGCCCGAGAATTACGAGGTCGAGCGCGATTTCGAACCGCGCTACGATCCGTGGGACCAGCGTATCTGCCTCGTCCCCGATGCCGACCTGTTCGAGGCGATGCGCGGCGGCAAGGCGGAGATCGTGACCGATCACGTCGCCCGCTTCACACCGACCGGCATCGCGCTGCGATCGGGCCGCGAACTGCGCGCCGACATCGTCGTCACCGCCACGGGCCTCGTCCTGCGCCTGCTGGGCGGCGTCGAGCTCGTCGTCGACGGGCAGGTCGTGAACCCCGCCGACCGGCTGATCTACAAGGGTATGATGGTGAGCGACGTGCCGAACCTGGCGCTCGCCTTCGGCTATACCAATGCATCCTGGACGCTGAAATGCGATCTGTCGGCCCGCTACGCCTGCCGCCTGCTGCGCCACATGGACGCGAACGGCTATGATAGGTGCACGCCCACGCACGACGATCCGTCGGTGACACCCGAGCCGATGCTCGGCTTCACCTCGGGCTATGTCCAGCGCGCCAACGCCATCCTGCCACATCAGGGGTCCAAGGCGCCGTGGAAGGTGCACCAGAACTATGCGCTGGATCTTGCCGCGCTCAAATTCGGCAAACTGGAGGACGGAACGATGCGGTTCGACAAGGTGCGCGGTGCCGCCACTCCGGTGCCAGTCGAAACATCGCGCTCCGCCGTTTCGATCGGCGCGGTGACGGCCGCGGCGGCGATCGCAGCAGTCGGCGGTCTGGCGCTGTTCGCGAAGTTGAGCCAGCGGCGGACCGAGCGAATGATACCCGCCGACGGCGCCTTCATCGACGTCGATGGCCGCCGGATGCACTATCTCGACCGCGGCACCGGACCGACAATCGTGATGATCCATGGCCTTGCCGGGCAGATGCGCAACTTCAGCTATGCGCTGCTCGACCGCCTCGCGACCGAGTACCGCGTGATCCTGATCGACCGGCCCGGCTCCGGCTATTCGGCGCCCGGGGAAACGGCGAATATCCGCGCGCAAGCCGCCCAGATCGCGCGCTTCATCGCGGCGCTGGAGCTCGAGAAGCCGCTGGTTGTCGGCCATTCGCTTGGCGGCGCGGTGGCGCTCGCGCTGGCGATCGACCACCCGGAAGCGGTCGGTGGCTTGGCGCTGATCGCGCCGCTCACCCAGCCGCAGGACAGCGCGCCGAGCGCGTTCGCGGCGCTCGCGATCGTCTCTCCCGCCGCGCGCAAGGCGGTGGCCTGGACGCTCGCCGCACCCGCCGCCATCCTGGCGGGCGAGAAGGGCGCAGCCGCGGCGTTCGCGCCCGAGGCCGTGCCCGCCGATTTCGCGACGCGCGGCGGCGGCGCGCTGGTGTCGCGGCCGGCAAATTTCGAGGCAGCCTCTGCCGATCTCGTCGCTGCCAATGACGACCTGCCCGACATGGTCGCGCGCTATCACGGCCTCTGGCTCCCGATCGCGATCCTCTACGGCCGCGACGACCAGATTCTCGATCCCGAGGTACATGGCGCCCGCTTCGCCGACATGGTCCCCCACGCCGAGCTGACGCTGATCGACGGCGGCCACATGATCCCGGTGACGCGGCCCGACGAGACTGCTGCGTGGATCAGGACTCAGGCCGATCGTCTCGGCTGATCGAACCAGTCGAGGACTCGCCTCGACCTCAGAACAGACCGTCGCAGTCGTCCGCCTCCTCTGACAGCGCAGCGACCTCGGCTTCGGGCTGGTCCTGGGATGGCGAAAAGCGGGCGTGCACCTGGCGTTCGCGTGCCATCGTGTAGAAAGCGTTTATCGCGTGAAAAAGCTGCTCGCCGGTGGTCGAGATACTCTGGCTCGCTTCGACCAGCGGCATTGCCAGTGCATCGAGTTTCGCATTGATGCGCGCCAGCGGCTCGGCAAAGGCGGTTTCACAGTCCAGCGTGCTGGTCATCGCCGCGACGATGTCGTGGATCGCCCCCGCATCACGGTCGAGGCCGGACATGCCCTGACGCGTGAGCAACGCCCCCGCGCGAATGACCGCGAGCGCCTCGGGCAGCGACCCTGCCGTCGCTTCGTCGCCATCGTGGGGCGAGCCGATCGCGTCGGCGGCGTCGCTCAACTGTTCGAAGGCGCTGGCGATCGATGCCGAGACAGCCTCCAGGGTGTTGACGGCACAGCGGATCTCGGTCGCGATACGGGCCAGCCCGTCGCCCTCGCGGCCCATGCGGAACGAGCGCAGATCGGAATTCCACGCCATGATCCGCACGCCGCTCGTGACCCGGTGGATCGTCGTCAGCCGGTCGCCCAGGCGTCTGACGGTGGCGGAGGCTTCGGATCCCAATTGCGTCGACCGCATGTCGGCGTCGCGCAACTGCGCGGTGACCGCATCGACATCGGCGACGCTTTGCTCGAGCAGCTGCAGGAATGCGCCATCGCTCGTCCGCTCGACGCCGCTCGATTCATGCGGTGCCACCATCGTCGCGACCTGCGTTGCGATCGCGCGGAAATTGCCGCCCAACAGACGCGATTCCTTCTGGAGATCCGCGGCCGCGTCGGCGACCTGTGCCGCGAGCATCGCCATCACCTGGCCTTCGAGCGCGCTGGCGGCAGCCGGATCGCCCGCGCGATTGAGCTCGTCGACCGCCGTACCGAGCAGGCTGCAGGCCTGCGCGACATGTTCGAGCCGCTGCCGGGTGATGTCGCCGATCTGCAATGCGCCGTGCGCCGCGGACAGCTTGCTGCGAATGTCCCGGGCAATCGTCGCGATCGTCTCGGCACGCCGCGCGGCCTCGATCTGGTTCTGCTGGAGTCCGATCGCGTCCGCGGCGAGTTTGTCGGGAAC
The DNA here is from genome assembly GCF_034045155.1 of Sphingomonas sp. CFBP9019. Lineage (NCBI taxonomy): Bacteria > Pseudomonadati > Pseudomonadota > Alphaproteobacteria > Sphingomonadales > Sphingomonadaceae > Sphingomonas > Sphingomonas sp. CFBP9019. The sequence continues at coordinate 738,129 of NZ_JAXCWK010000001.1, read as the reverse complement.
ATGCGGGCACAGGCGCGCGCATTCGGACGCCAGCACGCGATTCACCTCGACGACGCAGGGAACCGTCGATGCGAGCTGCCCGACCTCCTTGCTGATCTCGTGGATCTCGCGTTCGCTGACGTCCAGTTCGGCGACCATCGCGTCGGCGAACTCGGCAAAACCGTGCGCACCGGCGGCCGCGACTTTCAGATACTGCCCGCAGATCTTCAGCAGATCGAGCGTCCGGTCGACCCGCCCGATTTCCGTCTGCACCGTTCCGCTCGCCTGCTGAAGGATGTCGAGCGAATGCTGCCGCGTCTTCTGTCGCGCGGGCAGGCTGGCGAGCTGGTCGGCATTGGCCTGCATCGTCGCGACCGCGCGGTCGGCGGCATCCCGGTCGAGCGCATTGGTGACGCTTTCGAGGCTGCCGATCAGGTTTCCGACCGTGTCATAGGCGCGTTCCAGCGAACGCCCGGCATCGACGAAGCGCTGGTCGAGCCCGCTCGCCACGCTCTCGAGCTCGGTTGCCAGCACGCTCCAGGCCGGCATTTCGTCGCCGTCCCGATCGGACTCGACAGCCCTGTGTTCGACCCATGTCATCGTCCTAGCCCCTATTGTGCCGTTGCGTGCAAGACGTCGCGGGCGATGTGATGCAACGGGACGACCCGATCGACGCCGCCCAGCGCGATCGCTTCCTTGGGCATGCCGAAGACGATCGACGTCGCCTCGTCCTGCGCGAAGGTGCGGCCGCCCGCCTGTTTCATCTCGAGCATCCCGCGCGCGCCATCGTCGCCCATGCCCGTCATGATGACGCCGATCGCGTTCGTCCCCGCAGCGGTCGCCGCCGAGCGGAACAGGACGTCGACCGATGGCCGGTGACGCGAGACCAGCGGCCCGTCGCGGACCGCGACGAAATAGCGGGTCCCGCGCCGCTCGATCATCATGTGCTTGCCGCCGGGCGCGATCAGGACGGTGCCCGGCAGGACGGGATCGCCGTCCTCGGCTTCCTTGACGGTCACGACGCACAGCGTGTTCAGCCGATTGGCAAAAGCGCGCGTGAAGTTTTCCGGCATGTGCTGAACCACGACGACACCGGGCGTGGTCGCGGGCAGCGCCGTGAGGACTTCGCGTAGGGCCTCGGTTCCCCCGGTCGATGCGCCGAGGCATACCACGCGCTCGGTCGCGCGGTTCATCACGCGACCGCTCGGGGGCGGCAGGACGGCGTCCGCGGTGAGCTTCTGCTCGAGCCGGCCCGGCCGGCTGCCATTGGACGACCGGAGCGAGACCCGCACGCGCGCCGCCGCCTTGATCACGTCGCGGATCTGGAGATTGTGATCGGCGAGATGCTCGGCGAGACCGGCACGGGGCTTCACGATGACGTCGACCGCGCCCGCCTCCAATGCCTGCAGCATCGCGTCGGAGCCCTTTTCCGTGACCGACGAGCACATCACCACGGGAAGCGGGCATTGTGCCATCAGCTTCTTCAGGAAGGTGATCCCGTCCATGCGCGGCATCTCGACATCGAGCATCATCACGTCGGGCACTTCGTCCTGGATGCGGCGGGCTGCGCTGAACGGGTCGGCGGCAGTGCCCATGACGGTGATCTCTGGATCCTCCTCTAGGATCGCCGCAAGGGCATGCCGCGCGACCGCGGAGTCGTCGACGATGAGCACACGGATCTTTCCGGAGATGGCCATGGATCAGCTCCGCTGGAAAACGGTGTGGGCGACGGGCACGAGCGGGAGGTCGTGCCCCGTGATCGATTCCGAATGCCCCAGAAACAGGTAGCCACCCGGCGCGAGCCTGCTGACGAGCTTCGAGACGACCTCATGCTGGGTCTGCTTGTCGAAATAGATGAGGACGTTGCGGCAGAAGATCAGGTGCATCGGCTCGCCGACCGGATAGACCTCGTCCATCAGGTTCAGCCGGGCGAACGCGATCGCCCGGCGCAACTCGGGTATCACGCGGACTTCGCGGCGCGCCGGATCACGCGATTCCATCAGATATTTGCGCCGCAGCGCCGCCGGAACGGGCTCTGCGAGATCGGCGGGGTAGATGCCGCGCCGGGCGATCTCGAGCACCTCGGTGTCCAGATCGGTCGCCAATATGCTGTAGGCGATGCCGCGGCGCGTGGCGGCAAACTGGTCGAGCAGCATCGCGATCGTGTAGGGCTCGGGCCCGGTCGAGCAGGCGACGCTCCAGGCACGGATCGTCCGCAGATAGGTCGCTTCCAGGCCGGGGAGGGCGACGTCGCGCAGAAAGTCGAAATGGACCGGTTCGCGGAAGAAGTCCGTCTTGTTGGTCGTCACCGCGTTGATTAGGTGGATGCCCTCCTGATCGAGATTATTGTCCGTCAGGACATGGCGACAATAGGCCTCGAGCGTATCGAACCCCAGCGCGCGTTGCCGACGCCGCAACCGCCCTTCGAGCATCGTCCGCTTGCTCGCCGGCATCCGGATCCCGGCATAGTCGAAGATATAGTCGGCGAGCTTCGCGAACTCGCGCGGGCCGATCTGGTCCGAGGCGCTCGGCGTAGATTTGACGATCGGGGAGATGAAGGACACGGGAGCCAGCTCCAGAAATGACGAGGGACCGGTCGAGGCGGCACCATGAGGATTGGGTGTCAGGGGTCGCGACGCGACCCCGTCATGCGGCGCTGGCGTGCAGGGCGTTGACCTCGGCGCTGGAGAAGATCTGCGCGACATCGACCAGCACGACGAAACCCTCGGTCCGCTTGACCACCCCCGCAATATAGCGCGACGGCCAGCGGACGCCGATATCGGGCGCCGCGCCGATCTGGCCGCGGTCGAAGGTGCTGACCTCCAGCACCCGGTCGACGACGAGGCCTAGGACCAGGTTGCGCCCATCGACGGGGACATCGATCACGAGGATCCGCGTGCTCGGCGTCGGCGCGACCGGCGGCAGGCCGAGGCGGCGTCGCAGGTCGATCGTCGTCACGCCCTCGCCGCGCAGATCGGTCAGCCCCAGCAGATAATCGGGGCCGTTCGGAATGTGGAAGGTCTCGCTCCAGTCGAGAATCTCGCGGACCAGCGTGACGGGCACCGCAAAGGTCTCGGCACCCAGCCCGAAGGTCACGGCCTGCAGCTCTCCGGCGACGCTCATGCCGCGCACCCAGCACAGGCTGCGGAGCGGGGGCGTGCCGCACCACCTGGCCGGGACCCGCGGGACCGATCAGTGGCCGTCGCCGAGCATCGTTCGATTGACCCGTACATGTCGGTCCTTCCAGCGTCAGAGGAGTGCCGGCGCGAGCACGGCGGGGGTGGCGCGGCCACCGAGCAGCGGGTCGAAGATCCGCGCGATATTGACGAGGACGATGACGCCCTGCGGCGTACGCACCAGTTCGCGGATGAAATCGCGACGCCAGCGCAGGCCGACCGTAGGCGGGGTCTCGCTGGCATCGTGGTGCAAGGTCGCGACCTCGTGCACCTTGTCGGTGCGGATGCCGATCTGCGTCGGGACACCGTCGACGTCGAGCTCGACCACCACGATCCGGCTGTCCATCGTCGATTCCGCCGAGGGCAGGCCGAACGCCAGGCGCAGGTCGGCGATCGGGATGATCTTGCCCCGAAAGTTCGCGACGCTCGCGACCAGCCGGTCCGCACCCGGCACGACCGTTTCGGGCAGCAGGTCCAGGATCTCCCGGACAAGGACCGCCTCGACCGCGAACTTCTCGGCTTGCAGATCGAACGTCAGCACCTCGAGCCGGCCGTCTTCGTCCCACTGGGTTTCCGTCGTGTCTTCCATGGTCATGCAACGGCGCGAAGCCGCTCCTCCTGATGCTGGCCCAGCGCGACGAGCTGGACGACGTCGAGAATCAGCGCGACGCCGCCATCGCCGAGGATTGTCGCGCCGGCGAAGGTCGGGACGTTGCAGTGCACCGCCGACATCGGCTTGATCACGGTCTGGTGGCTGCCGATGATCTGATCGACCACCAGCCCGACCCGCTCGGTGCCGGTCGCGATGATGACGATCTTCTGGTGGACGCTGGGCTTCGTCCCCGTCGCGAACATCTCGCGCAGCCGGACGAACGGAACGAGCCGATCGCGCAGCGTGATGAAGCTCCGCCCGCGCGAACGCAGGTCTTCCTCGAGGCTGAGTTCGATGCATTCCTCGACCACGGCGAGCGGAATGACGTAGCGACCGTCGCCGACCCGGATCAGCAGCCCGTCGATGATCGCGAGGGTCAGCGGGATGCGCAGCGACATCGCCGATCCCTGGCCCGATACGCTCGCCACCTCGATCGTGCCGCGCAGGCTCTCGATCGTGCGTTTGACCACGTCCATCCCGACGCCGCGACCCGACAGGCTGGTGATCTGCGGTGCGGTCGAGAAGCCGGGATGGAAGATCATCTGGAGCAACTCCTGGTCGCTCACGATCTGTCCCGGCTGGAGCAGGCCGTGCGCCTCGGCCTTGGCGCGCACGCGCTCGCGGTCGATCCCGTGGCCGTCGTCGCGGATCGTGATGACGACCTCGCCACCCTCCTGACGCGCGGACAGCCGAACCTGCCCGACCTCGGGCTTCCCTGCGGCAAGGCGCCGCTCGGGCGGTTCGATCCCGTGATCGCAGGCGTTGCGGATCAGGTGGATCAGCGGATCGGCGAGCCGTTCGATCACCGTCTTGTCGACCTCGGTCGTCTCGCCGTCGGTCGACAGCTCGATCGTCTTGCCGGTATCGCGCGCGATGTCGTGGACGAGGCGGCGGAAGCGGCCGAACAGCGTGGCGACGGGCACCATGCGGAGCACCATCACCGTGTCTCGCAATTCGCTCGCCAGCCGCTCGATCTCCTCGGAGATGGAGCGAAGCGCGACGTCCGTCGCGTTGCTGCCGCTGCTATGCGCGAGCTGCGACAGCCGGCTCTGGACGATGACGAGTTCGCCCACCCGGTCCATCAGCAGGTCGAGGCGTTCGGCGGGTACCCGGACGCTTTCGCCGGTCTTGGGCGCGCCGCGGCCGTTCGGGGTGGTGGCTGGGTCGCGATCCTGCACCGGTGGTATCGTGTCGACCCGTGCGGGCGGGAGCGCAGACGGCGTCGTCCCCGCGCCAGGCGGCGGCGCGGCATCCTCCACGCCGTCGCACGACGTGTCGCCGATCGCCTCGATCTGAAGGTCTAGGTCGTCGAGCACGAAGATGAAGACATCCTCGAGGTCATCCCGCGACACCGCGCCGCGCACTTCGATATCCCAGCCGATATGGCATTCGGTCGGCACCAGCTCGGCAAGCGGCGGCACCTGGTCGGTCCGCGCGACGATCCGGCAGTCGCCGAGCGTGCGCAACTCGTCGAGCAGCGCGAGCGGGTTGATGCCATTCTGCATCGCTTCGGGGGGCAGGCGGAGCGACAGCCGCCACCCCTGCACGACGGGCGGTGCCTCCGGCGTCGGCGCGGGGGCGCCGTCCAGCGCCGCCTGCAGCTTCGCCAGGATCGCGTCGCCTTCCGCCTTGCGGTCGGTCGCGTCGCCCTCGATCAGCGCGCGCATGTGATCCTGCGCGGACAGGATGACCGCGATCAGCTGCGGCGTGGCGGGGGTCAGGTTCTTGCGGACGCGGTCGAAGGCGGTCTCGCAGTGATGCGTGAAGCTGGCCAGCGCGTCGAAGCCGAACATCGCGCCCGAGCCCTTGAGCGTGTGCAGCCCGCGGAACACCGCGTCGATCAGCTCGTGATCGTCCAGCCGGTGACCGAGATCGAGCAGGCCCTGCTCGACCTGTTCGAGGACTTCACCCGCCTCGACGCGGAATGCGGCGACGGGGTCGTTCTGGCTCACCGTCCGAGGACCTTGCGCACGACCCGGATCAGCTGTTCGGGGACGAACGGCTTGACCAGCCAGCCGGTCGCGCCGGCGGCCTTGGCCTGCTGCTTCATCGCATCCTCGGATTCGGTGGTGAGGAACAGGATCGGGGTACCGCATTGCGCGGGGTTCTTGCGCAGCGCGCGGATCATCGACAGACCGTCCATGTTGGGCATGTTGAGATCGGTGATGATCATGTCGAAGCGGCTGCCACTGGCCTTGCTCAGGCCCTGCGCGCCGTCGGCGGCCTCGCTGACGGTGTAGCCAGCCCCGGTCAGCGCCATGCGGATGGCGACGCGTATGCTGGTGGAATCATCGACGATAAGGATGGATGCGCTCATCGCGGCAAATCTCCGTGAAACCAGAAATTCTGATCGGCTGATGGGATATCGGTGAGGAAGCCCGCGCGCTCGAGGAGCGCCGCCAGCGCGTCGTGCACCGGCATTGCAAGGCGCAGGGACTTGCCGTCGCGTTCGGCCTGACGGCGCGCCGCGCAGACGAGCTGCAAAAGGCTGACATCGGCTTCGGCAACGGCGGAGAGATCGAGTTCGATCGCGTCATGCTGCTCGAGCTGTGACGCGAGGTCCGCGGCGAACGGCACCACCGAGCTGGTCGTGACGGTGGCCGGTACAAGGATGATTTGCGCCATGCGTTCCCCCATTCTCTCCGACCGGCAGCGTCGCGCGGCCGGGTCCGCTGGTTCATTATAGACGGCGGCCAAGAGGTCCGTTCCGGACCCATCGCTTATTTTCGATCAGGTCGTCATTAACGCCGCAAGGCGACCGCGCCCGACGGCGCGATCGCCTCACCACAGCGTCAGCGGTTGCGTCTGATTACCGGCTAGGCCGCCCGTCTCAGCAATCCGCGGTCAGGCCGCCTGCGCGCCGAAAGCATCGTCGTCGGCGTCGGTGCCACCCTTGATCAGATCGAGCGCGAAGCCGTTCACGCGGGCCTGCTGGTCGGCGATAGAATTGGGCTTTGGCCGCTTGGCCTTGGCGCTTGGCCGTGCGGCGATCGGGCTGCGCGCGCTCACCTTGCGCTGCACCGCCGGGGCCGGCCGGCGATGGCCAAGGTCCGCCCCGCCGCCGGTCCGGAAATAGGCGATGCTGGCCTGGAGTTCCTCGGCCTGCGAGGCGAGCTCCTCCGACGTCGCGGTGATCTGTTCGGACGCACCGGCATTCTGCTGACTGATCAGGTCGAGCTGCTGGATCGCTTCGTTGATCTGTGCCGCGCCAATATCCTGTTCGCGGCATGCCGCGCTGATCTCGGCGACGAGTTCGGCGGTGCGGCTGATATCAGGCACCAGCTTGGTCAACATGTCGCCGGCTTCGGTCGCCGCTGCGACGGTCTGCGAGGACACCGATCCGATCTCTGCCGCTGCGACCTGACTGCGTTCGGCGAGCTTGCGGACCTCCGAGGCGACGACGGCAAAGCCGCGGCCATGTTCGCCCGCGCGCGCTGCCTCGACCGCGGCGTTCAGCGCGAGCAGATCGGTCTGCCGGGCAATTTCCTGGACGATGCCGATCTTCTCGGCGATCGTCCGCATCGCGTTGACCGCGCGCTGGACCGCAATCCCGCTGAGTTCGGCGTCCTTCGCAGACTGGCGGGCGATCTTTTCGGTCTGCGCGGCATTGTCCGCGCTCTGCTTGATGTTGGCGGCAATCTCTTCCATCGCCGAGGACGCCTCTTCGGCAGCCGCGGCCTGCTCGGTCGCGCCTTGCGAGACCTGCTCGGAACTGGCCGACAGCTCCTGGCTTCCGGCCGAGACGTTGTCGGCGGCGCCGCTGGCCTTGCCGACGACGTTGCGCAATTGTTCGATCATCCGCACCAGCGCCTGGCCGAGAACATCCTTGTCGGACATGGGCTGGTGCGACACCGCCAGATCGCCATCGGCAATCTTGTCGGCAAGATCGGCACTCACCCTCAGATTGTCGACCATCCGCACGATCGCCTGTCCAAGCGTATCCTGGTCGGACAATGGCTGATGTGCAAAGCTCAGATCACCGTCGGCGATCTTGTCGGCGAGACTGGCGCTTACCCGCAGATTGTCGACCAGCGCGTTGATCGAATCCTTCATGCGGCGGTGGTCGCCCTGGCAGGGGATCTCGACCATCTCGCGCAGGTCACCGACGCTGGCGAGGTTCAGGACGCGATTGCCCTCCTCGATCGGCAGCAGCGTCGCGTCGAGCATCGCGTTGATCCCGCAGACCAGTCCGGCGAAATCCCCGACGAAGCGCGTCTCGTCACCGCGCTGGCCGAGCTCGCCCGCCGTCGATGCCTTGATCAGCCGTTCCACCTCGCCGATGATATCGCGCAGGTTGCGACGCAGCGTCTCGACGGTGTCGTTGATGAACGCCTTCTTGCCGGGAAAGGTCTCGAGCGGCGCGTCGAAATTGCCTTCGCCAAACGCCTTGATGCAGGCCATCGCCTTCTTCTTCACGGCGATATGGTTGGCGACCATGGTATTGACGCCGCGCGCCATGGTGCCGAAGTCGCCCTTGAACCGGTCGGCCGCGACGATGACGTCGATGTCGCCCTTGTCGTGCTCGGAGGACATGTGATTCAGTTCGCTGATCAAGCCCTGCAGATTTGCGCGCAGCGTCTCGATCGTCTCGTTGATGAACGCCTTCTTGCCGGGGAAACGCTCCAGCGGGGCGGCGAAATTGCCCTCGCTGAATTCCCTGACGCAGGCCATCGCGGTTCTTTTGACCGCGATGTGGCTGCCGACCAGAAGGTTGAGCCGCTTCGCCATGACCGCGAACGTCCCGTGAAACTCGTCGACCGGCAGGACGGCGTCGATATCGCCCTTGTCATGCGCAGCGCTCCAGTCGTCGATCCGGGCGCTCAACTGGCGAACCGGCCGCAGCGCGCGATCGAGCATCTGGTTGATCGCGCAAAGCACCGTCTGGGTCTGGCCGTTGGCGAGCGACGTATTCGCCCGTTGCGAAAAGTCACCATCGGCAAACATGCTCTCGAGGCGCGCCAATTCGGACGTGAGGACGTCTGACGAGACGCCGCCGAGGATCTTTGCCAACATCAACGGATTCCTTTGTGCTGCATCATGTAAATCAATAGCTCAAACAACACGGCGGCCATTTGCCGCCGTCTGAATCTCACATGTCACGCCGATCTTGCCGCCAACCGCGGAATCGGGGGACCGCCCATCAAGGTCAGCTTGATTATAGAGTGGTCAGGGCAGGGACGGTTTGGAGCGCACGACAATTTTCGCGATTGCGATCCGGTGCGCCGGGAGGCTGCCACCCGCACGTCGATGCGTGCCGGATCATCAACGTGGTCTGCGCCTGTAAATCCTGACCGGTTCTGCTAGTGGACGGCGATGCTCAAAATACGAACCAAGCGCCAGGGGATGGTGACGGCGCGCGCGCTCGATCGCCTCGTGGCCGTCGAGGCCTCGGTGAATGCTCTCGGCGACGAGGATCTGCTCGACCTCGCGGACATCTTCGCTGCGGGCGAGGCGACCCCGCTGCGCGAGATGGCGCAGGCCGAGATGCGCCGCCGCGCGCTCAGCCTGTGAAGCGATTCCCGTCGCGCTTCCGGCGCCTCGATGGCGCGCTCGCCGATCTCGCCGTCGAGGAACCGATGTTGCTCACCGAGCTCGACGGCTTCCTCACCGGGCTGCTGATCTCCCCGGAGGCGATCGCGCCGAGCGAGTGGATGACCGTGATCTGGGGAAGCGAGTCCGACGGCACGCCGCCCTTTGAGGATCCGCTCGACGTGCAATGGTTCGCCGATGCGGTGGCGGCACGGCGTGATGAGATCGCGCGCGACCTTGCCCGCGGCAAGCTTCAACCGATCTTCGACGTCGATGAGCGCGACGGTGAAGTTCTGTGGGAATATTGGATCGACGGCCTGACCGATGCGGTCGCGCTGCGCCCCGAGGCCTGGGATGCGCTGGCCGACGACCCCGCAAGGGCGGCCCCGTGGTCGCAGCTGGCAACGCTGATTGCGGTCGCGGGCAATGAGAGCGACCTCGACAGCGTGGAGATCAACGCGCTTCAGGACCGGGCGCCGGCCGAACTGACCGAAGCCGTTCAGCGCCTGTACGCAGCGCAAGTGAGCGTCGCTGGCCCGTCGTCACCCGACGCATCGGCGACGACGGCATCGAAAGTCGGTCGCAACGATCCGTGCCCTTGCGGGTCGGGGAAAAAACACAAGCGCTGCTGTGGCTAATCGGGGACGAGGGCGGCACGATGTATGCCGGCCCCGCGTCCCCTCGGCCAACTCAGACGCTCTGCCGGATTACGAGAGTTCGATCTTCCCGTTCATGCCGGGCCAGTCCGAATAGCCGACGGCGCCGCCGCCATACCAATATTGCTTCGGCGCGTCGGCCAGCGGTGCGCCGGTGCGCAGCCGGTCGACGAGATCGGGATTGGCGAGGAAGGGGCGACCGAAGCTGAACAGGTCGGCATTGCCCTCTGCCAGCGTCTTCTCGGCAAGCTCCAGCGTATACTGATTGTTGGCGATGTACGCGCCCGAGAAGCGCTTGCGCAGCGCCTGGAAGTCGACGCCGTCCGGCACGTCGCGCGTCTGCTGGGTCACGCCTTCGATATCATGGATGTACAGCAGCCCGATCTCCGACAGGGCATCGACGAACGTGTCGAAGGTCCGCCCAACCTGGCTGTCGAGCGGGGTCTTGCCCGGCTCGGTCGTCGCGGGCGAGATGCGGATCCCGACGCGGTTAGCACCCCAGACATCGACCACGGCGCGAACCACGTCCAGCGGGAAGCGCAAGCGGTTCTCGATCGTGCCGCCATAGACGTCGGTGCGCTGGTTGGTGCTGTCGCGGATGAACTGTTCGAGCAGATAATTGTTCGCGGCATGGACCTCGACGCCGTCAAACCCCGCGGCCTTCGCCTGTTCGGCAGCGCGGCGGTAATCCTCGACGATCGCGGGGATCTCGTCCGTCTCCAGTGCACGCGGAGTTACGAAATTCTTCATGCCGTCATTGGTGAAGGCCTGGCCCTCCGCCTTGATCGCGGACGGCGCGACGGGGAGGGCACCGTCGTGGAGATCGGGATGCGAGATGCGGCCGGTGTGCCACAGCTGGAGGAAGATCGCCCCACCACGCCGGTGGACGGCCTCGACGATCGGCGTCCATGCGGCGACCTGCGCGTCCGACCAGATGCCGGGCGTCATCGCATAGCCGCGCGCCTGCGACGAGATGTTGGTTGCTTCGCTGATGATGAGGCCGGCATCGGCACGCTGCGCATAATAGTCTGCGGCGAAGTCGGGCGGGACACCCTCGTCGCTCGAGCGGCTGCGCGTCAGCGGCGCCATGACGATACGATTCTGCAGTCGCAGATCGCCGATCGTGACGGGCTGAAGGACGGGGCTGTCGGTTTGGTCGGACATGATCTGAACTTCCGTGAAAGTTGGGAGAAGCGGGGGCAGCAAGCTGTAACGCGCGAGCAGCCGCTAGATCCCGGCGCGGTGGCGAAGAGGGGCGTCGTCGCGGCAGAATGGGACGACGTTCCGAATCCGGTAGCGAGACACGGGCGTGGGCGATCCATGCACCCGTCGCCGGTGCGCCGTTGTTCGCACGGGGGCGTTCGGTGCCGCAAACGGTTCGAAGCGCGGCGGGGGGGCAGCACAGCGCCGGTCGGCGACTGCCCGACCGGCGCGTGTCGCGCTTCCCCTGAAGGGCCACCCTATAGCAGCTTGTCGAGGGTGATCGGCAGATCGCGGACGCGCTTGCCGGTGGCGTTGTAGACCGCATTGGCGACCGCCGCCGCGACGCCGGTGATGCCGATCTCGCCAATCCCGTGCGCACCCATCGGTGTGTGGGGATCGGCGATATCGGTCCAGATGACGTCGATCTCCGGGACGTCGAGGTGCACGGGGATATGATATTCGGCGAGGCTCGGGTTCATGACCCGGCCGTTGCGTTCGTCGAACTGCGTTTCCTCCATCAGCGCCATGCCGAGCCCCATGATGATCCCGCCGCGGAACTGGCTCTTTGCCGTCTTGGGGTTGAGGATGCGCCCGCAGTCGAACGATCCGAGAATCCGGCTGACACGTGTCTCGCCGGTAACCGCATTAACCTTCACCTCGCAGAAGATCGCGCTGTGCGAGTGCATCGACCAGTGCATCAGTTCGAGCGGTTGCGACGCCGCTGCGGTGACGGTGACGCTGTCGCGCTGCGCACGCGTCAGAATCGAGGCGTAGCTTTCCCGCTGCGACGGGTCGTCGATCTTCGCCAGCCCGGCATCCTCGCTGCCGACCGTATCCGCCGACAGCCCCGCGAGGGGCGAGTCGTTGCCGGCGAGTTTGAGCAGCTCGGCGACCAGCGCGTTATGCGCCGCGATGACGGCCGCGCCGATCGCCGCGGTCTGCTGCGATCCCCCCGCCATGATCGCGCCCGGGATCGAAGAGTCGCCGTAGCCGACCTCGACCTGTTCGAGCGACAGACCGAGACGCTCCGCGCCGACGATCGCGGTGGTGGTCGAGGTGCCCATGCCCATTTCCGCCGCCGCGACCTCGATCAACGCGCGCACGGCGTCGCCGTCCCGCGTGAGGGTGATGCGCGCCTGCGCGCCGGGCATCCGGTAATAGGGATAGGTTCCGGTCGCGCAGCCCATGCCGATCTGCCATTCGCCATCGCGGCGCGTGGCCGGTTCGACACTGCGATCCGCCCAGCCGAAATGATCCGCACCGTTGCGCCACGCCTCGACGATATGGCGCGACGAGAAGGCGAGGCCCGACGTCGGGTCCTTGTCCGGCTCGTTCAGGATCCGCAGCGCGACCGGGTCCATGCCCAGATCGACCGCCAGCTCGTCGACCGCGCATTCCAGCGCGAAGGTGCCGACCGCCTCGCCCGGCGCGCGCATGAAGGTGTTGGCCAGCATGTTCATCCGCGCGATGTCGACCTGCAGGCTGATATTGGGGCAGGCATAGGCGGCACGCGTGCCGAGGATGAACGGCTCGGGCATGTTGTTGTGTGGCGTCATGATCGACAGGCCGGTATGGACCAGCGCATCGAAGCGGCCCTCCGCGGTCGCGCCGATCGCCACCCGCTGCTCGGTGAGCGATCGCCCGCCGACGACCCGGTATACACCCTCGCGCGACAGCGTGATCCGCACCGGACGGCCTGCCAGCTTCGCCGCGGCGGCACCGATGATCTGGTGATCCCACAAGCCCTTGCAGCCAAAACCGCCGCCGACATAGGGCGAGGTCAACCGGACCTTGTCGGGCTTGAGATCGAAGACCTCGCCGATCGTCTGCGCCTGGGCGGTGACCATCTGGCTTGCGTCGTGGATCACCAGCGCGCCGTCGATCCATGCGATCGTCGCGGCATGCGGTTCGATCGGATTATGGTTGTGGCGCGGGGTGCGATAGATCTGATCGACGACATGCGGCGCGATGGCGAGCGCGGCGTCGGCATCGCCGATCCGGTTGTGCAGCGGTTGGCCCATGAACAGGCCCGGTTCGCGCCCGTTCGCCTTCGCGCCTTCGAGACTGGTCGTCGACGGCTCCGCATCATAGGTGAAGCCGAGCAGCGACGCGGCATGATCGGCCTGTTCCTGGGTCTCGGCGAGGACGCAGGCGATCGGTTGCCCGTTCCAGTGGATGCGGTCGTCCTGCAGGATCGGCAGGTCGGCGGGGCCCACCGCGGTCGGGGACGAGCCGAACACGCCCGGCGTGTTCATCCGTGGCGCGTTGAGGTGGGTCATCACCAAGACGACACCCGGCGCGGCTTCCGCGGCCGCGCTGTCGATCGCCGTGATCCGACCGCGCGGGATCGTCGCATAGGCGAGTGCCGCATAGGCCATGTCGTCGAAGCGGAATTCCGCTGCAAAACCCGCCTCGCCCTTGACCTTCAGCGCGCCGTCGAGGCGCGATACCGGCGTGCCGATCAGCCCGTGCTTGTGCGCGATCAGCGGATCGGGCCGGCCGCCGGGGATCCAGCTGTCGGGTGCCAGCGGAACGAGCTTCTCCATCGCGCCTTGCATCAGACCCTGCGCCGCCTGCTTTGCGCTATCGATGATGCTCATGCCACGTCTCCCTTCGCCAGCTCGGCCAGCACCGCGGCCAGCGTTCGCGTCGCCAGTTCGGGTTTGAACGCATTGTCGCGAAGTGGCCGCGCGTCGGCGAACTCCGCGGCTGCAGCCGCCCGGAAGGCGGCCTCGCTGGCCAGTTCGCCGCGCAGCGCGGCCTCCGCCTTGGTCGCGCGCCATGGCTTGTGCGCGACGCCGCCGAACGCGATCCGGACGTCGGCGATCCGGTCGCCGTCCATCTCGAGCGCCGCCGCGACCGAGATCAGCGCGAAGGCATAGCTCGCCCGGTCGCGTACCTTGCGATAGGTCGATCGGGCCGCAAAGCCGAGCGGCGGCAGTTCGATCGCCGTGATCAGCTCGCCCGCCGCCAGCATTGTGTCGAGGTCGGGCCGATCGCCGGGCAGGCGGTGCAGCTCGCCAAAGGGAAGCGTCCGCGCACCGTCGCGTCCCTCGATATGCACGACAGCGTCGAGCGCGGTCAGTGCGACGCACATGTCGGAGGGATGCGTCGCGACGCAGGCATCGGATGCGCCCAGGATCGCGTGGATGCGGTTGAACCCTTCGCGGGCGTCGCACCCCGTGCCGGGCACGCGTTTGTTGCAGTGCGAGCCGTCGGTGTCATAGAAATAGGTACAGCGCGTACGCTGCAGCAGGTTGCCGCCGACCGTCGCCATGTTGCGGATCTGCGCAGACGCCCCCGCCAGGATCGCGCGCGACAGCATGGGATAGCGCGTCCGCACGCCGTGATGCTCGGCGACCGCGGTGTTGGTGGCGGCCGCGCCGATCAGCAGTCCGCCCTCTGCCGTCTCGGTGACCGCGGCGGACAGGCGGGTCACGTCGACCAATGTCTCGTGGCGGGCGACGGTCTCACGCATCAGGTCGACGATATTGGTGCCGCCGCCGAGAAAGGCCGCGGTCTCGCCCGCACCCAGTCGTACGGCATCGTTCACGGTATCGGCGCGCAGGTAGGTGAAGGGAGTCATGCCGCCATCTCCGCGCTCGTCGCGGCTGTCGCCTGTGGCGCCATCGTCGCCTGGATCGCATCGATGATGCCGTTATGCGCGCCGCAACGGCAAAGATTGCCGCTCATCCGTTCCTGGATCTCGTCGCGGGTCAGGGTGACATCGGCGGCGAGGTCGGCGCTGACATGGCTTGGCACGCCACGGCGGGCCTCCGCGGCCATGCCGATCGCGGAACAGATCTGCCCGGGCGTGCAATAGCCGCACTGGAACCCGTCATGCTCGATGAACGCCGCCTGCAACGGATGGAGCGTCGCGGCCTCGGCCAGCCCTTCGATCGTCGTGATCTGACGCCCGTCATACTGGACCGCCAGCGCGAGGCAGGACAGGATCCGCTCGCCATCGACCAGCACTGTGCAGGCCCCGCACGCGCCCTGGTTGCAACCCTTCTTGGTGCCCGTCAGGTGGAGCGTCTCCCGGAGGTGATCGAGCAGCGAGACACGGGGATCCGCCGGTTCCGGGACGGCGTTTCCGTTGACAACGAACGACATGGCGATCTCTCCTGTGGCGCACCGCGCCGAGGGGCAGCGTACACCAGTTTATGTGTCGTGCAGATGTCTTTCAGGGGCCGGGGTGCAGCGCAAATCTAAAAAGATCAAACAGCGTGCTCGTCCCTCGGGTGCGGTGGCGGCCAAGAGAGTTGCCGCTCGATAACCTTGGTCGAGATCGGCTGCTACGTCATCGTGGCGCCGTGCCGCGTGCGTCCCCGATCTCCAGCCAATAGCCGTCGGGATCCTGCGCATAGATCTGGCGGACGCCGTCGAACCGGAGCTGCATCGTGTGCGGTGTGCCCGCAAGATCGGTCCAGACGCGTCCGTGCTGGTCGAGCCAGGCAATGACGGTGGCCAGATCGTCGACGTGCAGCGCCAGATGCTCGTTCCGGTTCGAGGGTTTCGGCGTCGTACGGCCGTCGAGGATGTGGAGCGCAAGGCCGTTGCCCAGATCGAGCCAGCGGCGGTTTTTGAGCGGCGTCGGGATGATCCGCAAGCCGAAGGCCTCGTGGTAGAAAGCCGCGCTGCGATCGATGTCCGCGGCCTGGATCGCGACATGCTCGGCGGTCGCCGCGGGCGCCGCTGTCGTTTGCAACGCTGCAAGCGCGAGAAGAATGGATGGCACGATCATGAGGTCCGGTCCCTGAAATATCTGGTCAGCGCGTGTGTGACGATGAAGGCCCGGACCCATGCGGCGCGCCGTCGGCACCGTCGTCAAAGAAAGAACCGGGTGCGCCGCACGTGACGTGCAGCGCACCCGGAGATCGGGTCGACATCGGCAGGGGGGGGCGCGCCGATACCGACCAGAACCATGAAGTCCTCAGAACTGGAAATTGACCGCGAGCGCGTAGGTACGGCCGAAATAGGATGTGTAGAGCGGATCCTGACGCACCGTGTCCACGGTCAGGCGGTTGGTTTCGTCAGTGATGTTCGATACTTCGGCGATCAACTTGATATGCTCGTTGAGGTTGTACGAGGCCGATGCGTCGACGAAGATCGAACTCGCATTTGCGGTCGAATCCGCGTCGACCGAGCCGCTGGGGACGGCGGTCAGGAAGGCCGCGCGATAGTTGACCGTCGAGCGGATGCTGAACTTGTCGTCTTCGTAATAGAGCGTCCCGCTTGCCGTTTCGGGCGACAGCCCGACCAGCGGGGCGGTCCGGGACAGGGTCGGCGAGATGACGTAGTTGATGTTCGACCGGACCCGCGTGAAGTTGCCGAGCGCGCCGAAATTGCGAAGCACGCCGGGCAGGAAGGTGAAGGGCAGCTGGACGTTGACCTCGAACCCGCGCAGCGGTCCGCCTTCCGTGTTGTTGCTGCGCTGCACCGTGAACACGTCGGTCGGGCGCAACTGCGTTCCGTTGAGCAGCGTCAGCGGCAGGCCGATATCCTGGAACGCGACCGCTTGGCTGGTCGTCTGAATATAGCTTTCGATATTCTTGTAGAAATACGCGACCGAGATCAGCGAGCCCTTGGCGAAATACCATTCGAGCGCCGCGTCGAACGTGTTGGCACGGATCGGCTCGAGGAACGGATTGCTGAAACTTGCGGTCTGGATCACGAGGTTCGCGGAGCCTGCAGGGATCAGCTGCCCATAAGACGGCCGTGACATGACGCGGGCGACCGAGGCGCGCGCGATCAGCTCGGGCGTGATGTCGAGCGCGAGGTTCGCCGACGGCAGCCAGTCGTCATAGCTGCGGCCAATCTCCGATATCACGAACCGCGAGGGATAAAGCGACCCCGCGGGCGCTGCCGAGGTGATCGGACCATAGGTGTCGAGCTTGGTATGGACGTATCGGACGCCCGCATCGCCGCGCAGCGCGAAGGGCAGCGAATTGGCGGTGTTGAACTTCACCATCGCATAGCCCGAGGCGTATTTCTCATCGACGCCGCCAAACGTGCCCTTGGCGCATTCGAGGTTGCAATAGACATAGTTGTCGAGCCCGACCGCGTCGCGGAACTTCTCGGGATCGATCGAGACGAAATCCTGCAACAGCCCGTCAAGATTTCCGCCGATGCCGCTCGTCACGGTGGTGAAGCTCGCCAGCGTCACGCCCGACGGAAGCGCTAGCGGCGTGTTGGTGGCAAGCTGCCGCTCCCGCGCGGTATATTTGTTGGTGCGATACTGACCGCCGACCTGCAGCGTGAAGTCGGGGGCGGCCTCCCATTCGCCGTTGAGTTCGAAGGTCTTGCTCGTGATCGTGTTGCGACGGATGAAATTCGACAGCTGGCCGCGCTGGTCGCCGTTGGCGAGCGGCGGGCCATATTGGAAGAGCGCGGGATTGGTCGTGTCGATCCCGTAGCCGATCTTCGGAATGTCGGGATTGTCGCGGAAGTCGATCGAGAAGTCGCGCGTGTCATTGGCATCGATCGCGACCTGCAGGCGGTCGACGTCGAGCCGCGACTGGTTGATGCCGGCCAGGCCATAGACCCGGACGGTGTCGGAGAAGCGGTGGTCGAGGTTCAGATTGACCTGGCGATAGGTCGAGGTGAACTTCTCCTGCTGCATCTCCGACCGCAGATCGACGCCGTCGAACAGCCCGTGGATCAGCGACCCATTGTCATCGACCTCAATCTCGCGGACCGACGTCAGCGGCTGGCCGTTGTTCGAGATCGCGCGCCCGAACGAGCGTGCATCGAAATAGGTGTCGAGCCGATCCACCTTGAACCGCGAATACAGCCCGTCGAGCGAGATGTCGGTATTGTCGCCAGGCTTCCATTGCAGCGTCAGCGTGCCCGCGAGACGCTGCTGTTCCTGGTCGCTTTTCGCGGGTCGCGGCAGACGGGGGAGATAGACGCCGCCGCCCGGACGACCGTTCACCCCGGTCCGGCTCATGACATAATCATAGGCCGCCGCCGTGCTCGTGCGCGGATTTCCAGTGCTGCAATTATTGGCGTCCGCGCCGATCGGCGTACCGTTCGGCTGGGCGTAGCCGGCGGTCGGACTGTTCGTCGCGGCCCCGCGAAAGCTGTAGCCGACCGGGGTGCAGAAGGGGAAGATCACGCCGGCATTCGCGGTGCCCGCAGGCTGCGCCTGGCCATAGACCGTGGTCGGCACGACATCGGCGGCCGAATAGGCATATTCGGCGATATGTCGCTTCGAATAGGCGATGCTGCCGAGGATGCCGAACGTGTCGCCGAACTGCTTGGAGACCAGCGCGGACAGGCGCGGATCGGCCTTCTTGCTGATGTCGTTGTAGATACCGCGCGCAGTGCCGGTGAGCACGAAGCTCTTCTTCTGGTCGAACGGCTTGGGCGCGCGCAGGTCGACCGTCGCACCCAGCGAACCTTCCTCGACATCGGCCGACAGCGTCTTGCGGACCGACAGTGCCGAGAAGATTTCGGTCGGGAAGGTCACGAAGTCGAACGAACGGCCGGTCGCGACGCCGCCGCGAATGTCGGTGCCGCTGACCTGCGACACGCCTTCCATTCCGTTGATGCGCACGCGCGTGAACTGCGCGCCGAGGCCGCGGACCGAGATATTGCGGCCCTCGCCGCCGTCACCGCGCGAGAGCGCGACGCCGGGGATGCGCTGCATAGACTCGGCGAGGTTGGAGTCGGGGAACTTGCCGATATCCTCTGCGACGATGCTGTCGATCGCGGCGGTCTCGTTACGCTTCTGGTTCAGTGCGTTGTTCAGCGAGGCGCGGAACCCGGTCACGACGATATCGGCGTTTTCCGGCTCGGACGTCTGGGTTGGGTCGACAGGATCGGGTGAACTCGTCTGGCTGTCGGCTGGTTGCGGCACCTGGCTGCCCGCGGTTCGCTGGGCCATGGCCGGCGCGGCGACCAACAGACCAATGACGCTCGTCGAGATAAGCAGCATGCGCTTATCGAAGCTCTTGTGGCTCAAGGACCCTCTCCCGATAGGCCGGTCGCGCTGAGTCGGCGCGGCCCGACATTTTGCCGCCCCAGTTTTCTAGGGTCGGCGTAGGTCGTCAGGTATCAGGGCCACAGAAATATGACAATATGGAATCATTTGGTCAGACAATTAGTTTGACCAATATTTTGAGGCGCATCCGTAGCCGCGATTTGACAGCATGCACCTCTAGACGCGGGGGCGGGTCAGACCGAGCGACGGGCCAGGGCACGGCGGCGCTGGACGGTCGCGGCCCGCGCGCGTTCGACCGCTTCGGTCTCGGTGACGTCGAGCAGGTGGTCGATCACACGCGCAAGGTGATCGCGCATCGCGTTGCGCGCGTCGACCGGCGAGCGCGCCTCCAGCGCGGTCAGGATCCGGCCGTGCTCGGCCATGCGGTTCTCCGTGCCGAGGCTTCCCGCCTTCGCCAAGACCTCGCGCGCGAGCGGCGAGCGGAAGCGCATGTCCCAGAAGTCGGCCACCGCGGAGATGATCACCGCATTGCCGGTCGCCTCGGCGATCGCGATGTGGAACCGGCGATCCGCGTCCTCTGCCGCGATCGTGTCGTCCTGATCCATCTGCGCCAGCAGACCGCGTAGCTCGACCAGCTGCTCCTCCGTGATCTCGGTCGCGGCGACCGCGGCGACTTCGCCTTCGAGCAGGCGACGCGCCTCGGTGATCTCGAACGCGCCGATATCGAGTTCCTGCTCCGAGTCGTTCGATGACGATGCCAGCACGAACACGCCCGAGCCCTTGCGGGCCTCGACCATGCCCTTCATCTCGAGTGCGATCATCGCCTCGCGGATCGTCGGGCGACTGACCTGAAACCGCTCCGTCAGATCGCGTTCGGCGGGCAGGCGACCGCCGACCTGGAATACCCCGTCCGCGATGTCCGTCATGATCGCCTGCACGATCTTGCGGTAGAGTTTACCGCCGCCTTCAGCGTCCTGCATTGCATTCCTCGTTCGATAGACGGCAGCCTGAACGTCGGCGCCGTCCCCTACATCGCGCGGACACCGGGATCGTCAAGTCCGGTAAGCCCCGAACCAGCGGAAACATCGATAAAATGCCTTACAATCTGTTTGCATGTGGCCCGACCACAAATTAGGGTCGGTTTTGGAGAGACGTACGGCAGCGACATGTCGGCGGTGAAACGATGCGAGACGACCGGACCTGTCCGGATAGGGCTGCCCAGCCCGTGCTCGCAGAAAAGAGAAAAGGGGAGGCGAATGGTTCGAGCACTCGCAATTCTGACCTTGGCGGCCGCACCGTTGCTGCTGCTGCCGTCGGTCGACGCGGCCCCTGCGTCTCAATCCTCCACAGATCAGGCAAAAGCACCGTGGCGCGACGTGACCCCGCGCGCGGGGCTGGCCGGCTGGCGCGCGACCGGCGGCAACGCGACCTACGCGTTCGAGAATGGCGAGCTGATCGGGCGCGCCGAGCCCGGCAAGACCAATAGCTGGCTCGTGTCCGAGGCGCAGTATGGCGACTTCATCGTCGAGTTCGATGCGAAGACCGACCCTGCGCTCAATTCGGGGATGATGATCCGCGGACAGAGCCGGCCCGATTATCGCAGCGGCGTCGTGCACGGCTATCAGGTCGAGATCGATCCGTCGGCACGTGCGTGGAGCGCGGGCATGTATGACGAACAGCGCCGGCAATGGCTGTATACGCTCGGCCGCAACGCGCCCGCGCGGCAGACCTTCCGCTCGGGCGACTGGAACCACTACCGTGTCGAGGCGATCGGCACGCGGTTGCGCAGCTGGATCAACGGCGTGCCCGCGACCGATACCGTCGACGATGTCGATGCGCGCGGGTTCATCGCGTTCCAGGTCCATGCGATCCCCGACGCGGACGCCGCGCGGCATCCCGAGGTGCGGTTCCGCAACGTCCGCGTGATCACCGATGCGCCGGCGCGCTACGCGATGCCCGCGACCGCGCTGCCGCAGCAGGGCTGGCTGAGCAATAAGCTGTCCGCAGAGGAGCAGCGCGAAGGCTGGAAACTGCTGTGGGACGGCAAGACCGGTGCCGGCTGGCGCGGCGCGAAGGGGACAGTGTTTCCAACGACGGGCTGGACGATGGCGGGGGGCGTGCTGCGCGTAGACGGCGGCGGCGGCGACATCGTCACGACGCGCGAATATCGCGATTTCGAGCTCTCGGTCGATTTCAAGCTGGCACCCGGCGCGAACAGCGGGATCAAGTATTTCGTCGATGCCGGCCTGCTGAAGCGCAAGGGCGAGGCGCTCGGGCTGGAATATCAGCTGCTCGACGATGCGCGGCATCCCGATGCGAAGATGGGTCGCGACGGCAACCGGACGCTCGGCTCGCTCTACGATCTGATCGCGGCGAAGAACCTGTCCGACCCGGCAAGCCCGGGCAAGCGGATCAATCCGCCGGGCGAATGGAACCGGGCGGTGATCGTGGTGCGCGGCGCGCGTGTCGAGCACTGGCTGAACGGCTTCAAGATGGTCGAATATGACCGCGGGTCGCCGGCGTTCCGCGCGCTGGTGGCACAAAGCAAATATGCCGGGATCGCCGGGTTCGGCGACGCCGTGCAGGGGCCGATCCTGCTGCAGGATCATGGCGACCGGGTCGAGTTCCGGTCGATCAAGCTGCGTACACTCTAAGGGGGATCAAGCGATGGACCGTCGGACGATGATAAAGGGCGCGGGCGCGACGCTCGGCATGGCGATGACCGCGCGCAGCTATGCACGGATCAAGGGCGCGAACGACCGGCTCAGCGTCGCGATCGTCGGCGTGAACAGCCGCGGCCAGGCGCATATGAGCGCGTTCACCAAGGTCCCGAACGTCGAGGTCACGCATTTCTGCGACGTCGACTCGGCGGTGCTGGCCAAGCGCGCGGCGGCCTTTGCCGCGAAGGGCCATGCCGCGCCGCGGACCGAAGGCGATTATCGAAAGCTGCTCGACAACAAGGCGATCGACATCATCACCGTCGCGACGCCCGATCACTGGCACGCCAAGCTGGCGGTCGACGGGATGAAGTCGGGCCATCACGTCTATTGCGAGAAGCCGATCGGCATCGCGCCCGCCGAGGGCGAGGCGATGATCGCCGCGCAGAAGAACACCGGGCGCCAGCTGCAGGTCGGCAACCAGCAGCGGTCGAGCCCCGAGACGCGGCAGCTGCTCGCGCTGGTCCAGGCGGGCGAGCTGGGCGACGTGTACGAGGCGCAGACCTGGTACGCCAATAATCGCGGATCGATCGGCAAGGGGCAGCAGGTCGCACCGCCCGCGACGCTCGACTGGGACATGTGGCAGGGCCCGCGCCCGCGTGCGGCGTACCGGTCGAACCTGGTGCCGTATAACTGGCACTGGTTCTGGCAATATGGAACGGGCGAGCTGTGCAACAACGCAATGCACGAACTCGATATCGCGCGCTGGCTGATGGGCCTGACCTATCCGACGAAGGTCGAGGCGAAGGGGGCCAAGCGCTTCCACGCGGGCGACGACTGGGAGATGTACGACTCGCTGTCGCTCGACCTGAATTACGACAAGGACCGCGTGATCCGCTGGAACGGGCAGAGCTGCAACGCGATGCAGACTTATGGCCGCGGCCGCGGCGTGCTGCTGCTCGGGACAAAGGGGTCGGCGGTGGTCGATCGCAACGGGTTCGAACTCTATGATCTGGCGGGCAAGTCGATCCGGCAGGTAATGGCCAAGGCGACGTCGGAGACGACCGGCACGGTCGGCGAGGGGGTGCTCGACGTCTATCACGCGAACAATTTCGTCGATGTGATCCGCGGCAAGGCCACCACGCTCAACTCGCCGATCACCGAGGGGCATATCAGCACGACGCTCTGCCATCTGGGCAACATGGCCTATCGCACCAACAGCGTGCTGACCGTCGATCCCGCGACCGGCAGGCCGAGCAGTGCCGAGGCGATGAAGCTGTGGTCGGTCGCCTATGAACCTGGCTGGGAGGTCAAGGCCTGACGTGGGTATCGCCGCGCGGGTCGAGCGCTTCGTCGCGATGGGGACGCGGATCGAGCTTCACGTCTTCGGTTCAGGGTCTGCGGATGTGATGGTCGCGGCGCGGCGCGCGATCGAAAGCGTCGACGACGCGCTGACGATCCACCGGCCGTCGCCGACGACCGCGCTCAACGACGAACTGCTCGCTGGGCACGGCGTCGCGATCGACGATCCGGTATTGATCGACGCGCTGGTCGCGATCGACGAGGCGCATGCGCTGACCCTAGGCCTGTTCGATCCGGCCGCCGATCGGCGGTTCGCCGGGGCGGGCTGGGGCGATCTCGTGTTCGACCGCAGCACCGCGCGGATCGCCGCGACTCGGCCGCTCGCGCTCGATTTCGGCGGATTCGGCAAGGGCTTCGCACTCGACCGCGCGAGCGCCGCGCTGCGCAAGGCGGGCGTCGTCTGCGCGTGCCTGTCCGCGGGTGAAAGCTCGATCGCGGTGATCGGGGAGCATCCGCTGGGCGGCGGGTGGCCGTTCGCGATCCCCGATCCGTCGTGCACTGACGCGGTGCTGGTCGAGGTCGAGCTGGTCGACGAGGCGCTCTCGATCTCGACGACGGTCGGCGCCGGCACGCAGGCGCCCGAGCGCGCGGCGATGATCCGCCCCACCGATGGCGGGATCGTGACCGCGGCGCGCTGTACCGTGGCGATCGATCGCAGCGGCGGCATAGCGGAGGCGATGAGCACCGCGCTGCTCGTCGCCGATGCGGCACGCGCGCGACGCCTGCTCGACGCGGCGCCGGCGCGGCGGTTCCTGTACGATCTTTCCAAGGCGGCGGCGCCGACCGACGACACAGCAAGGATGCAAGCGGCATGACCGACAAGGATTTCGACCTCTCGCGGCGATCGTTCATCGATCGCGTGCTGACGGCGACGGCGGGCGCGGGGATGGCGGCCGCCGCACCCTGGGCGGTGTCCGCAGCCTCCGCCGCGGCGGGCGCCGAGCCGGTCAAGTCGAACCCGGTGCGGCTGGGCGTGATCGGCACGGGCGACCGCGGCCGCGCGCTGATCCAGAACATCGCCAAGTCGCGCAACTGCACGGTCGTCGCGATCTGCGACAGCTATGCGCCGAACCTCGTCAAGGCGCAGCAATGGGCGCCGACCGCGCGGCGCTTTGCCGATCACCGCGCGATGCTCGATGCGCGCGGGATCGACGCGGTGGTCATCGCGACGCCGCTCGACACGCATGCGAAGCTCTGCTTCGACGCGTTCGACGCCGGGCTGCACGTCTGGTGCGAAAAGGCGATGGCGCGGACGATCGCCGATTGCGGCGCGATGATCACGCACGCCAAGGCGGCGGGCAAGATCCTTCAGATCGGGCATCAGCGGATGTTCCACCCGACCTACCTCAACGCACTGAAGCGCGCGCGCGCGGGCGAGATCGGCACGCTGACACAGATCCGCGCGAGCTGGCACCGCAACAATGCCTGGCGCCGCGCGGTGCCTGCCGATGCGAACGACCGGCAGATCAACTGGCGGCTGTACCGCGACCGGTCGGCAGGGCTGATGACCGAGCTCGCGACGCATCAGCTTCAGGTCGGTAACTGGTTTCTCGACGCGGTGCCGACGCGGGTGATCGGGTCGGGCAGCATCTGTTTCTGGAAGGACGGCCGCGAGGTCTATGACCATGTCGCGCTGATCTACGAATATAGCGGCGGGCGGAAACTGATCTACACCTCGCTGCTCAACAATGCGCGTTATGGCTGCGAGGAGCAGATCCAGGGCAGCAAGGGGACGATCGAGCCCGAGCTGGGACGCATCTATCAGGAAGTGCCTGCCAAGGTTCTGGCGTTGCAGCGGATGCACAAGGACGTCGCGCGCGGCCACAAGCGCACGGTGCCGATCGGCGGCGCGACCTGGTTCCCCGAGCTGCCCGTGACGACACCCGGCGAGTCGCTTGGCTGGGGCGAATATGACGAGACGATGCTGCAGTTCGAGGGCTTTGGCGAGGCGGTGCGCGCGGGCAAGCCGCTGCCCGGCCTGTTGCGCCAGGCCTATCAGGCGAGCGTCGCGTCGCTGCTCGGCGAGCAGGCGATGGACAGCAACCAAGCAATGACCTGGCCGACGAACCTGGTCGCGATCTGAAAGGGGATAGAGCTGTGAGCGACACCAACCGCCGGGGACTTCTCGGGCTCGGACTGACCGCCGGACTGGCCGCGGGCTTCGCTGCCGACGCGTTCGCGCAATCCGCCACGCGCGGCGACGCGCCGACCGAGGGGGCGGTGGCCAAGCCCGCGCCCGAAGCCAAATACCGCGTGCCGTTCGCGGTGATCGGGATGGACCACAACCATATCTATGGCATCACCGACGCGGTGATCCGCGGCGGCGGCGTGCTGACCGCCTTCTACGCGACCGATCCCAAGCAGATCGCGATGTTCCGCAAACGCTATGGCGACATCAAGCTGGCACGGTCCGAGCAGGAGATCCTCGACGACCGCGCGATCAAGCTGGTGTGCAGCGCAGCGATCCCCGTGCTGCGCGCGCCGCTGGGCATCCGCGTGATGCGCGCCGGCAAGGATTATCTGAGCGACAAGGCCGCGGTCGTGACGCTCAAGCAGCTCGCCGATGTCCGCCGCGCGATCCGCGAGACGGGACGCAAGTTCGCGATCATGTATTCCGAGCGGCTCGAGGTGCCCGCCGCGGTGATGGCGGGGCAGCTCGTCCATGACGGCGCGATCGGGCGCGTGATCCAGACGATCAACCTCGCGCCGCACCGCCTGTCCGCACCGAGCCGTCCCGACTGGTTCTGGGACCCGGCGCGCAACGGCGGCATTCTGACCGATGTCGGCAGCCACCAGGCGGACCAGTTCGTCTATCTGACGGGCAGCAAGCGCGCGCAGGTGCTCGCGTCGCAGACGGGCAATTTCGGCAATCCCGCGCATCCCAAGTTCGAGGATTTCGGCGACATGATGCTGAGCGGCGATGGCGGTGCGGGCTATGTCCGCGTCGACTGGTTCACGCCCGACGGCCTGTCGACCTGGGGCGACGGCCGCCTCTTCATCCTCGGCACCGAGGGCTATATCGAGCTCCGCAAATACGTCGACATCGCGGGACGTCCGGGCGGCAACCACCTGCTGATCGCGGACAAGAAGGGCACGCGCTATCTCGATTGCTCGAAGGTGCCGCTGCCGTTCGGACCGCAGTTCGTGACCGACCTGGTCGAACGCACGTCGGTCGCGCAGGATCAGGAGGGCGCGCTGCTCGCCGCCGAACTCGTGCTGACCGCGGAGGCGCGTGCGACTCCGGCGAAGCGATGACGGCGCGCCGCGGCGCGGCGGCCTGCACAGTGCTGCGCGCGATCGGCATCGGCGTGGCGCTTGCGGCGGCCGCACCAGCCGCACCGGGGCCGGGTCGCGATCCCCTGCCGCTCAGCGACTATGTCGATCCCCTGATCGGTACCGGGGACGACGACGAGGGCGACACGATCCCGGGGCCGACGCTGCCCGCGGGGTCGATCCACCCCAGCCCGAACACGATCACCGCGGCGACCAGCAATGCAGGCTATGACCGCGCCGCACCGCTGAGCGGGTTCGCGCAGCTGCATACGCAGGGGTCGGGCGGGGTGCCGAGCTATGGCACGTTCCTCGTCTCGCCGCAGACGGGGCCGCTCGCGACGACCGAGGCGGAGCATCTCTCGCCCAAGCGCGACGAACGCGCGCGGGCGGACGGCTACCGCGTGACGCTCGCGCGCTATGACACCGACGTCGAGATCGCGCCCGCGCACCATGCTGCGCTGTACCGCTTCACCTTTCCGGACAGCGGCGACGCGCATCTGCTGTTCGACGTGACGCGCAAGATCATGGGCGAGCTCGGCACCGCGGGATCCGAGGTGACGCTATTTCCCGAGCAGGGCAAGATCGTCGGCCGCGTCCGCACCCGGCATTACTGGTCGCCCGCGGAGGTCGATATCTGGTTCGTCGCCAGGGTCGACGCGAAGCCGACCGCCTGGGGAGTCGAACGCGCCAACGTCCGCACCCCCGGCGCGACGCGCGCGAGCGCGCCCGCCGACCAGCCGCTGCGCGCCTGGTGGACGTTCGGCAGCGCGGGTCGCGAGCCCGTGACGATGAAGATCGCGGTTTCCTTCGCCAGCGCGGCGCGCGCCGAAGCGCTGCTCGCACAGGACCTGCCCGGCTGGGACATGGCCGCGGTTCGCAGCGCGGCGGGCAAGGCGTGGAACGACGCGCTCGGGCGGATCACGATTGACGGGGCCGGCCCGGCGGACCGGCGGCGCTTCTACACCGCGCTCTACCACAGCGTCATCCAGCCACGCGACCGGACGCAGGACCAAGCGGACAGCGAGCGCGCGTCGCCGCTCTATGACGATCACTATACGCTGTGGGACACGTATCACACGCTCTTCCCGCTGATGTCGCTGATCCGGCCCAAGGCCTATGCCGGCGTGATCGGATCGTTCGTGCGGACGTGGGAACGCTATGGCGCGGCGGATACCGCGTTCATCGCCGGGCGCAATTTCCATGTCGGCCAGGCGGGCGACGAGGTCGACAATGTGATCGGCGAGGGATTCCTGCGCGGCGTCCCCGGCGTCGACTGGCAGAAGGCGGCGAACGTCGTCCTGTTCAACGCGTTCGAGCGGCGCCGGCCGCGCTATCTGGTCGACGGCTATTTCGCGGTCGACGATCGCAGCCCCGAGGGGACGCCGCAGCGGTCACGCTCGGGGTCGGCGACGATGGGCATGGCGCTCAATGACTATTACGCAGCGAAGGTGGCGGCAGGCACGGCACACCCCGCCGAGGCCGCGCTGCTCGAGACGCGCGCGCGGAACTGGCGCAACGTCTGGGATCCGCGCGCGGCGAGCGACGGCTATACCGGGTTCGTGGGGCCACGCTTCGCCGACGGACGTTTCCAGCCGAACGACCCCAAGCGCGGCTGGGACGGCAAGACGCACGACAATTTCGGCTTCTACGAGGGGACGGGCTGGATCTACTCCTATGCCGCGGTCCACGACGTTCCGGGCATGGTCGCGATCATGGGTGGGCGCGCGGCGTTCACGCGGCGGTTGCAGCATGCGTTCGACGCGGGGCTGATCGACTTCACCAACGAGCCGTCCTTCTCGACGCCCTGGCTGTTCAGCGAGGTCGGGCGCCCCGATCTGACGAGCAAATATGCCGATATCGTCTTCCGGCGGTTTACCGCGGACGCCTATCCCGGCGACGAAGACAGCGGCGCGATGAGTTCGCATTACGTGTTCAACCGCCTCGGGCTGTTCCCGAAACTCGGCAGCGACCTCTATTACCTCCACGCGCCGCACCAGCCGCGGAGCCGGATCACGCTCGAGGGCGGGCGGACTTTCACGATCGTCGCGCGCGGGCAGGGGGCGGGGACGCGCTACATCCGCGCGGCGCGGCTCAACGGGCGACCGCTCGATACGCCGTTCGTCTCGCAGGCGGCAATCCTGCAGGGCGGGACGCTCGAGCTCGATCTGGGTCATACGCCGAACGACTGGGGTCGCGCGGCGTCGTCGCTCCCCTGAGACCCGATCGGCGTCAGCGCCAATGTGCGCCGGGTTCGCCGGAAATCACGGTCTTTGGTGCCGCGCTCAGCCGGCGGATCAGGGCGGTCTCCGCCTTGCGATACGGCGTGCCGTCGGCGCGGAAGACCTCGTGGAACCAGATCGTCGGCTCCTCCATCACATAGGGCTTCTTCCAGCTGTCCCAGGGCAGCCGCGTCTGCGTCTTTCCATCGACGAACCCCCAGTTCATCATCGCGACATTGTAGCGCTTGGCGATCGGCAGCGAGCCGTCGAACGTCGATCCGTTGCCGCGCGCCATATATTCGGTGCACAGGATCGGCCGGTCATACGGCAGCAACTGGCGCACGCGCGCCTCGAACGTCTCGGGCCAGCTGTAATCGTGGA
Organism: Sphingomonas sp. CFBP9019; assembly: GCF_034045155.1. Taxonomy (NCBI): domain Bacteria; kingdom Pseudomonadati; phylum Pseudomonadota; class Alphaproteobacteria; order Sphingomonadales; family Sphingomonadaceae; genus Sphingomonas; species Sphingomonas sp. CFBP9019. The sequence continues at coordinate 709,097 of NZ_JAXCWK010000001.1, read as the reverse complement.
AGCTGATGACGTCGGACTGGCCGAGCTGCAGCGTCTCCATCGGCGACAGCTTGCCACCGGTCGGGGTCCAGTCGTCATGCTGCCACACGCCCGACGTCAGCGGCTGTGACGGGTCGGTGTCACGTGCCCAGTCGAACGCCTGCGCGAGAAGCGCGCGGACGAGCGGTTCCTTGCCCTCCTGGCCCCTATACTGGTCGGCGCCATTGTCGGGTTCGTTCCAGACGTCCCAGCCGAGGATGCGGTCGTCTTTGGCGAATGCCCCGACGATCCCCTGCACATAGGCCTTGTACGCGGGGTAGCGGCTCCGGTCGCGCAATCCCGGCAGGCCCGGACCCTGCACCCAGCCCGAATTGTGGACGCCGGGAATCGGCGGATGCTGGGGCCCGAGCTTCGGATCGGGATCCCAGCAGCTGTCGAACAGCACGAACAGCGGGCGGATGCCGTGCGCGTGCGCGATCGTCAGGAACGCGTCGATGCGGCGCTTGAAGCCTTCGGGATCCTGGACCCAGAGCTGGTCGTGGAGGAACACGCGCATCGTGTTCATCCCGATCGCTTGGGCGAGGCCGAGTTCGTATTCGATCCGCTTGGGATCCCAGGTCGCCGCCTGCCACATTTCGAGCTGGTTGATCGCGGAGGCGGGGGTGTAGTTCGCGCCCACCAGCCAAGGCTGTCTCGCGTACCAGGCCTTGGCCTGCGCCTCGGTCCAGCGCGGGCGGGCATCGGCGGTGCCGACGCTTAGCACAGTCGTCGTCGCCGCGAGCGCGGCCAGCAATAGCTTGCCCATGTCTTCCTCCCCTGTCGGTCATTCTCGTTGCAGATCAGGTACGTCAGGCCGAATTGACCGTAGGCCAGGCCGGTCCAACGCGGAACCGGTGAAACAATTGCTTCTTCGTCGCACATAATTATAGGATTAGTAATAGGCGTCGCGCGGGTCAGCGGCGGCCGCGAACGGGAGCCCGGTTCTGGAAAAGCGTTTGATCTCGCCCGATCGGGTGATCGCAGCGGGTTCGCTATTCGCCGTCAGCCATGTCAGGCGCGGTCGATGAGCTATACCGTCGCTGGCGACTGGGGCACGAGCAACCTGCGGCTCTACCGGATCGAGGACGGTGCGGTTGTCGATCGCGCCGCCGGGCCCGGTATCGGGGACCTTGGCGACCAGACACCCGAACAGGTGCTGCGCGGCGCGCTCGCACGCTGGCGCGCGACATCGGAGCCGCGCGCGATCCATCTCTGCGGCATGGTGGGGTCGCGCAACGGCTGGATCGAGATTCCCTATGTCGACTGTCCTGCCGATCCGGCAATCTGGGCGGCAGGATCGGCGCGCGCGATGGTCGACCGGATCCCCGTCACGATCGGCGCGGGGCTTGCCTGCACGCGCGGCTCTGGCGCACCCGATGTGATGCGCGGCGAGGAGACGCAGATCTTCGGTGCGATGGCGCTTATGCCCGAGCTTGCATCCGGACGTCATCTGATCGCGCTGCCCGGTACGCACAGCAAATGGGCGAGTGTCGAGGACGGCCGGGTGGCCGGGTTCCAGACCTTCGTGACGGGCGAGCTGTTCGCGCTGCTGCGGCGGCATTCGACGTTGACGCGTGCGGCGGCGGATGATGGCGCGGCCGAGGATGACGCCATCGGTTTCGACGCTGGGCTCGACCGTATCGCCGAGGGCGGGCATTTGCTCGGCGCGCTGTTCGAGACGCGGGCAGCGCAACTGCGCACGGGCGCCAGCGGCCGCTGGGCGCTGGGGTTCCTGTCCGGGCTGGTCATTGGTGCCGAGATCGCCGAGATCCTGCCCGCGGCCACCGGCACCATCACGCTGATCGGTGATCCGGCGCTCGCCGACCGCTATGGCCGCGCGCTCGCGGCACGCGGCCTTGGCGCTACCGTTCATACCGGCGAAGCCTGTGCGCTTGCCGGCCTTGCCTTGCTGGAGACACCATGACCGTCGATGATCTGCTAGCATCGGGCACCGCGCCCATCGTCGCCATCCTGCGCGGCGTCGCACCCGACGAGGTGCTGGCGATCGGCGAGGCGCTGGTCGACGCCGGCATCCGCCTGATCGAGGTGCCGTTCAATTCGCCGGACCCGGCGACGAGCATCCGCATGTTGCAGCAGGCGTTCGGCGACCGGGCCGCGATCGGCGGGGGGACGGTGCTCGACATCGCCGCGGTCGAGGCGCTGGCCGCGACCGGCGGCACGATCATGGTGACGCCCAACACCAACCCCGCCGTCATCGCCCGCGGCGTCGAACTCGGGCTCGAGCCCATGCCCGGGTTCGTCACGCCGAGCGAGGCGTTCCAGGCGATCGCCGCGGGTGCACGACGCCTGAAGCTGTTTCCCGCGGTCGCGTTCGGACCCGCTTATCTGAAGGCGGTGCGCGAGATCCTGCCGAAGACCGTCCGTGTCTGGGCAGTCGGCGGCACGGGGGCGGACAATCTCGCCGATTGGCTGGCGGCGGGTGCCGAGGGGATCGGCGTCGGTGGCGCGCTCTACAAGCCCGGCGACAGCGCCGCCACCGTCGGCACGCGCGCCCGCGCACTCGTCGCAGCCTGGCAGGCGGCGCGGTCCGTGTAACGCGGGGCTTGGGTAGCGCGGTCGTCCGCAATCCTAGGCCAGGATAGTCCGATCGATATCGGCGATCCGGCGGACGCCCGTCAGCGCCATCGCGACGCGCATCTCGCGCTCGATCAGCGTCAGCAGCAGGTCGACCCCGGCCTCGCCCCGCGCGGCCAGCGCATAGACCCAGGCGCGGCCGAGCAGCACGCCCTCCGCGCCGAGTGCAAGCATCCGCACGACGTCTAGCCCCGACCGTACGCCGGAGTCCGCCAGCACCGTGACCTGGCCGCGGACCGCGTCCGCGATCGCCGGCAGTGCGCGTGCAGTCGACAGCACGCCGTCGAGCTGGCGGCCGCCATGGTTGGAAACGATAATGCCGTCCGCGCCGATCTTCACCGCCTCGCGCGCATCCTCGACGTCGAGGATCCCCTTGATGATCAGCGGCCCATCCCAGGCCGAGCGGATCCATTCGAGATCGGCCCAGCCGATCGACGGATCGAAGTTCGCGCCGAGCCAGCCCATATAGTCATTGAGCCCGCTGTTGCTGCCGAGCACGGGTTCGAGGTTGCCGAGCTTGTGCGGCCGCCCGCGCAGCCCGACGTCCCACGCCCAGCCGGGCCGGCCCATCGCCTGCAGGACGCGCTTCAAGGGGGCGCCCGCGCCGGACATGCCGGAATGCCCGTCGCGGTACCGCGCGCCCGGGACCGGCATATCGACGGTGAAGACGAGCGCTTCCGCACCTATCTGTTTCGCAGTGGCGATCAGGTCGCGCATGAACGCCCGGTCGCGGATGACGTAGAGCTGGAACCACAGCGCACCCGTACCGCTCGCCTGCTTCACCTCCGACAAGGGGCAGATCGAAACGGTCGACAGGCAGAAGGGCACGCCAGCGGTGGTCGCGGCACGGGCTGCCTGGGTTTCGCCGCGCCGATGATACATGCCGCTGATCCCGACCGGGCCGAGCGCAACGGGCAGCGCCATCGTCCGCCCGAACAGCGACGTCGTCAGATCGATGTCGGCGACGTCGCGCAGCACGCGCTGGCGCAGCGCAATGTCGGCGAGGTCGTCGACATTGCGCCGCAGAGTCTGCTCCGCATAGGCGCCGCCATCCGCATAATCGAACAGGAAGCGCGGCAGCCGCCGTCGGGCGGCTTCGCGGAAGTCGTGCGTCGAGGCGATGATCATGACGCGATCAGTATCGCACTTCCGCCGATACCGCATAACGTTCGAGCGATGCGGGCTTCATCTCGATCGAATAGCCCGGCCGCGTCGGCGGCATATAGGCGGCATCGCGGATGACGCAGGGATCGACGAAATGCTCGTGCAGATGATCGACATATTCGATCACCCGACCCTCGCGCGTGCCCGAAAAGCACAGATAGTCGATCATCGACAGGTGCTGGACATATTCGCACAGTCCCACGCCGCCGGCATGCGGACAGACCGGCAGGTCGTGCTTGGCCGCCATCAGCAGGACTGCGAGCACTTCGTTGACGCCGCCGAGACGGCACGCGTCGATCTGCACGACGTCGATCGCGCCTGCGTCCATGAACTGTTTGAACAAAATGCGGTTCTGGCACATCTCGCCGGTCGCGACCTTGACCGATCGGATCCCGCGGCGGATCTTGGCATGGCCCAGCACGTCGTCGGGGCTGGTCGGCTCCTCGATGAACCACGGGTTCGCGAAGGCGAGCGCGTTGACCCATTCGATCGCTTGGTCGACCTCCCAGATCTGGTTGGCATCGATCATCAGCTTGGCATCGGGACCGATCGCCTCGCGCGCGATCCGCAGCCGGCGGATATCGTCGTCGAGATCGCGCCCGACCTTCAGCTTGATATGATCGAACCCGGCATCGACCGCCTCGCGCGCCAGCCGGTAGAGCTTCTCGTCCGAATAGCCGAGCCAGCCCGCCGACGTCGTGTAGCAGGGAAAGCCCTCGGCCTTGAGCGTCGCGACGCGCTCCGCCTTGCCCTCGGCGCGCTTGGTGAGAAGCGCGAGCGCCTCGTCGGGCGTGATGCAGTCGGTGATGTATCGGAAGTCGATCGTGCGGACGAGTTCCTCAGGCGTCATGTCCGCGACCAGCTGCCAGACCGGCTTGCCGACGCTCTTCGCCCACAGATCCCACACCGCGTTGACGACGGCGCCTGTCGCCAGATGGATCGCGCCCTTGTCGGGGCCGATCCAGCGCAGCTGGCTGTCATTGGTGACGTGGCGCCAGAACCGCCCGGCATCCGCCGCGATCCAGTCGAGGTCGAGCCCGATCACCCGCTCGCGCAGTGCGCCGATCGCGGCGACGCAAATCTCGTTGCCGCGCCCGATCGTGAAGGTCAGGCCGTGCCCTTCGAGCCCGGCCGTGTCCGTCTCCAGCACGACATAGGCGGCGGAATAATCGGGGTCGGGATTCATCGCGTCCGAGCCGTCGAGCGAAAGGCTCGTCGGGAAGCGGACGTCGCGAATGCGCAGCCCGGTGATCGTCGTCATGCGCGCGATTCCACGACGCGCTGGGTCTGCTCGCCAAGGCCTTCGATGCCGAGGCGCATGACATTGCCCACCGCCAGATATTTGGGCGGCTTCTGGCCGAGGCCGACGCCGGGGGGCGTGCCGGTCGAGATCACGTCGCCCGACTGGAGGCTCATGAAGCGGCTGAGATAGGACACGATCTCGGCCACCCCGAACACCATCGTCGCGGTCGTGCCATCCTGATACTGGTGACCATCGACCTCTAGCCACAGCCGCAACGCCTGCGGATCGGGCACCTCGTCGGCCGTGACAAGCCACGGGCCGATCGGGCCGAACGTGTCGCAGCCCTTGCCCTTGTCCCAGGTGCCGCCCCGCTCGAGCTGGTATTCGCGCTCGCTGACGTCGTTGATGACGCAATAGCCCGCGACATGCGCCATCGCATCGGCTTCGTCGATATAGCGCCCGGGCTTGCCGATCACGACGCCGAGTTCGACTTCCCAGTCGAGCTTGGTCGAGCCGCGGGGCATTTCGACCGCGTCGTCGGGGCCGCAGATCGCGCTCGTCCATTTGTTGAAGATGACCGGCTCCTTGGGCACGTCCATCCCGCTTTCGGCGGCGTGATCGCTGTAATTGAGGCCGATGCAGATGAACTTGCCGACCGCGCCGACGCAGGCGCCGTAGCGCGGCGTGCCGTCGACCAGCGGCAACGTCGCCGGGTCGATCGCCGCCAGCGTCGCGATCCCCTCGGGCGTCAGCGCATCGCCGGCAATGTCGCCCACGACCCCCGACAGATCGCGGATCGCACCATCGGCATCGAGCATGCCGGGCTTTTCATGGCCGATCGGGCCGTAGCGTAACAGTTTCATGGAGCAAACGTCCTCTGGTTCTAGGTCGTGGGGAAGGAGGTGGTTAGTTGACCCAGCCGCCGTCGATGACATGGGTCGTGCCGGTGGTGAATGCACTCTCGTCGGACGCAAGGTACAGCGCGAGGGCTGCGATCTCCTCGGGGCGGCCAAGGCGGCCGACGGGCTGGCGCGCGACGAAGGCGGCGGTCGCCTCTTCGAGCGGAATACCGGCCGCGCTCGCCTGCTCGGCGACGCGCTGGCGCAGCGACGGGGAATCGATCGTCCCCGGGCAGATCGCGTTGCAGCGGACGCCGCGCAGGACATAGTCGGCCGCGATCGCCTTGGTCAGACCGATCACCGCGGCCTTGGTCGTGCCATAGGCGAAGCGGTTGGGAATGCCCTTCACGCTCGATGCGATCGAGGCGAGGTTGACGATCGATCCGCTGCCCTGCGCGAGCATGCCCGGCAAGAAGGCGCGGCACAGCCGGTACATCGACGTGACGTTCAGGGACATCGAAAACGCAAAGGCGTCCTCGTCGCAGGCCAGGATATCGCCCGCATGGACATAGCCTGCACCGTTGACGAGGATGTCGATGTCGCCGATCTGGGCCGGGAGCGCCGCGACCGCTTCCGCATCGGTGACGTCGAGCATGATGGGCGTGACGCCCGGGACGGTCGCGAGCAGCTCGCCGTTCAGGTCGGCGGCGTAGACCGTCGCGCCCTGTTCGACGAACGCCTCCGCGATCGATCGGCCGATGCCCTGCGCCGCAGCGGTCACCAGCGCGCGTTTACCGTTCAGTCTCAATGGATCGTCCTCATGGTAGGGGAAAGGGGGGCGTCGGTCGCGCCGCGCGCGAACAGCGCGACGACCGCGAAACAGATCAGCGGCAACGCCATCGCGACGTGAAGGCCACCCGCTGCGCCCGCGATCAGGCCCATCACCGGGGGCACGAGCGCGCCACCGATGATCGCCATGATGATCAGCGACGAGCCGATCGTCGCGCGCGGTCCGAGATCGCGGACGCCGAGCGCGAAGATCGTCGGGAACATGATCGACATGAAGAAGCTAGTCAGCCCCAGCGCACCGACCGCGATCCAGCCGCCCGACAGCATCGCCACCGCGCACAGCGCGATGTTGGCGACCGCACAGCCGAACAGCAACCGGGTCGCCGGCAGCCTGTGCATCAGCGCGGCGCCGATGAACCGCCCCGCCATGAACAGCACGAGGCTGAGCGACAGGAGATAGGCGGCCGAGCGCTCGGGCGTGGCGGGCAGGCTGTCCTTCACGAAATCGACGAAGAAGCTCCAGATGCCGACCTGTGCGCCGACATAGAAGAATTGCGCGACCACCGCGCGCCACAGCCCCGGCGCGCGCAGGACCGTGAACAGCCCGTCATGCGCGCTGTCGTCGGTCTTGGTGTCGAGCGCGGGGAGGCGGACCAGTGCGATGGCGGCGCCGACCAGCACGACGATGATCGCCAGCAGCAGATACGGCAATTGCACCATGCGCGCCTCGGCGACGCGATAGGCAACCAGCTGCGCCTGCGGCATCGTCGTCAGCGTTGCCGCGTCATGCTCGACGCCTGAGAAGATGAACAGACCGCCGATCGTCGGCGCGAGCACCGCGCCGAAACCGTTGAACGCCTGGGCGAGGTTCAGCCGCTGTGAGGCGCGCGCCGGATCGCCGAACGCGACGATATAGGGATTGGCGGCAGTTTCTAGGAAGGCAGCACCCGACGCCAGCACGAACAAAGCGCCGAGAAAGGCCGCATATTCGCGGACTTCGGCGGCGGGCCAGAACAGCAAAGCGCCGATCGCGTACAGCGCCAGTCCGGTCAATATGCCGGCGCGGTATCCGAAGCGGCGCATGACCAGACCCGCGGGCAGCGCCATCACGAAATAGCCGACATAGAAGACGAACTGGATCAGGCCGGCCTGCGCGCGGTTGAGGTCGAGGGCCTTCTGGAACTGGCGAATCAGGATGTCGTTGAAGTTGTTGGCAAGCGCCCAAAGGAAGAACAGGCTGGTGACGAGGATGAAGCCCGTCCGGAATCCCGGCCGGATGAAACGCCCTGCGCTCGTCGCGGTGTCAGCTATGTCGGCCATGTGGCTCGAGCCCTTCGCAGCGTGTGCCATGACATCCTCTCTTCGTCGCCTCTGGTGCGATTGCCGCCATCATAGGCCTTGAGAGAGGTTTGCATATATAAAAAATCATGTCACAGGTGAGCAACAAGAGAAGGGATGCAAAAGCCCGATGGTGAAGAGGATCGATGCGCACCAGCATTTCTGGCGTTATCGCGCGGCGGAGTATGGCTGGATCCAGTCCGGCAGCGTGCTCGCGCGCGACCGGCTCCCGGTCGATGTTCGGCCCGCGCTGGAGGCCACCGCGTTCGACGGCTGCATCGCGGTGCAGGCCTGCCACAGTGCGGCGGAGACCGACTGGCTGCTGGGCCTTGCCGATGCGAACTTCTGGATCATGGGCGTCGTCGGCTGGGTCGACCTGACCGCGCCCGACGTCGCAGCCCGGCTCGACCGTCACGCATCGCGGTCGCTTGTGGGCATACGGCACATCGCGCAGGACGAACCTGATCCGCGCTATCTGCTCCGCCAGGATGTCCTGCGGGGCGTGCGGACGATCCTGTCGCGCGGTCTCGCCTATGACATACTCGTCCGCGGGCCCGCACAACTGGCAAGCGTTCCCGACCTGCTCGCCGCGGCCGGGCCGGGGTCGCTGGTGCTCGATCATGGCGGCAAGCCCGACATCGCGGGTGGCGAATGGGGCGCATGGGCCCGGACGATCGCAGCCATCGCCGCCTTTCCAGACGTCACCTGCAAACTGTCGGGGCTGGTGACCGAGGCCGATCATGCCGCCTGGTCGCCGACCGACATCGCGCGGTATCTCGACCATCTGCTCGCCTGCTTCGGACCGGACCGGCTGATCTTCGGATCCGACTGGCCGGTGTGCCTGCTTGCCGCCGAGCATGCGGCGGTGGTCGAGTTGATCAAAACCTTCGTCGCGCGCGCCTGCCCGGGGCACCGCGATGCGATCTTTGGCGGCACGGCGGCGCGCGTCTATCGCTTATCTACTATCGAGGATGGACTATCATGAAGCTGGAACTCGACGGTAAGCTGGTGATCGTCACCGGCGGTGGCGCCGGGATCGGCGGCGCGATCTCGACGCTGCTCGCGGAGGAGGGCGCGATCCCCGCGATCCTCGGGCGCAGCGCGCTCGACCCTGCGTTCGAGGCGAATATCCGTACGCTTCAGCCCGCAACGATGTTCATCCGTACCGAGATGACCGACGACGCCGCCTGCGCCTCGGCAGTCGCACAGATCGTCGCGGCGGGGCACGGCATCCACGGCCTGGTCAACAATGCGGGCGCCAATGACGGGATCGGGCTTGAGGCGGGAACGGCGGCCTTCCTCGCGTCGCTGGTCGCTAATGTCGGCCATTATTACGGCATGGCGCATCATTGCCTGCCGCACCTGAAGGCCAGCCGCGGCGCGATCGTCAACATCTCGTCGAAGACCGCGCTGACCGGGCAGGGCCAGACCAGCGGCTATGTCGCCGCCAAGGCCGCCCAGCTCGGCCTGACGCGCGAATGGGCGGCGGCGCTGGTCGGCGACGGCGTCCGCGTCAACGCGGTGCTTCCCGCCGAGGTGATGACGCCGCTCTACCGCGCGTGGATCGACACGTTCGACGATCCGCAGGCCAAGCTCGACGAGATCGCGGGCAACATCCCGCTTGGCCGGCGGCTGACGACCGATCGCGAGATTGCCGATACCGTGGTGTTCCTGCTGTCGGCGCGGTCGTCGCACACGACCGGGCAGTGGATCATCCCCGATGGCGGCTACACGCATCTCGACCGCACGCTGACCTGACCGGTCAGCCCTGCTCGTCGAGCGCGAAGATCCGTTCGGCGGGCAGCCATTTCTCGCCCGGCTGCGCGCTCGGCAACGGACGCTGGAGGCGTGACATCGCGGCTTCCCACGCGACCACGGCGGGATCGGACGCGTCGGCCGCGGCCTTCGCCTCGGGGTCGAAGCCGGGACCGGTCCGCATCATCATCACCAGCCGGTCATCGCGCTGATAGATGTCCATCGCCTCGATCCCCGCCGCCCGGATCGAGGCGAGCACGGCAGGCGGCACCGCACGGTGGCGATCGCGATACGCCGCGATCAGCGCGGCATCGTCGTGAAGGTCGAGGAAGAGGCAGTGCCACATGGTATCGTGTTCCAGTTCGAAAGGGGTAGGCGGCGCGCTTGCAGCGATCAGCCGTCGGATGCCGCGTCCGGTGCGCCATGGTCGACGACCCGCTGATACAGCCCGTCGCGGACTTCGGGGGACAGTTGCTCGGCGATCGTCGCGGCGGCGTGGCGCAACACAGCCTGCGACGCGTCCAGCGTCACGCGTGCGCCCGGGCCATCGACGAACGGCACGGTCAACGCCGCCCGCGCGGACCCCATCACCAGAATGGGCACCGACATGTCGGTGATCGCGTTCAGGACGGGACTGGGGGTGGTGTGCAGACCCTTCGCCGCGATCGCGTCCAGCTCCGCCGCCAGCGCGGCCGTGTCGAAATCCGCACCGGCCACACGCACGTCGTCGAGCATGGCCTGGCGCACATCCGCCGACTGGAACGCCAGGAGGACGCGTCCCGACGCCGAGCGATGCAGCGGCCGGCGATAGCCAACCCGGATGGCAAAGCCCGACAGGCTGGGGGCCTCGACGCCGACGATCACCACCATCTCGGCACCTGATGCCACCGCCATGTGACAGCTTTGCCCGGTCCGCCGCGCGACCTCGCTCATCACCGGGAGGGCAATCCCGACGAGGTTGCGGACCGGCGGCTGGCTCATGCCGAGCGCGAACAGCCGGTTGGTCAGCCGGTAGCCGTCATCGCCCCGCGCGATATAGCGATGTTCCTCGAGCACCTGCAGCATGCGGAAGATCTCGCTGACCGACCGGCCGAGCGCGGTCGAGATATCCGACATGTTGAGCGGCGCGGTGGCGGCGGCCAGCAGCTCGAGGATCTCGAGCCCCTTTTTGAGCGCGGGCGCCTGATAGCGCGATTTCGTCGTCATGGCTCCCCCGGTGCGCTTTTGGCGGCTTCTACGATCACCCACGCCAAGAACATAGCGGCTCCGTCGCAGGCTGGTAATTCAGGCCCCGCTATGGCGTGCGATCGGACGGATGGCATGCCGTGACAGACCTGCTAAGGCGGCGGCATGTCGAAAAATCTCAGCACTTCCGGTACAATCGACGTCGATGGCACCACCTATGACTGGCGCCTCGAGAGCGAGCCGCAATGGTCGGACGACGACGGATGGAAGGGGATGGTCCTTTCGCTGCTTGAAAAGGACTGCCAGCGCGAGGCGATGCTCGAATTTCCCGCCCCCAAGCGCCTGCTGAAGGGGTTGCCGCGCGGGCGGCTCCAGATCGACGATCCGACCATCTCGCGCGGTATCCGGGCGGCATTGGGCGCAGGCTGGGAGCCGATGTCGCGCGGCAAGCCCGTGGTGTTCGTCGTCGACGCCGAGGGCAATTAACCGCGCCCCCGCGTTACTCCTTCGGTGGGGGCGACACCTGATCGAGGACGTAGCGCGTGAAGCGGGGGAGCGGGCAGGGGTCGCCGCAGCCGGGGACCGGGATCGCGACGATCCCCGGCGGAGTCTGCGCCGACAGCGGGATGCGGTAGCGCATCTGGTCGAGCCCCTGCGCGACATAGCGGACCCGCACGACGCTCTTGCCGGTCGCGCCACGACGCCACAGTTCGAACACCAGTCCGCCGCCGGGGGCGGCTTCGCCGGCGCCGTAATCGGGCAGCGTCCAGTCGAGACCGAGCAGCCCGGCGAGCATCGTCACCGTGCCGTCATGGCCGCTGACGACAACGATCTTCTCTGCGTCGCCGATCGGGTCGGCCAGCGCGGTCGCGCCTGCACCGCGCTGGAGCGTCGCGAGCAGCCGCATCGCGAGATAGCTGCTGGTCTGGCGGCCGACTTCCGGGGTGCGCGTGCGCAGGTCGATGCCGGCGCCATGGACGGCGAGCGCCTTGCCGATCGTCGCCGCTTCGATTTCGCGCCAGCCGGGGAAGGCCAGCCCGTCCGCATAGGCCATGACGAGGCTTTCGGCGATGCCGGCGACCTGCAAGCTGGGCGAGGTGAGGTCGGGCTTGCCCGTCGCGTCGATCCGCATCGCGATCGGGGTATCGCCAAGCCGGCGCTGGACGCGGCTGCGCTCGGTCGTCGAGCACGGGATGCGGCGGCATTGCAGCATCAGCGCCTCGAACCGATCGCGGCCGGGGGTCTGGCGCGCGTCCCAGGCCGCCAGATCGCCGCCGACCCGCGCGGAGATTGCCGCGAGCATCCGCGGGGTGTCGAGCGGCGCGAGCGGGGTCTGCGGCGCCTCGAACAGCGGATCGGGGGCCGCCGCCGACTGGTGGATCGGCGCAGCGCACCCCGGCGTCAGGCCGGCGGCGAGTGCGGTCGCGGTCGCCTCGGTGCGCTGCGTGTGGTTCGCCCAGTAATAGACCGCGCAGTCGCTCGCGCCGAGCAGGCCCAGCTGCCGGTAGTGCGCCGCGTACCAGCCGCCGAGCATCGTCACGAGGGTGGCACCGTTGGCGGTCAGATGCCCCGCCGGCACCGCGAAGCGCGGCCAGGCGCGGCGGCTGTAGCGCCCGAGCTCCTCCGGGCTCGACATCGCGCTGCGGACGCCGTGGCGCATGACGATGACGACGCGTTCGAGTTTGTCCTCGCGCGGCGGCGGCGTTTGTGCCGGCGCGATGGACGAGGCGACCAGCGCGAGGCCAGCCGCGAGCGAGGCGAGCGGCATCAGAACTTCGCCCTGACGCCGGCCATGAACGTCCGACCGTAATCGGTATAGCCCGCAAACTGGTTGTCGCGGACATACTGCCATTGCACGCCGCCGGCCATGTTGATGCCCTGCACGACGAAGGTCACGTTCGGCGTCACCTTGTACGACATGTCGAAATCGAGGCTGCCGAACGCGCTGTCGTTGTTCGCGGCAAGCCCCGCGCCACCGACGTCGCGCAGCACGTTGCCGCGCCAGCTGTAGCTCACCCGCGCACCGACGCGCTCCTTCTCGTAGAAGGCGGTCAGGTTGAAGCTGTCCTTGGCGACGTCGACCAGCGCATCGCGGAAAACGCCGCCGGTCGCCAGTGCATAGGTGCCGCCGGTCTTCGTGTGCGTGTAATTGGCCTGCGCGCCGAGACCGTCGAACGGGGCGGGGAGCATCTTGAACAGCTGCTGATACGCGATCTCGACGCCGGCGACATAGGCGTCGCCGCCATTTTTCGGCGCGGTCAGGCGATAGGTCTGGCCGTCGAGGACGAAGTCGCGCGTCTGCTGGAACACGAAGGTCGTGATGTCCTTGTAGAACACGCCGCCGACCAGCGCGCTGCCCGGCGCGAAATACCATTCGACCGTGCCGTCATATTGCCACGCCTCGAAGGGTTTCAGCTCGGGATTGCCGCCGACCGCGGTGAGGACGGTCGGGCTCGAATTGATCGTCAGCCGCGGCGCCAGATCGGCGAGCGACGGCCGGGTGATCACCTTCGAGGCGGCGAACCGCATCTGCAGATCGGGCGAGACCTCGGCGACCAGGTTGAGCGAGGGCAGGAAATTGTCATAGGTCTTGTCGTAGCTGACGGGCAGCGCGACCTTGCCGTCATCGGCATAGCCCGACGAGGTCTGGCGCGTCCGGGCATAGCGCACGCCGATATCGCCGCGCACCGCGATGCCGGCGAGCGGGAACGCGAAATCGGCCATCGCGTAGCCTGCGAGGATCTCCTCGCCGATCGCATAGCTGTTGCGCAGATCGCCGCGTGCGAGCGGTGCAGCGAGCAGCGCCTCCTTGCCGGTGGCGGCGGCGAGGAACTTGACCGGATCGGGCATTGCCCAGCTGGTCGGCAGGGTGCCGTTCGCGCCCTTCAGGAAATCGTCGACCGGGAACGGGACGAAATAGCTCGCGTCGAAATATTTGCCGGCGATGCCGCTGGTGAAATTGATGTCGCGGCGATCATAGGCGCGCGTTCTTTTCTGGTATTTCACCCCCGCACGCAGCGCGCTGACCACACCGGTCAGGTCGCGGGTCACGTCGAGCTTGGCAGCGCGCTCCCGGTCCTTCGAGTCGTTGACGCGATATTCGATCCGCCGTCCGGGCAGCAGCGCCGGGTTCGACAGGTCGGCGTTCAGCAGCGTGACGTCGGGCAGGCGATCGCCCGCCTTGCCGAAATCGAACGTCGTCGCGCCCACCGTGCCAAGCAGCCGCGTGCGGTAGATTGGTTCGGGCGTATTCGAATAGGCCTGGCCGATGCTGCCGTCCGCGGCGATCGTCCAGCCGCCCGCCTGCCAGCGCGCATTGGTGCCGACCAGCCAGTTCTTGTACTGGAGCACCGACGTCTCGCGACCGATCTGCGTGGTCGAGGCGGTCGTCGTCGCACCGGTCAGCACGCCGTTCTCGATCACCGCGCTGCCCGGCACGATCCCGCGCGGCAGGTTGGAGCCATCCGCTGCCGAATAGGTAAGCTCGTCATAGGCGACGTTCAGCCGGCTCCAAAGCCCGTCGACGTTCAGCTCGAACCGGTCGTCGGGCTTCCACTGCACCGCGCCGTTGATGCCGATCCGGTCGCGGTTCTCGCGCTCCAGCGTCGGGCGGATCGCAGTCGGGATCAGGATCGTGTCGCTGTCGAGCGAGCCGTTGCCGTCGGTGTCGATCTTGCCGTCCGCCCAGCCGACGCCGGTGATCCGGTCCTGCCGCGTGGTGCGCTCGTCATAGACGCCCGCGATCAGCGCGCCGAACTTGCCGTCCGGGCTTGCCCAGCTCGCCATGCCCGACAGTCGCGGATCGACCGCGTCGGCGAGGCGCGGCGAACTGGCCGTGGCGGATAGCGACAGCACCGGCTTCTTCAGGTCGAGCGGGCGGAAGGTGCGCAGGTTGATCGTGCCGCCGATGCCGCCTTCGTCGAGGCTCGCGCGCGGGCTCTTGATCACCTCGACCGCGGACATGAGTTCGGAGGGGAGCGTGTCGAACCGGAACTGGCGCCCGCTCTGGCCGCTGTCGCGAACATTCTCGTTCACCGCGACCGAGCGATCGTTGAGCGTCACCACCTGGAAATTGGCGCCGAGCCCGCGGATGCGGACGAACACGCCCTCGCCGCGATCGCGGACGATCGAGACGCCGGGCACGCGCTGGAGCGCTTCGGCGATGTTCTGCGCGGGAAACTTGCCGATATCCTCGGCCTTGACGACGTCGATGACGTTGGTCGCCTTGCGCTTCTGCGCCAGCGCACCGGTCAAGCTGCTCGCATAGCCCGTCACGACGATCTCGCGGGTCTCGTCGGACGGCGCGGTCGCTGCGGTCTGCGGCGCTGCGGTCTCGACCGTCGCGGCAACGATCAGCGCGCCATTGGGCTGCTGGTGGACCATCAGCCCGGTGCCGGCGATCAGCCGCTCGACCGCGGCGTGCGGTGCCATCGTGCCGTCGATCGCGGGTGCGGTCCGACCGGCAACCGCAGCGGGCGTGAACAGGATGTCGATGCCGCTCTGGCGGGCGAGCGCTTCGAGCGATCGGCCGAGCGGCTGGACGCCGAGATGCACGCGTACCATTTTGGCCTGCGCGATCGCCGCGGCGGGTGCAAAGGCGGTCGACAGCGCGGCGCAGGCTGCGCCCATCACGAACGAACGGCGCAGGCGCCGGCGATTGGTCGTCACGGTGTTCATCCCCCCAAGGAAGGCGGCGATACTGCCGCACCTCCTCGACGGGCGAGCCGCGATCTACCCCACCCCGCTGACGCGAATTTTTATCCGCCGAGCAGGACGGCACCGTCCATCGTTCGCAACCGCAGGTCGAGCAGCGCTGCGAGCGCACGCCCCAGCGCCACGTTGTCGCCCATCCGGTACATGCCGCTCACCTGCAGTCCGGCGACCGCCGGGTCGGCGATCACCAGCCGCGTCGCGCTGTACCGGTTCGCCTCCTCGGCAACCGTCGCGAGCGTGTCGTCGTGAAACGCGGCACGACCGCTGGTCCAGGCGCGTGTCGCCGCGAGCTCAGGCCGATCGATCACATCGTTCCGCAGCCGCGAGCCGTTGGTCAGGAGTTGCGCAGCGCCAGTCGACGTCGTGGCAGCGATCGTCGCCCGCCCTTCGATCGCAGTAAAGGCCACCCCGTCGCGCGCGTCGCAGCGCAGGTCGAAGCGGCCCGCGCCGGCGGTCATCGCCCGGTCGGCCGCGGTGATCGTGAACGGGGTCGCGGATGGCGCGACCGTCAGGTCGATGCGACCTTGCGTCAGCCAGAGCCGCCGCCGCCGCTCGGTCGCGACCACATGAAGCCGGGTGACCGCGTCGAGCAGCAGGGCCGAGCCGTCGGGCAGCACGATTCGTCGCTGCTCGCCGATCCCTGTCCGATACGGCGTCGCGGCATAGGCTGCCTGGAACACACCGGTTCCCGCGACCGCGGTGACCGCGAGTGCCGCGACCCCGCCCAGCGCGCGGCGGCGCGTCACCACCGGTGCGCGCGACGGTGCGGTTCCCGGGACCATGTCCCAAAGGTCGGTCGCGCGCTCGAACCGTTCGGCATGTTCGGGGTTCGCGGTCAGCCACTGTCGGAAGACCGCCGAGTCCTGTGCGCTGACGTCGTCCGCGTTGAGCCGCGCGATCCATTCCGCCGCGGTGCGTTCGGGCGCCGCCTTGTCCGAAAACATCCGGTCTAGGGATTTGCGGCCATGCATTGCGTGCTCACCAATCCTCCGTCCAATCGACCAGGAAGGTCATCGCCTTGGCCATGTGCTTTTCGACCGCACTCTGGCTGATTCCCAGACGTGCAGCAATCTCGCGATATTTATACCCGTCGAGCCGCTGCATCAGGAAGATCTCGCGGGTCCGCGGGCTGAGACGATCGAGACCCTCGCGCACCCGGTCGAGCCGCGCCTTCGCGATCAGCACTTCGTCCTGGATCGGCGAACAGTCGCGCAGCCATTCGATCGTCCCCGCGTCTTCGCTCGCACCGCGAACCGCCTCGCGCCGGAACGCATCGCGCCCGCGATTGACCGCCGCATGGACGAGGAACGCCTCGCCGTTGCGCGGCGCCGCGGGCAGCGTCGCCAGGCTGACATAGGCGTCGTGGAGCAGATCCTCGCCATCCGCCCGGCGCGTCAGCCGTTCGACCTGCGCGCGCAGACGCGTCCAGCCCGCCCAGAGGCGACCGGGCCCCGTATCGACCACGCTGAGCTCGGACGTCCCCATCGGCCCAGGCGGTATGCGCCCGCCGGTACAGTTTGATGACGTGTCGGGGACGGATCCGTGACATGCGACGATGCCGCGCCGGTGTCAGCCCGCGGGGCGGCCCGGCGCCTGCCATCCCCCGCCGAGCGCACGGAAGAGGTCGACCTGCGCACCCGCGATCCGCGCGTCGGCCGCGGCAAGCTCGGTATCGGTATCCGCCAGCGTCCGCTCGGCATCGAGGACGTCGAGAAAGTCGATCTGGCCTTCCCGCTGGCGCGCGCGGGTGATGCGCGCGGCGGTGGCGGCGTTGTCATGCGCGGACTGCAGCTGCGTTCGGCCATCGAGCTCGCGCGCATAGTTGGACAGCGCAGTCTCGGTCTCCTCGAGCGCGGTCAGCACGCTGCCGTCGAAGCTGGCGAGCGCACCGCGCGTATCGGCCTCGGCACCGGCGATGCGCGCGCGCGCCGCCGATTAATTGACCGACCAGTTGAGCAGCGGACCGAGCAACCAGCGGATCGGCCCGCCGGTGAACACGTCGCCGACGCTCAGCGCGGTCGAACCGATCGACCCGCCGAGCGCAATCTGCGGATAGAGCTGCGACGTCTGCACCCCGATCCGTGCCGTGGCGGCGGCGAGGCGGCGTTCGGCGGCGTGGACGTCGGGGCGCCGTGCGAGCAGACTCGCGCCATCGCCGATCGGGATCGGCCGGTCGAGACGCGGCGTGGTCGTGCGCGCGCCGGCGCTGGCGGGCAGATCCTGCGGGGTGCGGCCGGTGAGGGTGGCGAGGCGGAAGAGCGCGGCCTGACGTTCGGCTTCGATCTGCGGGATGTTCGCGGCGCGCTGATCGCGCAGCGCAGCGATCCGGACCTGATCGAGACGCGCGGCGCGACCCGCGTCGACCCGCTTGCCGGTCAGCGTGTTCGATTTCTCGAGCAGGTCGACGATCCGCCGGGCGACCGCGAGGCGTTCGGCGGACGAGGCGGCGTCTACATAGGCGCGCGTGGTGGCGGCGACGATCGAGACCCGCACCGCATCGGCATCGGCCTGCGCCGCGCCGACGTCGCCGCGCGCGGCCTCGACGTTGCGGCGGACGCGGCCGGCCAGATCGACCTCGTAGCTGACGTCGAGCCCGACATCGTAGGTGGCGCGCTCTCGGTCGAAGCCGGGCAGGTTCTGGAGTTGCGAGGTGCGCGCGTAATTTCCGCTGCCGCTGGCGTTCACCTGCGGCTCGCGATCGGTCTTGGCGCCGCGCAACGACGCGCGCGCGCTGTCGAGCCGGGCGACCGCGACGCGCAGGTCGGTGTTCGCCGCGAGTGCATCCGCGACGAGGCCGTCGAGGACCGGGTCGCGGTACATCCGCCACCAGTCGTTATCGGGCGCGGTCGTGATCGTCGCCGTGCTGACGGTGACGAACGACGCGGTCGCCTTGGGCGGGGTGATCGGCGCGACGTAATCGGGGCCGGCGGCGCACGCGGCGAGCGTCAGCCCCGAGAGGCTCGCGAGAAGCAGGGACTTCATGAGGCTGGTCCTATTCGGCTGGCTGAAGCGTCGGCTGGGCAGCGGCTGGCTTGCGGCGTTCGAACCGCATCGCCAGCGCCCGAGCGACGACATAGAAGGTTGGGGTGAAGAGCAGCCCGAAGCCGGTCACGCCGATCATCCCGAAGAACACCGCGGTGCCGAGCGCCTGGCGCAGTTCGGCGCCGGCCCCGTCGGCGATCACCAGCGGCACCGCGCCGAGAATGAATGCGAAGCTCGTCATCAGGATCGGCCGCAACCGGTCCTTCGCCGCGCGCACCGCCGCCTCGACCGGCGACAGCCCGTCCTGCTCCTCGGCCTGCTTGGCGAACTCGACCACGAGGATCGCGTTCTTGGCGGCGAGCGCGATCAGCACGACCAGCCCGATCTGCGTGAGGACGTTGTTGTCCATCCCCCGCAAATTCACCCCGGTCATCGCCGCGAGCAGGCACATCGGCACGATCAGGATGATCGCGAGCGGTAGCGTCAGGCTCTCATATTGCGCGGCGAGGACAAGGAAGACGAACAGCACGGCCATCCCGAAGACGAGCGCAGCGGTGCTGCCGGCCGCCTTTTGCTGATAGGCGATGCCGGTCCATTCATGCGCATAGCCCGCGGGCAGCGACGCATCGGCGAGCTTCTCCATCGCCACCAGCGACTGGCCCGAGGAATAGCCCTTCGCGGTGTCGCCATCGACCTCGACCGCGGGGAAGAGGTTGTAGCGGACGACGCGGTACGGGCCGGTCTTGTCGCGGAACGTCGACACCGAGCCGACCGGGACCATCTGGCCCGAATTGGAGCGCGTCTTGAGGTTGGCGATGTCCGCGGTGGTGTTGCGGAACGGAGCGTCGGCCTGCGCGGTGACGCGGTAGGTGCGGCCCAGCAGGTTGAAGTCGTTGACGAACGCCGAGCCGAGATAGACCTGCAACGCCTCGAACACGCGCTCGGGCGGAACGCCGAGGAGGTTGGCCTTGGCGCGGTCGACATCGGCGAAGATGCGCGGCGTGGCGGTGTCGAAGAAGGTGTAGACCTGCGCCAGGCCCTTGGTCTGGTTCGCCTTGCCGATCAGGTCGTAGCTCGTCTTGCCGAGGTCGCCATAGCCGTGGCCGCCTTGGTCCTGCACCATCAGGCGATAGCCGCCGGCCGAGCCGATGCCCTGGATCAGCGGTGGCGGGACGATCAGCAGGCGCGCTTCGGTGATGTCGCCGGTCGCCTTCTGCGACTCCGCCATGATGCTGGCGAGCGTGACGCCGAGCTTCTTGCGCTCGGCAAAGCTCTTGAGCGGGATATAGGCGGCGGCCGAGTTGGGGGCGAGAGTCTGCGACGGGCCGTCAAACCCGGCGAGCATGACCGCGCCCTTGACGCCGGCGAGCGGCAGGATGCGTTTCGCGACCTTCTGCATCACCGCATCGGTACGCTCGACCGACGAGCCGGGCGGAAGCTGGATGACGGTCAGGAAATAGCCCTGGTCCTGCGCTGGGACGAAGCCCGACGGGGTGACCATGAAGACGCCGACCGTGACCGCGATCAGCGCGGCATAGGCGACCATCATCCGCTTCGGCGCGGCGACGAGGCGCGCGGTGAGGCGGGCATAGCTTTCGCTCATCCGCTCGAACCCGCGGTTGAACGCATCGCCCGCGCGGCGCACCGTGCGGGTCAGGCGATTGCCCGAGCCGGCAGGGGCGGTGGGCTTGAGCAACATCGCGGCGAGCGCTGGCGACAGCGTCAGCGAGATGAGCAGCGAGATGATCGTCGCGGTCGAGATCGTGACCGCGAACTGGCGGTAGAACGCGCCCGACAGTCCGGTGAGGAACACCGTCGGGATGAACACCGCGCACAGCACGAGCACGATCGCGACGAGCGCACCCGACACCTCGTCCATCGACGTGCGCGCGGCCTCCAGCGGCGAGAGCCCGTGTTCGAGGTTGCGCTCGACATTCTCGACCACGACGATCGCGTCGTCGACGACGATCCCGATCGCGAGGACGAGGCCGAACAGCGACAGGTTGTTGAGGCTGTAGCCGAATGCGGCGAGCACCGCGAAGGTGCCGATCAGCGAGACCGGGATCGCCACGATCGGGATGATCGCCGCGCGCCATTTCTGGAGGAAGACGAGGATGACCAGTACCACGAGGATCATCGCCTCGAACAGCGTATGCTTCACCGCGTCGATCGACTGCGCGATGAACTCGGTCGGATTGTAGATGACCTTGTATTCCAGGCCCTTGGGAAAGCGCTTCGACATGGCTTCCATCTCGGCGGTGACGGCCTGCGCGGCGCCGAGCGCGTTCGAGCCGGGACGCTGGAAGACCGCGGCGATGACGGTGGGCTTGCCGCTGAGATAGGTGTTGGCGCCGTAATCCTGCGCACCGAGCTCGACGCGCGCCACGTCCGAGACGCGGACCTGGCGGCCCTGCGCATCGGTGCGGATGACGACGTCCGCGAACTGCTTGGGATCGGTCAGGCGGCCCTGCGTCTCGACATTGAGCTGGAAGGCACTGTTGCCCTTGTCGTACGGCGGCTGGCCGAGCGTGCCGGCGGCGACCTGGACGTTCTGTGCGCGCAGCGCCGCGACGATCTCGCCTGCGGTGAGGTCGAGCGCGGCCGCGCGTCCGGGGTCGATCCAGACGCGCATCGAATAATCGCGCGCGCCGAACAGCTGCACGTCGCCGACGCCGTCGATGCGGCTGAGGCGATCGCGGACCTGCGTCAGCGCGTAGTTGGAGATGTAGCCGCGATCGAGCGAGTTGTCGGGCGAGACGAGGTTCACGACCATCAGGAAGTCGGGCGAGGTCTTGCGCGTGACGACGCCCAATCGCTGGACGTCCTCGGGCAGGCGCGGGACCGCGACCGCGACGCGGTTCTGGACGAGCACCTGCGCGGCATCGAGATCGGTGCCGATCTTGAAGGTGACGGTGATCGTCACCTTGCCGTCGCCGGTCGATTGCGACGACTGGTAGAGCATGTTGTCGACGCCGTTGATCTCCTGCTCGATCGGCGCGGCGACGGTTTCGGCGACCGTCTCGGCCGACGCGCCCGGATAGGTCGCGCTGACGGTGACGGTGGGGGGGACGATGTCGGGATATTGCGACACCGGCAGCGACATATAGGCGATCGCACCGACGATCGTGATGATCACCGCGATCACGCCCGCAAAGATCGGCCGGGTGATGAAGAAGCGCGAGAAGCGCATGGGAATTTCCTCGGTAGAGGGGGGCGCGACCTCGCGGACGAGACGCGCAACACCAGCCGTTCCCCGGCGGAGGCCGGGGTCCAGTTGGGCGAACCGCAATGATTACATCGAAAAGCTATGCCACCTGGGCCCCGGCCTTCGCCGGGGAACGGTGGTTATCTGGCGAGCGTGGCCTCACCCGAGATGGGCTGGACCGACGCCGGAGCAGGCGCACCGGTCGCGACCGCGATCCGGCCTGCCTTCGGCGCAACCGTGGCACCAGGCATGGCCATCTGGGTCCCCTGGATGATGACCCGGTCGTTCGGCCCGATCCCCGAGCGGACGATCCTGAGGCCATCGACTACCGGCCCGAGTTCGACCGGTTTCTGGCTCACGACGTTCTTCGCATCGATCGTCAGCAGCACTTTCCGCGCCTGATCGGTCTGCACCGCGTCGTCCGGCACCAGCAGAGCCTGCCGCGTCCCCGCACTCGCGAGGCGCATGTTGCCGAACATCCCCGGCGTCAGGAAATAGCCGGGGTTGGCGAGCACCGCTCGGCCGCGGATCGTGCCCGAGCGCTGGTCAAGACCGTTGTCGGTGAAGTCGAGCTTGCCCTTCCAGCGATGCTCCGTCTCGTCCTGCAACTGGATCTCGACCGCCGCCGGGGTCGCGCCGGGCTGCCGTGCGCGCTGCGTCTTGAGGTAGAGCGCCTCCGACCCGTCGAAATTGAAGTAGATCGGATCGAGCGCGTTGATCGTCGTCAGCACGGTGCCGCCGGTGCCTTCGCCGCCCGCGACCTGGTTGCCGGCATCGACGCGGCGATCGGAGATGCGCCCGCCGATCGGCGCGCGAACCTGCGTGAAGCCGACGTCGAGTGCGCGGGCACGTTCGCGCGCCTGCGCGGCGGCGAGTGCGGCGCTGGCGGCTTCGAGCTTGCCACGCAGCGCGTCGACCTCACCCGCCGAGACGGCTTCGTCCGCGACCAGCCGCTGCGCACGGCCGAGGTCGGTCCGCGCAAGCGACAAGGCGCTCTTGGCGCTCGCGACGTTGGCGTGCGCCTCGGCCAGCGCGGCGGCGAACGGGCGCGAGTCGATCGTGAAGAGCAGCTGTCCCTTGCGGACGATATCGCCGTCATGGAAGTGGACGCCGGTGACTTCGCCCGCGACACGCGGCCGGATCTCGACGCTGCGGCTCGGCGCGAACCGGCCGACATAATCGTCCCATTCGCTCACCTGCCGTACCAGCGGGGATGCGAACGTGACCGAGGCGGGCGGGGGCGCCGCCATCGCCGCATCGGGCTGATCGAGCAGCCGGACGCCGATCGCACCTATTAGCGCGACCGGCACGAGCAGCATCGCGCCGCGCTGCCAAACGGGTCTGCGTCGGGGGGCAAGGGCCTCCACCGGCGTGGCGTCGGCCGCCTTGATCGGGGTGAACACGGTCATGCCGCATCGCTCCGTGATCGATCGGCTGACGTGCATGTGAAGCTGGGATATGCCATGGGATTGCCCCCCGTTGTAATGGACATGCGTCACCGATCGTCGGTGCGCGCGGCATCGACAGTCCAGATGACAAGCGTGGACGATATCCGGTCGCCGGCATTACGCCGTAACCGGTCTGAAAACTGCGGAATTCTTGGCGTTCGACTAGGACAGTGTCGGCAACTTCGCTGGCCGGAAGACGATTGACGGACGACAACTTGACCGACCATCGGCCGGGACTGTTTGTCTACCGGCTGGTATATAAAGCGCCGCGGAAACCTGTCAACCAGATTAACATACCGGCTGGTAGTTTAATCGCGACGGCCGGGGATCGGCTATTGGTCGACAAACGCCCAGCGTAATGTTCTCGCCAGATTGCGTGCGCCCGACGTGACGACGGGCCGCATCAAGGCCGGCGACCCCGCCAGCCCATGCATTCGCCGCGCCCATGCGGGCAGCAGGTCGACCGCGGCCTGCATCACGATACGCTGGACGGGCAGGGCGAGCGGGTTCGCGGGCGTCTGCTCCAGCACGAACCGGGCAACCTCGCGCGTCCGGGCATCCGCGACGAGCTGCGGGCGCATGGTCTGCAGATAACGGTCCGTTCCCGCCCGATCCCGCGGCAGCGATGCGGCGCCGAGCAGTTCGCCGACCTCGGCGAACGCGGCATAATAGGCGTCCTGCTCGGCCATGCCGAGCCGGTGCTCGCCGAAACGCTGCCACGCGGCGAGGAAGCACCAGGCCTCCGAGACATGGACCCAGGCGAGCAGCGTGGGATCGTCCGCGCGGTAGGGCGTGCCGTTAGGGAGCGTACCGGCGATGTGCGCGTGCACCGCGCGGACACGCGCGATCACCGCCTCCGCATCGGTGCGCTCGCCATAGGTCGTGACCGCGATGAACCGGGCGGTGCGCCGGAGCCTGCCGAGCATGTCTGTGCGGAAATTCGAATGATCCCAGACGCCCGCCAGAACCGCCGGGTGCAGCATCTGCAGCAGTAGCGCCGCGACGCCGCCGACCATCATGCTGACCACGTCGCCGTGGACCCGGCCGATAACCGCATCGGGCGAAAACATCGCCGCAGTGCTGCGCTCGACCGGCGCCTCGCCCCGCGCCTGGTCGTTGAACAGTGCACGCACCTGCCCGACGATCCGGGCCTTGGCGCCGGAGCTGGCCCGCTCTCGCAGCAGAGTAGGAAGGTCTTTCATCATGGCATGAACGCGCGATCGCCAATTTCGCGCCTGACGACGGAGCGGCGACGGAATTGGCGGTCCGTGATTGCGCTGACGGGATCCGCGCGCGACAAGCACGCATTCGACAGGAGAATGTAATGCGTCTTGCCTTTGCCCTATTGCTGCTGCCCACCGTGCCGATCGTCCTCGCCGCCGCCCCGGCGCCGGTGGAGACCCAGCGCGTCGCGGCGCAGGATGCGGCACTGCTCGCATTCCTCGACAAGGCCTATGACGAACAGCTTGATCTCAGCCCAGAATCGCTGACCCAGCTCGGTCTGAAGACGCATTATGACCGGCTCGACGATTATACCGACGCCGCCGCGGTTCGCGCGCAGGCCCTGTCGGAGCGGCAGCTGAAGGCCATGCGGTCGCAGTTCCGCCCCGACGATCTGGGCGAGAGTGCGCGGGTCAGTTACCGGCTGTTCGAATATGAGGTCGACCGCGGGCGGCAATCGCTGCGGTTCCGCAAGCTGCGCTTCCCCGTCACGACCAATGGCAGCCCCGCGGGCGACATCCCGGTGTTGCTGATCAACAACCATAAGGTCGATACGCTCGCCGACGCGCAGGCCTATATCGCACGGCTGCGCGATACCGAGCGCGTCATGCGCGAGGTCAGCACGACGATGCGCGAGCAGGCGGCGGCGGGAATCATCCCCAACAAAGTCAATTTCGCACCCGCCCGCGCCGATGCACGCGCCGTGCTGGTCGGTGCCCCGTTCGACGCGGGCGCGGATTCGACGGTCATGGCCGATTTCCGCAAGAAGGTGACCGCGTTGGCAGTGCCCGCGGCGACCAAGGCGACGTTGCTGGAGGAGGCGCGCGCGGCGCTGACGGGGCCGTTCCGTGCCGGCTATGACCAGCTGTTCGCGACGCTCGACGCGATCGAGCCGCAATCGAAGGGCAATTTCGGGGCCTGGAATCTGCCCGATGGCGCGGCCTATTATGCCGACCGGCTGAAGATCTCGACCACGACCGCGCTGACCGCCGACCAGATCCACGATCTGGGCCTGAAACAGGTCGCCGCGATCCGGCAGGAGATGGAGGCGATCAAGCGCGAGGTCGGCTTCACCGGCACGCTCGAACAGTTCTTCGACAAGATCCGCACCGATCCCCAGTTCAAATATCCCAACACCAGCGCGGGGCGCGAACAGTATCTCGGCGACGCGCGCGGCGTGATCGCATCGGTAATGGCGGCGGCCCCCCGCTATTTCCGGACCCTGCCCAAGGCGCCGCTCGAGGTGCGCGCGGTCGAGAAATGGCGGGAGGGCACGGCGTCGACCGCTTTCTACAACCCGCCGTCGGCGGACGGATCGCGGCCCGGCATCTATTACGTCAACCTGGTCGACATGAACCAGACGCAGAAGGTCCAGGTCGCCGGCATCGCCGCGCATGAGGGCGCGCCGGGCCATCATTTCCAGATCGCGCGCCAGCAGGAATTGACCGGCATCCCGAAATTCCGCAAGTTCGGCGGCTATGGCGCCTATATCGAGGGCTGGGGGCTGTATTCGGAGCGGCTCGCGAACGAGATGGGGGTCTATAAGGATCCCTATGCGCGGTTCGGCATGCTGTCGCTCCAGGTGTGGCGCGCGATCCGGCTGGTGCTCGACACGGGCATCCATGCCAAGCGCTGGAACCGTGACCAGGCGATCGCCTATTTCAAGGCGAACAGCTCGGTGTCCGACAAGGACATCGCGCGCGAGGTGGACCGGTATTTCAACTGGCCGGGGCAGGCGACCAGCTACATGGTCGGCCAGCTCAAGATCGCCGAACTGCGCGCGCGCGCCGAACGCGAACTGGGGTCGCGGTTCGACATTCGCGATTTCCACGAAGCCGTGCTCGACCAGGGCGCGCTGCCGCTCGACGTGCTCGACGAACAGGTCGGTCGCTACATCGCCTCGCACCGGCAATAAGGGGCGCGACGATGCATCCGGACACGCCGCGCGAAGCGGACCGCCGCGCCCTTCTGAAGGGCGCGCTCGCACTGCCGGCGATCGGCTGGCCGGGCATGGCGCAGGCGGCCGTCGCCGCCGATCCGCTGACCGGGCCGGGGATATCGCTCGCACTGGCGCAGCGGCGGGCGGCACAGATCGCGCGGGTGCGCTACGCCATCTCGCTCGACGTCACCGCCGCCGACCGTGCGGTCGGGTCGGTCGTGATCCGGTTCGACCGGGTCAGGGACAGCGGCGACCTCGTCCTCGATTTCCGCGGAATGATGCTCACCGGGCTGGAGGCCAACGGTGTAGCGATCCCGGCCACTGCGCGACGCGATGGTCATCTCGTGCTGCCCGCGCGCGTGCTGAAGACCGGAGCCAACAGCGTGTTGGCGCGCTTCGAGACCCCGATCGCCAGCGCAGGCGCCGCGATCATTCGTTTCAAGGACCCGGCCGACGGGCGGACCTATCTCTACACATTGCTGGTGCCGTCGGACGCCAATCTGCTGTTTCCGTGCTTCGATCAGCCCGACCTGAAGGCGCGCATCCGCTGGGACGTCGTCGCGCCCGATGGCTGGACGGTGATCGCCAACGGGCCGGTCGCCGCGAA
Organism: Sphingomonas sp. CFBP9019; assembly: GCF_034045155.1. Taxonomy (NCBI): domain Bacteria; kingdom Pseudomonadati; phylum Pseudomonadota; class Alphaproteobacteria; order Sphingomonadales; family Sphingomonadaceae; genus Sphingomonas; species Sphingomonas sp. CFBP9019. The sequence continues at coordinate 682,056 of NZ_JAXCWK010000001.1, read as the reverse complement.
GACCCCGCAAGGCGCCGCGACCCGCTGGCGGTTCGCCGAGACCGCGCCGATCTCCACCTATCTCGCCGCCTTTGCCGCCGGGCCCTGGGTCGGCACGACGTCGGCCCCCGCCGGGGAGCAGCCGATCACGCTCTACGCCCGCCATTCGCGCGCCGCCGAGGTTGATGCCGAGACACAGCTTGCGACCAACCGCGCAGCGGTGCGCTGGCTCGCGGACTGGTTCGGCATCGCCTTTCCCTTCGCCAAGCTCGATCTGGTGCTCGCGCCGGCCTTTCCCTTCGGCGGCATGGAGCATGTCGGCGCGGTCTTCTACAACGAGGACCGCTTCGTCTTCCGCGAGCCGCCGACGCTGCCGCAGCGGCTGGCGCGCGACCAGACCATCTATCACGAGATCAGCCACCAGTGGTTCGGTGACCTCGTCACGATGCGCTGGTTCGACGATCTGTGGCTGAAGGAGGGGTTCTCGACCTTCATGGCCGCGCGGATCCAGGCGGACCTGCAGCCGGACAGCAACGCCTGGACGACGTTCCTTCTGTCGATCAAGACGCCGGCCTATCGCGCCGACGCGACCAGCGGCACGGCACCGCTCTGGCAATCGCTCGACAATCTCGACGCCGCCAAGAGCAATTACGGACCGATCGTCTACAACAAGGCGCCGGCGGTCATCAAGCAGCTGGCGTTCTTCGTCGGCGAGGACGGGTTCCGGCGCGGCCTGCACCTGTTCCTCACCCGGCATGGCTATGCCAATGCGACCTGGCAGGATCTGCTCGGCGCGGTGGGTGAGGCGTCGGGCATCGATCTGGCTGCGTTCGGTCGCAACTATGTCCTGCGCGCAGGGCTGCCGCGGATCGAGACCGCGCTGACGCTCGCGCAGGGGCGTATCGACGCGCTCGTTTTGAAGCAGCGACCGGAGAGCAGGCTGCCGGGTGATCCGGGTGGCGCCTGGCCGATGAAGGTGCGCGTCCGCCTCGGCTACCACGACCGCGAGGACATCGTGCTCGACGCACGCTTCGAGGGGGCGGTCGCGACCGTCGACAAGGCCGCCGGACTGCCCGCGCCCGACTATGTCTGGGCGAATGACGACGACCAGGGTTACGGCCTGTTCATGCCCGACGACCGGACCGTCGCGTGGATCGCGGCGCGGGTCGGCAGCGTGACGGACAGCCTGTTGCGCGCGATGCTGTGGAGCGCGCTCTGGGACGTCGTCCGCGACCGCCGGCTGCCGCCCGAACGCTATCTTGCGGTGCTGTTGCGCGCGCTTCCCGCCGAGCGCGACGAACAGATATCGCGTGCGATCCTGTCGCGCGGGGCGGCGGCGCTCGACGTCTACCTCACCGAGGCGCGTGGCGCGGGGCTCCGGGCGGGCTGGGAGACCGCGCTGCTCGCGCGGATCGACGATGCGGCGATCGGCTATGGACTGCGCAAAGACGCGCTCGATCGACTGATCGCGACCGCGCGGACGCCGCTCGCGCTCGACCGCCTCCGCGCCCTGCTTGACGGCCGCGCGCGACTGGCCGGCGAGCCGATCCGCCAGCCGACGCGCTGGGCGATCGTCCGGCGGCTGATCACGATCGACGCGCCCGACGCGGGCACGCGCTTCACCGCCGAGCGCACGCGCGACACCTCGACGGAGGCCGCTAAGGATGCGTTCGTCGCCGAGGCTGCATCCCCGCGAGCCACGGTGAAGACCGCCTATTTCAAGCGCTATTTCGACGATGCCGCGCTCAACGAGGCATGGGCGAGCGAAAGCCTCGGCGCGTTCAATGCGGACGGGCAGGCGGCGCTGACGATCGGCTTCCTGCGACCGGCGCTCGATCGGCTGCTGTGGATCCGGCAGAATCGCCGCATCTTCTTCCTGCCCGCCTGGATCGACGCGTTCATCGGCGGGCAAGTGAGCCCGGAGGCGCTGCGGATCGTCGACGATTTTCTTGGCGAGCAGCGGTCGCTGCCGATCGACGTGCGCCGCAAGATCCTGCTGGCGCGCGACGAACTGGCGCGCACCGTCGCCATTCGAAAGACCTAGCCGCCGGGACGATATCGCCGGGCGACATGCCCCTTGAGCTCGTCGGGATGGAAATAGACGGGACGCAGTGTGCCGCCGGCGTAGCGCGCGGTCTGGTCGGCGAAGTGTGGGGACGTGATATCGCCGCTCTGGCCGCCGACCATCACCGCCGTCGCCTTCACGCGCGGTCCGAATTCGACGACCGCGACGAAGCTGTTGCCGCTGGTCCCGTAATAGCGCTTCGTCCCCGGCCAGCGCTTGGCGCCGAACGATGCGAGGCTGCCCCATTGCGCGGACGTGAAGGGGATGGGCGTCGATGCGCGCGCATCGTCGAAATGCGGCTGGATCGCGTCGTCGAGCCGCTGGAAGCGGTTGATCGCCTGCCACGGCGTTCGCCAGTCGCCAAAGTCGCGGGTCAGCTGATCGACCGCGGCCGACAGCGCGGCCAGCTTGGCCTCCGGCGTGACGCGCGTGGCGATGTAGTCGGGCACGTTCATCCGCTCAGCCTGTGCGAACCCGCCAACCTCGCGCCACAGCTGATCGCCCCAGAACACCGCAAGGCTGGTAGCCACCGAGCCATAGCCCCAGCGGTGATCCCAGCGATCGAGCAGCGCGATCGGCGCCGCGAGTTTCGCCCGGCGTGGATCGCTGGCAGGCAGCGTCCGCCAGGCGTCGACCAGACCGGGGAGAAGCCGCGCAAAGGCGGGGAGGTAGGGATCGTATGCCGCCGCACGCAGCGTCTCCGCGGTCCAGCCGCGTTTCCCGGTCAGCAACAGATCCGCATGGACGCCGCGCGCATTGCCGCCGACCTGATCCATGTAGCGAGGATAGTCCGCCGCCCGCGGACTATCGGGTCCGGCCGCGCTCCAGGGCCAGTCATTGGTGTTGTGCACCCAGCCGGTGCGTGGGTTCGCAACGCTCGGCAGCGTGGCGAGCCCGTGCAGCCCTCGCCAGTCGGTCGCCGGGTCACTGCCGTCGACGGGCCGGGTATAGTCGAACCGGTCACTTCTGATCGGCATGAACTGCGGCATCAGGAACGCGATCTCGCCCTTGGCGTCGGCGAACAGCGTGTCGTTTGACGAATTCGCCTTGCGCTGTGCAACCGCCATATAGCCTGCCAGGTCGGTCGCCTTGGTCCGCAGATAGCTTTGCTCGAGCGCAGGCACGGGCTTCCACATCAGCGCGGTCGCGATCCAGCGCCCCGCCTTGCTCGCGACGATCGGGCCGTGATGCGTGCGATAGGTCGTGAAGCGGCGCGTGCCCGACGTCCCGTCGGCGTTGCGGACGCGCAAGGTGACGACCTTCGTGGTGACCGGCCGCAGCGCCTTGCCGTAGCGATAGCGGTAGCCGGTGTCGCCGCGGACGACCCGTTCGGCAAAGTCATCGACATTGTCGACCGTCGACGAGGTGTGCATCCAGCCCGCAGACGGGTTGAACCCCTGATAGACGAAGAATTGGCCCCAGGTACTTGCGCCATAGGCGTTGAGCCCCTGGTCGCTCGTCATCTGCGCCTCGGAGCGGAAATAGAAGCTGGTGTGCGGGTTGATCAGCAGCAGCGCATGACCGTTCGCGGTCAGGCGCGGTGCGATCGCGATCCCGTTCGACCCCGACGGTTCGCGCGGCACCATGCCCAGCTCTTCGGGGCTGGGCGGCGTCGGCGTACCGTAGAAGGTCTTGAGGTCGCTCAGCGATATCCGCTCGATATCGCCGCCGATGCTGCCCTCGGTAAAGCTCAGGGCCATCCACGGCTCGAACCGGGTGAGGACCCTTGGCTTCCGCTGCGGATTGGTCGCCAAATAATAGTTCAGCCCGTCGGCCCAGGCCTGCATCAACGTCCGCAGCCAGCCGGGGCTTGCCGCATAGTCGCGCTGGAGTTCAGCTGGGTCTACGAACAGCCGCTGCCGCAAGTCGGCCCAGACCGCGTCCTCGCCGTCCGCCTCCGCGCTCCGGCCGAGCGCGGTCAGGTAATTCGCCTCGATCCGCGCAAAGTCATCCTCGGCCTGAGCGTAGATCAGCCCGAACACCGCATCCGCGTCGGACCGGCCGCGGACATGCGGGATCCCCCAATCGTCGCGGGAGATCGTCACGCGTGCCGCCTGCGCCGCCCACCGTGCCCGCTCGGTCGGTGGGGCACTGGGCGCCGTCGTCAGCATCGCCAACAGGATCACCGGCATGCGGGCGTGTCGAAGGATCATGGCCATCGCGGCAGCCTAAGCTGCAAACCGGGGAATGACCATGCGTCGCCCCCCGCCGTCACGACGGGGTCGACACGGTGCTCCGCGGTCAGGCGGCCTGGGCGGCCATACGCGCGGCGAGCTTCTCTTCCTCGGTCCACACCTTGCGCTCGCGTGGCGGCTTGGGCGCCTTGACCTGCTTGACCGGGCCACCGCCCAGCACCGGTGCACGCTTGGTCGAGTGACGCGCGACTTCGCAATGCCATTCGTGATCGTCATGCACGGTCAGCGTGCGCCCGATCTCGCGCTCGACGTCGTGGAGCCATGCGCGCTGTTCGGCGTCGCACAGCGTGACCGCGAAACCGCTGCGGCCCGCACGCCCGGTCCGGCCGATGCGGTGGACATAGCTTTCGGGCAGGCTCGGCAGGTCGTGGTTGAAGACGTGGGTCACCGTGTCGACGTCGATCCCGCGCGCCGCGATGTCGGTCGCGACGAGCACCTGGACGGTGCCGGCACGGAACGCGTCGAGCGCGCGCTCGCGCTGGCCTTGCGACTTGTTGCCGTGCAGCGCCTCGGCGGTGATCCCCGCTTCGCCGATGAACGCGCAGACGTCGTTGGCGATGTTCTTCTGGAGCGTGAACACGACCGCCTGACCGATGTCGGGCGTGCGCAGCAGCGCGAGCAGCGCGTCCTTCTTGTTCGCGGCGTCGAGGAACATCACCGATTGCTCGATCCGGTCGACCGTGGTCGAGGGCGGGGCGATCTCGACCTTCGCCGGATCGCGCAACAGGCTGTCGGCCAGCGTCGCGATCGACTTTGGCATCGTCGCCGAGAACAGCAAAGTGTGCCGGTCCGCGGGCAAGGTTGCGACGATCCGCTCGATCGGCTTGGCAAAGCCCATGTCGAGCATCTGGTCGGCCTCGTCGAGCACCAGCGCCTCGAGCGCCGACAGGTCGCAAAGCCCCTGTTCGACCAGATCGAGCAGACGGCCGGGCGCCGCGACGATGATGTCGACGCCCGCCTCGAGCGCCTTGACCTGGTGGAACTGACTGACGCCGCCGAAGATCGTCATCACGCTCGGCTTCAGGTGGCGGCCGAAGCTCTCGAACCCGGCGGCGATCTGCGACACGAGTTCGCGCGTCGGCGCGAGGACGAGGATGCGCGCGCCCCCCTTGGGGGCAGGGCGGGGATCGGCGGCGAGCCGGTGGAGCAGCGGCAGCGCGAACGCGGCGGTCTTGCCCGTGCCGGTCTGCGCCATGCCGAGCATGTCGCGGCCCTGCAGCAGCTGCGGGATCGACTGCGCCTGGATCGGCGTCGGGTGGGCATAGCCCTGTTCGGCGAGCGCCTCGAGCAGGAAGGGCGCCAGGGCGAGGTCGGCGAAGGTCGTGGTCATGGTAAAGCGGCGCCTCCGGCGCTGGGCAAGGCCGCGCCTGGTCGGGCTTAGCATTTCGGGAGCGCGCGCTGGTAGGTTTTATGCTGCACTGCGTCAACGCGGAATAGCGGCAGGGTGCAGGGGCATTAGCTTACCGGCGGCAGCGGGCGACCTTTGAGAACAAAATGCGCCACGGACCGCTCCGATCAGACGTCCTCGCGGTCTCCGGAAAGGCCCTAAGGGATTGGCCAAACCAAAACCGGCTTGACTCGCTAACCAATCATGGCGAGATACCGGTAACATCAGACTGCGTCAGACGGTTTCATGAGGGATAGGATGAATGACCATGAAAGTGTCCGGCCAATGTCGCGGCCGCCAGATCGGCCGGCAGATGCCCCAGGCGGGCGTGCCGCTACGGCGCTTCCCCTGAGTCAGCTCGGGTAGCCCTGCGCGCCTACCGGCTGATCAAATACGCAAACAGCACCACGTTTTAGCCAAACCGGGACCCGCTTTCCGCGCCCCAGTACCGATTTCGTATGCCGCAACGAACGGCAACGACCCCACAGAGAGGACCCTGATCATGAAGGCATTTCGACAGCCGCGTTTGACGCGCGCAGCCTTGTTATGCGCTACCACCCTGGCCGTGTTGGCGCCGTCGATCGCGCTGGCGCAGACGGTGCCGCCGCCGCAGGAGCAGGTGCCGGACAATGGTCAGGATCCCGCCCCGGCAACGCCGCCCGCGCCGCAGACCGAGGACACGCAGGGCACGCCCAGCGAGGACATCGTCGTCACCGGCTACCGGTCGAGCCTCGCCAAGTCGACCGACGCCAAGCGCGCGTCGACCGGCTTCACCGATTCGATCTTTGCCGAGGATATCGGCAAGTTTCCCGACACCAACATCGCCGAATCCTTCAACCGCATTCCCGGCATCACGATCACCCGCGACGTGACGGGTGAGGGGACCAATGTCGCGATCCGCGGGCTCGGGTCGAATTTCACCAACGTGACGCTCAACGGCGCGACGATCGCGGTCGCGTCATCGGGTGCGACCGACGCGCAGGGCACGGACCGCTCGGTCGACCTGAGCTTCTTCCCGACCGAATTGTTCACCAAGCTGACCGTCAACAAGAGCTATACGGCCGACCTGCTCGAGGGCGGCGCGGCGGGCAATATCGATCTGCGCTCGGCACGTCCGCTCGACCGCGCGACCGGCTTCCTGAACTATAACGTCCAGGGCACGCGCCAGTCGCCCGAGGACCGGATCGGCGCGCGCGGCGCGCTGATCGGCAGCTGGCGGACCGACACGTTCGGAATCCTGGCCGGCGTGTCGGCACAAAGGCTGTTCACCGATACGCGCGGGTTCGAGACGATTGGCTATACCAATCCGGCGCTGACCGCGGCGCAGTGCGGCGCCGCGTCGGGCTGCAACACGACCGGTGGCGGCAACTGGACGATCCCGGCGGTGGTGCCGGCCGGCGCCGGCGCCGGGCTGGTCGCGGGGACGCCGATCGACCGGGCGTTCTTGCTCGCGAACAACCCCGGCGCGACGATCCAGCAGATCGACAATGCGCTGCTCCCGCGGCTCGGTCGTACGACCAGCATCCGCGGCCCGCGCGACCGGATCAACGCGATCGTCAGCACCGAATGGCAGCCGACCGATGCGCTGCATTTCTACATCGACGGTCTGTACGGCTACAAGAAGAACGAACTCACCCGCGAGAACATGGCCTGGATCGTCCGCAACGGCGCGATCATTCCGACCAACCTGACCTTCGACAATCCCGATTGCACGATCGGGTGCGTGGTGACCGGCGGGACATTTGCGAACGCGCAGTTCTTCAACGAATTCCGCCCCTATACCGAGACGACCAAGCTGGTCAGCATCAACCCGGGCGGCGAATGGGAGATCTCGCCGACGCTCAAGGCCTCGCTGCAGGGCAATTATGCGCGGTCGACCTTCCACCGCGAGAGCCCGACCGTGGGCCTCACCACCCCGCTCGGCGTCGGCAACACGGTCACCTACAGCAACACCGGCGGAATCCCGACGATCCAGAGCGGGCTCGACCTCAACGATCCCGCGAATTTCGGCTGGAACGCGGGCAGCCGGGTCGGCATCCAGGACGAGCGGCGTCTCAACAAGAGCAAGGGCGCGCGTGGCGACCTGACCTGGGGCGGCAAGGCGCTCAACCTGAAGATCGGCGGCGCATTCGACGACGTGTCGCGGCGGATCCGCGGGTTCGACAACAGCCAGGCGTGGCAGAATGCGGTCTGCGGGAACAATCCCAACGTGTTCGTCGCATCGCCCAACACCCAGCCGCCCTGCGCAGGCCTCGACGCCCCCGGCGCCGCGCCGGCGGGCTATCCCAGCTATCCCGGCTATGGCACGGGCGCGACCACCGGCCTGGCGGGGCCGGTCAGCTATGGCGGCTCGCTGGTCCCCAATGCGGCGGTCCCCGGCTATCTGAAGCCCGGCCCGGCAGGGTTCGTCACGGTCGACTGGCCGGCCTTTGCCGCCGCCACCAACTATGACAGCTTCCACGACGCGGCGCCCGAAACGGGGGCTGCCAACACCGGCGCCAGCGGCGGTGCGATCCGCGAGGTCGTAAAATCCGCCTTCGCCACGCTCAACGGCGCGCAGCAGATCGGCGACAACACCCTGCGGTTCAATGTCGGTGTACGCTACGTCAACACGATCCAGACGATCACGGGTCGCGTCTCGCTGCCGGATCCGCGCAACACGACCAGCACGGGCGCGAGCTTGCCCGACGGCAGCCGCTACGTGAATATCGTCAGCGAGGTGTCGACGCGCAACGTCTATTCGAAATGGCTTCCCGCCGCGACCTTCGCCTATGACCTTGGCGACCAGGCGGTGGTGCGTGTCGCCGGCTCGCGTACGATGACGCGTCCGGACCCCTCGGCGCAGCTTCCCGGGGTCAACTTCGGTGCGCCGTCGGCGGATCAGGCGAACATCGGCAACCCGGCGCTCAAGCCGTACATGTCGACCAACCTCGATCTCGGTTTCGAATATTATACCGGCCGCGAAGGCGTCGTCAGCTTCAACGCATTCCGCAAGTCGATCGAGGGGTTCACCAACACCGCGATCAACACCGTGCCGTTCGCGGCGCTGGCGCAATATGGCATCACCTTCGACACGCTCAACGCCAACCAGCAGTTCGCGATCCAGTCGCGCGGCGGCCCCGGCGTCGCGCAGGTCCAGGTCACGTCGCAGGTCAACGTCCCCAACAAGCTGACGATCAACGGCCTCGAATTCCAGTGGGTCCAGCCGCTCGACTTCCTGACCCGGATGATCGGCGTCACGGGCTTCGGCTTCAATGCCAATGCGACGATCGTCGATCAGCGCAGCGATGGCCCGGCAACCGCGTTCGGCGTGTCGCCCTTCACCTACAACATCACCAGCTTCTACGAGAAGAACGGCGTGATGCTCCGGGTGGCGACGACCTCGCGTCAGGGCGCACAGAATAGCGGCGCGGCGCAGAACGGTATCCCGGCGGCGGCGCTGTTCGGGACGGACTATACGACCTACGACTTCTCGTCGTCGTTCGACCTCGACAAGATCTTCGGCCTGGCGGGCGCACCGCAGCTGACGGTCAACGTGTCGAACTTCACCGACGCGACGCTGCGGTCCTATTTCCAGTTCGAGAATGCGACGTTCACGCAGTATAAGCCGGGACGTCAGTTCCTGATCGGCCTGCGCGGCACCTTCTAGGACCGACGGTCGGGACGGTCGCCATCGCGCGATCGTCCCGGCAGCCGCTCAAGGACCCGACGACCAGTCTGTACGCCGCCCGCTCCGGACAAAGGATTCCCCCTCATGCGCATCCTCACCCTCGCTCTCATCGCGCTCGCCGGCACCAGCGTCGCGCAGGGCAGCCCGGCACAGACCGCCGCTGCGCCGTCCGACGCATCGCCCCGGTTCGGCCGGTTTAGCTATGAGGGGCGGTCGCCCGGCGCGGCACCGTTGCAGCGCAACCAGTATCGCAACCCGATCCTGTCGGGCTATTATCCCGACCCGTCGGTCACGCGGGTCGGCGAGGACTATTATCTCGTCAATTCGTCGTTCGCGCATTTCCCCGGATTGCCGGTCTTCCATTCGCGCGACCTCGTGAACTGGACTCAGATCGGCAACGCGATCGACCGCCCCGATCAGCTCGACTTCACCGGCATGCGGACGTCGCAGGCGGTGTTTGCGCCCGACATCTCCCATCACGACGGCGTCTTCTACATCGTCAACACCTGCGTCGAGTGCAAAGGCAATTTCGTCATCACCGCACGCAATCCCGCCGGCCCCTGGTCCGCGCCGATCTGGCTGCCGTTCGAGGGCATCGATCCCTCGATCTTCTGGGAAGGCGACAAGGCCTATATCGTCAATAACCGCGCCCCCGCCGAACCGCCGCGCTATGACGGGCACCGCGCGATCTGGATCCAGGAATATGACTGGCGCAAGGGGCAGATGGTCGGCGAGAGCACGCAGCTCGTCAATGGCGGCGTCGACCTGTCGAAAAAGCCGGTGTGGATCGAAGGGCCGCACATCTTCCGCAAGGATGGCTGGTATTATCTGACCGCCGCGGAGGGCGGCACGAGCGTCAACCATTCTCAGGTCGTGCTCCGGTCGCGGACCTTGCGCGGCCGCTATGAGCCCTATGCCGGCAACCCCATACTGACGCAGCGTGATCTCGACCCCGCGAGGTCGCGGCCGATCACATCGGCGGGGCATGCCGAACTGGTCCAGACTCAGACGGGCGAGTGGTGGGCGACCTTTCTCGCGGTCCGGCCCTATGCGGGGGACTATTACAATATCGGACGCGAGACGTTCCTGCTCCCCGTGACCTGGAAGGATGGCTGGCCGATCATCCTGCCCAAGGGGCAGCGCGTTCCCGAAGTCGCGGCCTCGCCCGGACTGCCCGCGCAGCGCCCGGGAACAGTGCCGACGGCCGGCGCCTTTTCCTATGTCGACGAGTTCGACGGCGATCGTCTGGCGATGCAATGGGTCGGTGTCCGCACCCCCAAGGCACCCTTTTATCGCCTGACCGGTGGAGAGCTCGTGCTCGGCCGGGGAGCACCGATGGGCGATCTCGCGGGCGTTCCCGCCTTTGTCGGCCGGCGCCAGCAGCATCACGACGCGACGATCTCGACCACGCTGCGCTTCTCGCCAAAGACCGGCGATCGTGCCGGCCTCGCCGCGATGCAGAGCGACAAGGCGCATCTCTTCTTCGGGCTGACGCGGATTGCGGAGAAACCTGTCGTCGCCCTCTACACAACGCAGGAAGGCAAGGAGCAGCTCGTCGCAAGCGCGCCGGTCGATCCGGCGGGCCCGGTCACGCTGACGATCGACGCCACCGGGGGTACGATGCGCTTCAGCTACACGACCGGCGCAACGCCTCGCACGCTCGCATCAGATGTCGACGTCCGGTTCCTGAGCACGCGGCTGGCGGGCGGTTTCGTCGGGACGCTCGTCGGCCCCTATGCCTGGACGCGCTGACCTCGCGTGGCACCGCTGCGGGCGTGATGCCGAAATAAGAAAAAGGCGCGGGCCGGCTGATTTGCCGGCCCGCGCCCAAAACTCAGGCCTTCTTGCGCGCGCGCTTCGGGCTTGCGGCTGCGGCGACGTCTTCTTCCTCGTCGGGGCTGTCTTCGCCCGCCTCGGTCAGCGCCTCGCCGAGCGCACGCAGCTTGTCCTGCGACGTGTCAGCTTTTTCCGCGATCTTGGTCGTCGCGGCACCAAGCCGGTGCAGCAGCGCATGGACGCGGTCGGCGTCCGGCGCGTCCTTCTCGAGCTGCTTGCGCAGCGATGCCAGGTCGCGAAGAATGCCCTTGGCGCCGGGTGTCTCGATATCGGCGAGTGCGGCTTCCCAATCCTCGACCATGTCGGCGCCCTTGGCGGGCTTCGTCGCGTCGAGACCGCGATTGATCGCGTTCATCGTTCCTGCAAATTTGACGGCCATGTCTGCTCTCTCCTAGCCGGTATCGGCGAGCATCAACGCGGTCGGGCGTCACGAATGTCCCGCCATTCCTATCAACCTGCATCAACATGATCGCATTTTGTTCGGGCGCCCGCCGCGTGTGTCAGCGCAACCAGTTGCGCAGCAGCGCGGTGACCTCACCCGGTCGTTCGAGCGGGGCGAGATGGCCGCAGCCCCGCAGCTCGTGGAATCGCGCGCCCTCGATCAGCGTGGCCAGCGCACGTGCATCGTCGGGCGTGCAGATCCGGTCGCGATCGCCCACCGCGACGAGAGTCGGCACATGGATCGCGGCGATCGCGTCGCTGATGTCGGGCCGTTCGAGCAGCGCGCGCTGCTGGCGTTCGAAGACCGCCTTGCCGACCCGGTCCGCCATCGCCTGCACCGGGCCCGCCACGATCGCGGTCAGTCGCGGATCGGCATGCGGCGCGGTCGCGAGCAGCCCCTGGCCGTCGACCGTCCGCGGACGCATCGTCATCGACGCGCGCGTGCCGAACAGTGCGACACGCAGGACCCGGTCGGGCGCCTGCCGCACCATCTCCATCGCGACATAGCCCCCCAGGCTGACCCCCGACACGGCGAAGCGCGGCGGCGCCTTGGCCAGCACGCGCGCGGCCATCGCCGACAGCGTGTCGTCCTGCGAAAGGTCATGAAACTCGGGCTCGGCGAGCGCGGCAAGATCCATGATCTGCCGTGCCCAGAGCCGGCCGTCACACCCCATGGCAGGCAGCAGCACGAGCGGGATCGGTGAACGGGTCATGCGGTGTCTCCGGTGGCGGGAAGCAGGGGGCGGGCGGGGGGCATCATCGGGCGGCCCGACCGGTCAGGCGACGAACGGGAAGGCGAGCGCGATCATGCCCACCACCGTCATCACCGCGCAGACCAGGATCGCCGGCACCAGCGTGAAGCGCTGATGATCCGCCAGATCGATCCCGACCAGGCTGACGAGCAGATAGGTCGACGGCACCAGTGGGCTGAGCAGATGGACCGGCTGGCCCATCAGCGACGCGCGCGCGATCGCCTCGGGCGCGACCCCGTAATGCGCGCCCGCCTCGGCGAGGATCGGCAGCATCCCGAAATAGAAGGCGTCGTTCGAGATGAAGAAGGTGAAGGGCAGGCTGAGCGCTGCGGTGATCGGCGCCATATAGGGGCCCATCGCCGGCGGGATCACGCCGACCACGGCCTTGCTCATCGCCTCGACCATCCCGGTGCCGCCAAGGATTCCGGTGAAGATGCCCGCCGCGAAGATCAGCGACACGACTGCCAGCACATTGCCGGCATGCGCGGAGATCCGCTCCTTCTGGTCGGCGACGCCGGGATAGTTGACGATCATCGCGATCGCGAAGGCGAGCATCATCAGCACCGACAGCGGCAGGATGCCCCAGACGAGCAGCGTCAGCAGCGTGACTACGAGCGCTGCGTTGAACCAGATCAGCTTGGGCCGGCGTGCTTCGGGATATTGCGACACCGCCATGCCGGTGAACGTGTCGGTCGCGGTGATGCCCGCTTCGCCCATGCGCGCGCGTTCCTTGCGACCGAAATACACCGCCAGCCCGACGAGGAAGGCGAGCCCTGCGATCATGCCGGGGATGAGCGGCAGGAACAGCGTCGCGGGATCGAGCTTCAGCGCGCTTGCCGCGCGTGCGGTCGGCCCGCCCCACGGCGTCAGGTTCATGATCCCGCTCGTCGTCATCAGCAGGCAGACGAGATACAGGCGGTTCATGTCATAGCGCTTGTACAGCGGCAGCAGCGCGGCGATCGTGATGATGTAGGTCGTCGAGCCATCGCCATCGAGGCTGACGAGCGCGCACAGCACGACCGTGCCGATCAGGATCCGCATCGGGTCGCCGTGCACCATCCGGATCAGCCGTCCGACCAGCGGATCGAACAGGCCGGTGTCGGTCATCGTCGAGAAGAACAGGATCGCGAACAGCAGCATCACGCCGGTCGGCGCGAGGTTCTTGATACCGTCGATCATCATCGGGCCGAGACCCGCGGCCTCGCCGGCGAAGACGCCGAAGATCGAGGGGATCACGATCAGCGCGACCAGCGGCGTCATCTTCCTGGTCATGATTAACGTCATGAACGTGGCGACCATCAGGAAGCCAAGCAGGGCAAGGTTCATCGCATCGTCCTAGAAAAGGGCGTGAAAAAGGGGGGTGGGGGCAAAACCCCCGTCATCCTGACGAAAGTCAGGACCCAGGGTTACCGAGCGCTGCCCCTTGTGGCTCTGGGTCCTGACGTTCGTCAGGATGACGGAGCGAGGGGGCAATGCTCTACGAACATCACCACGCATCAGAACGTCACACCGACGCGCGCGCTGACCGTCTGGCCGCTGTCGTTGCCGACATAGTCGCCCGCACGATTGTCGGTGTTCCACTGGATCGCGTTGACCTGGAACCGGGTGAAGCTGTTGAGATACCAGTTCACCCCGACCGTCGCGGCCCAGCCGTCGCCGCCGGTCAGCAGGTCGCTGTAATCGAGGCTCTCGTACCGCGCGGTCAGTTCGATCGCGCCGACGCCGCCATCGAAGGTGGGTTTGAGCACCTTGGGCTGGCCGAAGCTGCCGAGCCGCGGGTTATAGGGCGGCAGGTCGCCGGTGAGGAAGAGACCACCCGACACGCTCCACGCCTTGCTGACGAAGTCGGGCCGTCCACCGTCGAGCCGCGCATTGCGCTGGCCGGCTTCGCCCATCACCCACAAGGGCCCGCGATAGCCCCCAAGCTCGACGCCGTAACCCGTCGTCCCGGTCCCGCCCGTCAGCGGTCCGCTCGACACGCGCAACGCGCCGTTGAAGCGTCCGCCGATCACCGTGTTGCGGGTCAGCGTACCCGCGACGGACGACAGCGATTCGTCGAACCCCCAGAGCCCGACATGAAGCACGCCGGTGTCGGACTTGATCGGATTCCAGTGCGCGCGGCCGAGCACGGTGCGGCTGTCGCCGACCGTCTGCGTGCCGTCGATCCGGTCGCCGGTGACGGTCACCGACGCGTGGCCGGTCTTCCAGAAGATCCGCGGCATCACGCCGATGCCGTAAAAGCCGCGCTGCGGGATGATCGCCGTGGCGACCGTCGTGCGCTCGAGGAACGGGGTCGAGTCCGACCCGGTCGATCCCTCGAAGCTGCGGTCGTTGAACAGATGGCCTGCGCGCACGTCGTAATCGAGACCGGGCGTGATACGGTTGCGCCAGCCTACGAACGCGGTGACGACGTCGACCTCGTTTTCGGAAAAGTCGCTTTCGAACTGATAGAAGAAGTGCGTGCCGACGCCACCTTCGAGACCGAGGCGCAGCGCGCGCATCCCCGTCGTCGTGATGTTGCGGCCGTCATATTTCGACCCGAAGCTCGAGCTCACATCGGTCAGGATCCGGCCGCGCGGCTTGAAGGTATAGACGCCGTCCGCCGAGTGGAAGACCGGCAGGCCCGCGCCCCATTCGGTCGTCAGGCCCGATGGATTGTCGCGTGCCGCCACGGCCTGCGCGACGCTGCGGTCGGCGGGGCCGGGGGGCGCGAGCTGCGGTGCGAACGGCACGGTCCGCCGGGGCTCGCCCGTCTGCGCGAGCTGCGGCTGCGGCGCAGCCCCGGTTTGCTGGACAGGTGCCGCCGGCGCAGCCGCCTGCGCGACGACCGCGTTGGTCTCGAGCCGGTCGAGCCGGGACTTGAGCGTGGCAATCTCGGCCGCCTGCGCGCGGACCAGTGCGGCGAGGTCGGCGTCGCCGGGCGCCGGTGCCCCGGTCTGGGCGAGCGCGGGTGTCGCGATGATCAGCGCGACGAGAGCGCAGCCGGTACGAAATGGGGTCATCGGGAAGAGGCTCCGTTGGCAAGAAGGGCGGTCCAGTCGCGCAGGAAGCGCTGGCGCTTGAGATGATCGAGCGTGACGAGAAGCTGCGGTCCGACCCGGATCGGTCGGGCCTGCGCAGCGGGAAGGCGGCGCGCGGGCACGTCGGTGCGGACCGGCCAGAGGCTGCGCTTTGCGAGCAGCGACTGGCCCTCGCGCGACAGCAGGAAGTCGAGGAACAGCTTGGCGGCCGCCGGGTGCGCGGCTTCGCGCGCGATGAACGCGATCCGCGACGTGACGATCGTATAGTCCTTGAGAAACGCGACGCCGATCCGCGGATCGGTGCTCGCGCGCTCGAGCGCATAGGAGCCGATGACGTTGTAGGCGATCGCCTGCCGGCCCTCGGCGACGCCGCGCAGCATCGGCTCGCTGGTCCGCGACAGGACCGGCTTGGTCGCCGCGATCGCCTCCAGCAACGACCGCGTGTCGCGCGTGATCGCCATATCCTCCGACAGATAGAGATAGCCGACATTCGAGCGTGACGGATCGAAGGTCGTCACGCGCCCGGTCAGCGCGGTGCGCTGCGTCCGCAGCAGCGCCTCCAGTTCGGCATGCGTCCGCGGCACGCGCGCCGGCGGCAGCAGCCGCTTGTTGTAGACGATCCCGATCGGCTCGGCAGTGACGCCGAAGCCCATGTTCTTCCAGACCGAGACGGCGGGCAGCGCGGGCTTTTCGGGGCTGGCATAGCTTTGCGCGAAACCGTCGTTGATCAGCTTGACCTGCAGATCCATCGCCGACGACCAGACCAGATCGGCGGACAGGCGCCGCGCGCGCGTCTCGGCGACGAAGCGGCGATACATTTCGGTCGATCCGAGATCGGCGTAGAGGACGGTGATGCCGGGATAGCGTTTGCGAAACGCGGCGACCACCGGCAGCAGCTCGGCGCGATCGGCATTGCCATAGATCCGGACCTGCCGCTCGGCGCGTGCGCTTTCGATCAGCGTGTCATAGGAGCGGGGATAGCCCGCCGGACGCTGCGCCGACACCGCGGTCGCCGCGAACCCGGTCAGCGTGGCCAGCAATCCGATCGTGAAAACCATTCGTGCCATCGTCACCTCTCCTCGCCTTCCGTCTCTGTGTTCGGATAGGCAGTAGCGGTGGAATACGAATCGAAGCTGTCACCAACCTTTCACGCCCTTTTGAATCAACGAGGTAAGCCGATTTGCGCATTCTGCTGATCGAGGACGACGCCGCTCTCGCGCGCAGCATCGCGGCATTGCTGCGGGCGGGCGGCAATGCGGTCGATCATGTCGCGAGCGGCGAGGAGGCTCTCGGCATCGTCGCGGGCGAGCCCTATGCGCTGGTCATCCTCGATGTCGGGCTGCCCGGGATCGACGGTTTCGCGGTGCTCGAGACGCTGCGGCGACGCGGCGAGCGCGTGCCCGTGCTGATGCTGACCGCACGCGATGCGCTGGACGACCGCGTGCGCGGGCTCGATCTCGGCGCCGACGACTATCTGCGCAAGCCGTTCGACCCCGAGGAGCTCGAGGCGCGGGTCCGCGCGCTGGGACGACGGCGCGGCGGCGACCCGCTCCCGGTGCTGAGCGTGGGGAGTTTGACGATGAACCGCTCGACGGGCGATGCGGATATCGCCGGCCGGGTCCTCGATCTGCGCCGTCGCGAACGCGCGGTGCTCGAGGCGCTGGCGATGCGCGCGGGCCGCGTCGTACCGCGCGAGCTGCTGATCGGTGAGGTGTTCGGGTTCGACGAACCCGTCGGCGGCAACGCGATCGAGGTCCATGTCACACGGTTGCGGACCAAGCTTGCCCCCGACGGGCCGGGGATCCGCACCGTCCGCGGCGTCGGCTATATGCTCGATGCCGGCTGAGGCGCGTGCCCCGGCGCTGCGGACGCGCCTGCTGGTGGCGGTGCTCGGCCCGCTGCTCGCTGCGGCAATCCTGATCGGCGTGGTGGGCGCGACGCTGATCACCGATGTCGTTCGGCGCACCAGCGACCGCGTCCTCGGGGGCGCGCTCGGCGCGATCGCGGAGACCGTGCAGGTCGAGCGCGGCGAGGTCACGCTCGACCTGCCCGCCGCCGCGTTCGGGATGCTCGAGAACGCCGAACGCGACAATGTCTACTACCGCATCGCGGTCGGCGGGGACCTGCTCACCGGCTATGCCGACCTGCCCGCACCCGATCTCGCCGCGCTCGCGGTCGATGTGCCCGCCTACCGCTTTGCGCGCTATCGCGGTCAGCGGATCCGCATCGCCGAGGTCCGTCGCGACCTGCCGCGGATCAACCGGCCGGTGATCGTGCAGATCGCCGAGACGATCGACAACCGGTCAGCCCTGACCCGTCGTCTGATGATCGCGCTGCTGATCGGCGAGTGCGTCCTCGTCGGTGGTGCCGCGCTGCTGCTCCGCCCGGCGCTGGGGTGGAGCCTGCGCCCGCTGGCCCGGCTGCGCGGCGCGATCGAGGCGCGCGACAAGCGGGCGCGGCCCGACTTCTCGCCGCTCGACACGGGGCCGCTGCCGCGCGAGCTCCGCCCGCTCGCCGGCGCGTTCGACCGACTGCTCGCGCAGCTCGATACCGCGACGGTCGGCGTGCGCCGCTTCACCGCGGACGCGTCGCACCAGATGCGCACGCCGCTGTCGGTCCTGAAGGTTCAGGTGGCGCTCGCGCGGCGCGGTTCGGGCGCCGAACGTCATGAGGCGCTCGACGAGATCGGCGATGCCGTGACGCGGCTCGAACGGCTCGTCACCCAGTTGCTGGCACTGGCACGGGCGGAGGAGGCCGGAGTGTCCGCCCCGCTCGAAACCGTCGACCTGCGCGAGGTGGCCGCCGCGGTCATCACCCGCCAGATCAACCAGGCGATCGAGGCGGGGATCGACCTCACGCTCGAGACCGATCCGGTCGAAACCTACCAGGTGGCCGGGCACCGGACGTTGATCTTCGAAATCCTGTCGAACCTCGTCGACAACGGCATCCGCTACAATCGCCGCGGCGGCACGGTCACGGTCAGCCTCCAGACCTCGCGCGGGGAGACCGCGATCGCGGTGATCGACGACGGCCCGGGGATCGCGGACAGCCAGCGCGACGTCGCGTTCGACCGCTTCGTCCGTCTCGGCGCACCGGGCAGTCCGGAGGGCAGCGGGCTCGGGCTCGCGATCGTCCGCTCCGCCGTCGCGCGGTTGAACGCGACCGTCGGCTTCGGCGCAGCGGACCGCGGCACGACGATCGTCGTCCGCTTCTCCGGCACCGCCGCGGCCGGCTGACGCCGCAGCCGTCAGCCGCGCAGCTTGCCCGGTGCGAAGGATTTCGGCGCCGCCGCCGGGGCCGCATCCCCGGCACCGCGATCGAACAGATGGTCGAGCATCGCCGCCATCGCCCTGTGGCCGGTATCGGTCAGGCTGACATGCACGCGTCGGTGATCCGCGGGATCGACATGGCGGCGCAGCAGCTCTGCCTGTTGCAGCCGATCGATCCGCCGCATCGTCCCCGCCGCACTGCCCCCCGACATCAGCGTCAGATCCTTCACGCACAGCGTCTTGCCGGTGGCGGCCGCAATGAACAGGTCGATCATCATGTCCCAGGCCGGATCGACCAGCAGGTCCTGCGGCAGGAACGCGCTCATCGTCGCGCGCAGCTGGCGGGCCTGGCGCGCGCGAGCCAGCAGAGCGGGTGCGATCGGTCTCGGGGCGC
Organism: Sphingomonas sp. CFBP9019; assembly: GCF_034045155.1. Classification (NCBI taxonomy): domain Bacteria; kingdom Pseudomonadati; phylum Pseudomonadota; class Alphaproteobacteria; order Sphingomonadales; family Sphingomonadaceae; genus Sphingomonas; species Sphingomonas sp. CFBP9019. Next base: position 663,048 of record NZ_JAXCWK010000001.1, on the reverse strand, counting down.
CCGCGCCGGGTGCGCGCAGGTTGCGGCGTGCGACATCGGTCATCGTTCGCGCAGCGCCTCCCGCGCCCGGTTGAGGGGTTTGACGAGATACTGGAGCACGGTCTTGCTGCCGGTATGGATATCGACCGTCGCGACCATGCCGGGGGTGATCGCGAACCGCGCGCCGGCTTTGTTCGTCAGCGAATCCGCCTTGGTCCGCACGAACACGCGGTAATAGAGGATGTCGGGCTTCACCTCGTCGCGGATCGTGTCGGGCGAGATGCTGACCACGCTGCCCGTCAGGCCGCCATAGATCGAATAGTCATAGGCGGTCACCTTGACGCTGGCTGCCTGGCCGGGACGGATGAAGGCGATGTCGCGCGGCTGGATCCGCGCCTCGATCAGCAGCCGGTCGTCGAGCGGGACGATCTCCATCAGCTTGCCATTGGGGGGCACGACGCCGCCGATCGTCGACACCTCGATATTCTTGACGACCCCGCGCACCGGCGAGCGCAGCGTGAGGCGCGACAGCGTGTCCGAGCGCCCCCGAACCACCGGTGCGAGCGAGTCGACCTGTTCGGTGACCTTGGCCAGATCCTGCCGCGCCTCGACCATATATTGCGACCGCAGATCGGCCTTTTTGAGCTCGAGCTCGGCCCGCTGGCGTTGCAGCCGCAACACCTCGACATTGCTCGCCGCGCCGACCGCGATCAGCGATTCCCCGATCCGCACCTCGCGTCCGATCAGCGCCAGGCTCTGGTCGATCAGCTGGATCGACGATTGCAGGCTGCGTCGCCGGGTGTCGTGGAGCCGCGTCTCGGCGGCCTTCAAATCGGGATAGCGGTCGAGTTCGGAGGCGAACGCCAGCGGCGTGCCGTTCGCTTCCGCCTGAAGGCGGGCGACACTGGCCAGCGCGGCGCGATATTTGGCGGCGGTCTCGTCGACGGTCGACCCCGCCTGGGTCGGATCGAGCTGTGCGAGCAGCTGCCCCGGGGTGACGATATCGTCCTGACGCACCGGAAGCTTGGTCAGGATCCCGCCCTCGAGCGACTGGATCACCTGTTCGCGGCTGGTCGGCACGACGCGCGCTTCGCCGGTCGCCACCTCGTCGAGGGCCGCGAACCACGCCCAGCCAAGTGCTGCCACGAACAGCGCGGCAAGGATCCAGACGAGCCGCGTCGCGGTCGCGAGCCGGACGCTGCCTTCGCCGCCGAACAGGTGGTCGTCGTCGATCGCCCGCGCGCTCATGCCGCCGCACTCCGCGTCCCGCGCATCTGCGCGAGGATCTGGTCCTTGGGGCCGTCGAGGACGATTGTGCCATTGTCGATCACGATGATCCGGTCGACGATCTCGAGCATCCGCATCCGGTGCGTTGCGACGATCAGCGTACGCGTACGGCTCCACGCCCCGAGCCGCGCGATGAAGTGTCGCTCCGTCCCCTCGTCCATCGCCGCGGTCGGCTCGTCGAGCAGCGCGACGCTCGGCTGACGAAGCAGCAGCCGCGCGAGCAGCAGCCCCTGGATCTGCCCACCCGACAGGCCTCTGCCCCCCTCCTGCACGACATGGCCGAGCCCGTCGCGCAGCCGGCGGACCATGGTGTCCGCGCCGACCATCGCGAGCATCTCGCTGATCTCCCTGTCCGACGCCATCGGCGCGCCGAGCGTCAAATTCTCGCGCAGCGTCCCGTGAAACAGCCGCGAGGTCTGCGTCAGCAGGCCGATGTCGCGGCGGACATCGGCGGGATCGACCTGATGCAGCGCGAGGCCGTCGAGCAGCACCTCCCCCGACACCGGCTGCAGCATCCCCGACAGGCCCTGGAGCAGCGTCGACTTGCCCGCGCCGTTGCGCCCCAGCAACGCGATCCGCTCGCCCGCCGCGATGTCGAGCGTCTGGACCGTCAGGGCAGGGGGGGCGTTGGGGTCGGCATAGGTGAAGACGGCGGACCGCAGCGCGAAGTCGCCCTGGACGACGGGCAGCGGGATGCGGTGATCCGCGTCGGCGGTGTCGACGGGCAGCGCCATGATCTGGTTTAGGCTCCCCATCGCCACCTTGGCATGCTGGAACCGGCTGAGCAGCTGCGTGACCTGGGCCATCGGCGCCATCATCCGCGAGCCGAGGATCGAGGTCGCGACCAGCACGCCGGTGGTGATGTCGCCCGCGATCACGAGCGGGGCGCCGACGAAGATGATCGCGGCATAGACGCCGTTCTGGACGCTCTGGGTCCACACCGACAGGCCGTTGGTCAGCCCGCGCAGCCGCAGCTGCGCCTCACCCGCGACCGCGGTATAGTGGTTCCACTGGTGGTGGAACCGGTCCTCCGCCTGCAGCGCCTTGATGTCCTCGATACCCTGTACCGATTCAACCAGCATCGCGTTGCGCAGCGAGGATTCGCGCATCGATTCGGTCGCGTACATCCGCAGCCGGCGTTGCGCGAGCAGCCCCGGCAGCAGCAGCAGGACCAGCGCCGCGAGCGGCACGAGCGCCAGCGCGCCGCCGACATACCAGAGCACGCCGAGGAACAGCAGGAAGAAGGGCATGTCCGCGACCGTCGCGACGGTCGTCGAGGTCAGCATGTCGCGCACCTGGTCGAGGTCGCGCAGCTGCGAGATGAACGTCCCGGTCGAGGTCGGGCGGGCGCGGTTGCGGACCCGCAGCGCGTGACCGAAGACCCGGTCCGAGATGCGCAGATCGGCCCGCTTGCCAAGCACATCGACGATGTTCGTGCGGAGCCGTCGCAACACGAAATCGAAGCCGATCGCGATCAGCACCCCGACGAACAGGATCGTCAGCGTCGGGATCGAGCCCGCCGGCACGACGCGGTCATAGACCTGCATCGAGAACAGGACCCCTGCGAGCCCCAGGCAGTTGGTCACGACCGACGCGACCATGACATGGCCATAGGAGGGGGCGTCGGCCATCAGGATGTCGCGCAGCCAGTGATCCTGGAACGGTCGGATATAGGCGTCGATACGCGTGTCGGGCGCCGAGCGCGACGGCCGTGGAATGACATAGCCAGTCGCGCCGGCGGTCAGCTGGTCGATCGGCAGGTGCGTCGCTCCACCCCGGTCGCCCGGCACGATCAGCCGGGCCTGGCCCTCCGCGTCGATCCCCTCGATCAGCGCGATCTCACCGTCGCGCAGCCGGACGATCAGCGGCAGCCGCCAGCTCGTCAGCCGCATCCCCGCGGCGGGCACGAACTGCACGCCGAGCCCGGTCGCGCGCGCGAGCGTGCGGACCCGTGCCTCGTCGTCGGCGCCCAGCTCCCAATGGGCCGCGAGCCGCGCACGCTGTTCGGACAGCGGCAGGCGATAGTGGCGGGCAACGCGGCCAAGCAGGTCGAGCCACGCGTCGATGCCGCCGCCCGGTCCGCCCGCCGCCACCGCGATCGGCACCCGGTCGGAGGTCACAGCGTCACCCCGCGCACCGTCGCACCGGACAGCGCGAACGCGTCGCGCATCCGTCCCGACAGATACAGGCAATCCACCTGGAGGCTGCGCAGGGTCTGCGCGACGTTCACGGCCTCGAACCGGACCTGCTGGAATTCCTGTTCGGCGTTGAGCAAATCGACCAGCGTGCGTGTGCCCATTTCGAGATACTGAATCCGGTACAGCCGGCCGGTCTCACGCATGTTGGTCTGGCGCGACTGCAGCGTGGCGACGACCTGCGACAGGCTTTCGATCTGCTGGCGGGCCTCGGCCAGCCGCTGGCTGCTCTCGTTGCGGACCCGGCGCGTGGCCGCCTGCGCCGCCTCCAGCTCGAACGCCGCGCCGCGCGCACGCGCGCGCGTGACCCCGCCCGCGAAGATGTTGCTCGAGACGCGCAGGCCGACATTGTAGATGCTGCGATTGCCGAGCGGCGCGGTCACGTCGGTCGAGGCGTCGCCGCCGATCGACAGCGTCGGATAGCGGTCCGCGCGGCTGCGGCGCAGCGCGGCGGCGGCGCGGTCCGCCTGCGCCTCGGCGGCCATGACCAGCGGCACCGTCTCCCAGGCGGGCACCGGACCCGAACAGCTCCGCATCAGCCAGTCCGGAACGTCGGCGGACACCGCGGCGGGCGGGGCGTCGCGACCGAGCAGGAAGGCCAGATTGCTCGCCCAGCGGCGCTCCGCCGCCTCGACCGTCGCGAGGCTCGCCATCGCTGCCTCGACCCGCGCCTGCGCCTGCAGCGCATCCGATCGCGTCGCGGCACCAAAGGCGGTGCGCTTGCCGACAAGCTCGCTGATCTCGCGGATCCGGTCCGCCTGTTCGGCCGCGATGATCCGCTGGGCCGACGCGCGCTGATATTCGATCACGGCATAGGCTGTGTCGCGGATCAGCGTGTCGACCGCGAGCAGCATCTCGGCACGCCCGACCCGCGTCCCGGCGCGCGCGCCCGCGATCTCGCTCGACACCTTGCCGAAATCGAACAGCATCTGCGACGCGCCCAGTTGCGGTCGCGGCCGCAGGGTGCCCGATACGCGACTGTCAAACCCGCTGCCGATCCCGGCGCTGATGGTGGGAAGATAGCCCGCGCGTGCCGCTTTCACCTCCTCGCCGCGCGCCGCCAGCGCGCCCGCTGCCTCGGTCAACGACGGATGCCAGGCAACCGCTTCGCGTGCCGCGGTTTCGAGCGTCACCGGACCCGGCGTTGCGGGGCGAGGGGTGTCGACCGCTTGCCCGGCGTTGCACGGTACAGCCGCCAATAGGACGCCCGCGGCCAGCGATCGCATCGCGCTCATAGTGGAAGTGATCATTGCGTCCCTGTCCTCTGCTGGCACCAGCAAAGGACAGGGGTGCTTAACGAAACGTATAGAGTAAACAGTCTTTAAGTTGCTGAAATGGTTCTAGAAAAGACCAGTTTCGAATGCTTATACAACATGACTGGTGACAAGTCCGTTCTGATCCTGATCCGGGATAGTGGCGAGGTAATCGAACGGATCGACGACGGTGGCGATTTCCGTGACGACGATCGGATCAAACGAAACCGTATCGGGCTCTTCTCCAGTCAATGCTTGTGGTTCCTCTGCAAGATACTGTGACAGCACGTCCTCCAATTCGCCCTGACCCTCGAACAGATCATAGGTGGCGAGCCCGATCACCGGCCCGGCCGCCGCGAACGCGCCCGATTCGACGCTCTGTGCCGTCAGCGCGTCGAGCGGGATGACGTCGAGGTCCCCGGTCTCCACCAGCGCCGTCAGCTCCGCGAACCCGTTTGCGTCCGATGCGACCGACGCGAAGCCTGCCGCGGCGGCGGGTCCGTCGCCGGGAACGTCGATCGTCACGGTCAGCGTCGCGGTGGACAGCACGCCATTGGGCTGGACGAGCTGATAGGTGAAGCTGTCGGTGAGATCGACTGCGGAGAAGCCGAGCGTCGCGCTGGGCTGATAGGCATAGCCGCCGGTCTCATCGATTTGCAGCGTGCCATATCGGCCGGTCAGCGTGACCGGAGTGTCGCCGATCTCGGCAAACCCGCTGCCGCGATCAACGCGGATCGCCGCGAAGCTGGTATTGGTCGTGTCATTGTCGAGCAGATTGCCCGTCGCGGTCTCACGCGTCGCCAGCGTGTAATCGTTGAGGAACAAGGTGCTTGAGCCGAGCGAGACCGTGGTGCCGTAACTCCCGACGCTAAGCGGCGCGTTGCTGCTGACCTGGTAGGAATAGCTGCCGCTGGGCAGGTCGTCGAAGGTGAAGGTCGCGACGCCGCCGAGCCCCAGGTTCAACGCCGTATTGATGGTGCCGGTGCGAACGACGACTCCCTCGGCGTTCCGCACGCTGACGGTGTAGGCCGGCAGTACGGAGAGCAGCCCGCCCGTTCGCGCGGCGACGATCGTGATATCCGACACCGCGGCGGGGGCGACGGTGAAACTGCCGGTGCCCGTGCCGGTGACCTGCCCCGTCAGGATGGTCCCGGTCGACGGGAAGTCGAACGTCCGTGCGGGCGGCAGCGTCGTGACGACGTTCTGGAACGTCACGTCGGCAAACGCCTGGTCGGCGACCGCAAGCGGTGCGCCGGTGATGTCCGGGCTGCCGATCGCGATCGTCAACGTCGCGGTTTCACGCTCGCCATCGGTCGGGTCGACCAGCGTGTAGGTAAAGGTCTCGGTCCGCCCGATCGCGCCGGCATTCGCGACGGGGGTGTAGCTGTAGCTGCCGTCGGGGTTGATCCTCAGGCTGCCCCAGACGCCGGTCACGCTGCTCCCGTCCGGTCCGACGTCGGCCGTCACGCCGTTGACCGTGACGCTGGCGACGCGCGTTCCGGGGCCCGTGACGTCGATCTCGCCACCCGGGCCCGCGTCGGTGATGACGTTGCCGACCGCCGCGATGGGCGTTGCACCGGCAATATCGGTGAAGTCCGAATCTATCCCGGCAACCGACAGATCGCCGAGCAGCCCGACGCCCGTCGTCCCCTGGAAGGTCAGGAAGGCCCGGTACACGCCCGGCCCCAGCGTCTCGCTGGCGCTGAGATTGTCGTTGAGCAGGCCGATCTCGAGCAGTGAGGCCGGCCCGCTGCCGGTGACCGCGACCCACTGTGTCCCCACCAGCCGCTGCACGACCACCGCATAGTCGCTGGCGACGCCGATCGACACCGCCGCGTCATAGGTGAACCGTGCATCCAGGCTGTGGCCCTCCGCCACCGAGAAGCGGACGTTGCGGACCGCGAGCACCTCGGCGTCGAGGTCGACGAGGCCCAGCGAGACAAGGGCGAGATAGCGGGCACTCCCCAGATCGACCGGGGCCGTGGTCGGCAGGAGATCGAGGCCGGCGGCGTCGACATTGCCGAACGCGGCGATGTCGAACGGGGCGGCGATGCTGGCCGAGACCGAGACATTGCCCGTGGCATCGGCCTGGGTGACGCTCAGCGTCCCGCCCGCCGCCTGTGCCGGCGCCAGCGTGACCGTATAGCGGCCATCGGCATCGACGGTCGCGACACCGATCAGCGTGGCATCGGGACCGCGAACCTCGACCCGTGCGCCGACCTCGCCCGTCCCGGTCAGCGTCGTGCCGTCGTTGGTGATCGCGGAGATGATCGGCGGCGGCGGGGCGGTGATGTCGGGCGCCGCAACGGTCGCGACCGCCGAGACGTTGCCGGTGGGATCGGCCTGACTCGCCGACAGCGTCTCGCCATTGACCGGCGCCGGGCTCAGCTGCGCGGTGTAGCTGCCATCCGCCGCGACCTGTGCGGTGCCCAAGATGACGGCACCGAGACGGATCGTCACGGTCGCACCCGGCTCGCCGATCCCCGTCGCTGTGCTGCCGTCCTGCGCGATCGTGACGACGGGCAGGGCGGGCGCGGTGTAATCGGGCGCGATCAGCACGATTGGCGTCGATATGTTGCCGGCGGCGTCGGCCTGTGTCGCCGCCAGCGTCTGGCCATCGGTCTGCGCGGGCGTCAGCGTCACCGCATAGGCGCCGTTCGCGCCGACGATCGCGGTGCCCAGACTGGTCGTGTCGGCCGCGCGGATCGTGATCGTCGCGCCCGGTTCGCCCGTGCCCGTGACGACGCTTCCCGTCAGATCGAGGGTCGCCGTCGGGGCGGCGGGGGCGGTCAGGTCGGGCGCGACCGCGGTGGCGGGCGGCGAGACGTCGCCGTCCGCGTCGGTCTGCGTGACGCGGACCGTCTCGCCGTCGATCCGGGCGGGGACGAGCGCGATCCGATAGCTTCCGTCCGGACCGGCGACGCCGGTGCCGATGATCGTCCCGACCGCATCATAGACGGTGACCGCAGCACTGGCATTCGCCATCCCCGCCACCGCAGCGCCATCCGGGTCGACCGCGGCGCTCGGCGCATCGGGCGTGGTGTCCGCGACGAGGTCCGGTGCGGTCGCGGTCACGATGGGCGAGCCGTTGCCGGCCGCGTCCCGCTGGTCGACCCCCAGCACTTCGCCGTTGGTCTGCGCCGGAAAGAGCGGCACCGTATAGGTGCCGTCGCCCTGGACGACGGCCTGACCCAGCACGCGGCCCAGCGGATCGCGGACGGTCACCGTCGCTCCCGCCTCGCCCGTACCGGTGAGCGTGAGTCCATCAGGCGCGACGGTGGCCAGCGGCGCGGCCGGCGCGGTCAGGTCGGGCGCGGTCAGCGTGGTCGCGGGCGACGGATTGCCCGCGGCATCGGCCTGCGCCACGCTCAGTGCCTGACGGTCGATCTGCGGGGTCGCGAGCGTGACACTATAATCGCCCTGCGCAGTGACGATCGCGGTTCCCAGCGGCGTACCAAAAGCATCGCGGACCGTCAGCGTCGCGCCGGGCTCGCCGGTGCCCATGACGACCGATCCGCTCGCGTCGAGCATCGCGACGGGCGCAGGCGGCGCGGTGATGTCCGGGGCGGTCACGCCGGTCGACACGGAGACATTGCCCGCCGCGTCGGCCTGCGTCACGCCGAGCCTCTCGCCATTGGCCTGCGCCGGGGTCAGCGTTGCGGCATAGCTCCGGTCCTCCGCGACGATCGCGGTACCGATCACGATGCCCGCTGCGTTGGTGACGCTGATCGTCGCACCAGGCGCGCCGGTACCGGTCGCGATACTGCCATCGCCGCTGATCGTCGCGGCGGGCGCGTCGGGTGCGGTGGTATCGGGGGCCAGCAGACCCACCGGGGCCGAGACATTCCCCGCGCGGTCGGCCTGGACGACCGACAGCGCCTCGCCGTCGCGCTGCGGGGGGGTAAGCGCGACGGCATAGGCGCCGTCAACGGCGACGATGGCGGTCCCAAGCGTCGCTCCGCCGGGAGCGGTGACGGTCACGGTGGCGCCGACCTGGCCTGATCCGGTGACGACCGAACCGTCCCCGCTGATCGTCGCGGTCGGCACGCCCGGCGCGGTGATGTCGGGGGCGATCGCGGTGGCGGGTGCGGACACATTGCCCGCCCCGTCGGTCAGCGTCACGCTCAGCGTCACGCCATCCGCCTGGACGGGGTCGAGCACGATACGAAAACCGCCATCGGCGGCGACGGTCGCGGTACCGATCGCGGTGCCGGATGGATCGCGCACGGTGACGATCGTACCGGCCTCGCCCGTGCCGACGAGCAGGCTGCCATCGCCCTCGACGATCGCCGTCGGCGCTGCAGGGGCGGTGACATCGGGCACCGCGACCAGCGCAGGCGCCGAGACATTGCCCGCGGCGTCCGCCTGCGTCACCGCGAGCGTCCCGCCATCGCGCTGCGCAGGATCAAGGATCACCGCAAACGCCCCGGCGGCGTTCGCTGTCGCGGTGCCGATCACGGTGCCGTCGGCATCGCGCACCGTGATCGCCGCGCCGGCGTCGCCCGTCCCGGTCAGGGCCGTGCCCGTCTGGTCGAGCACCGCGCTGGGGGCGTCGGGCGCGGTCAGGTCGGGGGCGATCGCGGTCGCGGGGGGCGAGACATTGCCGTCGCCGTCGGTTTGCGTCACGCGGATCGTCTCGCCGTCACGCAGCGCAGGGACGAGCGCGATGCTATATTGTCCGTCGCCCGCGGCGAGACCCGTCGCGATCACCACGCCATCGGCATCGAACAGCGTGACCGTCGCGCCCGCTACCGCGCTCCCCGTCACGGCGCTGCCGTCGATGGTGATCGTCGCGGTCGGTGCATCGGGGCCGAGATCGGCGACCAGATCGGGCGCGACGGCGGTCGCCTCGGGCGAGGCATTGCTCGCGGCATCGACCTGCCGCACGCTCAGCGTCTCCCCGTCGATCTGCGGCGGAGTCAGCGTGACGGTATAACTGCCATCGCCCGCGACGATGACCGTGCCGATCACCGCCCCGACCGGGCTGCGCACCGTCAGCGTCGCACCCGCTTCTCCGGTTCCGGTCAGGCTTGCGCCATCGGCGGCGACCGTCGCAGTCGGCGCGGCCGGCGCAGTCTGGTCGGGTGCGATCAGCGCGGTGGCGGTCGAGACATTGCCCGCGGCATCCGCCTGCACGACCGAGATCAGCTGGCTGTCGATCTGCGGCGGGATTAGCACGACATCGTAATTGCCGCGCGCATCGACGATCGCCGCGCCGATCTCGGTATCGTTCGCGTCGCGGACCGAGATCCGGGCGCCGGGCTCGCCGCTGCCGCTCACGATCGTCCCCGTCGCATCGAGCGCGGCGGCCGGGGCAGCCGGCGCGGTCACGTCGGGGGCGATCAGCGACAGTGGGGATGCAGCATTGCCTGCGGCGTCCGTCTGGATCACCGCGAGCCGTTGGCCATTCGCCTGTGCCGGGTCGAGCAGCACGCTATATTGCCCGTCGACCCCGACCTGCGCGGTGCCGATCGTGGTGCCGGCAAGGTCGCGGACCAGGATCTGCGCGCCGGGTTCGCCCGTCCCCGTCACCAGCGTACCGTCCCCGTTGATCGCGGCGACCGGCTGCGCCGGCGCTGTGAAGTCGGGCGCGATCGTGCTCGCATTGCCCGACACATTGCCCACGGCGTCGCTCTGGACCGCCTCGACCCGCTCACCATCGGTCTGCGGCGATCGCAGCGTGATTTCATAGCGTCCGCCGGCGTCGACGCTTCCGCTTCCGAGCACAATGCCGCCCTCGCCGGTGATGGTGACGGTCGCACCCGGCTCGCCCGTGCCGGTCGCGATCGTGCCGGTGCCGTCGAGCGCGATCGTCGGTGTTGCCGGCGCGGTGAGGTCGGGCGCAACGACCCCGACCACGGGCGAGGCATTGCCCGCCGCATCCGCCTGGCTGACGCCCAGCGTCTCGCCATTGGTCTGCGCCGGCGACAGCGGCACCGCAAAGGCGCCGTCCGTCCCGGCGGTCGCGGTGCCGATCACCACGCCATTGGCGTCGGTCACCGTCACCCGCGCGCCCGGCTCGCCCGTGCCGCTGAGCAGCGTCCCGTCGCCGTTCACCGCCGCGGCGGGGGTCACCGGCGCGGTGAGGTCGGGCGACGCGATCTGCACCGCAGCGGAGACATTACCCGCAGCATCGGTCTGTGTGACGGCGAGGCTGCCGCCACTCGCCTGCGCGGGCGACAGCGGCGTCGTAAAGCCGCCGTCCGCCGCCACCACGACGCTGGCGATTACAATGCCCGCAGCGTCGCGGACCGTGACGGTGGCACCAGCTTCGCCCCGACCGGTGACGGTCGCACCACCAGCGTCGATCGCCGCCTCGGGGGCTCTAGGTGCGGTGGTATCGGGCGCAGCGACCTGCACGGCGGGGGAGACATTGCCGGCAACGTCGGTCTGCGTGATGGCGAGGCTGCCGCCATTCGCCTGCGCGGGCGACAGCGAGGCATTGAAGCTGCCGTCCGCCGCCACGACAACGGTCCCGATTACGGTGCCGGCAGCATCACGCACCGTAACGGTCGCGCCCGCCTCGCCCCGACCGGTGATCGTCGCACCACCAGCGTCGATCGCCGCCTCGGGTGCGGCGGGTGCGGTGGTATCGGGCGCAGCGACTTGTACGGCGGGGGAGACATTGCCCGCTGCATCGGTCTGCGTGACGGCAAGGCTGCCGCCATTAGCTTGCGCCGGTGACAGTGGCGCAGCGAAGCTGCCGTCCGCTGCCACGACGACGCTGGCGATCACAATGCCAGCAGCATCACGCACCGTGACGGTCGCACCCGCTTCACCGCGCCCGGTGACGATCGCGCCACCAGCGTCGATCGCCGCCTCGGGCGCGCCGGGAGCTGTGGTATCGGGCGCTGTGATCTGCACGGCGGTGGATATGTTACCGGCAGCATCGGTCTGCGTGACGGCAAGATTTCCACCATTGGCCTGCGCTGGCGACAGCGGTGCCGTGAAGCCGCCGTCCGCCGCGACGACGACGCTGCCGATTACCGTGCCCGCGGGATCGCGCACAGTGACTGTCGCGCCGGCCTCGCCGAGCCCGGTGACGGCCGTGCCGTCACCTGCGATCGTGACGCTCGGAGCGGCGGGGGGTGTTGTGTCGGGCGGGGTGATGACGGGCGGGGTCGTCACAGGGGGGGGCGTGACGGGCGGGGTGGCCGGATCGGGTTGGGTCGCGGGGGTATCCGAGCCGCCGCCGCCGCCCAGTGCCGCCGCCGCGCCGCCTGCCGCGACCACCCCGCCCAGCAGGGCCGCGGGCAGCGCGAGCGAGGCGCCACCACCGCCGCCCGCCGCCGCGACCAGATCCTCGGGATCCTCGAGCGGGACGAAGCGCGGCGCGCCCGGCGCGACGCGCGCCTGCCACATGGTGCCGCCGGGTTCGTTCAGGACGAGATCATGCGGTGCGACCCCGGCATCTTCAGGATGGAAATTGGCGACCTCGACATGGTCGCCATTGGTCAGGCGGACGATGAGCGCATTGCCCTCGCGCTCGAACCCCGCGACTTCGGAGCGGGCAAGATCGAGCCGGACGACGCTCGGCGCATCGAGGCTGACGGCCTCTCCCGATACGCGCGTGACGGCCCCGGTTGCCTTCGAGATGACGTGTACGTCCATGCTTCATCCTCCTGTGCGGGTCAGCAGCGCGGCGGTGACGACGGCCCCGGCGGGCACGTCGACGACCTTCGAAACTGCTGGCTTCTCGAGAGGGACAAAGCCTGGCGCGGTCGGGGGGCCGCAACCATTCCGCTATCGGAATCAATTCCGCGGCCGGGGCGATGACACCGCGGAACACCGGCCAAAAAAAAGGCGCCGCCGGAGGATCCGGCAGCGCCCGAGATAGGATCGGTTGATCGCGATCAGATGCGGCGGCGCGTCGCGGCGGTCGCGCCGGCCCCTGCGGCGGCGGCACCGATCAGCAGCGCGATCACCACCATGAACGACGTGCCCGCAGCGGCGCCGGCGGCGGTGTCGGTCGCCGACTTGGCGGTCGCGATCGTCTCGTCCTTGGTCTTGACGAACTGTGCCTTGGCGCGCGTCACCTGAGCTTGGGCTTCGGGACGTGCGATCTTGCGCTGCGCGGCGACGATGTCGACGATGCGGCTCTCGGCACGCGCGCCGTCCGGCCCGCCGCGGGCGAGCGCGGGAAGCTGCTTGGCGACTTCCTTCTGCGCCTGCTCCGCCGTCATCTGTGCAGGATCCGACGGTGCGTCCGACAGATAGGCGGCCGCCTCTTCGCGGACGTCGCCCGTATCGACGCCGGCGACGTCGGCGACCTTGGGCGCGGCAGCTCCGATCCCGGTCCCGGCTGCGGTCGCGACCGAGCCGACGGTACGGAAGGCGCCGCCGATGATCCCGCCGACCGCCGAGGTCAGCAGGTACAGCGTCAGGATCAGCGTCACGCCCCAGACCACGAGCCCGTGGACGAGCCCGTCGAACCGGTCATGAACCCCGGCGACACGCGCGGCGGCATAGCCGCCCGCGCCAAGCGCGATGATCGTCGTGACGATCCAGTACAGCCCGGCACCGATGCCGAAGCCGGCAGCGCCCGGCGTCGTACCCTCGACCGGGTCGACCAGCGTCAGGCCGATGCCCGTGCCGAGAATACCCAGCACGAGCTGGACCGCGATCGCGAGCACGACGCTTGCAAAGATCGCCCCCCAGGATATGCGGCTGGGCGTCTTCGCAAGACGCAGGTCGTCGGCCGGCAGAACGCCGGGTGTCGTGGTGATCGTCATAGATGCTCCTGTTGAATAATGTGCCCGCGACGGCGTCAGTCGGCGCCGTCGCGGTCGATGGAATGGTCCGCTTCATGCGGCTCGGCCTGGGCCTGCCTCGCGCCGGCCTTGCTTTCGCGGCGGCCGCTGCGTTCGACACCGGGGTCGCCGATGATCTTGCCGATCGCCTCCTGGACGGAGCCCTTGGCCTGGCGGGCGCGTCCGGTCTTGCTGCCGGCCTTGCCGCCTGGTGTCGTGTCGTCGGTCATGCTGCGACCTCCTTGCTTGCCGCGTCGGCCGGATGACGCGCGGGCAGCGAGTCTCCGTCGAAGCCGCGCGCGCGCGCCCAGGCTGCGGCGGCGTTGCGGCGGTTGACCCCGATCTTCGAATAGATCCGCGCAACATGGTTGCGCACCGTGTTGCCCGAGACGTCGAGCGTCCGTGCGATCGACTTGTCGTCGAGCCCGCGACAGATCAGCGCCAGCACCTCGCGCTCGCGCGGGGTCAACTCGTCGAGCCCGACGCCGACCGGATCGGCCTGCGGCGTTCGGATCCGTGCGAGCTTCTCCATGATCGACCGGCTGAGCCAGCTCGTATCCTGCATCACCGCCTCGATCGCATGGACCAGCTCGCGCTCGGATGCCTTGCGCGTGCTGATGTCGCGCATCGCCCACAGCATGCACGGTTCGCCGCCGAGCTGGATCGGTTCGCTTGAGACGATCCCATCGATCACCTGCCCCGATTTGAGCCGCAGGCGAAGCTCGCGGTCGCGGATCGGCCGGTCGGCGGCGATCTCGCCCTCGATCTGGTGCTGGATCGCACCGGTCTCCCACAGATCGACGACCCCGAGCGGCCGATCGACGATGTCCGCCGCCGTATAGCTGGTCAGCTCGGTGAACGCCTCGTTGACGTCGCACAGACGGTGGCCGTCGCGCGTGCCGATCGCCAGCGCGACCGGCGCCAGCGAGAAGGTGCGCGTGAACCGGTCCTCGCTGTGGCGCAGCGCTGTCTCCGCCTTGCGACGGGGTTCGAGGTCCGCGAAGGTGAACAGCATGCACGCCTGCTCGGCCAGATCGATCGGCTGGCCCGCGACGATCACCAGCTTGGTGCCGCCTTCGGGCAGGTCGAGTTCGGCCTCCATCTGCGGGATCGTCCGCCCCTCGCACAGCCGCTGCTTCGCCACGTCGCGCTTGTCGGCATGCGCGAGGATGTCGAGATCGTAGAGCGTGCGCGCGAGCACCCCGTCGCGCTCATGCCCGGTCATGTCGAGAAAACCCTGATTGACCTTCACGAATTTCAGATCGCACAGCCGGCAGATCAGCGCGGGCGCGGGGTTCGCGTTGAAAGACTGCTCGAACCGGTCCTCCGCCTCGAACTGCGCGGAGACGTCCTGGATGACGAGCACGAGGCATTCGGGCTCGTCCTGGTCATCGGTCAGGACGAGGCTGCGGACCTGATGGACCCAGCGCGGGCTGTCCTCGCCCGCGACCGCCACCTCGACCACCACCTGCGAAAACGCCTCGCCCGACACGACGCGCTCGATCGGATAGTCATCGTCGCCCAACCGGTGGTTGTTGCGATAGCGCAGCTGGAACTTCGCCCGATACGCGTCGACCGTCGCCCCCAGATCCTCGACCGCGTCGACCCCGTGCATCGCGAGCGCCGCGGCGTTCGCCCACAGGATCGACTGGTCCGGATCGATCAGGATCACGCCCTCGTCGAGCCCCGCAATGATCTGGCGCAGATGGCGCAGATCGGCGGAGTCGCGCAGCGACTTGAGGGCGGGGGCGGCGGTCATCGGATCAGTCGCGCTGGCCGTGGACGAGCCAGGCCAGGCCATAGCCGATCGCGGCGGCGCCAAGTGCCCAGAGCAACGGTGCGTCCTCGACGGACTCCTGCACGGTTCGCGCGCCCTGTCGCGCCAGCTGGCCGGCACGGTCGGCGGCCTCGCGAGCGTCGCTGCCGAGCTTGTCGGCGAGTTCCGGGGCGCCATCGACGGCATCGGCGACCGCGGACTTCGCGCGGCCGTAGAGATTCTGTGCGCCGCCCGCGACCTGATCGACGACGCCGTCGACCTGCCAGTCACGGCTGCTGACGGTATCGCCGATCGTCTTCTCGACCTTGCCGCCGACATAGCGTGCGCCGCCCTGGAATTCGTCCTTGTTCATCGTCTTGTCCTTCTCGAAAGTGGGGAAACGTCAATTCGACTCAGGGCAGGACACGGCATGCCGCCGCGGCCTTGCCGACCTCGAGTGCGATCGCCGGGTCGCGCAGTTCGGAGGCGACACGGATCAGGTCGGACGGCGTCAGCGCCCCCGGCGTCGTGTCGTTCTGCCGATACGCCGCGGCCGCCTTGCCGAGCCGCTGGAGCTGCCCGAGCGAGAGGCGCGACTGGAGCCGCTCGCCGACGCAATCCGCGCGCGGCGCGTCGAGCCCGTAGCGCTGCAACCCAGACGATATGCGTGTCGCCGGTGCCGCACAGCCGACGACTCCCGTCATCAGTACAAGCGAGGCGATCGTCGCAGACAGGCTTTTCATGATCGGGCTCCCGACATTCCAGTAGCGCAACTGCTTGCGGATCGGACGCATAAAGCGTGAAACGAGACGTAAGTTCCTGGTATTTATGCGCTAATCACGGGTACTCATATACTAGAGGATCGGCCGCCCGCGCCCGGTACAATCGTGCGAACCGGCGATGCAGCGTCACCGTGCTGGCATCGGTCGCCACGCTGGCGCGCCGCTCGTGCCAGTCGGCGCGCGCGTGAAAATAGGGGGCCCCGCCGGCATCTGTGGGCTGCGGCGGCCGGTCGTCGTCCTGATCCGTCATCGTCCTGCTTTTCTCAATGGTCGTCGCCGCGACCTTAGGCCGTCAGCGCAGCCGCCGCTTGATCGGAAAGGACCAGTGCACTGGGTAGATATCCCAGTCGGCGCCGCATGCCTCCGGGGGAGGGAGGACTCATACGCGGAGGAACCCACCAGGCCGGGCGATCATCCCGCCGGCTTGGCGTGCGCGGCGTCCTGGTGCGCGATATAGCTGTCGAGCGCGCTCGCGGCGTTGAGCATGTGCGCGCGCATCCGCCGGGCCGCCTCGTCGCCATCGCCCTCGGCGATCGCGCTCATCACCGCGTCATGCTCCGCGCGCGAGCTGACGAGGCGGCGGTCCTGACGTAGCTGCATCCGGCGGAACGCGTTGAGCCGCGTCCGCACCGCGATTGCCTGATCGGCCAGGAAATCATTATGCGCCGCGCGGTAGATCGCCTCGTGGAACTCACGGTTGAGCGCGTCATAGGCGTCGACGTCACCCGCCACGACCGCCGCCTCGCTCGCCTCGTGCACCCGCAGCAGACGGCTGCGTTCTAGCGGCGTGATCCGGTAGGTGGCGAGCCGGACGCACACCGCCTCGAGCTCCGCCATCGTCTCGAACATGTCCATCACCTCCTCGGCGGTGACATGACGGACGATGACGCCGCGGCGCGGGCGGACCTCGACCATCCCGCTGGTCGCGAGCTGGCGCAGCGCCTCGCGGACCGGGGTACGCGAGGCGCCGTAGCGGTCGGCCAGTTGCTGTTCGTCGAGCATCGTGCCCGGCGCGAGCTCGCCGGACGAGATCGCATCGGTCAGCGCGTTGCGGATCCGGTCGGACAGCAGTCCCGTGTCTTCGCTCTCGATATCCGCCACGCTGTCAGCCCCCCACGATCGCGCGGACGATCAGATAGAGGATCGACGGCGCCACTAGGCACCCTAGCCCGGTATGGAAGGTCGCGGTCAAGGCGCCATAGGGCACGAGCCGGCGATCGGTCGCGGCAAGCCCGCCTGACACGCCGCTGACCGTCCCCATCAGCCCGCCGAACACCATCGCGCTGCGCGGGTTGTTGAGCCCGATCAGCCCGGCGACCAAGGGCGTGCCGACCATCACCATCACGGCCTTGAACACGCCCGTCGCGATCGACAGCGCGATGACCGGCGAGCTCGCGCCGATCGCCGCACCCGTGACCGGCCCGACGATATAGGTGACCGCGCCCGCGCCGATCGTCGTCATCGACACCGCATCGGTATAGCCGAACGACGCCGCAACCAGCGCGCCGACGATGAACGGCAGGATCGTACCGAGCAGCAGCGCGACGACGCCGATCAGACCCGCCTTCTTAGCCTGTTCGACATCGACCTCGCACGCGGTCGCGACGATCGCGAAGTCGCGCAGCATCGCGCCGCCCATCAGCCCGATTCCGGCGAGCATCGGCAGGTCGGCGAGCCCCTTGTGCCCGCCCGTCGCGATCCCGCCCCAGAAGGCGAGCGCGAGGCCGATCAGGATCGCGATCGCCGAGCCATGGACCCGGCCCATCGTCAGCTTGGCGGACAGAATGTTCGACAGCCACATGACGATGCCGACGACCGCAAACGCGGTGAGCAGCGCATTGGCGGTCAGGACCTTGGTGATCATTTCCATGCGTGCGGTCCTTAGCGCGGGGTGATCGGGGCGGGGGATCCGGCGGCGATCGCCATCTCGGCTTCACGCGTCTCACGCGCCTCGATCTCGTCCATGGTCTCGGGCGTGCCCGACAGCCGGCTGATGATCGCGACTGCACTGAAGCACAGCAGCAGCGCGCCGACGCCCGCGATCAGCACGATCGGACCGCCCTCGACCGCGGCGACGACATCCTGCTGCGCCGCCATCGCGACGACGATCGGGATATACAGCGCACCCCAGAAGCCGATCCCGCGCGATACGCCTTCATTGTAGCGGCCGCGCGTCTTCAGCCACATCCGCGCGGCGATCAGCAGGATCATCGCGATACCGACCCCGCCGACATTGGCCTTCACGCCGAGCAGCACGCCAAGGCCTTCGCCGAGCACTTGCCCGATCAGCGTACATATCGCGAGCAGTGCTACGCCGGCGATCATGCGCCGCGTCCCGCATCTGTGGCGTCAACGGGTAGGGACTCGCTCATGGCATAACCTCTCAATGTATTCGATCTGGCGTCTTATACGCCGTCAAGTATGCACAGGGTTGCGTTTGGAGCAATAGCGAATACAAGAGAGGCGGAATAAGCGTCAGGAGGCGATGCGGTGCGGCAATGGAATACGCGCAAGCAGTTGCGCGAGGAGCGGATTGCGGCGGGCCGGGGCTTTGCCACCGGCAAGCTGGTCGATCCCGAAACGCTCGTCGACTTTCTCGAAGCGGTGCTCAGGCCCGGTGACCGGGTCTGCCTCGAGGGCGACAACCAGAAACAGGCGGACGTGCTGGCCCGGGGGCTGGCGGCGATGGATCCCGAACGGATCCACGACCTGCACATGGTCCAGTCGGGCGTCGTCCTGCCCGAGCATCTCGACGTCTTCGACAGCGGCATCGCGAAGCGGCTCGACTTCTCCTATTCGGGGCCGCAATCGGCACGGATCGCGAAGATGCTGTTCGGCGGCAAGATCGAGCTCGGCGCGATCCACACCTATCTCGAACTGTTTGCACGCTATTTCGTCGATCTGACGCCACAGGTCGCGCTGATCGCCGCGGTCAGCGCGGATCGTCACGGCAATCTCTATACCGGCCCCAATACCGAGGACACGCCGACCGTGGTCGAGGCGACGAGCTTCGGCAGCGGCCTCGTGATCGCGCAGGTCGGCGAGATCGTCGATACGCTGCCGCGGGTCGACATCCCCGGCGACCAGGTCCATTTCGTGCTCGACGCAGGGCGCCCCTTCTATGTCGAGCCGCTGTTCACGCGCGATCCCGCGGCGATGACCGAGACTCAGATCCTCACCGCGATGCTGGCGATCAAGGGGCTCTATCAGCCTTACGGGGTGCGCCGGCTGAATCACGGCATCGGCTTCAACACCGCGGCGATCGAGCTGCTGCTGCCGACCTATGGCGAGAAGCTCGGGCTGAAGGGCAAGATCTGCACGCACTGGGCGCTCAACCCGCACCCGACGCTGATTCCCGCGATCGAGGCGGGGTGGGTCGAGCAGGTTCATTGCTTCGGCTCCGAAGTCGGCATGGAGGATTATCTCGCCGCGCGGCCCGACATTTTCTTCACCGGCCCCGACGGCTCGCTCCGCTCGAACCGCGCGTTCAGCCAGACCGCGGGGCTGTATGCCTGCGACATGTTCATCGGCTCGACGCTGCAGATCGACCTCGCCGGGCACAGCTCGACGATCACCGCGAACCGCATCGCCGGCTTTGGCGGCGCGCCCAACATGGGGTCGGACGCGCGTGGCCGGCGTCATCCCAGCGCACCCTGGTTGCAGGCCGGCGCGGAGGCGGATCCCGATACCGCGGCACCGCTGCGGCGCGGCCGCAAACTCGTCGTCCAGATCGGCGAGACGTTCGGCGAGGGCAATGCGCCGCTGTTCGTCGAAAAGCTCGGCGCGCTCGAACTCGCGGAAAAGCTCGATCTCGATCTCGCACCAATCATGGTCTATGCCGACGACACGACGCACATCGTCACCGAGGAGGGCATCGCCAACCTGCTGCTCTGCCGCACTGCGGACGAGCGCGAACAGGCGATCCGCGGCGTCGCGGGCTTTACCGAGATCGGCCGCGGCCGCGACAGGGCGATGGTCGAACGGCTGCGCGAGCGGAAGATCATCCAGCGGCCCGAGGATCTCGGCATCGACCCGCTCGACGCGAACCGCAACATGCTGGCCGCGCGTTCGATCAAGGACCTGATGCTCGCCTCGGGCGGGCTCTACCGGCCGCCGAGCCGGTTCCGGAACTGGTAGGGGATAGAAGCATGGAAATCCTGCATTTCGATATAGCCGCGCCCGTCCCGGCGGGCGGCACGCGCGCGTTGGCGCTGGTCGGCGTGGTCGCGTCGGGCAATCTGGAAGTGCTGGTCGAGCGCGGCGACGCGGCCGATCGGTGCGCGATCGAGATCAGCACCGCGGCGCACGGCTTTCGCGACCTCTGGGACGCGGTCGTCGCCGATTTCGTCGGCCGGCGCGCCGCCGGTGGCCTGCGGATCGCGATCAACGATGGCGGCGCACGACCCGATACCGTGTCGCTGCGCCTCGCCCAGGCCGTCCGCATGATCGAGGAGCCCGAAGCATGAGCAACCTTCATCAGAGCTGGTACGAGGCGGGCGCGCGCGAGCGGATCGCGGCGCTGGTCGATACCGGCAGCTTCACCGAATATGTCGGCCCAGAGCGGCGCGAGACCAGCCCGCATCTTGGCATCTTCGACCTGCCCGCGCAGTTTGACGACGGCATCGTCGTCGGCGCCGCGACCGTCGACGGCACGCCGATCCTGATCGCCGCGCAGGAGGGCCGCTT
The DNA here is from genome assembly GCF_034045155.1 of Sphingomonas sp. CFBP9019. NCBI lineage: Bacteria > Pseudomonadati > Pseudomonadota > Alphaproteobacteria > Sphingomonadales > Sphingomonadaceae > Sphingomonas > Sphingomonas sp. CFBP9019. The sequence continues at coordinate 642,360 of NZ_JAXCWK010000001.1, read as the reverse complement.
CATGGGCGGCGCGTTCGGCGAGGTTCACGGCGCCAAGCTGACCGGGCTGCTCCGCGCCGCCAAAGCCCTCACCCGCAACGTCGTGATCGCGTTCGACACCGGCGGCGTCCGTCTGCAGGAGGCCAATGCCGGCGAGATCGCGATCGCCGAGATCATGCGCGCGGCTACCGAAGCGCGGATCGCGGGCGTGCGCGTCGTCGGACTGATCGGCGGCCGCGCGGGCTGCTATGGCGGCGGCGGGCTGATCGCCGGCTGTTGCTCGACGCTGATCATATCCGAACAGGGGCGGATCAGCGTCACCGGCCCCGAGGTGATCGAGACCAACAAGGGCGTCGAGGAATTCGACTCGCGCGATCGTGCGCTGGTCTGGCGGACGATGGGCGGCAAGCACCGGACGCTGATCGGCGGCGCGGACCTGTTCGTCGACGACGATGCCGCGGCGTTCCGCGCGGCGATGCTCGCGGCGCTCGGGCGACCAGCCAAGGCGGGTTCCGTTCGGAATGCCTCCTCTGTCCCGTTCGGGAGAGGGGAGCGACCCGGTCTCAACCTAGCCACTCTGGACGCGGAACAGGACCGCCTCGAACGCCGCATCGCCCGGTTCGGCGAGGCCGCCGACGCGACCGACATCTGGCGCATGCTGGGCATCGATGACCCGCAAGCGATCCCCGACATGCCTTCCGCCGCCTTCGCGACCCTTGCCGCCCAATACCGGGAGAGCGCCGATGACGCCCGTTGAGATCCTCGATTCGCTGTTTCCGGCCGGCCATGATGTCACCGCGGAGGGCGACCTGCTGTTCGGTCGCGGCACATCGCCCGACGGACGGGTCGTGCATGTCATCGGCGCCACCGCGCGCGCGCCGATCGGCATCGACCAGGCGATCCGCCTGTCCGCCGCGGTGCTCGCGATCGCGCGCAGCGACGACGACGCGCCGATCCTCTTTCTCGTCGACAGCGCGAGCCAGCGGATGAGCCGGCGTGACGAACTGCTCGGCCTCAGCGAATATCTCGCGCACCTCGCCAAGTCGCTGCTGCTCGCCGAGGCGCGTGGCCACCGCACGATCGGCCTGCTCTATGGCGGCAGCGCGGCCGGCGCGTTCATCGCCACCGCGCTCGCCTGCGACACGCTCGTCGCGCTGCCCGGCGCGCATCCCGAAGTGATGGACCTCGCCTCGATGGCGCGCGTCACCAAGCTGTCGATCGATCTGCTCGAGGACAAGGCCAAGACCACCCCGGTCTTCGCCCCCGGCCTCGACAATCTGGTCAGCGTCGGCGGGGTCGCCGAAGTCTGGGATCCGCAGCGCAGCCTCGCCGATCAGCTCGCGACGCTGCTCGCCGCGACGCGCGATCACGATGCGCGCGCGACGCTCGGGGCCGAGCGCAAGGGCCGGCCCAAGGCCGCGGCGATCGCGGACGAGGTGGACGCGGCGGCGCGGCGCTGATGCGGTTCGACCGACACCGGCTGGTCTGGATCGACCCGCAGCGCTGGCCCGCCATCCTCGCCGCGCACGGGCTCGCCAACGCCCCGGCGCTGCTGGCCGATTGGGCCAAGGACGATCGCCCGCTGATCGCGCGGCGGCCGGTCGTCGGCGAACTGCCGTGCCTGGTCCCGCTCGGGCTGCCGCTGCCGCCGTCGATCGGCAAGCAGCGGCTCGCCTTCGCCGTGCCTCCCGATTCCATCCGGGCCGATGCTCCGCCGCCGCTGCTCCGCGATGCGGCGGCGGCGGCACCTCCGACCTGGCAAGCCAGCATCGCCGCGCTCGTCGGGCTCGACCCGGACACGCGCTGTTTCGGCAGCCTCGCCTGGGCTCATCTGACTCACCTGAACTATTTGTCGCCAGGCTCGGATCTCGACCTGCTCTGGGAGGTGGCGGACGAGCACGCCGCGACGTCATTCGCCCTTACGCTCATGGTCGTCGACGCGACCGCACCGATGCGGATCGACGGCGAATTGCTGACGCCGCAGGGACGAGCGGTCCAGTGGCGCGAATGGGCGTCGGACGCTCCCGAGCTGCTCGTCAAGGCGCTGCACGCGAACGGCGTGACCCCACGCGCGGAAATGTTCGCATGACCGCGCTCGTCGTTTCAACGCCCGCGGTCGACGCCGACGCGATCGGCCACGCCGCCGCTCTGTGCCTCAGGCGTGAGATCGCGACCTATCCCAAGCCCGGCCTCGTCAGCCCGGTGGATCCGGGTGCGCATGACGACATGGATGCGGCGATGATGAACCGCAGCGCCGACGCACTCGCACCCTATCTCGCCGCGCTGGCCCAGGCGGGGGCTGCGGGGGCAGGGATGGACCGCCTGCGCGCGATCGGAATCGCGGCGGAGGCGGCGATGATGGTCGCGACGGGCGGCGTGAACACGCACCGCGGCGCGATCTTCGGCATGGGCCTGCTCTGCGCCGCTACGGGGTTCCGCGCGCGCTATGGCATCGCCGCGCCGCTCGGGACGATCGTCGCGCAGCACTGGGGCGCGGAGATCCTGCGCGGGCCCGTCACGCTGCACAGCCATGGCACCATGGTCGCGCGCCGCCATGCCGCGGGCGGCGCACGGGCCGAGGCCGCGGCCGGCTTTCCCGCGCTCTACGCCACCGCCTTGCCCGCGCTCGCAGCCGCGCAGCGCCTGCGGCCCGACGACCGGAACGCGCAGGCGGTGCAGGTCCTGATGACGCTGATCGTCGCCGTCGCGGACACCAATCTCCTCTATCGCGGCGGCCCCGCGGGTCTGGCCTTCGCGCAAGACGAGGCCCGCGCCTTCCTCGCGACCGGAGGCATCGCCGTGGCGGACTGGCGCGCGCGCGCGATCGCGGTCCATCACCGCTTCGTCGCCCGGCGGCTCAGTCCCGGGGGCTGTGCGGACCTGCTGGCGATGACGTTCTTCGTTGCGGCGCACGACTCGTGACGCTCGCGCTGCTCTGTTCGGGGCAGGGGCGGCAGGACCGCGCGATGTTCGGCCTGTTCGTCGACCATCCCGCCGCCGCACCGATCCTTGCCGAGGCCACCGCGATCCTCGGACAGGACGTCCATCAGCTCGTCCGGACCGCCGCGGACGACCGGCTCCACGCCAATGCGACGAGCCAGATCCTGTGCGTCGCGCGCGGGCTGACGGCGGCGGCGTGTCTCGAACCGATCGGTCCGGCGCTGGTCGCGGGCTATAGCGTCGGCGAGATGACCGCCTGGGGCATTGCCGGCCGGTGGTCGCCCGCCGCCACGCTGCGGCTCACCGCGGCGCGAGCGGCGGCGATGGACGCGGCAGGGGGCGCGGAGGATGGCCTCGGCTTCGTCCGCGGCCTGCCGCGCGACGCGGTCGAGGCGCTGGTCGCACGGTTCGACTGCGGCATCGCGATCGTCAATCCCGGCTTGCTGTTCGTGATCGGCGGCACCCGCGCGCAGGTCGCCGCCTGTTGCGACGCGGCGTTGGCACAGGGCGCAGCGTCCGCTCGCCCGATCGCGGTCCGCGTCGCGTCGCACACCCGCCGCCTGTCCGCCGCCGTCGCGCCGTTCCACGCCGCGCTGCTCGAAGCCCAGCCCGCACGGCCAATCCGGGGTCGGACGCTGATCGGCGCAACCGATGCCACGATCGTCCGCGGCGCCGCCGGCATCGCAGGACTTGCGGCCCAGATCGACACGACGATCGACTGGGCCGCCACGCTCGAGGCACTCGTCGAACGCGGCGTCGACCGTCTGCTCGAACTCGGCCCCGGCACCGCGCTCGCCGACATGGTCCGCGCCGCCTATCCCACGCTCGACGTCCGCGCAGTCGACGACTTCCGCAGCCTCGCCGGAATCACCGCCTGGATCGCCCGCTGAAACTGCGGGGGAGACAAGGGGAGGGTGCCGTTCGATAGGGCGGGCGGTGATGCCAACCCTTTGTTAGCTATTGCTTTATATCGTCACAGGCCGGGCAAACGGATGCTTAGGCTCCCTATCTGCTCGATTGGGCACATAGGGCTAGGATATGATATGTCGATCTCGTTCTACATCATGGCGGATAAGCCGGAAAATGAACGCGAGCGCGAAAGGGCCATTGCGACAAGCAATCTCATCGCAAGTCCGCATGTCGGCAGATTCCGGCCGATCTTGGATGCTGTCCGCGATACCCTGAAAGCAAAGTCCGCCGCCATCACCATCGTCTATCAGGACTCGACTTACGTATTGTCCGCAGCGGGTTTCGAGGCCGGCATCTATAAGAGGTCTACGTCCTTCTGTGCGCATGCCATTCTATCCCCCGACGAACTGACGATCGTTCCGGACGCCGGCGCAGACGAGCGTTTCGCCGGCAACCCCTTCGTCGACACGATCGAGGGCATTCAATTCTATATTGGTGCGCCGCTACGCGACGAAGACGGCACCGTACTCGGGGCGCTGTGCGTCTTCGATGAAAAACCCCGTGACTTCATCACGGACGACGACAGGGCGCGGATCATCGCGTTGAAGAAAGAAGCAGAGGCGATTGTCCACGCCATAAGCAAGCAGGCCGACGTCGATCGCGAAGGCGATAAGGAAGTCCAGTCTTCGATGCAAAGCCAGCGACCGTGATGGCCACGTGTCCGCAACGACGCAGACTGCCCGGACGAGCCTCAAGATGAATATGTATCGCAAAATCGCGAGCGATATCTCTCCGGCGCTGATCGAACGTCGTTGCGCATCCCGGCATCTCGTCAACCTGGGGGCGCTTCTGATCACCCCTCTGGGCGAAATGATACCCGCGACCGTGACGGGCGTCTCCACGCGTGGTTTTCGGGTGAAAGCGGATTATGGCGTGACGATCGGCCGATCCGTCGGCCTCGCCATTCCGGGCCTGCCGAGATATGTCGGGTGGGTCGCCTGGTCCTATCTCGGCGAATTCGGGCTGGAGGGTGCCCAGGAAATTACCGAGGACGCCGTCGAGCATATTGTCGCACTAGGCACCCCTTCGGCGATTACATAGTTCAGCAAGCTGCAGGATCCTCGACGCCCTCATTCTGGGGTCAGAAATCAGACGCAGATGACGCTGGACCGAAAAGCCGCCGACCATTGAAGGGCGGCGGCTCTATCTGGGATGAATTGCCATCGAGATCAGGCGTAAACAGTACCTGTGACGACTTTCCCGATGCGCCGGCGGAGGCTGAAGCCAACTCCCCCGAAGCCGACGAGCATCATGAGCCACGTTGCCGGCTCTGGAACCGCGCCGATCGAAACGGTCGCATTCTCAGGTGCAAAATCTGTAATCTGGTTGACGTTACCCACACCGTTTCGGGGCCAGAGATTAAACCCATATTGCGTTGGCCCAAAGCCCGTGCTCGGCAGCAAGGCGAGCGGAACCCGCGCTGTCAGCATGTTTCCAGCGATGGAAATACCAGTTGGGTCCAAGGCGTTTGGACCGACCGATCCGGTGCCGTTCTTCTGTATCACGATGGCCTGATTGAAGATCACATCGGGTTGACCGATCGAGGCAAAAGGCCTGGCGATGCCTGTACCGGTGTTGACGCCGAAAATGTACAGACCCGCCGTCTGCGGATCGATATCCCCGGCGAAAGTGGCGCCTAGCGTGAAGAATTGCGACATACTGTCGTAATTGACCGAGAGGCCTGTGACGTCGAGATCTGCAAAACGCGGACCCGCAGTATATGACGGAATGAAGTCGTCGGTCGGATCCATGATTGATACAGCTGCAGCGGGTGTCGCACAAATTGCCGTCAATCCAAGCATTCCGACTATGATTGCCTTGTTTATCATGGGACTATCCTCGAAAGTCGGCAACCAGCGTCGCCATTCTTTCCTTATCATACTCCGGAATTCTCGACGATAATCCTAATGGCTTAAGACGCACTACTCCAATTGGATTATAGGAGACCTCCGCATATCCTTGGATTCGTCGAATTTGATGCGAATTTCCCTGAGCAAGCCGCGGAAGTGGTCCAGGTTCCCCTACCGATCGGGAAAGGTGCAGGTGCTCCACTTCCCGACGGAAGTTCTCCGGCCCGATCGTGACGGATGCGGTGTCGCAACAGGCGGTCGCCGCGCCTCATGATCTACGGATGAGAAGCGCCATCGGACACGCATGATCGTGATCGATGACCAGAAATCGCATCGCGTTTGGCCATGCAGTCGAAGTTGCAGTCTGAAGCTCTGAACGTTTCGGCGAAGGAGGGGAAGGTGCCGATCGACGGGCCCTGCTGGGCCGCCACGCGCGGCATAGAGGCGGCGTCCGTTTCTTCCGATCAACTGCTCGGTAGGTGCAGGTCGGGCCGTCGTCAGTCGCTCGACGCGCGCGGTCGGCTCCCCGGTCGAGCCCGTCCTCGTCTGGATAGAACGCGTGTGGATCCTAGCCCGGTCCCCGCTTCATACGTGTTTGAGCTTGTGAGCGGCGTACCCGAGAACGAGAAACGCTGCGACGGAAGAGCCGGCCCAGCCCACCAGGATCATTACCATTGAAACACCCTCTGCTCCGCGGCGCGTTTCGCACCGTCGAAGCGCGCAATAAGTCCTGTTTCCTTATGGTTAACAAGACATGAAGAGTGACCCAACCGTGATTTATTTGATGATGGGCTACGCTGGCCACCGGGTGACGTCCAGGCCCCCCGAGCTGCTTGATTGTCCTAATCTTTCTGCGCTCGCAGATGGCGGGTAGTTGCAAACTGATTGAGAACAAAAATGGAACTACGGAGTTCAGGTGCGATCCTGATTCGCTGCCCGGATGCGTTCAATAAGAATGTAATCCCCACAAGATCGACTGCCCGAGCACGCGAAAGAGCAGGCAGGAGCCTCGCTAGCCTCCCTACGATGATAGGGCGAAACGCCGCCTAGCTGAACCAGTCCGTCACGCGCGGTCCGCCGCGACGCCTGCCAGCGGAGGAACGCCGCCACCGCGCGATCGTCCTCAACGCCGACGAGCGGGCACTGGGCGCGCGCGATCCTTGGTCACCGGGAGAGCCTACGGATCCTGTCAGCTCGCGCGAGACAAGGCGTTGTCGCGCATCAGGTGCGGCTGTGGCCGGAAGGTTTGGAAATCGCCAGCTGCATGCTCGGATGGCTCTGCGGGGATAGTAGGCGAGGGTAATCCGAAATACCCCCTGAGCCGCCCCCGGAATGCCTGATCTGCGACGAATAGTTATGAAACGCCTGACAAGAAAAACGCGGAGATGTGGCGCATTGCTGCGACTTATTGCGGCGATATGGAGGCTGTGATTTTGGAAATTGGTGGGCCCGGCAACTATCGAACTGACGCCCTTACAAAGCCCGTGGCGGCGGGCATTATACCCCCAAGAAACCCCCACGTGCAGTGGGGTGTATTTCATGAGCGTCGAGATAGCCGCGACGGCGCCGTTTAAGCCCCGGTTCGGGATCAAGCCTATATGGCCTTACCTCGCGGATCCAATCCGGGGGCCGGCTATCATTGCCCGGTTCTGGTCTAACGTCGCCCGCCGCGGTGAAGGCGAGTGTTGGGATTGGACAGCATGCCGCGGCGGTAAAGGGCTGTACGGTCAGACGACGGTGGGAGGCGGCAGGATCCGCCGATCAAACCGGGTGGCGTCGGCAATAGTTAACGGCGAAGACCCAGGCGAACGCGTCATCCGTCACACCTGCGACCGCGCGATCTGCTGCAACCCTGCGCATTTGGTGGCGGGAACCCACGAGGAAAACATGACTGACATGGTTGTGCGCGGCCGAACTGTCGGGAAGCCGCCGCTTCGTGCCAGCATGACGAAAGCGGCGTTGTGCGCGCGCAATGAGCGGCTTCTTTCGGCGCTCAATCAGATTGCGGCATCCGATTCCACTGCCAGGCGGCGGGCATTGCAGGAGATCGCCGCTGCATCTAACTCAGTGCGGAACGCCGGTCGTGGTCATTCGATACACATCCCGGGTCTGCTGCGCGCCGTCAGCAGTAATCCCATCAAATTTGCGCCACGCTGCAGCCGAATTGCAGACGCGCGTGGCCATGAAGGAGCCCGTCGGCGTCATTGACCGGCAGATCTTCTTCTCTTTGGCTTGCGCCTCTACGGCCTTGGCAGGGGCTTCTGACGTTTGCGCCTCTACGCCAATGGGAGTGAGGATCAGCGCAACTGCAACGCGATATTTCATCGTTCGACTCCTGCAATTCGACCGAAAGTATACGATCGACCTTCGTATGCAAGAGCGTCACTGGGACTGACGTTTTCTGACCTAACTAGCGCGCTGCTCCGCTCCAAACTCACCGCCTCCCTCAACACGAGGCGAGCGATCTCGGTCACTGAGTATCGTCCTGCCGTGGATCAATACCCGGAACGATGTGCCGCCACTGGTCGCTGATTGTTCTACGGGAGAATTGGCATGCTGCGTACCTTGCGTCCGGACATTGTGAACGTCTCAGCAAACGAGGGGAGGGTGCTGATTGATGGGCCGGGCGTTGCTGTCACGCTCGACATCGAAGCGGCATCAGTCCTATCCGATCAGCTGCTCGCCGGGTGCACCTCGGCACGCCGGCAACAGCGTGACGCGATCGGTCAGGTGCCCCATTCAGATCCTTGCTCACAAGTATAGTTGGCAGCGGGTTCAGTCAGGCTGGCTTGGGTTTTGATGGAAAGTAACCTAGGTTAATCTTAACCTTGTATGCCGAACGCGAGCTTGGCTCCCAAGCATTCGCTTTGTAACAAACCGCGCCATGAACACGCCCTTTGGACACGACGCAGAAATCTTGCGTTCCGCGATCGCTTGGGCGCTTCACGTCGCCGACGTAACTAACAATCCGCTTGTGGCCTCTTTCTTAGCCGATGCACTTCACCATGCCGAGAATGGCGCATACCGCTCTTGCGCGGCCAATGGCGCTATCTTGCCAGGGTGGAACGTGTTTGCAGTGTCTGCGGACAGTTCAGCTGGATCGGAAGTTCGGTAACCAGAGTGCGATTCAGGCACCATCTCGAGCAGTGCGGCACGCATTGCTGTGAAGGCGTCTCGTTTCCCAAATCTATCTTCGCGCGCCTTAGCGATCGTATTGCGTTCGTCAGCCCCAGCGTTTGCCCTGGCAGTCGATCATAGTACGGAACGACCTTGCTAAGCTTCATATTGGTCAGACCGGGCCGCAAGCCCGATGTTACGCGCCGAGTTCGGCGTCTTCCTTGTCAGGTTAAAAGGCGTGGGGATCGTGGACCGGTTGCTGCGCCGACCGAGCCTGGCGGGGAGGTGGGCGCTTTGGAGCATCGGGGACCGGGTCGGGCAGGGTAAGCACCCTGCTTCCGTGCATCGTCTGAAAGACGGCGATCGCCTCGCCTTCCGCTATCCGCTTGCCGATCAACGACGCCCGCTCGGCGCTGACGTAGCCCAGCTGCGTGCCGCGCTCGCTGAAGATGGCGACCGCGTTATTGTCGAACGGGTTGCTCGGCTCGAAGCGCAGCTCGATCGCTACGCCAGGCGCGCACAGCATGCGCCGGTTGCTCTTGCTCGTGTCCTCGTTCGGAAAGTCGATGCGATCAACGAAGGGCCGTCGCAGAAGTTCGGCGTAACGCAGGCCTTTAATTGGCTATCTGATAGGCGGGCGGTTTAAGACTGCGAACACAGCTATGCAAAAAGCAGTGAAACCCCTTGGCCTTGCTTTTTCGCACATGCACCGATGAGATTCCGGCAAAGGATATGACGCGGTCGTGAACACAAAAAATGCCCGGCTCGGAAAGCCGGGCATTTTTAACTTCAGCCGTTGTAAGGGTCATCATTGGCATAGTAATGCATTGCTTTGCATCCTGCAGTATGCGGCAATGTTGCCAATAGTGACCCCCAAGCTGATGGCAAAGTTAACCCCGAATGGGCTTGCCGATTGGCCAGTAGCGCATTTGAACCCCCAAATTTGAAAGTGCTTGTCTTTCGACAAGGGGATTTATGCATTGAATTTGTTTAGTAATTGCAAATCCACGCGGTTAAAGTGGATTAACTGAAAATTCTTGATGCCAATGCTGCCCGCGCATTGCCGACTACGGTATATGCGCCGGATCGACGCAGCTGCCGCACAATGCTGTTGAATGGGGCCGTCACGCTCTGGCACCGACCGATTTCGCTATCCTGCGGCGCGGCCTCCCAAAAGATCACGAGGGGCCAGCGCTCGGGGCAGTGATGTCAGAGACAGCGCAGGGTTAGGCGGACCGCTGGTGTGTCTACGCGACCGTTGACGGTCTCAATGAGCGCGGCTCTTATTGGATTTTCTGCATTGTCACTCCGTCGACGTTTGACCACTTAAACCCGACCCATGCCGCCCCTGGGTATCCGGACCACGGATCTGATCCGTGGCTGTGGACGGCATAAGGAAGTCGACTTCGACCAGTTCGCGCCTGACCGTACGCTTCGGTGTCGGTCAACGGCGGTCGTCGCGCCGCATCAATCCCTCCGCAGCCGCAATCGCGCTGGATTCAAATGAAAACAGCCGCCAACCTCGAAAGGTTGACGGCTGCCTTCACACGGCCGGACACTGGGACCGGCTGTGAAATGTGCTTAGGCGAATGCGATCTTCGCCTGGCGACGACGAACGCGCATCGATGAGCCGATACCGCCGATACCGAACAGCATGATTGCCCAGGTACCGGCCTCGGGAACTGCTGCCGTCGGCTCAAAGGTCGCGGTGCCGGCATAGGAACCGTTACCACGCGAGAGGCCGTTCACGACGATCTGGTTCGTCGCACCTTTTGCGATCGCCACGTTGTTGATCTCGAAAAACTCGGCCTTGCCGACAACAGTCTTCGATGCTGCGAAACCATTGATGAACACCGACAGGATATCAAGATCGGTCGGGCTGAAGAACCGCGTCGTGCTCGTGCTGAGCGTACCGCTAGCCAGACCGGCCTGATCGATGATGAAATTGAAAGTATCCGTGAATGCACCACGCTTAATGCCCGCCCGGCCGAAATCTGCCGAAACGGTACCATTCTTTATATCGCCGCTGACGGTGAACTCCGGGTCGTTCGGAGTGAAGTTAACTGCGTGAGCCGCTGGGGCCATCGCAAATGCAGATACGAATGCCATTGTCGAAAGAAGTAAACGCTTCATGATGGTCCCTTTTTACGTGTTCCTTGGAAAAAAAGTAAAGGGGGCCATAGAGTTATGCAATTGCCTGAAAATGGCTACCACCCAACCATTGTGTGGTTTCGGGACAATCGTGCATCGTGAGCGGAGTGCGATGAGCGTCATGAAGTCGCGCGGCCGGATCGTTTGCATCCGGGGGCATTTTCCACGGTAGAAGCGTGCAATAGGCCCTGCTCAACCTTGGTTAACAAGACAAGAAGAATGACCTAAATCTCCAATAGTTGTTGACGGGCACACTGTTCTTTTAGCGACATTCAAGCCCCCCCCCGAGTTACGAGGTTTTCCGAACTATCCCGTGCCTCGTTCCGCCCGGCGATGGCAGGCAGGTTGAGAACAAAAAAGGAGCAGTATAGCTCGGGCGCTACCCTGATTCGTTGTTTGGATGCGCCCAATGAGTATGCAAACGCCGCGAGTTCGACTGCCGAGCTCGCCAAAGAGCAAGGCAGGAGCCTCGCTAGCCTCTCTACGATGATAGGGCGTAACGCCGCCTATCTAAAGCGGTTCGTCACTCGCGGTTCGCCGCGACTTGCACCGCGGCGTGCGCTGCGGCGGGCATTGCCGAGATCATCGTCGCAAGGCCGCCCAGCATGATCATCGACACCCTCAAACCAGGTGCTTCCGCCGAAGCCGGAGCGGCTCCGCAAGCCGCAGAAATCCGGGCCGAATCATGACATCTGGGAGGCAGAAAATACCATTTGAAAAATACCCCCAAATATCCCGCACATTCAGCTCGCCGTATGGAACGTGTGAAAAGAAAGACCCCCACAAACCAAGCGGTTCTGCGCTTTCCTGACGATGTAAGGTGGTGATGATCGGAGAAATTGGTGGGCCCGGCAGGAATCGAACCCGCAACCTAGCCGTTATGAGCGGCCAGCTCTAACCGTTGAGCTACAGGCCCCACCGCCGCCTGCGTTAGCGCAAGCGTTTCCAAAGAAAAAGGGTGCCAAAGAAAAAGGGCGCTCCCGAAGGAACGCCCTTTCCGACTCCAAAACGCTGTCGAGCGCAAGCGCCCGACACAGTCTTAGTTCATGTTGTCGGTCTTCTCGTCGGCAGCGTCGCGGACGTTGTCTGCTGCTGCGTTCATGTTGTCGGCTGCGTTCTCGAGCACGTCGGTTGCGACAGCGTTCGAGGTGTTGTCCGCCATGGCGTCCATGTTGTCAGCCTGCATTTCCATGTTGTCAGCCAGCATGTCCGCGTTGTTCTCAACTGCGGCGGCTTCTGGCGACTTGCTGCAGGCTGCGACGGACATCAGGCCGGCGGCAGCAGCGATCAGAACGATCTTCTTCATTCGAATGCTCCCAAGCATAGTTTCACTCGCGGCCGACCCGATTGCCGTCGCGAAGCCCCGTCAAATAGCGGCCCCCGACCGGCGGTCAATCCGCTAAATTCATCGCCCAGCAAGCTTTGCGACAGTCCGATGACGGGCGGGTTGCCGCAACTGGTCACTTTCTTGGCACGACCGAGCCGATTTCCTCGGGCGCATTGGCCACGATCGCAAGCATCGTCGTCCAGGCCGCGACGTTCTGGCGAAGCTGCTCGGGATCGACCCGGTCGAGCGTATCGTCGGGGGTGTGGTGCGTGTCGAAATAGCGCGTACCCGACTGGTTGAGGTCGATCGCCGCGACGCCGAGCGCCATGGTCGGGCCGACATCGGTGCCGTCACCGCCGACCCCTGCGCCGCGCGCGATGCCGAGCGGGGCGAGGGCGGAGGCGAGGCGATCGGCGACCGGCTTCGCGCTGTCGGGCAGGTTGGTCTCGAACCGCCAGACGCGATCCGCGCCGAAATCGGATTCGCCCGCGGTCGCGTGCCGCTCGGTCTTGTGCGCCTCGGCATAGGCCTTGCCGCCAAAGCCGCCGACTTCCTCGGCACCGAACCAGACGACGCGGATCGTGCGCCGCGGGCGCGGGCCGTCGAGGATGCGCTTGGCCGCCGCCGCGGTGATCGCCACGCCGCTCGCATCGTCGATCGCGCCCGTGCCGAGATCCCAGCTGTCGAGATGCCCGCCGACCAGCACGATCCCCGCCTTGGGATCGGTCCCCGGCACCTCGGCGATGACGTTCCCCGATTCGTGCGTGCCCGTCATCCGCGGGGTCAGGACGAGCGTCATCGTGATCGGCTTGCCGCGCGTCGCGATCCGTTCGATCAGCTCGGCATCGGGCACCGACAGCGCCGCCGACGGGATCGGCGTGACGCCCTCGGGGAAGTTGGTCGTGCCGGTATGCGGGTTGCGGTGATGATCGGTGCCGATCGAGCGGATCACGATCGCGGCCGCGCCCTTGCTCGCCGCCATCGCCGGCCCCACGAACCGCGCAGGGCCGAACGCGCCATAGCTCGACCCGTCCTGCGTCGGCTCCATCGCGTTGCCGACATAGGCGATCTTGCCGGCGAGGCTCCCGGCAGGCGCCGCCGCCAGGTCGCCATAGGACTTGAACACCACCACCTGCGCGGTCAGGCCGCCCACGGGCGTCGCACCCGAATTGCCGAGCGCGGTCAGCTTCAGCGCCTGCGGGAAGGGGGCGAGGATCGACCCCGTCTCGACGCCGCGCACCCAGACGGGCATCTGGTACGGCTCGATCCGCACGTTCTTGAACCCCAGCGCCTTCAGCTTGGTCACCGACCAGGCACGCGCACGCGCCTCCGCCTCGGTCCCCGCCAGCCTGGGGCCGATCTCGGTCGTCATCCCCTCGACGATGTCATAGGCGACGTCGTCCTTGAGCGCGGCATCGCGGAGGGCTGCGACCTTCGCATCGACCGGGGCAGGGGCGGGTGGTGCGGTCCGCTGTGCCACGAGAGGAACGGACAGGGTGGAGGCGGCCAATACCGCGAGCGTGTGCTTCATCATCCGCGACAGCCTATGTCGCCGCTCCCCGTTTGCCAACGGCCCGCCGCATCGCTATCTGCGCACGTCAAATCCCGCCTCATTCAAGCATGGAGCTCGGCACCCACATGGCCGTCCAGTATACCTACGTCATGAAGGGTCTGACCAAGACCTTCCCCGGTGCCGCAAAGCCCGTCCTCAACAACATCCACCTCCAGTTCATTCCGTCCGCCAAGATCGCGATCATCGGCCCCAACGGGTCGGGCAAGTCGACGCTGATGAAGATCATGGCGGGCATGGATCCCGACTTCACCGGCGAGGCCTGGGCGGCCGAGGGCGTCAATGTCGGCTATCTCGCGCAGGAGCCTCAGCTCGATCCGACCAAGGACGTGATGGGCAACGTCAAGGACGGCGTCCGCCCCGTCGCCGACCTCGTCGACCGGTTCAACGCGATCTCGGCCGAGATGGGCGATCCGAAGGACGACACCGATTTCGACGCACTGATGGAGGAGATGGGCGATCTCCAGGCCAAGATCGACGCGGTCGACGGCTGGGCGCTCGACAGCCAGCTGGAACAGGCGATGGAGGCTCTGCGCTGCCCGCCGGGCGATGCGTCGGTCGAGAATCTCTCGGGCGGCGAGAAGCGCCGCGTCGCGCTCTGCAAGCTGCTGCTCGAGAAGCCGCAGATCCTGCTGCTCGACGAGCCGACCAACCATCTCGACGCCGAGAGCGTGTCGTGGCTCGAGAATTACCTTAAGGAATATACCGGCAACGTCATCCTCGTGACGCATGACCGCTACTTCCTCGACAATGTCGTCAACTGGGTGCTCGAGCTCGATCGCGGCCGCTACTACACCTATGAGAGCAACTATTCGGGCTATCTGGAGAAGAAGGCGCAGCGCCTCAGCCAGGAAGAGCGCGAAGAGGCCGGCAAGCAGAAGGCGATCGCCGACGAGCTGGCGTGGATGCGCCAGACCCCCAAGGCACGCCAGACCAAGTCGAAGGCGCGTATCCGCGCGTTCGACGAGCTGATGGAAAAGCAGGAGAATCGCGTCGCCGGCAAGGCCGCGATCCTGATCCAGCTGCCGTCGCGTCTCGGTGGCAAGGTGATCGAGGCGAAGGGCCTGACCAAGTCGTACGGCGACAAGCTGCTGTTCGACGGGCTCGACTTCACGCTGCCGCCGGGCGGCATCGTCGGCGTGATCGGCCCGAACGGCGCGGGCAAGTCGACGCTGTTCAAGCTCATCACCGGCCAGGAAACCCCGGACACGGGCACGATCGAGGTCGGCTCGACCGTCAAGCTCGGCTATGTCGACCAGAGCCGCGACGATCTCGATCCGAACAAGAACGTCTGGCAGGAAATCTCCGACGAGCTCGAGATCTTCCGCTTCGGCAAGCAGGAGATGGGCACGCGCGCCTATGTCGGCGCGTTCAACTTCCGCGGGCAGGATCAGCAGAAGAAGGTCGGCCAGCTGTCGGGCGGCGAGCGCAACCGCGTCCACATGGCCAAGATGCTCAAGGAGGGTGGCAACGTCCTCCTGCTCGACGAGCCGACCAACGATCTCGACGTCGAGACGCTGCGTGCGCTCGAGGAGGCGCTCGAGACGTTCGCCGGCTGCGCGGTGGTCATCAGCCATGACCGCTTCTTCCTCGATCGCCTCGCCACGCACATCCTCGCCTTCGAAGGCGACAGCCATGTCGAGTGGTTCGAGGGCAATTACGCCTCCTACGAGGAAGACAAGCGCCGCCGCCTCGGCGACGCCGCCGACCGCCCGACGCGTCTGGCCTACAAGAAGCTCACACGCTGAGCGTCTGAGACCCGCCGCGGCCCATGTTCCCGGGCTGCGGCGGACGTCCACCTACCATCCAAACTCCGTCATCCTGACGAAAGTCAGGATCCAGGGTCACAGGCGGCCCGCTTGATTGCTCTGGATCCTGACGTTCGTCAGGATGACGAGGGTGGTGTAGGACCGAGCTGGTGCCTGCCACGCAAGCGCCATGTTGATCCCCTAACCGGGGTCGGTACGGGAAATCTTGGTCCCCACGAACGGAGCAGGCGTGACAGTTATCGAACACTCCCCCGGTGGAGATGCCCCCCCGGGTGCGGGGGAGCTGCAATACCGGCTTCGCCAGCAATCGATACTGGCCGATTTCGGGATCGAGGCGCTGCGTGCGCGCGATCTCGAACCGATGCTCCAGCGCGCCACCGAATTGTGCGGCGAGGGGATGCGCTCGAAATACTGCAAGTTCCTCGAATATCGCCCCGAGCAGGACAGCCTGTTCGTGCGCGCGGGGATCGGCTGGGCGCCGGGCGTGGTCGGATCGGCCGAGATGCGCACCGATCTCGCCTCGCCCGCGGGCTTCGCGCTCGAGACCGGCCAGCCGGTGATCTCCAACCATCTCGAGAATGAGGAGCGGTTCCGTACGCCCGCCTTCATGGCCGAGCACCACATCCGCCGCGCGATCAACGTGCTGGTCGAGACGTCGGGCAAGCGCTTCGGCGTGCTCGAGGTCGACAGCCCCGACGAGGGCAAGTTCGAGCCCGCCGACCTCGCCTTCATGCAGGGGTTCGCCAATCTGATCGGCGTCGCGATCGAGCGGCAACAGGCCGAACAGCGCTTGAGCGACGCGATGGAGCATCAGGAGCTCCTCACGCGCGAGGCGAGCCACCGCGTCAAGAACAGCCTCGCGCTCGTCTCGGCGATGCTCAACCTCCAGATGCAGGAGGATGACGACCCGCGCATCACCCGGCTGCTCGGCGACGCGCAGGCGCGGATCACCGCGATCGCGCAGACGCATGACCAGCTCTGGCGCGGTGAACAGGTCGGGATCGTCGCGCTCGACGACCTGGTCTGCGGAATCGCGACGGGGCTGGCCGAACAGGCGCCGCTGCACCGGATCGACTGCGACATCGACGCGATCCGGATCAGCGCGGATACCGCGATCCCGCTCGGCCTGCTCGTCACCGAGCTTGTCACCAACGCGATCAAATATGCTTACGGCGAGGGTGGCGGCGTCATCGCGGTGACGATCCGCAACGCCGATGGCCGGATTCTGCTGACCGTGTCCGACGACGGCGTCGGGCTGCCCGCCGATTTCGACCTCAAGGCCGCCTCGCGCAAAAGCCTCGGCATGCGGATGATCGGCAGCCTCGCCCGGCAGTTGCGCGGCACGATCGCGATCGAGAATGCCGCGCGCGGCACCTGTGCGGTCCTCGACATCCCCGACCCGAGGATCGTGCTTCCGGACTGATTGCTTGACGCGTGTATGATGTCCGTAGCACACCTCTCCCACAACGACGGGGTGGGGATGATGGACATGCTGATGATGCTAGCGGCCGCAGCGGCTTCGGTGACCGCGCCGCAGGGCGACAGGGTCAAGCCGGTCGACCAGTGTTTCGCGATCTACCGCCCGGGCTCCCCCGCAGGCACGCCGGCCGCCGGAGCCGACCAGACCGTCATCGGCGCAACCCGCCAGGTCATCCGCGCCATCCGCGTCGGCGGTCGGCCGGCCTGGGACATCGTCGTGCATCAGCGCGTGCCGATGGCGAATTTCGCGATGCGCGATCACTTCGTCTTGAACCGCGACGATCTGACGCCGATCACCTTCGACAACAGCCGGAGCGGGGTCGAGCATGTCGCGCTGCGCTACACCCCCGGTCGCATCGTCGGAACGAAGACCGACAAGGCCGTCGTCACGCCGATCGACGTCGCGGTGGCTGACCCCATCTGGGAGGGCAATCTCTGGGGCGTGACGTTCGGCGCCTTGCCGCTCGCGATGGGCAAGAGCTTCTCGTTGCCCTTCTACCAGTATGATGGCGGGATCGGCCGCTTCACGCTGACCGTCACCGGCAGCCAGAGCGTTGCGACACCGACCGGGCCTGTCGATGCCTGGACCGTCGCGGTTCTCAAGGACGGCAAGCCCAGCGCCACCACGCTGATCGCGAAACGCGACGCGCGTGAACTGGGCAGCTTCGCCGCGCGGGGCGGGACGAAGCTTGGCGGCGACTGCACCGGGCTCGACTGAGCGACCGGTGCCCCCGCTCAGCGCACCCGCTTGACGTAGATCCGACCGCCGTCACGGCGTTCGGTCTGGAAATTGGGCACCGCCTCGATCAGCTCGGACAGATGGTTGAAGCCATAGTTGCGCGCGTCGAAGCTCGACCGGTTGCCCGCGCGCTGGCCGAGTTCTGTCAGGCTCTGATAGCCCTTCTCGTCGCGCTTGCCCGCATTATACGCGTCGATCAGCAGCTTGATCAGGTCCGACCCGATCGGCTCGCCACCGCGCGATCGGCGTGCGGCGGGCGCGGCGGGGGCAGGGGCCTTCTCGCCACCGATCGCGGGCGGCAGTGACAGCGGCATCGGCTCGGACTCGTCGTCGAGCGCGCTGACGTCGATGAAGCGCGTGCAGGCCTGGCGAAACCCCTCGGGCGTGCGGCTAGTGCCGAAGCCATAGACGGGCACGCCGTCCTGGCGGATCCGCATCGCGAGCGGCATGAAGTCGCTGTCCGACGACATGATCCCGAACCCGTCGATCCGGCCGCGGAACAGCAGGTCCATCGCGTCGATCGTCATCTTCATGTCGGTCGCGTTCTTGCCCTTGGTCAGGTCGAACTGCTGCTGCGGCTCGATGCCGTGCTTGATCGACATGTCGCGCCAGCCTTTCAGCGCGGGCTTGGACCAATTGCCATAGACGCGCCGGACGTTGACCGTGCCGAGCTCGGCAAGGACGGTCAGCACCGGGTCGAGCGTCGCCGACGATGCGTTGTCGGCGTCGATGAGAAGGGCGACGTTGCGGGTTGTGGTATCGGCCATACCGCCGGGATTAGCCGCGCCCGCGCCCCGCGTCCACGCTCCACGCGCCGCCACCCGCTGCGGCGAGGTAGAGGAACACGAAACAATAGAGCACCGCCGCCTCGCCGCCATTGGCGATCGGGAAGGGGCCCTGCGGTGCGTGCGCGAGGAAATAGGCCGCCGCCGACATGCCCGACAGCAGGAACGCGACCGGCCGCGTGAACAGCCCGACGATCAGCAACGCGCCGCCCACGACCTCGATTATGCCCGCGACGTACAGCAACGGGGTCATCGCCATCGGGAAGGGCGGCAGCCCGAAGAACTTGGAGATACCGTGGCTGAAGAATACCAGCGCCACGACGATGCGCATGGCGCTGAGCAGGCGGCGGGACCAGGTGGCGGGTATCGGCATGGGATCATCCTGAACGTCGTTGCGGTCCCGCTACGTCCTATGCGCGCGTGCCTGCGTCAACGCGCCGGATGGAAACGGATCGTTCAGCGATAGGAAATCAGGGATAGGCGATCGCCACGACCTCATATTCGCGCTCGCCCGCCGGCAGGTCGACGCGCCGGACATCACCGATCGCGGCACCCCTCAGCGCGCGGGCGAACGGCGAATTCCAGCCGATCCGCCCATTGCCCGCATCGGTCTCGTCATCGCCGACCAGCGTGAGCACGCGTTCGACATCCTCCTCGTCCGCCACCGTCACGCACGCGCCGAACCAGACGCGGCTGCGGTCCTCCTGCGCGGCGGGATCGACGACCTTGGCCGCCTTCATCCGCCGCGACAGCCAGCCGAGCCGCCGGTCGATCTCGCGCAGCCGCTTGCGCCCATAGATATAGTCGCCATTCTCCGACCGGTCGCCATTGCCCGCCGCCCAGGAAATCACCTCGACCAGCTTGGGCCGCTCGCTGCCGAGCAACAGCTCATATTCCTCGCGCAGCACCGTATAGCCTGCCGGGGTGATGTAGTTGGGCCGATCCATGCGCGCCGTCTCGTCCGGTTCAGCCCGGCCGGGTCTTGCCGAGATACCAGGACGTCCGCGCGACGCTGCGGCTCTTGGCGCGGGCGGGGTTCATCAGGTCGTAGACGACCGCATTCTCGATCACGCGCTGCACATAGTTGCGCGTCTCCTGATACGGGATCGCCTCGATCCAGTCGATGATGTCGACCGCCCCGGTCCGCGGGTCGCCATTGGCGCGCAGCCACTTGTTCACATTGCCACCGCCCGCATTATATGCAGCAATCGCAAGCGGATAGCTGCCATAGTTCGCATAGATCCGCTGGAAGTAGCTCGACCCCAGCATGATCGACAGATTGGGATCCGTCGTCAGCGACGCCTGGTTATAGGCGAGCCCGATCTTGCCCGACTGCTCGCGCGCGGTCGCCGGCATCAGCTGCATCAGCCCGCGCGCACCGGCATGGCTGACTGCCGCGCGATCGAACTGGCTCTCCTGCCGCGAGATCGCGTGGATGATCGTCCAGTTGTCCTCATAGCCCGCCGGCACGCTGACGGTCGGGAAGCCCGCCGCCGAATAGTCGCTAAGCCCGTTCGCCAGCGCGCTGCGCCCGACCATCACGCCCAGATCGGGGCGGTTGATGCGCGTCGACAGTTCGGCGGCGAGCGCGTGGTCGGTGTCGGTCGTCGCATCCGCGGCGATCTGGCGGACGAACGCGGTCTGGTCCTGCCAGTCCGCGATCTGGCCAAGGAACTTGACCGCGCGCACCGTCTCGCGCTGCTCGAACGCGGCGCGCACCGCGGGGGCGATCGCAAGGCTGGCCATCGGCGGTGGCGGGGTCAGCGCGCGGCCCATCCGCTCGGTCGCGAGCTGTCCGTAATATTGATCGCGGTAGCCGGCCGCCTGCGTGTAGAAGGCGGCGGCATCCGCCTGCCGGCCCGCCGCCTCCGCCGCGCGACCCGCCCAGTAATAACCACGCGCCCGCACGACCGGCGAATTCGACCCGCGCGCATAGCGATCGAACAGCGTCATCGCATCCGCCGGCCGCCCGAGCTTCTTCATCGCCGCCTGCCCGCCAAGCCAGGCGAGATTGGTATATTCGTCGCGCTCGGCATAGGATTTGGCCGAGATGTTCGCCCCCGCCGGATAGGCATCGTCGATCTGCCGCGCGATGTCATAGGCGACCTGCCACTGGCCGTCATTCGCCGCGCCGCGCGCATTGGTCACCAGGATCTCGTACCATTCGCCCGCATTGCCCGGCCGCGTGGTCAGCGCCCGCGGCCGCGCGAGCCAGGCCCGCGCGCTCGGGCTCGCGCCGCTGTTGCGCAGCCACACCGCGCGGTCGGCGACATAGCCGGCGTCGCCGCGATACGTCTCCATCGTCGCCGCCGACAGATCGGACGCGTTCGGCGCATTGGTCCGGAAGGCGAGCCGCGCCTCGAACAGCGCGCGCTTGGCGGGACTCACCAGCAGGATCTGCCGCTGCGCTGCGCTCGTCTGCCCCGACCAGAGCAGCGCGTCCATCCGCGCATCCTGATCATCCGGCGACAGCGCGCCGGGGAAGCCCGTCGTCACCGCGACCTGATCGATCGGCGTCAGCCCGCCCGATCGCCATGCGGTGCGCACCGCGGCATAGGCCCGGTCGCGCTGCCCGGTTGCCTGCAATGCGCGCGCATAAGCGAGATTGCCCGCCGCGGACTGCGGCGGATAGCGCGTGAAGAATGCGACGACGCTGCCCGCCGCACCGCTGCCGATCGCCGCCTGCCGCTCCGCCGCGCGGCGATTGGCGGTCTCGTTCGGCCAGCCGGGATGCGCCATCAGGAACCCGGCATAGCTGTCGAACGGCAGCGCATCGGTCTGTTGCAGTGCGCGCCACTGCGCGATCGTCGAGGCGATCGCGCCGTCGCTCGCCATCGGCTGCGCCTGCGGGCCGATATTCGAAAGCTGCGTTCGGTACCGGTCGAGCGTTTCCTGTCCGACCCCTGAAGATACCGCCGTGCCGGCCAAAGCCGCCAGGACGATGCTCGATTTGAACGCCAATGCTACCATGTGGACAGGATAGCAGTTCAACCCGTATCTGTCCTGAACGAAACGCCCGAATTCAGCGCGGCAGGAGCGCAATATACCGATGTTTGCAGGTTTTTCCTTTGCCGGGTCGATCCCGGCGCTCGTCACGCCGTTCGCCGCGGACGGCGCTTTCGACGAGCGCGCCTATCGCGATTTCGTCGAGTGGCAGATCGCCGAGGGCTCGTCCGCGCTGGTCGCGTGCGGCACCACGGGCGAGGCAGCGACCCTGTCCTATGACGAGCATTTCCACGTCGTCCGCGTCTGCGTCGATCAGGCGAAGGGTCGCGTGCCCGTGATCGCCGGGGCAGGGTCGAACGACACACGCGTCGCCTCGGCCAATCTGCGTGCGGCGCTTGAGGCTGGCGCCGATGCCGCGCTGATGGTCCCGCCCTATTACAACCGCCCGAGCCAGGAGGGGATCTTCCGGCATTTCGAGGCGCTCGCCGCCGATGCGCCGCTGCCGATCATCCTCTACAACGTGCCCGGCCGCACCGTCACCGACATCCAGCCCGCGACGCTGGCGCGGGTCGTTACCGCCTTTCCGCAGGTGTTCGTCGGCGTGAAGGACGCCAGCGGCGTGCTCGCGCGCGTGTCGCAACACCGCGAAGCCTGCGGGCCAGACTTCTGCCAGCTGTCGGGCAACGACGACCTCGCGCTCGCGTTCAACGTGATGGGCGGCACCGGCTGCATCTCGGTCACCGCCAACGTCGCGCCGAAGCTCTGCGCGGAGTTTCAGGCGGCGTGCCAGGCGGGCGATTTCGTCACGGCACTCGCCTATCAGGACCGTCTCTATCCCCTGCACGACGCGCTGTTCACCGACGCGTCGCCGGGCCCGGTCAAATACGCCATGGCGCGGGTGCGGGCCGGCTTCCCCGAGACGCTGCGCCTGCCGATGACCCCCGCGGGCGACGCCTCGCGCGCCGCGGTCGACGCGGCGCTGGCGCACGCCGGCCTGGTCTGATCCCCGTCCGTCATCCTGACGCACGTCAGGATGACGGGAGGACCGACAATTAACGTCCAACGCGATACGACGCCCGCTTCCCCTTCGCCCTCCGACCTCCTACATCGCGCATCCCATGGCACGCCCCAAACCCCCGACCTTCGAAAAGACCAAGATCGTCGCCGAGAACCGGCGCGCTCGGTACGACTATTATATCGAGCAGGTGTTCGAGGCGGGGATCGCGCTGACCGGCACCGAGGTGAAGGCACTGCGCGGGGGCGAAGGCTCGATCGCGGAGGCCTATGCCGAGGTGAAGGGCAGCACGGTCCAGCTCGTCAATTCGAACATCCCCGAATTCAGCCACGGCAACCGCTTCAACCATGAGCCCAAGCGGCCGCGCAAGCTGCTGCTGCACGAGCGCGAGATCAACAAGATGTTCGGCGCGGTCGCGCGCCAGGGCATGACGCTCGTGCCGCTGATGATCTATTTCAATTCCAAGGGCCGCGCGAAGGTCGAGCTCGCGCTCGCCAAGGGCAAGCAAAACCACGACAAGCGCGATTCGGTGAAGGAACAGGACTGGAAGCGCGAGCAGGGCCGGATCATGCGGGATCGTGGATAAGCCGTGACCAGGGCGCCGGTCGGTCTCTTCGGGCGCCTCGCGGCGTGGTCGCATCGCAATCTGCCGACCCGCGATTCGATGGAGCGCAACCGCCTGTTGCGCCCCGTCGCGCACCGCGTGCTCGCGCCCGAATTGTGGCGCTTCACCCGGCGCTCGGTGCCGCGCGGCGTCGCGCTCGGCATGGTCGCGGGGATCCTCGTCCCGGTCGCGCAGACCCCCGTCGCCGCTTTGTTCGCGCTGCCGTTCCGCGCCAATGTGCCGACCGCCGCGCTGACCACCTTCATCACCAATCCGCTGACGACCCCGCCGCTCTGGATCGCCGCCTATTGGATCGGGTCGTGGATGCTGCGGATCGACGCGCACGTCCCCGGCCAGCCGGTCGCCGAAGCCGCCGCGCAAGCCGACTGGATCCCCTGGCTGATGCAGGCCGGCCCCGCCACCGCGCTCGGTCTGCTGGCGATCACCGTGGTGGCCTCGATCGGCGGCTATGCGCTCAGCGCACTCGGCTGGCGGCTGTGGATTGCCCGCAAGTGGCGGCACCGGCACGATAATCGCGGATCGTAACAATCGTCACTATCTGTCGCCCGACGAATTGACGGAGCGTCTTATCGGCGTAGAACACACCGCATCCTGAAGTTCTTCCCCGAGGGTCCTTGATGCGTACGTCGATTGTCACCGCCATTCTGCTCGCCTCCGCCGCAACGGTCTCGGCCCAGACCAGTCAGACCCCGGCCCGACGGGCCGCGCCGTCGCCGGCGCTCGCCGGTGTGGCCAGCGGTCCCGTCGCGCCGAAAGATGCGAACAAGCCGCAGATCGGCGATTTCGGCTTCGACATGGCCGGGCGCGATACCGCGGTGAAGCCCGGCACCGACTTTTTCGACTATGCCAATGGCGGCTGGGAGAAGGCGACGCCGATCCCCGCCGATCGCTCGTCCTACGGCATGTTCCACGTCCTCCAGGACCTGTCGCTCGAGCGCACCCGGACGATCCTCGACGCGGCGACCGCGAAGCCCGGCGACAAGGTCGGTGACTTCTACGCGAGCTTCATGGACGAGGCTGCGGTCAATGCGAAGGGCGCGGGCCCGGTGAAGCCGATGCTCGCCGCGCTCAAGACGACCACCGACAAGACCGCGCTCGTCACCCAGATCGCGAAGCTGCAGCGCCAGGGGGTCGGCGGGCTCGTCGGCGTCGGCGTCCAGCAGGACGACAAGGACCCGACCACCTATGTCGTCGGCTTCGGCCAGAGCGGCCTCGGGCTTCCCGATCGCGACTATTATCTGAAGGACGATGCCAAGCTCGCCGCGGTCCGCACCGCCTATCAGGCGTATCTCGCGCAGATGCTGACGCTCGCAGGCGAGCCCAACGCCGCCGCGCGCGCCGCGGCGGTCTTCGCGATGGAGAAGGGCCTCGCCACCGCGCACTGGACGCGGATCGAAAGCCGCGACGCGGACAAGACCTACAATAAATGGACCGCCGCCGACTTCGCGGCCAAGGCGCCCGGTTTCCCCTGGGCCCAGTACATGACCGCGATGGGCGTCACCGGCCGTCCCTTCTACCTCGTCGCACAGCCGAGCGCGCTGACGGGCGAAGCGAAGGTCTTTGCCGACACCCCGGTGAACGTCCTTCAGGATTACGCGATGCTCAAGGTGCTGCGCGCCTATGCGCCCTATCTCTCGAGCGATTTCGACAAGGCCAATTTCGGCTTCTACGGCACCACCCTGTCGGGCACGCCCGAGCAGCAGGTCCGCTGGAAGCGCGGCGTCTCGACCGTGTCGGGCGCGATGGGCGAGGCGATCGGCGAGCAGTATGTCGCCAGATATTTCCCGCCGGAATCGAAGGCGGCCGCCGATCAGCTCGTCAAGAACGTCATCGCGGCGATGGGCGACCGGTTGCGCAACCTCGCCTGGATGGCGCCCGAGACCAAGACCAAGGCGCTCGCCAAGCTTGCCGCCTTCACCCCCAAAATCGGCTATCCGGACACTTGGCGCGACTATTCCGCGCTTCAGGTCCAGCGCGGCGATCTCGTCGGTAACGTCGCGCGCGCCAACGCCTTCGACTATGATCGCGACCTCAAGAAGCTCGGCCAGCCGATCGATCGCGGCGAATGGTTCATGACGCCGATGACGATCAACGCCTATGCCAATCCGACGATGAACGAGGTCGTCTTCCCAGCCGCGATCCTCCAGCCGCCCTTCTTCGATCCGAAGGCGGACCCGGCGATCAACTATGGCGGCATCGGCGCGGTGATCGGCCACGAGATCAGCCATCACTTCGACGATCAGGGCCGCAAATACGACGCCAGCGGCAAGCTCACGGACTGGTGGACGCCGCAGGACGTCGCGCGCTTCAAGGTCTTCACCGACGCGCTGGTCAAGCAGTACGACGCCTATGAGCCCTTGCCCGGGCTGCACGTCCAGGGCGGCCTGACGCTCGGCGAGAACATCGCCGATCTCGCCGGGCTGACCGTCGCCTATGACGCCTATCACCGCTCGCTCGGCGGCAAGCCCGCGCCGGTGATCGACGGCACCACCGGCGACCAGCGCTTCTATTATGGCTGGGCCGGCGTCTGGCGCAGCAAGTTCCGCGAACCCGCACTGCGCCAGACCTTGCTTTCCGATCCGCACTCGCCGGGTCACCAGCGCGTCCTTACCGTCCGCAACCTCGACCCCTGGTACGCCGCGTTCGGCGTGAAGCCCGGCGAGGCCAGCTACCTCGCCCCCGCAACCCGCGTCCGCATCTGGTAATCCGCTCCCGCCGACCGCCCCAGATCTACCCCACCCCGGCGAAGGCCGGGGCCCAGTTGGGGGGACAGGCGTAATGGCCGACTGTCCATCGTTACCAACACCTTCCCAACTGGGCCCCGGCCTTCGCCGGGGAGGTGTACCGCCAACGAAATTCCAGGAGACCCCCATGAAGACCTACATCGCCGCCGGCCTGCTCGCCGCCACCGCGATCACCGGCGTCACCGCCGCCATCTCGCAGACCGCCGAACCAACCGCCGCACCCGCCGCGCCCGCCGCGACCGGCGCGCAATATGGCAGCTTCGGCTTCGACGAGAAGGGCATGGACAAGAGCGTCCAGCCCGGTGACGATTTCTACGCCTTCGCCAATGGCAACTGGGCGAAGACCACCCCGATCCCCGCGGACAAGTCGAACTACGGCGCGTTCAACTTCCTCTCCGACCTGTCCGAGACGCGCACCCGCGGCATCCTCGACACCGCGGCCAAGGACCCCAACTCGAAGATCGGTCGCGCCTATGCGACCTTCCTCGACACCGGCACGATCGAGGCCAAGGGGCTGGCGCCGATCCGCCCATGGCTCGCGAAGATCGCCGCGCTGAAGGACCGGGCGGGCTATCCTGCGCTGCTCGCCGAGGCGGATCGCGCCGGGATCGGCGGCCCGTTCGGCAGCGGCGTCGGCCAGGACGACAAGATCCCCGAGCAATACGCGCTCTCGCTCGGCCAGTCGGGGCTCGGTCTGCCCGACCGCGACTATTATCTCAGCACCGACGCCAAGCTGGTCGAGGCGCGCACCGCCTACCGCGCGCACATCGCCAAGATGCTGACGCTCGCCGGCGAACCCGATGCCGAGGCGCGCGCCGCCGCGTTGCTCGCGTTCGAGACCGAGATCGCCCGGGTCAGCTGGACCCGAGTCGACAGCCGCGACGCGACCAAGACCTATAACAAGATGTCCGTCGCAGAGCTCGCCAAGCGCGCGCCCGGCTTCGACTTCGCGGGCTATTTCAAGGCGACCGGCACGCCCGTACCGACCGTCATCGTCGCACAGCCCTCGGCGATCACCGGCATTGCAAAACTCGTCGCGACCGCGCCGATCGGCGTGCTCAAGGACCAGCTGATCCTGCGTTCGCTCGACGGCTATGCGGACGTGCTGCCAAAGGCGTTCGACGCCGAACAGTTCGCCTTTTACGGCACCGTGCTCGGCGGCACCCCCGAGCAGGAGGCCCGCTGGAAGCGCGGTGTCCAGTTCACCAGCGGTGCGCTCGGCGACGAGGTCAGCAAGCTCTACGTCGCACAGTATTTCCCGCCCGAGACCAAGGCGGCAGCGGACGTGCTGGTGAAGAACGTGCTCGCCGCGATGGGCCGCCGGATCGACAAGCTCGACTGGATGGCGCCCGAGACCAAGCAGAAGGCGCACGCCAAGCTCGCCGCCTTCACCCCCAAGATCGGCTATCCCAGCCAGTGGAAGGACCTGTCCGCGCTGACGATCACGTCCGGCGACGCGTTCGGCAACGAATGGCGCGCCAATGAATGGCAGCATCAGGACAATATCGCCAAGCTCGGCAAGCCCCTGCAGCGCTGGGAATGGGGCATGACGCCGATGACGGTCAACGCCTATGCCAATTTCGGCATGGTCGAGATCGTCTTCCCCGCAGCCATCCTCCAGCCGCCGTTCTTCGATCCGAAGGCCGACGACGCGGTCAATTACGGCGGCATCGGCGCCGTGATCGGCCACGAACTGAGCCATCATTTCGACGACCAGGGTTCGAAATACGATGCCAAGGGGCAGCTCACCGACTGGTGGACGCCCAAGGACATCGCCGGCTTCAACGCACTCACCGGCAAGCTCGGCGCGCAGTACGACGCCTATGAGCCGCTGCCGGGGATGCACGTGAAGGGCCAGCTGACGATGGGCGAAAACATCGCCGATCTCGCCGGGCTGACGGTCGCCTATGACGCCTATCACACCGCGCTCGGCGGCGAGGCGGCGCCCGTGCTCGACGGCTTCACCGGCGACCAGCGCTTCTATCTGGGCTGGGCGCAGGTCTGGCGCCGCAACTACCGCGAGGCGAACCTGCGTCAGCGGCTGCTGACCGATCCGCATTCGCCGTCGCAGCAGCGCGCCTCGGTCGTCCGCAATCTCGACCCCTGGTACGCCGCCTATCAGCCCAAGCCGACGCAGCGTCTGTATCTCGCCCCCGAACAGCGCGTACGCATCTGGTGACCGGCCGCGTCCCCGACCGGGAAACCGGGCGGGGACATGATGCTTGACCCCAAACCCCCGAACAGCGGAAGAGGCATCGCATGGTTTCGCTTCCGCCCCAGACCGGCCTCGGGCCGAACCGCCGCGCCGCCCTTGTCGCGGCGGTGACGGGGATCGCCGCGTCGGGGCTGGTGCTCGGCATGATCGGCGACCTCGTCGTCGCGGCGGCCTTTCTCGCCGCGGCGATCATCGTCGTCGGCGCGGTGATCGTCTGGCGGTTGCTCGCGCGCGCCGGCAGCGCCGAACTGCGCACGATCGACTGGGACTTTACGCGGGCGGTTGCGCAGGCGAGCGGCGATGCGATCGCGGTGACCGATCGCGCGGGCCGGCTGGTCTGCGCGAACGACGCCTATGACGCGGTGTTCAGCGGCTTTCCGACCCCGCCGGGGCTGCCGCTCGACGCGAGTGGGGTCGTATTGCTGGCCGAGGCCGGACGCACCGCGTGGCGCGACGGTCACGCGCAGGCAGAACGGCTGGTCGCCAACGGGCTGCGCATCTCGGCATCGATCACCCGCGCCGGGGACGAGGCGGACATGCTCGTCTGGCGGTTCGTCACCGCGCCCGACTATGACCTCGCACAGACCGCCGAGCGGCTGATCGACGGGCCGACCGGCGACCGGCTCGGCGGCAGCGGGATCATGGCGGCGTTGCTCAGCGCCGACGGCCGCGTCCGCGCGACCAACCGCGTGCTCCGCGTCCGCGCGATTGGCGACGAGCATGAGGCGATCGAAGGCCGCGACTTCGCGCGCTTCCTGATCACCGACAATCGCGGCCTCGTCCGCTTCGCGCGCGAGGGCGGCGCGGGGACGCCGCTGCGCGTGGTGCAGGTGCCCTTTGTCGAGGGCGACGACGCCCCCGTCCTCGTCATTTTGCTCGACGACGAGGAGGATGCGCCCGCGATCGGCGCGTCCGCCTCCGCGCATGTCCGCAGCCTCGTCAGCCTGATGCCGTTCAGCATGGCGCTGGTCGATCGCGAGGGCCGCTTCATCCAGATGAACGACTCGTTCCTGCGCGCCGCCGGGGTCGTCGGCGCCGCGCCGCCGCTTTACCCCGGCGACCTCGTCGTACGCGAGGACAAGACCGCGGTCGCCGACGCGATCCGTCGGTTCGCGGGCGGGCAGACGCATTCGACCGACATGGCGGTCCGGCTGAAGGATCATCCCGACGAGCCGGTCGCGCTGACCATCGCCGGCGCGCGCGGGCTCGGCGACGCCGCCGTCCTGCTCAGCCTGAAAGACAATAGCGAGGAATCGCGACTGAAGCGCGAGGTGGCGCAGGCGACCAAGATGCAGGCGGTCGGCCAGCTCGCCGGCGGCGTCGCGCATGATTTCAACAACATCCTGACCGCGATCATCGGCCACTGCGACCTGATGCTGATGCGCCATTCGCCCGGCGACAGCGATTATGACGACATCCAGCAGATCCGCACCAACTCGAACCGCGCCGCCGGGCTGACCCGCCAGCTGCTCGCCTTCAGCCGCCAGCAGACGCTGCGCCCGCAGATCCTGCAGCTGCCCGACGTCGTGTCCGAGGTCTCCAACCTGCTCAAGCGACTGATGGGCGAGACCGTCCGGCTCGACATGATGCACGGCCGCAACCTGGGGCCGGTCCGCGCCGATCCGGGGCAGCTCGAACAGGTCGTCGTCAACCTCGCAGTCAACGCCCGCGATGCGATCCTGTCCGCCAACCCGCGCGGCGGCGGCACGCTGACCATCACCACGCGTTCGGTCTCGGCGACCGAGGTGCGGCAGATGGCCTCCGACATCCTGCCCGTCGCGGATTATACCGCGCTGATCGTCCAGGACACCGGCACCGGGATCCCGCCCGAGGTCCTGCCGAAGATCTTCGAGCCGTTCTTCACGACCAAGGAATTCGGCAAGGGGACCGGGCTCGGCCTCTCGACCGTCTACGGCATCGTCAAGCAGTCGGGCGGCTATATCTTCGCCGAATCGCAGCAGGGGCAGGGGGCGACCTTCACCATCTTCCTCCCCGTCCATGCCGCCCCCGCCGCGCCGCGGCTCACCGCGCCCAAACCCGCGGCCAAGCCCGCCGACCTGTGGGGCACGGGGACCATCCTGCTGGTCGAGGACGAGGACATGGTCCGCGCGGTCGCCGAGCGCGCGCTCACCCGCCAGGGCTATAGCGTGCTGACCGCGGAGAATGGCGAGGTCGCGCTCGAGATCATGGCGAAGAACGGCCGCCCCGATCTGCTGATCACCGACGTGGTGATGCCGACCATGGACGGCCCGACGATGGTCCGGCACGCACGCGAGAAATATCCCGACCTGCCGATCGTCTTCATGTCGGGCTATGCCGAGGAACAGTTGCGCAAGTCGATCGACCTCGACAATGTCGAGTTTCTTCCCAAGCCTTTCTCGGTTCAGCAGCTTGCCGAAGCCGCGCGCGACGTTCTTGCGGCACGTTAAGCAACAAGATGTTGGCGCTCGGCGAAATTGCCGCCTAAGGTACAAAATATGAACGTGCCACAGCAGATCCTCATCGTAGAGGATGAACCGTTGATCGCCATGATGCTCGAGGATTTCCTCGAGGTGCTGGACAAGGGCGTCGCAGGGTCCGTCGACACCGTCGCCGATGCCCTGCACCGCATCTCGGCCGGGGGTGTCGACGCCGCGATCCTCGACGTCAACCTGCGTGGCGGTGAGAAGAGTACGCCGATCGCCGAACGGCTTGCGGAGGGCGGAATTCCCTTCGTGTTCGCGACCGGCGGTGGCGATGACGGCCTCGATCCCCGCTTTCGCGACCGGCCCCGCCTGCAGAAGCCGTTCACGATGGACGGCGTCGCCAAGGCGCTCGAAAGCCTCTGACGGTCCGCCGCGCGGGCTCTGCGGTCCTCGTCTGGCCGCGGCCGCGGCGGATAAAACTGCAAATCCATACGCAACTGTCTTGCGTAAAGGCCCCGTCTCGCGACATAGGCGGTCGCCATGACCCGTATATTCGATAAATCGCGCCTGCCGAGCCGGCATGTCTCCGTCGGTCCAGAGCGTGCGCCGCACCGCAGCTATTATTACGCGATGGGTATCCCCGAAGAGGATATCGCACGTCCGTTCGTTGCGCTCGCGTCCGCCGGCAACAACTCGGCCCCCTGCAACACCACGCTCGACGCGCAGGCCGATGCCGCGCAGGCCGGCGTCATCCAGGGCGGCGGCATGCCGCGCCGCTTCAACACGATCACCGTCACCGACGGCATCGCGATGGGCCATCAGGGGATGAAGGCGAGCCTCGTCAGCCGCGAAGTCATCGCCGACTCGGTCGAACTCTCGGTCCGCGGCCATTGCTACGACGCGCTGGTCGGCTTTGCCGGCTGCGACAAGTCGCTGCCCGGCATGATGATGGCGATGCTCCGCCTCAACATCCCGTCGGTGTTCGTCTATGGCGGCTCGATCTTGCCCGGCCGCTATCAGGAGCGCGACGTCACCGTCGTCGACGTGTTCGAGATCGTCGGCAAATATGCCGCCGGCGCCTGCCCGCTGTCGGAGGTGCATGCGCTCGAAAAGGTAGCCTGCCCGGGTCACGGCGCCTGCGGTGGGCAATATACCGCCAACACCATGGCCTGCGTCGCGGAAGCGATCGGATTGTCCATTCCGAACAGCAACATGGTGCCGGCTCCTTACACGACGCGCGAACAGATCGCGGTGGCTGCCGGCGCGCAGGTCATGGAGTGTCTGGCCGACAATATCCGCCCGCGCGACATCTGCACCCGCGAAGCCTTCATCAACGCCGCGCGCGTTGTCGCCGCGACCGGCGGCTCGACCAATGCTGCGCTGCATCTGCCCGCGATGGCGTCGGAAGCGGGGATCGACTTCGACCTGTTCGACGTCGCCGAGATCTTCAAGACAACGCCGTACATCGCCGACCTCAAACCCGGTGGGAAGTATGTCGCCAAAGACATGTACGAGGCGGGCGGCGTCTACATGCTGATGAAGACGATGCTCAGCGGTGGCTTCCTCGACGGCAGCTGCATGACCGTGACCGGCAAGACGCTGGCCGAGAATATCGACCAGGTGACGTGGAACCCCGACCAGAAGGTCATCTACGACATCAGCACCCCGCTGACCCCGACGGGTGGCGTCGTCGGCTTGCGCGGCAGCCTCGCCCCCGATGGCGCGATCGTGAAGGTCGCGGGCATGCACCGGCTCCAGTTCAGCGGCCCGGCGCGCGTGTTCGACTGCGAGGAGGACACCTTCGCCGCGGTCGAGGCGCGCGCGATCAACGAGGGCGAGGTCATCGTCATCCGATACGAAGGTCCCAAGGGCGGTCCGGGCATGCGCGAGATGCTCTCGACCACCGCCGCGCTCTACGGCCTCGGCATGGGCGAGAGTGTCGCGCTGATCACCGATGGCCGTTTCTCGGGCGGCACGCGCGGCTTCTGCATCGGCCATGTCGGCCCCGAAGCCGCCGATGGCGGCCCCATCGCACTCGTCGAGGATGGCGACATGATCCATATCGATGCCGAGGCGGGGACGATCGATCTCGATGTTCCCGAGGACGTGATGGCAGCACGCCGCGCGGTCTGGGTCCCACGCAAGACCGATTACGGCTCGGGCGCGCTGTGGCGCTATGCGAAGACCGTCGGTCCGGCGTACAAGGGTGCGGTCACGCACCCGGGGGCCGCAGCCGAAACGCATGTCTACGCGGATATCTAAACGATCGCAGTATCTTGTCGGGCTTGTCTCACTCCCGCTCGCAGCCTGCGGGAGCGGCAAGCCCGACGCCGGTGACACGGCGTCGCGCCGCGAGGACGCTGCCGTCATGCATGTCCCGTGCGCCAAGGGGGCCGCGGCTTTGGCCGCCGACTGCACGATCGAGCAGGCGCGCGGCGCAGATGGCGTGATCCTGACCCTCCGCCACGCCGATGGCGCCTTTCGCCGGCTGCGCGTTTCCCCTGACGGCCGCGGCGTCGTGGCCGCCGACGGGGCCGAGCGGGCGCGCGTCACGGCATCCACGCCCGGCAGCATCGACGTCGCGCTGGGCACCGACCGCTACCGCCTCCCGGCGACGGTCCAGCCGGGCGCGAACGGCTCATGATCCGGATCGAGGGCCAGCCCGTCCTGACCGCCGCCGAGATGCGTGCGGCCGAGGATGCGGTGATCGCAACCGGTGTCACGGTCGATACGCTGATGAACCGCGCAGGCACCGCGATCGCGCACGCGGTCCGCCGTCTGGCGGGATCGAACGCCATCCTGATCCTCTGCGGCCCCGGCAACAATGGCGGCGACGGCTATGTCGCCGCGCGCGTGCTCGCCGAACTGGGCGCAACCGTCCGCGTCGCCGCGCTGTCCGAACCCCGCACCGACGCAGCCAGGGCGGCAAGGGCAGGGTGGCCCGGCCCCGTCGACTCGCTCGCCACCGCGAAGCCCGCCCCCGTCCTCGTCGACGCCCTCTTCGGCACCGGCCTGACCCGACCCTTGAGTGGTACCTCTCCCCAAACCCCAAACACCCCCCCGGCGAAGGCCGGGGCCCAGTTGGGCACCGCTATCGACGAAGTGCACGGTTCACCCAACTGGCCCCCGGCCTCCGCCGGGGAGGTATCGATCGGGGAAAGACTCCACACCCTGACCAAAGCCGCCACCCTCACCATAGCCATCGACCTCCCCAGCGGCCTCGCCACCGACTCCGGCCGCGCGCTCACCACACCCCCCGTCTTCCACCTCACGCTAGCCCTCGGCGCACTCAAACCCGTGCACCTCCTCCAGCCCGCCGCCCGCTATTGCGGCGAGATCCGCCTCCTCGACATCGGCGTCCCCGTCACCAGCCAGATCGAAGTGCTCAAAAGCCCGCACCTCGCACCGCCCGGACCCGACGCGCACAAATACACCCGCGGCATGGTCGGGGTCATCGCCGGCACGATGGCAGGCGCCGCCGACCTCGCCGCGCTCGCCGCGATGCGCGCGGGCGCGGGCTATGTGACGCTGCTCGGCGACAGCGCCGGCCCGCCGCATGCACTCGTCCGCGCGGCGTTCTCCGACCACGCGCTCGCCAACGACCGGATTGGCGCGCTCGTCATCGGTCCAGGCCTCGGCCGCGACGCCACCGCCCGCGTCCGACTCGATGCCGCGCTCGCCGCCGGCCACCCGCTCGTCCTCGACGGCGACGCGCTCCGCCTGCTCGATCCCGACCGGATCCGCGCGCTCACCGTCCCCGTCATCCTCACCCCACATGCCGGCGAATTCGACGCGCTCTTCGGGCGATCGGACGACGACAAGATCACCCGCGCCCGCGACGCCGCCGCCCGCACCGGGGCGGTCGTCGTCTTCAAGGGCGCGGACACCGTCATCGCCGCGCCCGACGGTCGCGTCCAGCTCGCCCCCGGCGCGAGCGACTGGCTTTCCACCGCGGGCACCGGCGACGTGCTCGCCGGCGCGATCGGCGCGATGCTCGCCGCAGGGCTCGATCCGCTCGCCGCCGCCGCCGCGGGTGTGTGGCTTCACAGCGAGGCCGCGCGTCGATCCGGGCCGGCATTTATCGCCGATGACTTGGCGGATGCGCTCCGGTCGGCCAGAGCGTCCTTATGACCAGTGACCCAACGACCGACACCATCGTCCGCGTCGCCGCGCGCGGCGACGGCATCACCGCCGACGGCCGCCACGCCGCCTTCACCGCGCCCGGCGACACGCTCGCGGCCGACGGCAGCGTGACCCACGGCCCGCACCACCAGACGCCGCCCTGCGTCCATTTCCCGACCTGTGGCGGCTGCCAGCTCCAGCATCTCGACGATGAGAGCTACAGCGCCTTCGTCACCGACCGGATCGCCTCCGCGCTCGACGGGCAGGGCCTGTCCGCGCCGATCCACACCCCGCACATCTCGCCGGTCCGCAGCCGCCGCCGCGCGACGCTGCATGCCGAGGCCAAGGGCGGCAGGATCACGCTCGGCTTCACCGCCGAGAAGGCGCATCTGATCGTCGACATCAAGGAATGCTGGATCCTCGATCCGCGCCTCTTCGCGCTCGTCCAGCCGCTCCGCACCCTGCTCAAGCGTCTCAACTTCCGCCGCCGCGCGGACATCCACCTGACGCTCGCGGATCAGGGCGCCGACATCCTCATCACCGGCTTCGCGCCCGAAGGCCTCCCCGCCGCCGAAGCGCTCACCCGGTTCTGCGAGGAGCACGGCATCGCCCGCGTCGCGTTCGACGACGGTCTAGGCCCGGAGACGCGCTGGGAGCCCGATGCGGTGACGATCACGCTGGGCGGCGTCCCCGTGCCGCTGCCACCCGCCTCGTTCCTCCAGGCGACGCCCGACGGCGAGGCCGCGCTCACCGCCGCGGTGCTCGAGGCGATCGGCACGCCCGCCACCGTCGCCGACCTGTTCGCCGGGCTCGGCACCTTCACGCTCGCGATTCCGGCCAAGGTCTATGCCGCGGAGGGCGCGCGCGACGCGCTGACCGCGCTCAAGGCCGCCGCGCACCGCCTGCAACGCCCCGTCTTCCCCGAGCACCGCGATCTCTACCGTCGCCCGCTGACGGTGGCCGAGCTCGACCGGTTCGACGCGGTGGTGATCGATCCGCCCCGCTCGGGCGCGCGCGAACAGGCCGGTGCGCTCGCCGCGTCCAGGACCCCGGTAATCGTCTACGTCTCGTGCAACCCGGCGAGCTTCGCGCGCGATGCCAAGGAGCTGTGCGACGCCGGCTGGCGGATCGACTGGATCCAGCCGGTCGGCCAGTTCCGCTGGTCGACGCATGTCGAACTCGCTGCGAAGTTCGTCCGCTAAGGTGTTAATTCCTTAGGGATAAACAGCGGTTACGAAGAACAACCCATCGGGCGGTGCATTGAGCCCCAGCATCGCCCGATCCTTCGCCGCCAGCGCGTCCGCGACATCGCCGACCGCCCAGCGCCCCATGCCGACCAGCGCCAGGCACCCGACCATCGATCGTACCTGGTGATGCAGGAACGACCGCGCCGCCGCGTAGACGAACAGCCGCTCGCCCTCGCGCACGACGTCGAGCCGGTCGAGCGTCCGCACCGGACTGTCCGCCTGGCAATGCGCAGACCTAAACGTCGTGAAGTCATGCCGCCCGACCAGCGCGCGCGCCGCCTCCGCCATCGCCTCCGCATCGAGCGGTTGCGGCACCTGCCACGCCAGCCCCGCCTCGAAGCTCAGCGGCGCGCGCCGGTTGACGATCCGGTACTCGTACGACCGCCCGATGCACGAGAACCGCGCATGCCAGTCGTCGGGCACCACCTCGCACGCCAGCACCGACACCGGCGCCGGTTTGACCAGAGCATTCAGCCCCTCCATCAGCCGGAACGCCGCGAGCGGCTTCACGATATCGACATGCGCGCGCATCGCGATCCCGTGCACCCCCGCATCGGTCCGCCCCGCCGCCTGCACCGACACGGCCTCGCCGGTCATCTTGAGCACCGCCGCCTCGAGCGCGGCCTGCACGCTCGGCCCATGCTTCTGTCGCTGCCAGCCCATGAACGGCCGGCCGTCAAACTCCACCGTCAGCGCGAACCGCGTCAAAGCTGGGTCCCCGAGGGAATCGCAAACCCGCGCAGCAGCTCCTCGGCCGAGGTGACGCCGCGCCCGGCCCGCTGCACCAACGTGGGCCGGATCGCGCCGTCGCCGCACCCGATCGTCAGCTCGGCGTTCACCGTCAGCCCCTCGCACCCGAGAAAGCTGAACGGCAACACGTCCGCCGCCAGCACCTTCACGCGCTCGCCGGCGACCTCGAACCACGCGCCCGGCGCCGGGTTCATCGCGCGCACCAGCCGCTCGACCTCGACCGCCGACCGCTCGAAATCGATCCGCGCCTCCGCCTTGTCGATCTTGGCCGCATAGGTGACGCCCTCCTCGGGTTGCGGCCGGGCAGGGTAGGCGTCGAGATCGCCCAGCACCTCGACCATCAACCGCGCCCCCATCGCCGACAGCTCGGCGGTCAGATCCCCCGCCGTCTTCCCCGCAACGTCAGTTCGCCCCTCAAGCCGAACCGGCCCGGTATCGAGCCCGGCCTCCATCTGCATGATCCCGACGCCGGTCTCCGCATCGCCCGCGAGGATCGCGCGCTGCACCGGTGCCGCCCCGCGCCACCGCGGCAACAGCGAGCCATGGACGTTGAGGCACCCGAGCCGGGGCGCCTCGAGCACCGCGCGCGGCAGGATCAGGCCATAGGCGGCCACCACCGCGACATCCGCCTCCAGCGCCGCAAACGCGTCCCGCGCCTCAAGCCCCTCGGGCAGCGACGCCTTGAACGACACCGGCGTCCGAACCTCTATGCCCAGCGCCTCCGCCCGGACCTGGACCGGCGACGGCACCAGCTCGCGTCCGCGTCGCCCGCCCGGTCGTGCCGGCTGGCAATAGGCCGCCACCAGTTCGTGCCCCGCCGTGACGAGGGCCTCCAGCACCGGCACCGCGAAGTCCGGCGTTCCCATGAAGATGATCCGCATGCCCCTCTCGAACACGCTGGCGGGGAGCGACGCAACCCCCTATCTGGTCGTGATGGCATCCCCCGAGATCGAGGCGCTGACGCAGGCGCTGGCCCGGCTCCCCGGCCTCGGCCCCCGGTCCGCACGCCGCGCCGTGCTGCATCTGCTCAAGAAGCGCGACGCCGCGCTGGGGCCGCTGCGCGAGGCGCTGACCGCGGTCGACGAGCGGCTGGAGAATTGCAGCGTCTGCGGCAATGTCGACACGACCAACCCGTGCGCGATCTGCGCCGACCCGCGCCGTGACCAGCGCTCGCTCTGCGTCGTCGAGGAGGTCGCCGATCTCTGGGCGCTCGATCGCTCGCGGCTGTTCCCCGGTCGCTTCCACGTGCTTGGCGGTCGCCTGTCCGCATTGGAAGGCATCCGGCCCGAGGATCTCAGCATCGACAATCTCGTCCGCCGGATCGAGGCGGGGGGGATCGACGAGGTCGTGCTCGCGATGAACGCCACGCTCGAAGGCCAGACCACCGCGCATTACATCGCCGAGCGCATCGAACGATTCCCCGTCCGCGTCACACAGCTGGCGCACGGCCTGCCGGTGGGTGGCGAGCTCGACTATCTCGACGAGGGCACGCTCGCCCAGGCGCTGCGCGCGCGTCGCCCGATGGCCTGATGGTCGCGGCCTAACCCAAATGCTTGACGGCTCAACCCGCGGAACCTAGCTGCGCAGCATGACCGTCATGACCGTTCTCGAAGTCCCCGATCCCCGCCTGCGCCTCGTCGCGGAGCCGGTGGCGTCGGTGGACGATTCCACCCGTACGCTCGTCGCCGACATGATCGAGACGATGTACGACTTCAACGGCATCGGCCTCGCCGCGACTCAGGTCGGCGTGCAGCAGCGCGTCCTCGTCATCGACCTTCAGGAAGAGAAGGACGAAGAGGACAAGCCGATCAGGAATCCCAAGGCCTATATCAACGCCGAGATCCTTTCGGTCAGCGAAGAGATGTCGACCTATAACGAGGGCTGCCTTTCGATCCCCGAGCAATATGCCGAGGTCGTCCGCCCCGCCCGCTGCCGCGTGAAGTGGCTCGACGAGACCGGCGCCGCGCATGAGGAAGAGCTCGACGGCCTGCTCTCGACCTGCATGCAGCACGAGATCGACCATCTCGACGGCGTCCTCTTCATCGACCACATCAGCCGCCTCAAGCGCGACATGGTCCTCAAGAAACTCGCCAAGGCCCGCAAGCTCGGCTGACCCGGCGCCGGTTGTTAAGTCGACCGGCCAAGCCACCAATTCCCCGGCGAAGGCCGGGGCCCAGGCAGGGAAGCCCCGCGTAATCGCGGGCGGCACACGCCAAGAAGACTGCCCAGCAAACACCGGCGCCCACCTCCGATAGCTCCGCAGCGAGGGGCGGCGCACCCCCAAAAGCACCACCCCGGCGAAGGCCGGGGCCCAGCTGGCACGTCCCCGGCGATAACGCACTACCGCCCGCAAAGCCCAACTCTGCTACAGCAGCGACCAAGGGCAACGCCCGAAGGCGGGAAATCCCTCTGTCCCACCCACGTCGTTCGTGCTATGTTCCAACGATGACTTTTCAGACCGTGCCCCCCCAGCCGCCCGCGCCCAAACCCTGCATGGCCGGTTCCGCAGCCGGAAATTGTACGGATCTCGGCGCAAAACACGCTTATCGTCTCAACATTCACAACATTGGGACGCTGGCATGACCGAACTCGTGATCGTCGCGCTGCTCGCGGCCGCCGCCGGGCTCCTGCTCGGCTGGTTGCTCGCCTCGCGTCGAGCCGGCGCGCTCGCCAGCGATCTTGCGGTCGCCAGGACCCGTGCCGCCGACTATGATCTGGTCCGTACCGCGCGCGACGCGGTCGAGCAGGAGCGCAATGCCGCACTCCAGGATCTCGCCACGCTGCGCGCGCAGAATGCCGAACGCGCCGGGGAGGCGGACCGCCTGCGTACCGATCTCGCGACGATCCGCGCCGACCGCGACGCCGCGCGCACCGAACTCGCTACCGAGCATGCCCGCAGCGAGGCGTTCGAGGCGCGGCTGGTCGAGTTCCGCGACGCCAAGGACGTGATGGCGGCTCAGTTCGGCGACGTCGCCAACAAGCTGCTGAGCGACGCGCAGAAGACCTTCCTCGATCGCGCCGACGCCCGCTTCCGCCAGTCCGAGGAATCCGCCGGGCAGAACCTCAAGTCGATGCTCCAGCCCGTCAGCGACCGGCTGCAGCGCTATGAAGAGGGCGTCGCCAAGGTCGAGGCGGAACGCCGCGACGCGTTCGGCGATCTCAAGGGGCAGATCGAACAGATGCGGCTCGGCCAGGAAAAGGTCTCGACCGAGGCCGCCAAGCTCGTCAATTCGCTGCGCAACGCGCCCAAGTCGCGCGGCCGCTGGGGCGAGCAGCAGTTGAAGAACGTGCTCGAGACCTGCGGGCTGAGTGAACATACCGACTTCCAGACCGAGGTCAGCGTCGCGGTCGGTGATGCCGATGAGCGCGCCGGCGCCCGGCTGCGCCCCGATGCGATCATCCGCGTCCCCGGCGGCCGCGCACTCGTCATCGATGCCAAGGTCTCGCTCAACGCCTATCAGGATGCGTTCGGCGCGGTCGACGAGGCCGAGCGGCTGGTCGGTCTGGCGGCGCACGCCGCGTCGATGCGCGCGCATGTCAACGGGCTCGGCAACAAGGCCTATTGGAGCCAGTTCGCCGACACCCCCGACTATGTGATCATGTTCGTCCCCGGCGAACATTTTCTCTCCGCTGCGCTTGAGCACGATCCGACCCTCTGGGATTTCGCGTTTGAAAAGAGGGTGTTGCTGGCCACTCCTACCAATCTGATTGCGATCGCGCGGACCGTCGCCGCGGTCTGGCGGCAGGAGAAGCTCGCCAACGAGGCGCGCAAGATCGGCGAGCTCGGCAAGGAGATGCACGATCGGCTCGCCAAGGTCGCGGACGATCTCCGCAAGGTCGGGGTCGGTCTCAACAGCGCGGTGAAGAACTTCAACGGCTTCACCAACTCGTTCAACGGCCGCCTGATGGTCACCGGCCGCAAGTTCCGCGACCTCAATATCGAGACCGGCGCGCGCGATCTCGAGGACGTGTCGTCGATCGACGCGCTGGCGCTGGGCGAGGGGCCGGCATTGATCGAAAAGCCAGAGCCCGCGGACGTTTAATCCGTCTTTTCAACGCTGTCGGGCAAGAACCTCATAGGCCATCACCGCGGTTGCGACCGCGGCGTTGAGGCTGTCGGCCTTGCCCAGCATCGGAATCTTGACCAGCGTGTCGCAGCCTTCGGCCATCTCTGCCGGCATGCCCTGCGCCTCGTTGCCGGTCAGCAAGAAGGTCGGGGCGCTGTACGTCGCCGCCCGGTAATCGGTCTCGGTGTCGAGGCTCAGCCCGACCAGCTGCCCGGGACCGCTGCGGAGCCACGCCTCGAACGGCGCCCACTCGGTCTTGACGACCGGAATGGTGAACAGCGCCCCCATGCTCGCCCGCACCGCCTCGACCGAGAACGGATCGACCGACTCGCCGATCAGGATCAGCCCGCCCGCACCGACGGCATCGCCGGTCCGCAGGATCGTGCCGAGATTGCCCGGATCCCGCAGGCGCTCGGCGACCAGCCAGATCCCCGCACTGGTCCGGTCCAGATCCTCGAGTGCCGCGTCGAACTCATCGAACACGCCGACCACCGCCTGCGGATTGTCCTTGCCCGACAGCTTGGACAGGATGTCGGGCGTCGTCTGGATCGATTCGCCGCCCGCCTCCTCGACATCCATCGACAGCGCATGGACCAGCGGATGGTTGGCACTCGCCGCAGCGTAGAAAAGCGTGCGGGGCAGCCGGCCGGTCTCGCGAGCCTCGGTCAAGATCCGCAACCCCTCGGCAAGGAACTGACGTGCAGCCTTGCGATGTCGTTTGTCGCGAAGATCGCGGACATATTTGATCAACGGGTTCGAAAAGGCGGTAATTTCGCGAGGCATTTATCGGCCCTTCGGCGCGCGGAAACAGGGGAGGTTGGTAAACACGCGCTGCTCATGCCCTCCGCAACCCGGCGCGGCAAGCGCTGCGGGGAAGGGGGCTCAATCCTCGCCGAACTTGGCTTCGACAAGCTCGACCAGCCGGGCGACGGTTTCGTCCGCGCCATCGCCGGTCGCCGATATGACGATCGAGTCACCCATCGCGGCCCCGAGCATCATCAGCCCCATGATCGACGTTCCCGTCACGCTCCCCGCGCCGTCCTTCTCGACCAGCACGTCGCAAGGTTGCGAGGAGGCAAGTGTGACAAACTTTGCGCTGGCCCGGGCATGCAATCCCCGGCGGTTGGTGATCAGGACCGTGCGCGCAACCGCGGTCACGCGGCCGCCTCGCCGAGAACCTCGGATGCGACGGATATATATTTCCGGCCGGCTTCACGCGCGGCAGCGACCGCCGCCACGACCGTCATCGCCTTGCGGGCCGATCCCAGCCGGATCAGCATGGGTAGGTTCATTCCCGCGATCACCTCCACCCGGCCCCGCTCCATCAGGGAGATGGCAAGGTTGGACGGGGTACCGCCGAACAGATCGGTCAGGACGATCACGCCGCGTCCCGCATCGACCTCGGCGATCGCCGTCGCGATATCCGCGCGGCGTTCCTCCATATCGTCATCGGGGCCGATCGCGATTGCCGCGACGCGTTCCTGTGGGCCGACGACATGGACCATTGCGGTCACGAACTCGTCGGCGAGCCGCCCGTGGGTCACCAAAACTAGGCCGATCATATCAGACGCTTCATACTCATAAGCCGACCGGTGGTCCCTCAAGCGAGTCCTGCGGCGCGGCCCCCAGGTCGCGATGGTTTACCGTGGGCGAAAAACCCTCTGCGCGCAACCGTCCGGCGATCCGTTCGGCGACATGAACCGATCGATGTCTCCCTCCGGTACACCCGATCGCAACGCTGACATAGGACTTGCCCTCCGCCTTGTAGCGCGGCAGCAACAGGAGCAGCAGATCCTCGATGCGGCTGACAGCGGCTTCATAGGCCGGATCGGCCATGACATATTGCGCAACCTCGGCATCCAGTCCGGTCCCAGGACGCAGCTGCGGATCCCAATGCGGATTTCGCAAAAACCGCATGTCGAAGACAAGGTCAGCGTTGCGCGGTAGCCCGCGCGCGAAGCCGAACGACTGGATCGACAGCGTCGGAGCACCCTGATCGTCCTGCGCGAAGCTGTGGCGGATCTGTTGCGCCAGCTCGTTGGCCGCCAATGTGGTCGTGTCGATCAACCGGTTCGCCCAGTCGCGCAGCGGCCGCAGCATTTCACGCTCGCGCGCGATCCCGTCGCCCGCGGGGCGATCGGGGGCTAGCGGATGACGCCGCCGTGTTTCCGAATAGCGTCGCTCGAGTTCTACCCCCGAACAGTCGAGAAACAGCGTCCCGATTTCCAGACCGTGCCGATCGCGGAGATCGCGGATGCGCCCGATGATGCGATCCGCATCAAAATCGCGCGTTTGCGAGCCAATACCAATCGCCAGGGGGGTGGAATCATCCATTTGTCCCTTTGCGCGCGGCGTATCTAGCAACCGATCGAGCAGCATCAGCGGTAGGTTGTCGACGATCTCCCAGCCCAGATCCTCAAGCGTCTTGAGGACGGTCGATTTGCCCGCGCCCGACATGCCAGTGATCAGCAGGATCGGCTTTGATTGGCGCGTCATGCGGCGAGAATTCCGTGTTTCAGAGCCAGTTCAACCTTCAGTGGAGCGGACGCCTGGAGTGGTTCGAGCAGGAGGACCGGGATATCGGCACCAGCGATCCGCCGCGCCTCAAGCTCGGGCATCCGCGGGACCTGACTTCCTAGCCGTACGAGCAAGGCGATGGGTATGTCGACAACATAGGGCATGACGATAATGCCGAGGCCGCGAACCTCGATCCGGCCTGCGATGGAAGCGGGTGGGTGTGCCAGCAACCGGGCACCCGAGCGCACCACGATGGTCTGGTCGTCGCTGACCAGCATTGCGCCGCGGTCGATAAGGCGAAGGGCGAGGTCGGACTTGCCGATGCCGGAAGGTCCTTCCAGCAGGACGCCCTGGCCGCCGATCGAGACGGTCGTCGCATGCAGGCGATCGGACGAGAGGACAGACAGAACTAGGGCTCCCTCATCGTGCATACAGCGGCAGATGGATTACGAACCGGGCACCGCCCAGCCGATCCTCGCGCGATTCGACGGTGATCGTGCCCTGATGCCCCTCGACGATGGTGCGCGCAATGGCGAGCCCCAATCCGGAGTGACGCCCGAAGGCTTCGCCGTCAGGTCTGACCGAGTGGAAGCGGCGAAAGATCGCATCGCGTGCGTCTGGAGGGACGCCCGGGCCCTCATCCTCGACACGAAGGACGACCTCGTGCGCGCCGCGCATTGCAGACAACGTGATCAGGCCGCGGTCGGGCGAGAAGGATACCGCGTTATCGATCAGGTTCTCGATCACACGCTCGAGCCGGGCGCCTTCGCCGAGCACGACGAACGGGCCATCGTCGCTGCGATCGAAGCGAAAACGGATTTCACGTTCGACGTCGCGAGCGAGGCGCTGCGACAGCAAGCCGTCGATCAGGCTGACCATGTCGATCGGTTCGAACTTTGCCCGGCTGAGCTGTGCGTCCAGTCGCGACGCGTCGGAGATGTCGGAGATCAGCCGATCTAGTCGATGGACATCGTCTCGCACGATCGCCATCAGCTGCTCCTTGAGGGCGGGATCCTGCACGCGTGACAGCCCTTCCACCGCAGACCGTAACGACGCCAGCGGGTTCTTCATCTCATGCGTAACGTCGGCGGCG
The DNA here is from genome assembly GCF_034045155.1 of Sphingomonas sp. CFBP9019. NCBI lineage: Bacteria > Pseudomonadati > Pseudomonadota > Alphaproteobacteria > Sphingomonadales > Sphingomonadaceae > Sphingomonas > Sphingomonas sp. CFBP9019. Next base: position 597,939 of record NZ_JAXCWK010000001.1, on the reverse strand, counting down.
AACGCTTCGGTCGCGTCGATGCGGGCCCTGAGCGCCAGGCTCATGTCCGACAGCGCCCTGGCAAGCATGCCCAGTTCATCCCGGCGCGACGGCAGTCGAGGGACCACGACTTCGCGCGCGCGCCCGAGCCGCACCCGCACCGCCGCCCGAGCGAGACGGCGCAGGGGCCGGACGATGGTGCGTGCAAGGAACAGCGACAGCAGCACGGACACGATTGAGACCAGCAACAGCACCATGCTCAGGCGGAAGCGTTCGATACGCACGGTGCGCGTGATGTCACGCGCGTTCACCGTCGTCATCACCACGCCGCCGCCCGGCACGCGGGCCGCAGCCGTTATCACTGGGGTGCGGTCGGGCGCGCGCCAGACCGTCGTGGAGATGCCATGCCGCAACCGTACGTCCTCGACGTCGGGCCAGCGTTGCCGCGGGCCGCGTTCGCGGTAAAGCGGTGCGCGGGGCGCCATCACGACCACGTCGATGACCGCGTCGAGAAAGCGCGCGGCATCCTGCCCCCAGTCTTCCTTGTCCGGGTCGTGCAGCACGAAACTGCGTAGCCCCAGTGCGCGACTGTCCTTGATGATCTGCCCGTCGCGGTCGAAGACCCGGATCTGCGAGCCCGTATCCTGCGCCAGCCGAACGATGAGCGGCTCACGCAGCGCCGGATCGACTGCGGCGATTGCCTCACCGATCAGCCGCGCCTCGCGTGCGGCCTGCGCGACGCGGCTGTCGACGATACGGCTGCGATAGGAATCGAGGTAGAAAAAGCCGCCTGCGAGCAGCAAGAGCGCGAAGATATTGACGGCGAGGATGCGCCGCGTGAGCGAGATCTGACCCGACCAGCGTAATGTCAGGTCGCGACCGTCATCCTCGTTACGATCGCCCACGTCGTCGCCCGAATCGCTCCGTCCCATGCTAATCTTCGGAGAACCGATAGCCTGCCCCATACAGCGTTTCGATCGCGTCGAAATCTGGATCGACCTGTCGGAACTTGCGACGAAGCCGCTTTATGTGGCTGTCGATCGTCCGGTCGTCGACATAGATGTCGTCCTGATAGGCTGCGTCCATCAACTGGTTGCGCGTCTTGACGATACCCGGCCGCTGCGCGAGCGTTTCGAGGATCATGAACTCCGTCACCGTCAGCGTCACGGGTTCGCCAGCCCACAGGGTCCGGTGGCGCGCCGGGTCCATGCTGAGCCGTCCCCGGTCAAGCGGCCCGGCCGCCTCGGCCTCCGTCTCCGTGCCAGGCGACCGGGTCAACTCCGCGCGCCGCAGGATCGCCCGGACCCGCGCAATCAGCAATCGCTGCGAGAACGGCTTCGCGATATAATCGTCCGCCCCCATCGCAAGGCCAAGCGCCTCGTCGAGTTCGTCATCCTTGCTGGTCAGGAAGATGACAGGTATCTGGCTCTTTTCGCGCAGCCGCCGCAACAGTTCCAGACCATCCATACGGGGCATCTTGATGTCGAAGATCGCCAGATCGGGGGGATTGTCCGTCAAGGCCTTCAGCGCGGTCTCGCCATCCGAATAGACCCGCGTGACAAACCCCTCGGTCTGAAGGGCGATCGACACGGACGTCAGGATGTTTCGGTCGTCATCGACGAGCGCGATCGTTGCCGTCATGGTCTGGCTGTCATCTTCTTGGCGCCCGCCGGGATAAATCTCGGGCTGCGTAGGGCAAAGTGCTAGCGTACTCAACCGGGGTACACCAGACCGCGGCGTGAGTTGCACGCCCTCCGGTCGAATTGACCCGGATCACAGGCCCGCCTAGATCGAGCCTCAACGACATACATACGTATGCGCAAGTGTCTTATGGAGAGATGCCGTGTCCGATTTGCGAACCCCTGCCTCAGGGCTCGATGCGCAGGGAATTGAAACACATGCGGAGGTGCACTGGAATCTGGTGACCGCGCAGCTGGTCGAAGCCGCGCTCGACCGGGGTGAGGGGCGTCTGTCCGCCGACGGGCCCCTGGTCGTCGAAACGGGCGCCCATACCGGACGTTCGGCTCAGGACAAGTTCATCGTCCGCGACGCGGAAACCGGCGCGACCGTCTGGTGGGGCAAGAGCAACAAGCCGATGGCTGCGGCGCACTTTGCCGCACTGAAGGCAGATTTCTACGCCGCGCTGGCGCAGAAGAATACGCTGTTCGTTCAGGACCTATATGGCGGATCGCAACCCGATCACCGGGTGAATGTTCGCGTCGTCACGGAACTCGCCTGGCACAATCTCTTCATCCGGACGATGCTTGTCCGTCCGGAAGCGTCGGCGCTGAAAGGCTTTCAAGCCGACTATACGATCATCGATCTGCCCAGCTTCCAGGCCGATCCCGCGCGGCATGGTTGCCGCAGCGAAACCGTCATCGCGGTCAATTTCACCGATCGGCTCATCCTTATCGGGGGTACGAAATATGCCGGGGAGATGAAAAAGTCGGTCTTCGGCCTGCTCAACTACCTCCTGCCGCCGGCCGGGGTGATGCCGATGCATTGTTCGGCAAACATGGGCGCAAACGGCGATACCGCGGTGTTCTTCGGGCTTTCTGGCACCGGCAAGACGACCTTGAGTGCCGATGCCAGCCGAACGCTGATCGGCGACGATGAGCATGGCTGGTCCGATACCGCCGTCTTCAACTTCGAAGGTGGCTGCTACGCCAAGATGATCCGTTTGTCGGCCGATGCCGAGCCCGAGATCTTCGCGACGACGAAGCGGTTCGGAACGGTTCTCGAGAATGTCGTGATGGATCCCACCACGCGCCTGCTTGATCTTGACGATCACACGCTCGCGGAAAATAGCCGGGGCGCCTATCCGATCGACTTCATTCCCAACAGCTCGGCGGACAATATGGGTCCGGTTCCGCGGAACATCGTGATGTTGACCGCCGATGCCTATGGTGTGCTTCCGCCGATTGCCAAACTGACGCCGGATCAGGCGATGTACCACTTTCTGTCAGGCTATACGGCCCGCGTCGCCGGCACTGAAATCGGCGTGACCGAGCCCGATGCGACGTTCTCGACCTGTTTCGGCGCTCCGTTCATGCCGCGGCATCCCTCGGTTTATGGTAATCTCCTGAAAGCGCGGATCGCCCGCGGCGGGGTCGACTGCTGGCTGGTGAATACGGGTTGGACCGGGGGCAAATATGGTGTCGGCAGCCGGATGCCGATCAAGGCTACGCGTGCGCTTCTGAACGCTGCGCTGGACGGCAGTCTGAAGACTGCCGAATTTCGTACGGACCCTAACTTTGGGTTTCAGGTTCCGGTGAGCGTACAGGGCGTCGACGACGCCATCCTCGATCCGCGGACGACATGGGCAGATACCGATGCCTATGACGCGACAGCGGCAAAGCTGGTCGATCTGTTCGTCGAGAATTTCGCGCAGTTCTCGGAGCATGTCGATGCCAGCGTAATGCAGGCGGCGCCGAAGGTGACCGAAGCTGCGTGACAAACCGAGCGGCCCGGTAGGTTCGCGGGTGCCGGACCGGGATGGGGCGTCGAGCCCTTCTCGGTCCCGCCATCGACATTAAACGGGCCGTCCGAGACGTTGCGACGCCCGTCTACTGAGGTTCCACAGCCACCGCGCCGTCCATCACCGCGACGATCCTGACCCGCGTGCCGACCGCCGCGTCGGGCCCGCGTGCGGGCCAGCTGCCGTCACCGACGAGAACACGGCCTTGGCCACCAACGAGCGCCGTCTCGACGATCACGATCTGGCCGATCAATCGCGCCGCGCGGTCGTTCAGCAGCGGATCCCCGCCCTCGACCGGATAGTCACGATACCATCGTTTGCCGATCGTGACCGCGACCACACTCCAGACCGCGAAGGCTACAAGCTGTACGGCGACCGGCAGGTCCGGAAACGCGAGCGCCATCACCCCGGTGAACGCTGCGGCGATCGCCAGAAAGACCAGGAAAACGCCCGGAACAGCCAGTTCCGCGATTCCCAACACCAGCGCAGCGATCAGCCATGCAACGGCCGGTCCGACTCCATACATTAGCTTTTCGGCACTTCGTTGGCGTTCGACAGTTCAAATGGTCCCCTGGGTGACGGCTTCGCTGCCGAGGTGGCTGACGGCACCGTGTCGCGCAGGGCATCCTTCGCAATCTCGCCAATGCCACCCAGCGTTCCCATCAACTGGGTCGCCTCGACGGGAAACAGGATCGTCTTCGCATTGGGCGACGTGGCGAATTTGCCGATTGCCTCGACATATTTCTGCGCGATGAAATAGTTGATCGCCTGCGCGCCGCCCTCCTCGATCGCCTGCGACACGGCCCGGGTCGCTGACGCTTCGGCAACGGCCGCACGCTCGCGGGCCTCGGCATCGCGAAAGGCCGATTCCTTGCGGCCCTCCGACTCCAGGATCCGTGCCTGCTTCTGGCCCTCTGCCCGGAGGATTTCCGAGGCGCGTGAGCCTTCCGCGTCCAGAATGTTTGCGCGCTTCTCGCGCTCGGCCTTCATCTGGCGGCCCATGGCGTTGACGATGTCTGCTGGCGGACGGATGTCCTTGATCTCCACCCGGGTGATCTTGACGCCCCACGGCGTCGTTGCGTGGTCGACGACGCTCAGCAATCGCGCATTGATCTCGTCGCGCTTGCTCAATGTCTCGTCGAGATCCATCGAGCCCATGACGGTGCGAAGGTTCGTCGTCGTGAGCTGCAGCAGCGCCTGATACAGGTCGGACACCTCATAGGCGGCCTTGGCCGAATCCAGCACCTGGAAGAACACGACCCCGTCGGTCGATATCATCGCATTGTCCTTGGTGATGATCTCCTGCCCGGGAATATCGATCACCTGCTCCATCATGTTCACCTTCCGCCCGACGCGGTAGAAAAACGCCGGATAGAAATTGAAGCCGGGCCTTGCGACCGTGGTGAACCTTCCGAAATGTTCGATCGTGTACTGATAGCCCTGACGTACGATCTTGATACTGGTCATCAAATAGAACAGCACCAGCGCCACTGCGAGCCCGGCGACAATCAACCCCATCGGAATATCCCCCATGCGTGTAGTGCCCGGCTATAGCACGCCGTTCGCAGAGGGGCCTAGCCGTACGCGCCCGCTTTGGTTACATGGCGCGCCACCCCACACCCAGGATCGGCAGCTTTCATGGATATCCGCCTCGGCCTCACTTTCGACGACGTCCTACTGTATCCGGGGGAATCGGACGTGCTGCCAAGCCAGGCGGACACGCGGACCCAGGTAACACGGGGGATAGCCCTCAACATTCCGATCCTGTCCTCCGCAATGGATACTGTGACCGAAGCGGACATGGCGATCGTCATGGCGCAGCTCGGCGGCATCGGCGTGCTACACCGTAACCTGACGATCGAGGAACAGGTTGTCGCGGTCCGTCAGGTCAAGCGGTTCGAATCGGGGATGGTGGTCAACCCGATCACGATCAAGCCGACCGCCACTCTGGGCGAAGCGCAGGCGTTGATGGCCGGCCATCGGATCAGCGGCATTCCGGTCGTCGAGTCGGATGGCAAGCTGGTCGGAATCCTGACCAATCGCGATGTTCGCTTTGCCGGGAACCCGCAGCAGCCGGTCAGCGAGCTCATGACGCACGAGAATCTTGCGACTGTATCGACCGAGGTCGGCAAGGAGGAAGCGCGCCGGCTGCTGCACCAGCGTCGCATCGAAAAGCTGCTGGTCGTCGATGCCGAGTATCGTTGCGTCGGCCTCATTACGGTCAAGGATATCGAAAAGGCCGTCATGTTCCCCGATGCGACCAAGGACGAAGCGGGCCGCCTGCGTGTCGCAGCGGCGACGACCGTCGGCGACAAGGGCTTCGATCGCACGGAACAGCTGGTCGACGCCGGATGCGACCTGATCGTCATCGACACGGCACATGGTCATAATCGTGACGTCGGGCGTGCCGTTGAGCGAGTGAAGAAACTGTCCAACTCGGTCCAGGTCGTTGCCGGGAACGTCGCGACGGGCGACGCCACCCGCGCGCTGATCGACGCGGGCGCGGACGGCATCAAGGTCGGCATCGGCCCCGGGTCGATCTGCACCACGCGGGTGGTCGCTGGCGTGGGCGTGCCGCAGTTGACGGCCGTGATGGATTGCGCCGAAGCCGGTCACAAGGCCGGCGTACCGGTGATCGCGGATGGGGGTATCCGCACGTCGGGCGACATGGCCAAGGCGCTGGCTGCAGGCGCATCGACCGTGATGATCGGGTCGCTGCTCGCCGGGACGGACGAGGCGCCGGGCGAAACCTTCCTCTACCAGGGCCGCGCGTATAAATCCTATCGTGGCATGGGTTCGGTCGGCGCTATGGGTCGCGGGTCTGCGGATCGCTACTTCCAGGGCGATATCAAGGACCAGCTGAAGCTGGTTCCCGAGGGCATCGAAGGGCAGGTTGCGTATAAGGGTCCGGCACGCGACGTCGTCCACCAGCTCGTCGGCGGGATCAAGGCAGCGATGGGCTATACCGGGTCGGCGACGATTCCGGATCTGCAGGCACGCGCGGAATTCGTCCAGATCACCGGTGCCGGCCTGATGGAGAGCCATGTCCACGACGTCACGATCACGCGCGAGGCCCCGAACTACCCGACGCGCTAGCATCGACGCCTCCCGATGCCGCAACGGGATCGGGAGGGCCCGCCGGCCGGGAATGTGGCAAGCGGATACCTGAAATCATTCCCTTCTACGTCCGGGAGGGGGTAGGGGCAGGGGATGATGATGATCCCCTACCAAATCACTGCCCGATATTGCGCAATCCCGGGAGGTCGGCCTTGACCCCGTCGGCGCGGACGCAGGCCGCGATCGAGCTGCTCGACCAGATCATCGCCGCTGCCCGCGAGAGTGGCGCGGCAGCGGACACGCTCATCGCCCGCTACTTCGCCACGCGTCGTTACGCTGGGTCGAAGGACCGTCGCGCCGTGCGTGAGCTCGTCTATGCGGCGATCCGCAAGGCAGGAGATCGACCTGAGAACGGCCGTGCCGCGATGCTGCTGGTGGCCGATGCTGACCCCGCGCTGGCCGCGACCTTCGACGGCTCGACCCATGCACCAGCGCCGATCGGCAAGGATGAACCGCGCGCACGCGCCGGCGTCGCGCCGCAATGGCTGACCAAGGCGTTGCGGGCATCGGGGCTCGATGGCGCGGCGCTCACCGATCTTGCGGGGCGTGCGACGCTCGACCTGCGGGTCAACACGCTCGTCGCGGATCGTCCCGCCGTGCTCGCCGCATTGCCCGACGCTGAGGCGACACCGCACGCTCCCGACGGAATCCGGCTGCCGACCGGCACGAACGTCGAGGCATTGCCGCTGTTCAACGAGGGAGCGCTGGAAGTCCAGGACGAGGGCAGCCAGATCGTCGGGCTCGCGATGCAGGCCAAGCCCGGCCAAAGGATCGTCGACCTCTGCGCAGGCGCTGGCGGCAAGACGCTCGCGCTCGCCGCGATGATGGCGAACACGGGTACCCTCCTTGCCTGCGATACCGATCGTAACCGGCTATCACGGCTGGCGCCGCGCGCGACCCGTGCGGGCGCCGCGATCATCGAGACGCAGTTGCTCAACCCGACCCGTGAGATCGAGGCGTTGAGCGAATGGGCAGGCCGTGCGGACGGCGTGCTCGTTGATGCGCCTTGTTCGGGAACAGGCACGTGGCGACGCAATCCCGAGGCGCGCTGGCGCCTGACGCCCGACCGCGTGTCCAGATTGCAGTCGACCCAACAGCAGGTCCTGTCGGTCGCGGCAACGCTGGTCAAACCGGGCGGTACGTTGGTGTATATCGTCTGTTCGCTGCTCGATGCGGAAGGCACGGACCAGGTTACGTGGTTCCTGGGCGCGCATCCCGGCTGGACGACCGCGCCGCTGTCGTTGCCCGCAGGCGCTGTCCACGGCCACGGGGTTCGCCTCGAGCCCGGCCGCGACGGCACCGACGGATTTTTTGTCGCGCGCCTTATCAGCCCATGCTAGCCAAACCCGCTGTGCCCCGCCTGGAGACCATCATGCGTTTTTCGACCGTTGCCGTTGCCGCCGCGCTGACGGTCGTGTCCGTATCGACGTCACTGAGCGGCCAACGGCCCGATACGCAGATTGATGCGCGGTCGTTGCAACTGCTCGCACAGGGGCGCAGCCTGAAGGCGGCCGGCAATCTCGACGGTGCGACCGACATGCTCGAAACCGCGGTCGCGGTGGATCCGCGCAATCGCGCGGCGTTCGTCGAACTGGGCAGGGTCGCAGAGGCACGCGAACTGCCGGGCAAGGCGATCCGCCTTTACCGCGAGGCGCTACTGCTCGAGCCCAACGATGTCACCGCGTTGCAGGGGCAGGGCAGTGCGTTGGTGATGAAGGGCGCGGTCGTCCGGGCCCGCGACAACCTCGCCAAGATCCGCACCATCTGTAAGGGGCAGTGTCCCGAGGCCGTGCAGCTTGCCGCGATCATCGCCAAGGGTCCGCCCATCACGACTGCGCAGGTCGTAAAGCCCGCTACCCCCGCCAAGGACTGAGCGGGACGACCTCAGCCGCTGACAGTGAGCGGCCGCGTCTTCGCGGCGCGCGCCAGTGCCACGAAATCCAGCACCGACAAGGTCTCTGCGCGTCGCGTCCCATCGATCCCGATCCGCTCCAGCGCATCGAGAGCGCCAGGTACTGATTTCAAGCTCTGGCGGAGCATCTTGCGACGTTGTCCAAAAGCGGCGCCGGTCAGTCGTTCGAGCAGGGCGAAGTCGACGCCCTCGGGCGCAGCCTGTGGCGTGATGTGGACGACTGCGGACATTACCTTGGGTGGCGGCGTAAAGGCCGACCTGTGGACCGGCATCGCAATCCTCGACGCGCTTCGCCATTGCGCGAGCACCGCAAGGCGTCCGTAATGATCGCTGTTCGTGGTCGCAACGATCCGTTCGGCGACCTCTTTCTGGAACATCAGCGTCAGCGATTGCCACCATGGTGCCCAATCCGCCGACAGCCAGCCGACCAGCAAGGCAGTACCGACATTATAGGGCAGGTTGGAAACGATGTGAGGCTTTGTCGTGAACAGCGACGGCGCGTCGATCGCCAGCGCATCGCCTTCGATGACCGTTAGCTGCCCCGGGAATGCTTCCCCCAGTTCGGCTAGCGCGGGAATGCAGCGATGATCCCGCTCGATCGCCGTCACGCGCGCACCCGCCGCAAGCAAAGCGCGGGTCAGTCCACCGGGACCTGGGCCGACCTCGAGGACTTCAGCGTCGTGCAGGTCACCCGGCACAGCGGCGATGCGCGCCAGCAATTGCCCGTCGAACAGGAAATTCTGCCCCAGCGCCTTGCTGGCATTGAGGCCATGCCGCGCGATCACCTCGCGCAGCGGGGGGAGGGCCGGTGCCGGGGCGATCATCGACTTTCGGCGCTTTGCGCGGCACGCCGATCGGATGCCTGGCCGGCCATCGCGATAGCCGCGATCATGGCACCCGGTTCGGCGAGGTTTTTACCGGCGATCGGGAATGCCGTGCCGTGGTCAGGCGACGTACGCACGATAGGCAGCCCGAGCGTGATGTTGACGCCTTCGTCAAAATGGATGGTCTTGAGCGGCACGAGCGCCTGGTCATGATAGCAGCAAAGTACCGCGTCATAGGTCGCGCGCGCGCGCGGGTGGAACAAGGTATCTGCCGCAAAAGGCCCGGTCGCATCGATGCCCTCCGCGCGCAGCAGATCGATCGCCGGGGCGATGATATCAATCTCCTCACGACCGAGCGCGCCCTGTTCGCCCGCGTGCGGATTGAACCCGGCAAAGGCGAGCCGCGGGGCCGCAATCCCGAAATTCCGCGTCAACCCGCGAGCCGTTGCCCGCCCCTTTGCGACGATCAAATCGACCGACAGCAGGGACGCGACGTCGCCGAGCGGTACATGCGTCGTGATCGGCACGACACGGAGCGACGGGCCGGCGAGCATCATCACGGCATTCTCGCCCGCGACGCCGAACCGTTCAGCGACGAACTCCGTCTGCCCGGGATGGGTGAAGCCAATCGCATAAAGCTTTGCCTTCGATACCGGCCCCGTGACCAGTGCGCGTGCTGCTCCGGTCTTGACCAGTCCCACCGCAAGCTCGAGCGCATGCAAGGCGCAACGGGCGCCCTCGACATCCGGATTCCCGGGCACGATCTCGCCCGCGTCTTCGACGCTCAGCACCGGCAGCGCACCGGCGAATACCGTGGCCGTTTCGGTAGGATCAGCGATCCGGACCACGGGCCCGGACCAGACCCGCTCGATCGCCCGGATGTCGCCGATCGCAACGAACGGGGGCAGATCGTGCGCAACACGCGCGGCCCAAGCCTTGGCGATGATTTCAGGTCCGATCCCCGCGGGGTCGCCCATCGAGACGGCGAGGGGGCGCGACTGCGGCATGTCAGGATCAGCGATATTCGACGACGGCGTCACGACGCAGATCGCGCAGTTTCTGCTGGGCCCGCAAATTGACGCGCTGCTGCTCGAGCTGTCCCTGGATCTGCTCCGAACTCGGCAGATTGCCTGACTGCGGATCGTCGCGTCCGCACAGGACGAGGGCACGTACGCCCTGTTCGGCGGACCCAAACGGCGGGCTCGATTCGCCGACTTGCAACTTGAGCATCACTTCCTGAAGCTGCGGCGGAAGATCGCGGATTCGGACAGTATCATTGTCGACAACGTCGGCTCCGATGCCCGCGGCGACCTTTTCGACGGTGCCACACCCACGCAGATCCTTCGTAGCCCTTGCAAACGCCTCGGCACGCGCTGCGGCCTGCGCCTGCGAGGTATTGGGCGGGAAGCGCAACGTCAGCTGCTTCAGGCTGAGCCGCGCGTCGCGTGGGTCGGCGGTCAGCACCTGGCGCTTGTCGGTCAGGTACAGGATGGAATAGCCGCCCGACACCTCGATCGGACCGGCCACCTGGCCGACCTGCATCGACTGCGTCGCCTGGGCGAGCTCCGGCGGCAGCGTCGATGCACGAACCCAGCCGAGATCGCCGCCGACCGCGCGGGTCGACGCCTCGGAGAATTGCCGCGCATAGGACTCGAACGGCTGCGTGCCCTTCTGGATTTCCTGGATCAGCTGGCGGGCATTGGCATAGACCTGTTGCCCGTTCGTCGCATTCCCGGCGAGGTAGATTTCCTTCAGGTTGAACTCGTCCGTACCCTTGGCCGCCTCGAGACGGTCGATGATGCCTTTGACCTCCTCGTCGCCGACGTTGACGAAGGGCTCGACGCGGCGCCGCAGATAGCGCTGCCAGGCCAGTTCGCCTTCGATCTGACGCTTGAGCGAGCGATCCGACGAGCCGGTCTGCCGCAGATAGGCCGCCATGGTGGCAGGGGTACGGTTGAACCGCTTCGACACCGCGTCATAGCTCTGCGTCAGTTCGGCGGGCGTGATCGTGATGTCGGCGGTCTTTGCCTCCTGGATCTGCAGCGTTTCGTCGATCAGCTGCCGCAGGACCTGGAGCTTCAACCGGTCGCGGTCTTCGGGCGAGAGCTTGGCGCCCTCATTGGCCATCGCGATCAAGGCGACGCGCTGATCGACGTCGGTGCCGGTGATCACGGAGTCGTTGACGATCGCCGTCGGCTTGCGGACGTTCGGATCGACCTTGCCGAAGATCTGAAGATTCGTCGGCAGATTAAGCCCGGTATTGTCGGGCACGCTCTGATCGGACACGGTCTGCCCGGATCCTCCAGCGGGCGCGGGCGCAGGCGTTGGCGCGGTCTGGGCAATGGCGCTTGCGGTCAGTGCGGCAAGGACCACAGCGCCGATTACGCGGCCACCACGCGCCGTCAGTCGAACATCATGCTTCAAGGTGTCGGTATCCCATCATCGCGTATCATCGCACGTGCCGCGCGGCCTACCCTGGCTTAGCTGAATGCGGGCTTAGCGGCCAAGATTGGTGAAGGCCAGCGTCAGCAGGAAACTGTTCCCCTTCCGCGCATCACCGGTATCGTTGTACGTCCGCCGCCACGTCGCGCCAAGCCGCAGGCAATCGTCTTCATACTGAACGCCGACACGGTGGCGGATCGGGCTGAAACCGTCGCTGACCGACAGCGGATCTTCCGACTTGTTCGTCAAATCGACGACTCCCGATCCGAAGGCCGACCAGAACCGGGCAAACTGGACACGGCCGGCGACGCGGATTTCCTCTCGGTCGCGCAAATCCTCGATCGCGGCGTCGATGTTGCGGTTGAGCTTTAGATAGCCGACGAGCACGTAAGTCGCGCGCGACCCGATCGTGGCGTCAACCTCGTTGCGGCGGATCGCCAGGCTGTCCTTGTCGAGCCGGTAGCGGTGCACCACCGAAACAAAGTCGCGAAATCGCAATTCGCTGCGGCCGACAATATCGGAGAACCGGTCGCTGAGCCCGGTACCGTCGGGCAGGATCGTCGGCCGCGTACCCAAGCGATAGCTCTGTCCGATATTCGTCGTGAACGCGATCCCCGGAAGGTCGAGCGCCCACTCGCCGCCATAAGTGGCGCGCGAGGAATCCTCGAACCGGTCATACCCGGCGAACCGGTTGAGTGCGAACAGGTTGGTGTCGTCGAGGTCGACGGCGCGCGAATCCTCGTTGGGGATGCGCGTGTTGGCGATGCTCGGCGCGGCGACCAGCTGGACACGCGGCGTGAACCGCTGCGTGCCGCCGAGGAACGTGCCGATGAACGGCCATTTCACGTCCACGGCCGCTGCGCCGATCGCCCGCTTGTGAAATCCTTCGAGTCCGCGATAACTGACGATCGAGGTCGCGTCGGTGTTGTTCGTGTTATAGGCGTCGGCGCGGGCGAATGCCGTGAAGGTGACCTCCTGACCCCAGTTCGTCAGGCGCCGAAGATCCCATTGCGCGCTGGCGAACGCGCGCTGCGTGTCCTGTCCGTCGGTGCGTGTCAGCGCCAGCGTGTTGAGCTGGAGCTGGACGCGGCCCCCGACCAGTCCATCGTCGAAGCGCTTGCGATAGTCGATCTCGGGAAGCGCGATCGGCTGCTGACCCTGGCTGTCATTGACGCGCAGCGTCTGGACGTACCAGCCGGTCAGCGCGAAATAGCTGCTGTCGTCGATCCGCTCGAAGCTGGCCGTGCTGCGCAACCGGTCGTCGCGCGAGATGTCGTAGCGCCGCAGGAACGTCCGGTCGGTCGTTAGGCGGAGCGAGCCGCTGACACTCCAGTTGGGCGTCAGCTGATAGCGCGCCATGCCGTCGAGATAGCCGCGGAACGCCATGCTGGTGTCCGCCGAATTTGCCGTGGTCAGATCGTCGCTTCGGCGGCTTTCGGTCGCATAGGCGCGCAGGCTGAACGCGCCCCTGGTGCTCAGCGCGGAATAATCGGCCTGGAGCATCGGCAGCACGCTGGTGTAGAGATGCGGCGTGATGACCAGGCCCTGGTTGGGCGCGAGCTTCACATAATAGGGAATGCTGACTTCGAAACCGTTGACCCGGCTATATCCGCCATTGGGGGATAGCAGCCCGCTGTCGCTGCCCCCGCCGACGGGATTCGAGAATTTGGGTAGCGGCAGGCTGGGAAGGCCGAACAGGTGCAGGCGCGCGCCGGCGTAATAAATCCGCTTGCGGTCGGGGCGATAGGTGACGCTGACCGCGGTTATCTTCCACGTTGGCTCCTTGGGGCAACCGGCCGAGTTGACGACGGCGCAGGGCGTATATGCGGCACTGCGCAGTTCGACCGTGCCATCAGCCTCGCGCGTCCCTTGCTTGGCGGCCAGCCTGCCGCCCTGTTCGAGCACGACGAGCATATTGTCGACGACGCCGTCTTTCAGCGAGTCGGTCAGCTCGATCGAGTCGCCATAGGCAATGTCGCCCTGGGGGTTGGTGACCGCGATATTGCCCGTCGCAAGAACCTTGCCCGTCTTGCGGTTCCACACCACTTTGTCGGCGCGCAGCCGATCGCCCTGGCGGAACATGCGGACCTCGCCAGTTGCCGTGACGATGTCGGCGTCAGTGTCATATTCAAGACCGCTGGCGCTGAACTGCACCTGATCCGGATCCGTTGGGGTCGATGAGGTCGGCGGTTCCGGAAGGGGCGGCGCTGCCGGACGCGCCTGGAGATCCTGCGCGCGCGCGGACGCTGGAAGCAGTCCCGATGCGAGCAAGGCGAGCGACAGGGCGCAACCCGCCATAAGGTCGATACGCAACACGATCCGAACCAACCCCTTTTGGAACTGCGGCCGGTCGCCGCCATACCGCGCCGCCTATCGCATCGTCCGCGCGTTGCTGCAATCGCCGTGCGTCGGATCACGGCTATCCACAGCCTTGATCGGCCGCGACCTTGCTTTGCCGCCTCCGCAGCATCAGCTTAGGGGCATCTAGCCCAGTCTATTCAATGTTTTTCGAGGTCCCCATGCAGATCGATTTCACCCCCGTCGCCAAGCCCGATGCGGCCATTCTCGCCGTGCCCGTTGCCAAGGACGGACTGTCCAAGACGCGATGGACCGCGATCGGGGATAGCGTCGAGGCGGTAGCGACGCAGGCCGCGGCCGCTGCCCGCTTCACCGGCGAAGCGGGGGCGATCATCGAGGTCTTCGTTCCGGTCGCGGACACGGTACGCCACCTCCTGTTCGTTGGCGTCGGTGCAGGCAGCGATGCGGATTGGGGGAAAGCGGGCGGTGCGGTCACCGCGCGCCTGCTGACGTCAGGCGCCATTGCTGTAACGATCGACCTGGGTGCCGCCTCGACGCCCCCGAGTGCTGCGGCTGCCGCCCGGTTCGCCGCAGCGGCCCTGCAGCGCGCATGGCGTTACGACACGTATCGCACCAAGCTTGCCGAGACGTCGAAGCCCAGCTTGACGACATTCACGATCGCCGGTGCGCCCGAAGGCACCGACGCGGCATGGGCCGAGCAGGCCGCGGTAAGTGGTGGCATGGACCTGACGCGGTGGCTCGTCACATCGCCGCCAAACATCGTCTACCCCGAGAGCTTCGTCGAGAAGGTGACGAAGGACATCGAAGGGCTGGGGCTCGAAATCACCGTCCTCGACGAAGCGCAGATGGCGGAACTCGGCATGGGTTCGCTGCTGAGCGTCAGCCAGGGCTCGCGCCGCGAGGCTCGCCTGCTGGCGCTGAAATGGAACGGAGCCGCTGCCGACGTCCCGACGCTTGCCCTTGTCGGCAAGGGCGTGACGTTCGACTCGGGTGGTATATCCATCAAGCCTGGCGCTGGCATGGAAGACATGAAGTGGGACATGGGCGGGGCAGGGGCCGTTGCCGGCGCGATGAAGGCGCTCGCTGCGCGCAAGGCCAAGGCCAATGTGGTCGGCGTGATGGGGCTGGTCGAGAACATGCCCGATGGCGCGGCGTTGCGGCCTAGCGACGTCATCACGTCGATGTCGGGCCAGACGATCGAAGTCCTGAACACCGACGCCGAAGGACGGCTGGTGCTCTGCGACTGCGTGACCTGGGTCCAGAAGACGCATCAGCCTGCGACGATCGTCGATCTCGCGACGCTGACGGGTGCGATGATTGTCGCGCTTGGCACCGAGAATGGCGGCATCTTCGCCAATGACGACGCGCTGGCGGACCAGTTGCTTGCGGCTGGGACGGCCAGTGGCGACACATTGTGGCGCTTCCCGCTGTCGCCGGCCTACGACAAGCTGATCGACTCCCCGATCGCGGACATGAAGAATGTCGGCCCGCGCGGCGCAGGGTCGATCACTGCGGCGCAGTTCATCAAGCGCTTCGTCGACGAAGGCGTGAAATGGGCGCATCTCGACATCGCTGGCATGGTCTGGTCGGACAAGCCGGGAACCCACCACGATAAGGGCGCGACCGGTTATGGCGTGCGCCTGCTCGACCGTTTCGTTGCCGACAATTTCGAAGGCTGAACGGCACCTATCCCGTCATCCCGGCAGCGGTCGGGATGACGGGGGCACTTGGCCGGCAGTCTGAACTCGGGGGATGAGCATAATGCAGGTCGATTTCTACCACCTGACCACCCCGCTCGACCGCGTCCTTCCGCGAATCGCCGAGCGCGTAGTGCAAACTGGCGGCCGCCTGCTTATTGTCGCCGAACCCGAGGCGCAGCGTGTCGCGCTCGATCGGCTCCTCTGGTCCTATGCGCCGGAGAGC
Source organism: Sphingomonas sp. CFBP9019 (assembly GCF_034045155.1). NCBI lineage: Bacteria > Pseudomonadati > Pseudomonadota > Alphaproteobacteria > Sphingomonadales > Sphingomonadaceae > Sphingomonas > Sphingomonas sp. CFBP9019. The sequence goes on along the minus strand of NZ_JAXCWK010000001.1, from coordinate 581,945 downwards.
TTCCTGCCGCATGCACATATCGGCGCAGGTAACGACGCGGCACAGCCCGTTCTGATTGCCAGCGACGTGACGACGGCCAACGCCGCGCGCAACGTCGCGATCGTCGATGGTCGCTGGCGGGACGCGGCGCTCGATTTCGAGCGGGTATTCCATGTGTTTGACGAAGAGGCGATTCGCGAGGCGCGGCTGGCATGGAAGACGCTGGGCGATCGAGATGGTGTCGAGCGTCGGTACTGGAGACAGAACGATGCCGGCCGCTGGGAGCAGGCTGCCTGAAATTGGACGGCATAGGCGTTGCCTTGGGGCCGATCCGCGCCTAAGCGCCGCGCATCCTATTTCCGTCAACACAGGAGCCCGTGACCATCATGGCCGCGAACCGTACCTTTTCGATCATCAAGCCCGATGCCACCCGCCGCAACCTGACCGGTGCGGTCACCAAGATGCTCGAGGAAGCCGGCCTGCGCGTCGTCGCGTCGAAGCGCATCCAGATGACCCGCGAGCAGGCCGAAGGCTTCTACGCGGTGCACAAGGAGCGCCCCTTCTTCGGTGAGCTCGTCTCGTTCATGATCTCGGGCCCCGTCGTCGTCCAGGTTCTCGAAGGCGACAACGCGATGCAGCGCAACCGCGACATCATGGGCGCGACCAACCCGGCGAACGCCGAGCCCGGCACGATCCGCAAGGAGCTTGCCGAGTCGATCGAAGCCAATAGCGTTCACGGTTCGGATTCGGACGAGAATGCCGAGATCGAGATCGCCTATTTCTTCAAGCCCGAAGAAATCGTCGGCTGATGCTCTGGCGGCTGCGACGCGCGACGGTGAACGATGCGCCCGCCCTCTCGCTCGTCGGAGCCGCCTCGTTTCTCGACGCCTACGCAACAGCATTTGCGGGCGTCGACATCGTCGATCATTGTACGCGGAACAACAGTGTCGCGACTTTCGCGGCGTGGCTCGACGACCCTGCAACGATCGTGACGCTTGCGGAATATGAGCCTGGCCATGCGCCGATCGGCTATTCCGTGCTCACGAAGCCTGCCTTTCCGATAGAGACCGGTCCTCGCGACATCGAACTGCGCCGTATCTACCTCATGAAGCAGGCGCACGGATCAGGTCTCGGTGCCGCGTTGATGGACCGGGCGCTCGCTGACGCGGCCGAGCGCGATTACGCCCGTGTGTTGTTGGGTGTGTGGGGCTTGAACGCCCGCGCCCGCGCCTTTTACGAACGCCAGCAATTCTCCGTGATCGGCACCCGGCCCTTCAGGATCGGGACGACGCCGTATACCGATCCGGTCTACGCCCGTGAAATCTGACGGTCGCAGGGGTAAGGTGCCTCGCTAGCGTTGTTGGCGTGTCCATAACGCGTCTAGCCTAGCCTGATCGCCGCCACGTTGCCTGAGCTTCAAGCCCTCCAGTTTCAGCGATCGGCCGAACGGAAACACACCGGCTTTCGTGCGCCAGATCACGTCGTAGATGCCGCTTGCCGAACCCGAGACATCGCCGTCGGTATAGGTGACGGCAATGAGGACCGGCAGCCGCCCGGCCTGATCGTCCGCGCCGCCGTCGGTGGCTTTCAGCAAGGCCTTTTCGAACCAGTCGCGTTGGATCTGATCCGTCAGGGCATCCTTGCGCTCGACGCTCAGCGCCGAGGGGAACGCGATCGTCGCCGTCTGGATGTCGTGCCTCTCGTCGCGCAGCAACATCAGCGAATCGCCATTCTCCGCCGCGACGGCTCGGATTTCGAAACGCCGGCTTTCGCGCTGTTCGCTGGCAAGTGCGCTCGCCTTCTCGGCCTTGTCCGCGTTGCGTTCGGACCAGTTGCTCCAGAGCGTGAGTGCCGCGATGAGCACGCCAGCGACCGCGAGGACCTCTGCCAGCGTCACCCAGCGGCGACGCGTTTCGGCGGCTTCACGCCGTTCGGTCGGTGTTTCGCGGCTCATCAGACGTCTGCTTTCGACAGGGCGTTCATCGTGTCACGAACTCGGCGAGCGTTCTGGGGTATAGCGCATGTTCCGCGGCCAGCACGCGATTCGCCAGCGCGTCCGCGTCGTCGGCTGGCAGAATCGGGACTTCGGCCTGGCCCAGCACGACGCCGCCATCGAGTTCCTCGGTAACCAGATGGACCGAGCATCCTCCTGTGGCATCGCCCGCCGCGATCGCCCTCGCATGCGTATCGAGCCCCTTATATTTGGGGAGCAACGAGGGATGGATATTGACGATCCGATCGCGCCATGCGGCGACGAATCCGTCGGAGAGCAGCCGCATATAGCCGGCCAGCGCGATGATATCGACCGCGGCGTCCCGGAGCGCCCGATCGATCGCCGCCTCAAAGGCCGGTTTACCCAACCCGCGGGGAGACAGCGCAAATGTCGCTATCCCCTCGGCCTTTGCCCATGCGATGCCGGCCGCCTCCGGCTTGTCGGACGCGACGAGCACCACCTCATAAGGGCAGTTCGCAGCGCGCGACGCCTCAACCAGCGCGATCATGTTCGATCCGCGCCCCGACAGGAGCACGCCGACGCGCGTTCTGTCAGCCATGAGTCGCGGTCCAGTCGGCGCGCGCGCTCCATGTGCCCGCCGAACCGCGCACGGTGCAGCCATGTGTCCCCGCCTCGATCCGCCCGATCGGGAATACCGTCTCGCCCGCGGCTTCCAGAGCAGCGGTGATCATCGTCACATCGTTAGCGTCGACGATAGCGACCATGCCGACGCCGCAATTGAAGGTCCGTGCCATCTCCTCGGGTTCGATAGCACCCTGCGCCTGAAGGAAGGCCATGAGCCGGGACTGCTCCCAGGCATCTGCATCGACGATCGCATGAACGCCTTGCGGCAGAACCCGTGGAATGTTTTCGAGCAAGCCACCGCCCGTGATATGCGCGAGGCCCTTGATGCGGCGCTCACGCAGAAGTGGCAGGAGGCCGGCGACGTAGATCCGAGTCGGCGCCATCAGATGGTCGATCAGCAGCTTGTCCTGATCGAACAGCGCCGGCCGGTCGAGTTTCCACCCGCGGTCGCTGGCGAGACGGCGGACCAGCGAGAAGCCGTTCGAATGCACGCCCGACGACGCCAGTCCGAGCATCACATCGCCCGCCGCGATATCGCGGCCGGTCAGCATGTTGGTCCGCTCGACCGCGCCGACGCAGAAGCCGGCGAGATCATAGTCGCCGTCCGCGTACATGCCCGGCATCTCCGCGGTTTCGCCGCCGATCAGCGCACAACCGGCCGTCTTGCAACCCTCTGCGATCGACGCGACTACGCGCTCCGCCACCGCGGCGTCGAGCTTGCCGCTTGCATAATAATCGAGGAAAAACAGCGGCTCTGCGCCCTGAACGATTAGGTCGTTCACGCACATCGCAACGAGATCGATGCCAACGCCGTCATGTCGGTTCCATTCGATCGCGAGCTTCAGCTTGGTGCCCACGCCATCGTTCGCCGCGACCAGCAAAGGGTCGACGAAGCCCGCCGCCTTCAGGTCGAACAGGCCACCAAAGCCGCCGAGATCGGCATCGGCGCCGGGTCGTCGCGTCGAGCGGGCAAGCGGTGCAATCGCGCGCACCAGCGCGTTGCCGGCGGCGATCGAAACCCCCGCTTGAGCATAGGTATAGGGCGTGGCGGTGTCTGGCGTATCGGTCATGATCGGTGCTGCTAGCCACATCGCGCTTGGATTTCCACGTCTGCTTCGCCAAAAGGCCCGCGTGATGCGTATCCGTGCCCTTCCCATCGCGCTTGCCGGCGCCGCGCTCCTGCTTGGCGGCGGGGCCGTGCTCGCACAGATCGAGGGCGGCAGCCGCGGCGCAGCGCCCGTCGATAGCGGGAGTGCGTACGAGGTCAGCGGCGTCATCGTCGACGTCGCGGGCCCGTCCGCCGACGCTGCCCGCTATGGCGGCTGGCGACTGGCGCAGCGCAAGGCCTGGGTGCAGTTGTCGAATCGGCTGGGCGGGGGCGGCGCGCTGGTGTCCGACGGCACGCTCGATTCGCTGGTTTCGGGTATCGTCGTCGAGAACGAACAGATCGGGCCGCAGCGTTACGTCGCCAAGCTCGGCGTTCTGTTCGATCGGACTCGGGCGGGATCGCTCCTGGGTATCTCGACTTATTCGGATCGGTCGCAACCGATGCTCGTCATACCGGTCCAATGGTCGGGCGGTGTCGGGCAGGTCTTCGAGCAGCGGACGGAATGGCAGCAGGCCTGGGCACGCTATCGGACGGGTAACAGCAGCATCGACTATGTCCGCCCGTCGGGGTCGGGCCCCGACCCGCTACTGTTGAACGTCGGCCAGACGCAGCGGCCCGGCCGCGGCTGGTGGCGGACGATCATCGATCAATATGGCGCCAGCGACATTCTCGTTCCGGTCGTCACGCTATATCGCCAATCGCCGGGTGGCCCGGTGATCGGGGTGTTCGAAGCACGTCATGGCCCCGACAACGCGCTGATCGGCCGTTTCACGCTGCGGGTCGGGACCCCGGACGGGCTGCCGCAGCTCATGGACACCGGCGTCAAGCGGATCGATGACCTGTACCAGCAGGCGCGGCGGAACGGCACGCTGCGGGTCGACTACAGCCTTTCGCCGCCGCCTGCGCCCGATCCCATTGCGACTGAGACCGTCCCGGGCGATGAAACGGCCGACGCCAATACGGCCGTCCTGACGGGGGGCACCGGCCTCTCGATCACCGTTCAGTTCGATACGCCCGCAGCGGCGGCCGTTACCTCGACGGAGGCGGCGCTGCGGGCGATTCCCGGCGTCCGGTCGGCCGCGACGACCAGCCTCGCACTCGGCGGCGTGTCACTGATGCGTGTTGCCTATGATGGCGATCCGGCAGCGCTCAAGGCGGCGCTCGAAGCGCGCGGCTATCAGGTGTTCGGTTCGGGCCAGACCATTCGGATCCGCCGCACCGCACAACTTCTTCCGCCGGACTTGCCTGCGGACAATGCGACGACAGGGTGAGCGCGGATCGAATGACTCAAATTGCGCTGCCGCTCGGTTGGCCGGCGGATCCCCGTGACGACGCCTTCCTCGTAACTCCTTCAAATGTCCGTGCGGCGCAGACGCTGGAGCATTGGGCGACCTGGCCGGTGATGACCGCCATCCTGACCGGTCCGCGAAAGTCTGGCCGCAGCCTGCTCGCACGGATCTTCGCGGCCAAGAGTGGCGGGACGATCATCGACGACGCAGAACGCGTACCCGAGGCACAGCTATTCCACGCCTGGAACCAGGCCCAGGAAGAGCAAAAACCGTTGCTCATTGTCGCTGACGCGGCACCGCCCGAATGGAAGGTCAAGCTTCCTGACCTGCGATCGCGCCTTGCTGCGAGCCCGATCGCGGCGATCGGTGCACCCGACGACGAGCTCATGCGCCTGTTGCTTGCGCATCTGTTCGAGCGCCGCAACGTCGATGCACGGCCCGATCTCATCGACTGGCTCGCGTCGCGAATCGAGCGTAGTCATATTACCGTCACGCGAACCGTCGATGCGCTGGATCAGGAAACGATGGAACGCCGCAAGCGCTTGTCCATTAATCTTGCACGAACCACCCTGACCGAGGCTGGCCTGATCCTACGGCCGCAACTTGCCCTTGATCTGCCGCTTTTCACGTCACCTTAAGCCCCTAGAGGACCGATGAACCGTCCAGCGCATATCGTCCGCCAAGCGGAAGACGACGACGATCCCATCGGCGCTCAGCCGAACGACCGATTTTTCAACCGTGAGCTTTCCTGGCTCGCGTTCAATCGGCGCGTGATCGAAGAGGCGTGCAATCCGGCGCATCCGTTGCTCGAACGGCTTAGGTTTCTCTCGATTTCGGGATCCAATCTCGACGAGTTCTTCATGGTCCGTGTCGCCGGACTGAAGGGTCAGCAGACGCAGGACGTCGATCGTCGCTCGGCCGACGGCTTGACCGCCGGGCAGCAGCTGACCGCGATCATCCGCGAAGCGGACGCGCTGATGGAGAGCCAGCAGGCGGTCTGGGGTGATCTTCGTGTGCTGCTCGACGAAGCGGGGCTGTTTGTCCTGCGCCGCGATGCCGTCGAGGGCGAAGCCGATGACTGGCTCGAAACGCATTTTCGTGAGCAGATCTTTCCGATTCTGACCCCGCAGGCGCTCGACCCCGCCCATCCGTTCCCGTTCATTCCGAACCGCGGCCTGTCGGTAATCTTCGACCTCGTCCGCCGGTCGGACAACGAGCCGGTCCGCGAACTGGTCATGTTGCCGCACACCATGACGCGCTTCGTGCGGTTGCCTGGCGAGCCCGCGCGCTACGTCGCGATCGAGACGCTCCTCAAGCGGTTCGCGCCGGTGCTGTTCCCGGGCTATGAGGTGCTTGCCGCCGCGAGCTTCCGCGTCCTGCGCGACAGCGACATGGAGATCGAGGAGGAGGCGGAGGACCTTGTCCGCTACTTTGCCAACGCGATCAAACGCCGCCGCCGGGGCCGGGTAATCCGGCTCGAGCTGGAAACCGGGATACCGGACGTGCTGGCAGCCGTGCTCAAAGATGAACTGGGCGGGGCCGAGGCGATCATCACCGAAAGCGGCAATCTGCTGGGCATCGTCGATCTCGACGGACTGGTCGAGGAGGATCGCCCCGATTTGAAATTCCCGCCCTTCACGCCGCGCTTTCCGGAGCGAATCCGTGAATTTGGCGGTGATTGCTTCGCAGCGATCAAGGCCAAGGACATCGTCGTCCACCACCCCTATGAGACGTTCGAGGTGGTGCTGGCCTTCCTGAAGCAGGCGGCGAATGATCCCGATGTCGTCGCCATCAAGCAGACGCTCTACCGCGCCGGCAAGCAACCCGCGGTCATCAATGCGCTGATCACCGCGGCCGAGGCGGGCAAATCAGTCACCGCGGTGGTCGAACTCAAGGCACGGTTCGATGAGGAGCAGAACATGGTCTGGGCCTCCGCGCTGGAACGCGCAGGGGTGCAGGTCGTCTATGGATTCATCGACTGGAAGACCCATGCAAAGGTCTCCCTGGTCGTCCGCCGAGAGGGGCAGGCGTTCCGGACCTACTGCCATTTCGGTACCGGCAATTATCACCCCGTCACAGCCAAGATCTACACTGACCTCAGCTTCTTTACCGCCGACGCGGCGGTCGGGCGTGATGCTGCGCAGATGTTCAACTACATCACCGGCTATGTCGAACCGACGGACATGGCCCGCGTCAGCCTGAGCCCGCGCGACCTCCGGAAGAATCTGATGACCCTGATCGACGTCGAGATCGCCAATGCCCGCGCGGGGCGACCGGCAGGGGTCTGGGCGAAGATGAACTCGTTGGTCGACCCTGCGGTGATCGAGAAGCTGTACGAGGCGAGCGGGGCTGGGGTCGAAATCGACCTCATCATCCGCGGTATCTGCTGTCTCCGACCGGGTGTGCCCGGCCTGTCCGAAACGATCCGCGTCAAATCGGTGATCGGCCGGTTTCTCGAACACAGCCGTATCTGGGCTTTCGGAAACGGGAAGGCGTTACCGAATGACGGTGCAAAGCTGTTCATCTCGTCCGCCGACTGGATGCCGCGTAATTTCGATCGGCGCGTCGAATACATGCTGCCGATCCTCAACCCGACGGTGCACGACCAGATCCTCGACCAGGTGATGGTCGCCAATCTCATCGACAACGAACAAAGCTGGGAGCTAGGACCCGACGGCGATTATTCGCGCGTCGATCCCGGCGATCGTCCGTTCAACCTGCATCGGTATTTCATGACCAATCCGTCTCTTTCCGGCCGTGGTGCATCGCTTGCCACGAGCGCAACCGTGCCGACGCTTTCGCTCCGTCGACAGCGATGAGCGTTACCAACCTCCTGTTCGGCACCGCGACGCCAAAGGTTGAGGTCGACGACCATCCGCGCACCGGGATCATCGACATTGGATCGAACTCGATCCGGCTCGTCGTCTATCAGGGGCCGCCCAGACTGCCGGCGATCCGGTTCAACGAGAAGGTGCTGGCGGGCCTCGGCCGCGGATTGGCGGCGACGGGCACGATCGAAAAGTCAGCACTCAAGACGGCTAAGGTGGCGCTTGCGCGGTTTGCCGCGGTTGCGCGTGAGATGGAGTGTTCGACGCTGCGGACGGTTGCCACGGCAGCAGTTCGCGATGCCCGGAACGGTGGTGACCTCATCGCCGCGGCAGAGGAGTTGGGGCTCAAGGTTGAGACGTTCTCGGGCGGACAGGAGGCGAGCGCTGCGGGCTATGGCGTGCTGTCTGCGATCCCTGAGGCGGATGGCATCGTCGGCGATCTCGGCGGCGGCAGCCTTGAGCTCGTACGCGTCCGCCGTGGCAAGATCGAGGACAGCGTCTCGTTCCCCCTCGGCGTGCTGCGTATCGGACCGATGCGGGCGAAACGCGGCAAGGTGCTCGAGCGCCATGTCGCGCGGCTCGTACGCGACGCCGGCTGGGCCGCACGCGGGCAGGGACTGCCCCTGTATCTCGTCGGCGGGTCATGGCGCGCGCTGGCGCGGCTCGATATGGAGTTGTCGGACTATCCGCTGCCGATCATCCATCAATATTCGATGACCGCAGCGACCGTCACGCGCCTCAGTCGCACCATCCCGCAATTGTCCAAGCCACGCCTGAAAGCCATTCCGGGCCTGTCGTCCGGCCGGATCGCGACGCTTGGGGATGCCGCCGCGTTGCTCGGCATTCTCATGCGCCAGCTTGGTAGCAAGACGACGATCGTCTCCGCCTATGGCCTTCGCGAAGGGCTGCTCTACGGCGACCTCAAACCGGCGGCGCGGGCACTCGACCCCCTGATCGAAGCCGCACGCGAGGAGGGGCGCCTGCTCGGCCGCTTTCCCGAACATGGCGATCTGCTCGATCGCTGGATCGCGCCGTTGTTCGTTACCGAACCCCCTGCGGTGGCGCGCTTACGCCACACCGCCTGCCTCCTCGCCGACGTGGGTTGGCGCGCCAATCCGGAATTTCGCGCCGAGCGCGGGGTCGAAGTCGCGTTGCACGGCAATTGGGTCGCGATCGACGCACCGGGTCGCGGTATGCTCGCCCAGGCCCTGTATACCAGCCTTGGCGGTGACCTGGCCGCCGCGGATCCCGTGGAGCGCCTGGCGACACCCGCAGAGATCCAGAGCGCAACGGCCTGGGGACTTGCGATGCGTCTCGGGCAGCGAATGAGCGGCGGGCTTGCCGGACCGCTCAAACGCTCGCGCATCACCGATGACGGCGTATCGCTGACGCTTACGCTGCTGCTCGCAGATCGGGGACTCTACGGGGAAGCTGTTGAGCGGCGGCACGCGGCGCTAGCCGCGGCCATCGGCCGGAAGCCGGTGCTCGCGATCGCTTGACCGGAGACGAACGCGCAATCAGGGTCAGGCGCAGGTGAAACGCTCGATCCTGCTCGCGCCGTCGACATAGACATTCAGGCGATCGTTCCGGAAGTCCATCGTCACCACGTCGTTCGGCGCGATCCACCGCAGCGTACGCGCGCCCGATCGGGCCAGCATCACATCCGCGCGCGCATCGCTTGCCCGCTTCCCAACCAGATCGCCCAGTGCCTCAATCTTGCACGCTGCACCGGGCGGGGTTGGCGTCGCAACATCGGGTGCGCCGTCGCGCATCTCGACCGGCATGCACCCCGCCGAAGCAAGCACGACCGCAAGCAGCGCCCGCTTCATGCCGCGTCCTCCGTACGGGTCATTTTCAACTTTCCGTTGATCACCGCAAAGGCCAGCCGGCCCTCGACCAGGTCCAGCGCGTCGCGGCCGAACTGGTCGAACCGCCACCCCTCCAGCATCGGCAAGCCCGTCCGCACGCCCGCGGCCAGCGCCTCGAGCTCGTCGGTCCTCGCAAGAAGTTTCGACGCTACATCAATATCTCGCGAGCGGATTTTGAGAAGGAGTTTGAGCAGATCCGCGACCAGCGAGCCCTCCTTGCCAAGACCCGGCTTGCGATCGTCGCGGGGCGGCAGCTCATCGTCGCCGAGCGGCTGTGCCTGCTCGATCGCGAGCATCAGTCGCGCCCCGATATCGTTGCCAGCCCAGGTGGCCGAAAGCCCCCGGACGCGGGCAAGGTCGGACTGTTTCCGCGGCGGGTGCCCTGCCATGTCACCAAGCGTCTCGTCCTTGACGATCCGCCCGCGCGGCAGATCCTTCGCCTGCGCCTCGAGTTCACGCCACCGCGCCAAGGCCTTCAACCGGCCGAGCACGTCGGGCTTGCGCCCAGAGATCCGAACGCGCTTCCAGGCCAGGTCGGGATCGTTCGCGTAATTGGCGATATCGCCGAGCCGCTCCATCTCCTGGTCAAGCCACACGCCGCGCCCGGTCTTGCGCAGCCGCTCGAGCATCTTGGGGAAGATCTTCGACAGATGCGTGACGTCGCCGATCGCATATTCGATCTGGCGCGCATCCAGCGGGCGCCGCGCCCAGTCGGTGAACCGCGCGCCCTTGTCGACCGCGATGCCGAGCCAGCTGTCGACCAAGTTTGAATAGCCGATCTGTTCGCCCTGGCCGAGCGCCATCGCCGCGACCTGCGTGTCGAACAGCGGGAAGGGGGTCTTGCCCGTGAGGTTATAGACGATCTCGATATCCTGCCCGCCGGCATGGACGACCTTCAGCACGTCGTGATTCTCGACGAGCAGATCGAGCAGCGGCTTCAGGTCGATCCCCGGCGCCATCGGGTCGATCGCCGCGGCTTCCTTGTCGTCGGCGATCTGGATCAGGCAAAGCTCCGGGTAATAGGTGCTCTCGCGCATGAATTCGGTGTCGACGCACACATAGTCGGCGTCGGCCAGGCGCGCGCACAGATTGGCGAGCGTGGCACTGTCGGAGATAAGCGGGTGGATATGCATCGCTCGTCCATAGCGAGGCTCCCCCATGTTGACAAAGGGGCGCCTTGACAAAGGCCGGTAGGGAAGGGAAGCGCGGGCCATCCAATTCCCGTCATCCCAGCAAACGCTGGGATCTCCCGTCGCAGGGCGCACCCTTGCTGCACGAGATCCCCGCAAACGCAGGGACGACGTATGAGAGACGAGACACATGCACGCCTATCGCACCCATAACTGCGCCGCCCTCCGCCCCGAACAGGTCGGCGAGGAGGTCCGCGTCTCGGGCTGGGTCCACAAGAAGCGCGATCATGGTGACCTGGTCTTCATCGATCTGCGCGATCATTACGGCATCACGCAGATCGTCACCGACGTCAGCGGCCCCGTCTTCAAGGTCATCGAGGGCCTGAAGAGCGAGAGCGTCGTCACGATCACCGGCAAGGTGACCTCACGCGCGCCCGAAGCGGTAAATCCGAACCTGCCGACCGGCGGGATCGAGGTCCGCGCGACCGCCGCGACCGTCCAGTCGATGGCAGGCGAGCTGCCGATGCCGGTCGCTGGCGAGGCCGAGTATCCCGAGGATATCCGCCTGCGCTATCGCTATCTCGACCTGCGGCGCGAGCGGCTGCACGCGAACATCATGCTGCGTTCGAAGGTCATCACCTCGCTGCGCAACCGCATGAACGATCAGGGCTTCACCGAATTCCAGACGCCGATCCTGACGGCGTCGTCGCCAGAGGGCGCGCGTGACTATCTGGTGCCGAGCCGCGTGCATCCGGGCAAGTTCTACGCGCTGCCGCAGGCACCGCAGATGTTCAAGCAGCTGCTGATGGTCGCGGGCTTCGATCGCTATTTCCAGATTGCCCCCTGCTTCCGCGACGAGGACGCGCGCGCCGATCGTTCGCCGGGCGAATTCTACCAGCTCGATTTCGAGATGAGCTTCGTCACGCAGGACGACGTGTTCAACGCGATCGAGCCCGTGCTGCACGGCGTGTTCGAGGAGTTCGCCGATTGGCAGGGCAAGGGACGCCAGGTCTCCGCCCTGCCGTTCAAGCGCATTCCCTACCGCGAATCGATGCTGAAATACGGCAGCGACAAGCCCGATCTGCGCAACCCGATCCTGATCCACGACGTCGGCCACCACTTCGTTGACTCGGGCTTCGGCCTGTTCGCGGGCATCGTCGCCGGGGGTGACGTGGTTCGCGCAATCCCTGCGCCGAACACCGCCGAGAAGAGCCGCAAGTTCTTCACCGACATGAACGACTGGGCGCGCGCCGAAGGGCATGCGGGGCTCGGCTACATCACGCAGAAGAACGGCGAACTTGGCGGCCCGATCGCCAAGAATCACGGCGAGGAAGCGACGCGCAAGCTGATCGCGGAGATGGGCCTCGGGCCGAACGACGGCATCTTCTTCGCCGCCGGCAAGGAACTCCCCGCCGCCAAGCTCGCCGGCGCAGCCCGCGCGCGCATAGGTGCGGATCTCGGCCTGATCGACGAGAACCGGTTTGAGTTCTGCTGGATCGTCGACTTCCCGATGTTCGAATATGACGAGGACGCCAAGAAGGTCGACTTCAGCCACAACCCGTTCTCGATGCCGCAGGGCGAGATGGACGCGTTGGAGAACAAGGATCCGCTCGATATCCTGGCGTACCAGTACGACATCGTCTGCAACGGCGTCGAACTGTCGTCGGGTGCGATCCGGAACCACCGGCCTGAGATCATGTACAAGGCGTTCGAGATCGCCGGCTACACGCAGGCCGATGTCGACACGAACTTTGCCGGCATGATCAACGCGTTCAAGGTCGGCGCACCGCCGCATGGCGGCTCGGCACCCGGCATCGACCGGATGGTCATGCTACTCGCGGGCGAACCGAACATCCGCGAGGTCGTGCTGTTCCCGATGAACCAGAAGGCCGAGGACCTGATGATGGGCGCACCAAGCCCGGTCAGCCCGCGCCAGCTGAAGGAGCTCAACATCAAGCTCACCGTCGATGGGCCGAAGGACCCGGCCAAGACGGTGACGCCCGCCGCTGGCTGACGCCGAGGCGGCTCGGCCGCCTCGGTCCTTTCCGTCCCGCCCCTAGTGGCCGCCTGATCTTCTGGAGTTTGCTTATGCCCATCGATCTTGCCCATTATGAAGCCGGCGACGCCTATGACGGCAAATACAAGCGCGACTTGGCAAAGCTTCAGAAGAGGCTTGAGCACATCCAGGTCGCGCATATCGTCAACAAGCGCCCCGCTGTGGTGATGTTCGAAGGGTGGGATGCGGCGGGGAAGGGCGGTATCATCCAGCGGTTGTCGGCCGAGTGGGATCCCCGTACTTACCGCGTCTGGCCGATCGCCGCCCCGAGCGCCGACGAGAAGGCACATCACTTTCTCTGGCGCTTCTGGAAACGGTTGCCGGCGGACGGGAACATCGCCGTCTTCGATCGGAGCTGGTACGGCAGGGTACTGGTCGAGCGGGTCGAGGAATTCGCCACGCGCCGCGAATGGGAGCGCGGCTATGACGCGATCAATGCCTTCGAAGCGGGACTGATCGAGAACGACACGACGCTGATCAAGATCTTCGTCCATATCACGCAAGACGAGCAGGATCGCCGGCTCGAGGCGCGGCTGCGCGACCCTTGGAAGCATTGGAAGACCGGTCTCGACGACTATCACAACCGGTCGCGACGCGAGGACTATCTCGCCGCGATGCATGAGATGTTCGCACGCACGGACAGCGCGGCAGCACCGTGGATCGTCATCGACGGGAACGACAAGAAGGCGGCACGGATCGCTGCGCTGACCGTCGTCGCGGATCGTCTGGAGGGTGGAGTCGCGATGGTGCCCCCGCCGCTTGATCCCGCCGTCCTCAAGGTCGCGAAAAAGGCCCTCAAGCTCTAATCTTCGCAAGGCGCAACCCCGCTTTTGGTCGCAGTCCTCTGCAGCTATATCCATTTTGGTCGAAATTCTAACGCCTTCCGAACAACTTATGTTAGCGTGAACAGCTTCCGATGATGGTTAGGCTTGCCCTAAGATAATGGGCGTGTCCGAGTAGCGGACGGCCATTCAGTGGGCGTAGGTCATGACGGAACGCGGTCGAATAGGTGTCGACACCTCAGGGGCGATTGTCGAGGTGGACGCGACGTTCTGCCACACGCTCAATGCGACAGCCGCCATTTTGCTTGGCAGCAACATGCTCGATTTCACCGCGCCTGCCGACCGCGAGCGCTGCCGGCGACTGATGCGTCGCGTGGTGCATACCGGATCCCCGATCAGCACTACCAAAAGGCTGGTCAGAACCGACTCGTCGCATCTCTGGGTGCAGGGCCATTTATCGATCGCGCCGCCAGGGACCGAGGTCTGCGTGACGATGATCTTCGAGGAAACCATGCCTGGGTCCGGCGAGGTCAAACCCGAAGCCTTGTTGAAGACGGCCCAGCTGACGCTGGATGCCCGGCGCGCGCGCGGGGCAATATTCTGCCCGTCGTTGTTTGCCGACAGCGCGTGGGACATCCTGCTTGCGGCCTATGTCAGCGAGGCCGAGGGCGTTCTCCTGACGCCGACCGACCTTGAACCGATGCTCGGGGTCGGACACGCCACACTGACCCGCTGGATTCGCGCGCTCGAGGTTCAGGGGCTGATCGAGTTCGAGGCTGCCGGCGACGGGCGAGCGGGGGGTGCGGCGTTTCAGCTCACGTGCGATGCGCATCAACGGTTCGAACGGTATCTGTCCGATCGATATGCCGTCGCGGTATCGGCTGCGACGGATCTGGAACGGTTCCGCTGAGCCGGTCGGTGCGGTACGACGTGGTAAGTGCGCCCGCTCCGCATATGCGCCGGCGCGGGGGCGTTCTTGCCGGCTTCGCAGGATACCCGTGATATCGGGCGAAGAACCGCATGTGTGTTGTTTCATATAGCCGGGATCGCTATCTGCCTGCCATGAACGAGATGACCCCGCTCGCCGCGCCGCGCGCTCGAAAGCCCGACTGGATCCGCGTCAAGGCCCCGACATCCGCCGGCTTCGCCAAGACCCGCGAACTGATGCGCTCGAAAAGCCTGACGACGGTCTGTGAAGAGGCCGCATGCCCGAATATCGGCGAATGCTGGTCGAAGAAGCATGCAACGGTCATGATCCTCGGCGATACCTGCACCCGCGCCTGCGCCTTCTGCAACGTGAAGACCGGCATGCCCCGCGCGGTCGACCGGATGGAGCCACAGAATGTCGCCGATGCCGCGGCGCAGATGGGGCTGAACCACATCGTCATCACATCGGTCGACCGCGACGACCTTCCCGATGGCGGCGCTTCGCAGTTTGTGAAGGTCATCCAGGCAATCCGCGCGTCGAATCCCACTACGACGATCGAAATCCTGACGCCCGATTTCCGCAACAAGGCGCAGGCCGCGATCGAGTCGATCGTCGAGGCGCGCCCCGATGTCTACAACCACAACCTCGAGACAGTTCCTCGCCTGTACCCGACGATCCGGCCTGGCGCGCGCTATTATGCCTCGTTGCGCTTGCTCGAGAGCGTGAAACGCCACGACCCGTCGATTTTCACCAAGTCGGGCGTGATGCTTGGGCTGGGCGAAGAGCGCCTCGAGATCCACCAGGTCATGGACGACATGCGCTGCGCGGACATCGATTTCCTGACGATGGGCCAGTATCTTCAGCCCACGCCACGCCATGCCAAGGTGGCCGAGTTCGTCACGCCCAAGGCCTTCGATGCCTATGCGTCGATCGCCCGGGCCAAGGGATTCATGCTTGTTGCATCGTCGCCACTGACGCGGTCGAGCTACCATGCTGGGGACGACTTCGCGCAGCTTCGGGCGGCGCGTGATGCCAAGCTCGGGGTCGCACGGATCTGATGCCCAAGCATTCCGAAACACGCCATCTACCCTATACACCCGAACAGATGTTCGATCTGGTCGCCGATGTCGGCCGCTACGCCGAGTTTCTGCCATGGGTCAGTGCGATGCGCGTCCGTTCGAACAGTGAGACGGAAACGCTCGCGGACATGATCGTCGGCTTTAAGGGCTTGCGCGAGACGTTCACGTCACGTGTGCAGAAGACTCGACCGACCGAGATCCTCGTCGACTATGTCGATGGTCCGCTCAAATATCTTCGCAACGAATGGCGTTTTCGTCCTGAGGGGCAGGGGTGCGCGGTCGACTTTACCGTCGACTTTGCTTTCAAAAACCGGATGTTCGAGCTGATCGCGGGTCAGGTCTTCGGTGCCGCATTGCGCAAGATGATTGGCGCGTTCGAGACGCGCGCGGCCGAGCTTTACGGTGCGACATCCTCGACCGGCAGCAAGAGTTCGAGCGCGCACAGCGCAGCCTGAAGGCGGATACCGCCGCGGCCGAGATCGCCAAAATCCTTGCGATCTGCGTCGACATCGCTGCGATCGCCGCCCTTCTCGGCACGGGCGAAGACCACCGTCCCGACCGGCTTCTTCGCCGATCCACCGCCGGGCCCGGCGATGCCGGTGATGGCGACGGCAACATCCGCGCCCGACTGCTCGAGTGCGCCCTGCGCCATGCTCCACGCGACGGCGATCGACACCGCACCGAAAGTCTCAAGCACGTCTGAGCTGATCTTGAGCAGTTTCAGCTTGGCCTCGTTCGAATAGGTCACGAACCCGATTTCGAACACGTCGGAACTGCCCGGAATTTCCGTCAGCGCCGCAGCGACGAGGCCCCCGGTACAGCTTTCAGCAACCGCGACGCGTCGTCCGAGGGCGCGATTTGCCTCGATGACCTTGCGTGCCGCGTCGATCAGCTGGGGAGGGAGAAGGGTATCCATCAGCGGCTCTCCGTTGCCGTGCAGAGCGGAAGGTCGGGCGTCGATCGATCTCCGCGGCGTGCCTTGTCAGCCTTGAGATAGCGCAGCGTCTCGACGACGATGCCAGCGGTGTTCCGCGGCGGCAGCGGCTGGAGCAGCGTCACGAGCCGATCGATCGTCCCACAGTCGCGCGCCGCGATGCGTCCGACAATCTGCGGGACGAGCAGGCTCGTCAGCAATGGCCGGGCATAGTCGGACTGGAGAAGCGCATCGACCGCAGGGTCGCTAAGCTTTACGATCGCGGCCCGAGCGGACGGCCAGGCGCGATCCGCTTCGATCTGATAGCGCGCGATCAGTGTACTGGACTGGTTGCGCACGAGGCTGGTCGCGGGAAGCCTTGCCGCGCAGATTCGGCCCGTTTCACGGATGATGTCGGGCAGCGCGACGAGCGTCATCGCCTCCGCCTCGGGGCCGGAGATGCAGGGGGACTGTGCCGATACCGGCGTTGCGATAAGGGCGGCGAGCGTCAGTGCGGCAGCGAACCTCATGCGCCGACACGGCCACGATTCGAAGGGAGGCTGATCGTCGCGACCGCCTGCGCCGCAATGCCCTCGCCCCGTCCCGTGAACCCGAGTCGCTCGGTCGTCGTCGCCTTCACGCTCACCCGGTCCGTGGTGAGGTCGAGCAGATCGGCGATCCGGTTCGTCATCGCCGCGCGGTGCGGTCCGATCTTGGGCATCTCGCACAGAATGGTCAGGTCGACGAAGTCGATCCGACCGCCTTTGGCCGCGATCAGCTGCGCGGCATGCTGCAGGAACTGCGCGGAGTCGGCACCTTTCCACTGCGGATCGCTCGGGGGGAAATGCGTGCCGATATCACCCGCGGCGATCGTGCCGAGCAACGCGTCGGTCAGCGCATGCAGCGCGACATCGGCATCGCTATGGCCGGAAAGCCCCTTGTCGTGCGGGATCCGGACGCCGCCAAGCCATAATTCCTCGCCCGTTTCCAGCCGATGGACGTCGAAGCCCATCGCGGTTCGGCTTTCATAGGGCGCGCGCGCTTCAGCGGCGGCAAAATCGTCGGGGTGAGTCACTTTGTCGAGCATCGGATCGCCCTGCACCAACGCGACGCTGCCGCCAACCCGTCGCACCATCTGGGCATCGTCGCTGGCATCTTCATCGGCCGGCCAGGCAGCGTGCGCGGCGCGCAGCTTAGCGATCCGGAAGCCCTGCGGCGTCTGGACCCGGTATACGGCCTCGCGCGGAACGACTTCGCCGAGCATGCGACCGGTCAGCGTCGTCGCGCCGCGCGCCAGCGTATCCGCTACCGGCAGCACAGGCACCGCGGCGTCGCTGTTCGTCAGCGCTGCCACGACCGCGCTGATGACCCCGGCAGGAAGGAACGGCCGGGCGGCATCGTGAACGAGAACGTGATCCAAATCGGACAGGGCAGCGATTCCCCTCAGTACCGAATCCCGGCGGGTCCTGCCCCCGACGATGACCGTCGCGTCCGTAACGCCTCCTGCTGCCAGTACCGCCTTTGCATGGTCCAGCTGACCTTCGGCAACGACGACCCTCACGGCGTCGATCGCCGGGTGCGCTGACATTGCGGTAACCGCGTGCATGAGCATCGGCCTTCCCGCAACGGTCGCGAATTGCTTGGGGAGGGTGCCGCCAGCGCGGGTGCCGGACCCGGCTGCGACGATCAGGGCGACGGTGCGGCGCTTTGTCATGGGCGGCGATTAGCGTCTTGAGCGCGGCATCGCCAGTGCAGGCAGTCGTTCCCCATGACGTCGCGCACGACGGGAACAGCTAGACCAGCCTTGCCATTTCTGGCATCGCGGCCTATGTTCTGCCTCTTTTTTGGGCAGCTTATGCGTAATCTCTCACCTATCCAGATCGGCACCGTGCGGATTGAAAGTCCGGTCGTCCTCGCGCCCATGACGGGCGTGACGGATATGCCGTTCCGTACGCTTGTGCGGCGATATGGATCAGGGCTTAACGTTACCGAAATGGTCGCGAGCCAGGCTGCAATCCGCGAGACCCGCCAGTCGATCCAGAAGGCGGCATGGGATCGCCTCGAAGAGCCGGTGTCGATGCAACTGGTCGGGTGCACGCCCTATGAAATGGGCGAGGCCGCGCGGCTGAGTCAGGATCGCGGTGCCGCGATCGTCGACATCAACATGGGATGTCCGGTCCGTAAGATCGTCAATGGGGATGCCGGGTCCGCGCTGATGCGTGACGTCAAGCTGGCGACGGCGATCGTATCTGCGACGGTGAAGGCGGTCGATGTCCCGGTCACGTTGAAGATGCGTATGGGCTGGTGCCACGACAGTCTCAACGCACCCGAATTGTCCAGGATCGCAGAAGATCTCGGGGTGAAGCTGATCACCGTCCATGGCCGGACGCGGAATCAGATGTACAAGGGAAGCGCCGATTGGGGCTTCGTGCGCCGGGTGAAGGACGCGGTGTCGATCCCCGTGATCGTCAATGGCGACATTTGTTCGATCGAGGATGCCGAAGCGGCGCTCGACCAGTCGGGTGCGGACGGCGTGATGATCGGACGCGGCGCCTATGGGCGGCCTTGGCTGCTCAATCAGGTCATGACCTGGTTTGCGACCGGACGCCGCGTGGCCGATCCGTCAATCAACGAACAATATGAAGCGATTGCAGGGCATTACGAGGCGATGCTCGAGCACTATGGGATCGAGACAGGTGTCAACATGGCCCGCAAGCATATCGGCTGGTACACCAAGGGCCTGCATGGGTCGGCGGAGTTCCGGAACCGGGTGAACCAGGTGGCGGACCCCAACCAGGTCAAGGCGATGCTGGCGGAGTTCTACGCGCCCTGGCGTCACCTTGAAGCCGCCTGAGTCGGATCGGCGCGACCGTCCGGGGTTCAACGACGTCTTCGCGGCGCTGCCGGTGGCGGTCGTCGTGGTCGATCCTGACGACAGGATAGCCCATGCCAATGCGCTGGCGGAGCAATTGCTCAACCTGTCGGAACGCCTCATGGTAGGGCAGCCGATCGCGGCGATACTCCCGCCCCCCGACGAATCCCGCAAGCACGATAATCGCGGCCTCGCCGTCTTTGATACCGAGATCGCGACCGCCCGCGGCGTGAAGATCCGCGTCGACTTTGCCGAGACGATCATGCCCGATCATCCCGGCTGGCGCGCGATCACACTGCACGTTCCCGCCATCTCGCGACGGCTGGGCTATTCGGCGGACCGTACTGCGGGCGCGCGCGCGGCAGTCGGGGCCGCGGCGATGCTCGCACATGAGATCAAGAATCCCTTGTCCGGCATCCGCGGGGCCGCGCAGCTGCTCGATGCCGGCGAACTGACCACGCTGATCACGACCGAGGTGGACCGAATCGCGGCGCTGATCGATCGCATGCAGGACTTCAGCGATACGCGCCCGCTCCCGCTCGCCAGCGAGAATATCTACCCGTTGTTGACGCACGCGCGTCGCCTCGCGCTCGCCGGTTTTGCGCGCGGAATCGCGATCGAGGAGCGGTTCGATCCCTCGCTACCGCCCGCGCATATCAATCGCGACGCGGTCCTTCAGATTGTCATCAACCTTCTGAAGAACGCACGTGAAGCCGTTGCAGATCAACCAAATCCCCTGATCATCATGACCACGGCCTATCGCCACGGGATCACCGTCAGCAGCGCGCCGGGCAAACCGCGTCTCCCGTTGCCGATTGAGATCTGTGTGTTCGACAATGGCCCCGGCGCGCCTGCTGATATTGCCGATCACCTGTTCGATCCCTTCGTGTCGGGGCGCCGTGAAGGGCAGGGGCTGGGCCTCGCCCTCGTCGACAAGCTGACGCGCGATATGGGCGGGATCGTGCAATATGCGCGTGAGGGGATTCCAGAAATGACCGTTCTTCGCCTGCTGCTGCCAAGAGCCACATCATGAGCACTGTGCTGGTCGTCGACGACGACGCCGCGATTCGCACCGTCGTCGCGCAGGCGTTGCGGCGCAGCGGCCACGACGTAACCGTCGCCGACAGCCTCGCGCAACTCGAACGCGCCCTGGCTGTGGCGATACCCGACGTGCTGATCACGGACGTGGTGCTGCCCGACGGCGACGGCATCGACCATGTCCGCAATGTCGCCGAACGCCACCCGACGCTGCCGATCATCGTCCTGTCGGCGCAGAACACGCTGACCACCGCGGTACGCGCGGAGGAGGTCGGTGCGTATGAATATCTGCCCAAGCCCTTTGATCTCGACGTCTTGTCGCGTGCGGTGACGGGGGCGCTGGCGCGGGGCGGGGTGCTGTCCGATGACCGGATCGGCGACGAGGATCGTGCACTGCCGCTGATCGGCCGGTCCGCGGCGATGCAGGACGTCTACCGGGTCATCGCACGCGTCATCTCGAACGATCTGACCGTGCTGATATCCGGCGAATCGGGCACCGGCAAGGAACTGGTCGCCCGGGCTATCCACGACCTCGGCCAGCGGAGCGCCGCGCCGTTCATCGCGATCAACATGGCCGCCATCCCGCGCGAATTGATCGAGGCCGAACTGTTCGGGCATGAGCGCGGCGCCTTTACCGGTGCCGCAACGCGAAATGCCGGTCGTTTCGAGCAGGCGACGG
This sequence comes from Sphingomonas sp. CFBP9019, assembly GCF_034045155.1. Classification (NCBI taxonomy): domain Bacteria; kingdom Pseudomonadati; phylum Pseudomonadota; class Alphaproteobacteria; order Sphingomonadales; family Sphingomonadaceae; genus Sphingomonas; species Sphingomonas sp. CFBP9019. The sequence continues at coordinate 560,818 of NZ_JAXCWK010000001.1, read as the reverse complement.
GCGGCACGCTGTTCCTCGACGAAATCGGCGACATGCCGATGGAGGCGCAGACCCGGCTGCTTCGCGTGCTGCAGTCGGGCGAGTTCACGAGCGTTGGTGGCGCGCGCACGATCCGGGTCGATGTCCGCATCCTGGCCGCAACCAACCGCGATCTGGCGGCGCAGGTGGCCGCGGGACATTTCCGGGAAGACCTGTTCTACCGTCTCAACGTCGTGCCGGTCACCTTGCCACCGCTCCGCGAGCGACGGCAGGACGTCGCCCTGCTCGCACGACATTTTCTCGATCATGCGGCGATCCAGGGTCTGCCGCGACGTCAGTTGGCGGGGGATGCGATCACCGCGCTCGGCGCGTATGACTGGCCGGGCAATGTTCGCGAACTCGAAAACCTGATGCGCAGGCTAGCGGTGCTCGCGCGCGATGAGGTCATCGGCGCCGAGGCTATCCACGCGATGCTGGGCGCGCGAACACCGACCGCCACTGCAACCGATCTCGACATCGCCGGCGCGGTGAAGGCACTGATTGGGCGGATCGAGCGGGAAAACCCGGCAGCGCTCGACGACGGCAGTCTGTACGACCGCGTCATCGGTGAGGTCGAGCGTCCGTTGATCGAACTGATGCTTGCCCGGCATGGGCAGAACCAGCTTCGCGCCGCACGTGCGATGGGAATCAATCGCAACACGCTGCGCAAGCGTCTCGACACGCTCGGGATCGACATCAGCGGCGACATGACCGAGCTAGACGCGGCAGGGTCACGCTGACCCGGCCATTATGTGGTTTCCCGGCAACAATTGTCGTTGTATCACGGCAACGATGATCGCCCCCGCGACGCTTGCCATCGAAGACGACGTGCCACCGCACCGGTTCGCAGTGACGCCTGCGCTTGAGGCGCTGGTGGTCGCGCTGGCGATTACTGTCGCGGTCGCGAGCTATGTGCTCATCAGCGGCGCCAATTCACCCCAGCGTTTGATGCCGCCACCGCTGATCGCGCTGCTGCTGATCGCCAATCTCGTCCCCGGCATCGCATTGCTGATGCTGCTCGGCCGGCGGGTAGCGATGCGGCGCGCTGCGCGGTCCCCGGTTGGCGGTGGCGGCCGCCTGCACGTCCGGCTCGTCGCCTTGTTCTCGATCGTCGCCGCGGTGCCGATGCTGCTGGTGACGATCTTCGCGTCGCTGCTGTTCCAATATGGCGTGCAATTCTGGTATTCCGACCAAGCGCGGGGCATGCTCGAAAACGCCACCGAACTCGCCCAGTCGTCCTACGCGCGCCAGCTCAGCCGCTGGGAAGAGGCGAGCGTCACGATGGCAGCGGACATGTCCAATTACCTGCGTGAGCGATCGCTGCAGAGCCCGGATTTCTCCGGGTATTTTTATCAACAGGTCTATTATCGCAGCCTGTCCGAAGCCGCGCTGTTCAAGGTCACGCCACAGAACGAGATCCAGACATTCGCGGTCGTGAACCCCTATGAAATCGACTTTACACGACAGGTGACGCCCGAGGCGATCCGCGAACTCCGGAGCGGCAAGCCCGCCGCAGTATCGGTGACGGGGGATCGTATCCGCACGATCACGATGCTGCCCGGCGCCGACGAACTCTTCCTTTATGCTGGGCGCGTCGAGGATACCAAGCTCCTGTCGGAGCAGACGACGCGCGCCAACGCCGTGCTGGCAAGCTATCGGCAGCTGCTTGCCCGGTCGCGCAGCCTCCAGCTCCTGTTCAACGCGGCATTGCTGGGCATTTCCCTGCTCATCGTCGGGGTTGCGGTCTGGATCGCGCTGGCCGTCGCAGATCGTCTGGTACGCCCCGTCGGCGAGCTGGTCGATGCGGCACGTCGGGTGGCCGAGGGGGATCTGACCGCGCGCGTGCCAGATCCGCGCAGCCGCGACGAGGTCGGGACGCTGGCGCGTGCGTTCAACCAGATGACGGGTCGCCTGCAGGAGCAAAATAGCGATCTGATGACCGCGAATGACCAGCTTGAGACCCGCCGCGCGCTGATCGAGGCGGTTATGGCGGATGTCTCGGCAGGTGTCGTCGCGACCGCGAAGGACCGCGTAATCCGGATTGCAAATCGCTCTGCGATCCAGCTGCTCGGCGCGGACGGCCTGGTTGGCAAGCCGTTGCACGAGGTTGCGCCTGAACTCGATGCGCTCGTGCAGGAGGGAGGACGCGAAGCGATCGTCCAGGTCGGCCAGGCTGGCGATGCGCGGACACTCGCCGTCCGGATCGCACATGCGCCGACCGGTCCGATCCTCACCTTCGACGATATCACGCAGCAACTGCTCGACCAGCGCCGCGCCGCTTGGTCTGACGTCGCCCGCCGGATCGCGCACGAGATCAAGAACCCGCTGACGCCGATCCAGCTCGCCGCGGAGCGACTGCAGCGGCGCTATGGGGGCAAGATCCCCGCGGAGGACGGGACATTTGCGCGGCTCACCGACACGATCATCCGCCAGGTCGCGGACCTGCGCCGGATGGTCGATGAATTCTCCTCGTTCGCACGCATGCCCAAACCCGTCTTCCGCGAGGAATCATTGCTCGACGCCGCCCGCCAGGCGATGTTCCTGCATGAGGTTGCGCATCCGGGGATCCGGTTTCTGCTGGTTCATGACGACCCGGGTCCGATGCTCGTCTGCGATCGCCGTCAGATCGGGCAGGCTCTGACGAACATCGTCAAGAACGCGGTCGAGGCGATCGAGACCCGCGGCGATGACGAGGGCGGGGCGGTTACCATGACCCTGACGGAGACGCGCCACGATGGAACGGGGCACTGCGTCGCGATCGAAGTCGCCGACACCGGGATCGGTCTGCCGGTCGAACGCGACCGGATCATCGAACCCTATATGACGACGCGGGCCCGCGGAACCGGGCTCGGGCTTGCCATCGTCAAGAAGATCATCGAGGAACATTGCGGGACGATCGCATTTTCGGATCGCCCCGGTGGTGGCACCATCGTCACCATGAACTTCGACGCCAGAGCGCTGGTCGCGCTTGATCAGGGGGCATCCGCACCCGAGCCGGCAGGGGATGGCCAGCTCGTCGCAATGACTCGCAATCGGACATGAATTGATGGCGCTCGATATTCTCGTCGTGGACGACGAACGTGACATTCGCGAACTGGTGGCCGGCGTCCTGGAGGACGAGGGCTATCAGACGCGCGATGCGGGCGACAGCGACGCTGCGCTCGAAGCGATCGCGGCGCGGCGTCCGTCGCTCGTGCTGCTCGACGTCTGGCTGCAGGGGTCGCGCCTCGACGGGCTCGAACTGCTCGACGAGATAAAGCGGCGGGATCCATCGATCCCGGTGCTGGTCATATCGGGTCACGGCAATCTCGACACCGCGGTCGCGGCGATCCGGCGGGGCGCATCGGACTTTATCGAAAAACCGTTCGAGGCCGAGCGACTGCTGCTCATGGTGGCGCGCGCGACCGAGACCGAACGGCTGCGCCGCGAGGTCGCCTCGTTACGGGCTACGGTCGGCCGCGAGACCGATCTCACCGGCAATTCGGGGGCGATCAACGGCGTCCGGGCAACGCTCAAGCGCGTCGCCGCCACCGGCAGCCGTGTGCTGATCATGGGTGGGGCAGGGGTCGGCAAGGAGGTCGCTGCACGCCTTCTGCACGGCTGGAGCCTGCGCACTGATGCGCCTTTCGTGATCGTCAGCGCCGCGATGATGACCCCTGAACGTGTCGACGAAGAGTTGTTCGGCGCGGAGGAGGGCGGGGACAAGATCCGCCCCGGGTTGCTCGAGCAGGCGCATGGCGGAACGCTGTTCCTCGACGAGATCGCCGACATGCCGATCACGACGCAAGCGCGGATCTTGCGGGTCCTGACCGACCAGAGCTTTACGCGGATCGGCGGTACCAGGGTCGTCAAGGTCGATGTGCGTGTGGTGTCCGCGACGGCGCGCGACCTCGTCCACGAGATTGCCGAGGGTCGGTTTCGCGAGGACCTCTATTACCGGTTGAACGTCGTGCCGGTGGCTATCCCGCCGCTCGCGGATCGCCGCGAGGACATTCCCGCGCTGGTCCAGCATTTCATCGCGCATTATGCGGCAGAACGCCGGGTCCGGACACCGGAAATCGCGCCCGATGCGATGGTTGCGCTGCAATCCTACGACTGGCCGGGAAATGTTCGTCAGCTTCGCAACGTAGTTGAACGGACGATCATCCTCGCGCCGGGCGACCGACTGGGACGCATCGATCTCGACTTGCTGCCGGCCGAAGTCCTGGGCGATCAGGGCGACATGGGCAGCGCCGGGGGAACTGCGATCATGGGCTCGCCGCTACGCGAGGCGCGTGAAACCTTCGAACGGGAGTATCTGCGTGTTCAGATCCGTCGGTTCTCCGGCAACATTTCGCGCACCGCGAGCTTTATCGGGATGGAGCGATCGGCGTTGCACCGGAAGCTGAAGCTGCTTGGGATCACCGAGACGCGCGACGATTGATCGCATATCTGTCGCCCGCCCCTATGGACGAAGCGGTACCGGGAACATAGATTAGACGCTCGCCCGGCAATCGGGTGATCTCCGACGCCGGGAAACGGCGCCACGCGGGCAAAGTCCCGCCAAAAACAAGGGTTATCCCATTGGCCGAAAAAATTGGCTCGCTCCAGGACCTGTTCCTCAACGCGCTGCGCCGCACCAAGACCCCCGTCACGATGTTTCTCGTCAAGGGTGTCAAGCTCCAGGGCATCGTCACCTGGTTCGATAATTTCTCGGTGCTGCTACGTCGCGACGGTCAGTCCCAGCTCATCTACAAGCACGCGATTTCGACGATTATGCCCGCGGGACCGATGGACGTCGCCGCGATCGTGAACGCCGTCGGAGAAACGCAAAAGAAGCAGCCGCTTTTGCAGGAAATTTTCCTGAACGCGGTCCGCAAGTCGGAAGACAGCGTGACCATGTTCCTGATCAACGGCGTCATGCTCCAGGGCCAGATTGCCGGCTTCGACCTGTTCTGCATGCTGCTCCAGCGCGAAGGCATGGCGCAGCTCGTCTACAAGCACGCGGTGTCGACGATCCAGCCTGCGCGGCCCCTGAACCTTGCCGAGGATCCCGACGACAGCGACGAGACGGATGCAGTGGACGACGCATGATCATGACGGCCTGGGGCAATGCGCATGAGTAGTGGTTTTGACCGTGACCGCGACGAGTTCGCCCGCGGCACGAAAGCGATCGTCGTCTTGCCCGACCAAGGCGATGCGACCCGCGATGTCGACGCACGGCTCGAAGAGACGGCGGGCCTTGCCGCCGCCATTGGCGTGGAGGTGGTCGAGCGGATCGCCTATCGCGTCCGCCAGGCCAAGCCCGCAACGTTGATCGGCAGCGGGCAGGTCGAGCTCCTCGCGACGCAGGTGCGAATGGAGGAAGCGGGGCTCGTCGTGTTCGATGCGAGCCTGAGCCCGATCCAGCAGCGCAATCTCGAAAAGGCGCTGGAAACGAAGGTCATCGACCGCACCGGGCTGATCCTCGAAATCTTCGGGGAGCGCGCGGCGACGGCCGAAGGGCGGCTGCAGGTTGAACTTGCGCATCTCGACTATCAGGCTGGCCGGCTCGTCCGGAGCTGGACCCATCTCGAGCGTCAGCGCGGCGGGTTCGGCTTTCTCGGCGGGCCTGGTGAAACCCAGATCGAGGCGGATCGCCGGCTCATCCGGGACCGGATGGCGCGGCTCCGGCGCGAACTCGAGCAGGTCAGCCGCACCCGCGGCCTGCACCGGGAGCGACGCCAGCGAGCCCCTTGGCCCGTCATCGCGCTAGTCGGCTATACCAATGCCGGAAAGTCGACGCTGTTCAATCGGTTGACCGGTGCCGACGTCATGGCCGAAGACCTGCTGTTCGCGACGCTGGATCCGACGCTTCGGCAAATCCGATTGCCCGGTATCGACAAGGCGATCCTGTCCGACACGGTCGGGTTCGTCTCGGACCTGCCAACCCAGCTCGTCGCGGCATTCAAGGCGACGCTCGAAGAAGTGGTGTCCGCCGATCTGCTGATCCACGTCCGTGATATCGCGCATCCCGATACGGAGGCGCAACGTGCCGATGTCGAGGCGGTGCTGGCGGACATCGGCGTCGACGATATGACCCCGCGGTTCGAAGTCTGGAACAAGCTGGATCTGCTCGATCCTGCCGACCATGACGAGATTGTCGGGGAGGCTGAGCATCGCGAGGATGTCGTGGCGATCTCGGCGCTGAGTGGGGAGGGGGTGGACCATCTCGTCGAGCAGGTCGCTGCCAAACTGACGGATGCGCATCGCCGCTATCACATTACGCTCGATGCGACGGACGGCGCAGGCGCGGCATGGTTGCACGCGCATGGCGAGGTGCTCAGCAGTTTCGCGGACGGGCTGGCCACCACCTATGACGTACGGCTGTCCGACACCGATTACGACCGGTTCAGCCGCCGCGACGTTTGACCGTCTGCCAAAGCGCTTCCTTCTCCTCAAGCGACAAAGCTTCGAAGCCCGCACCGGCGATGTGTTCCATCGCCCGGAACCGGGCTTCGAACTTTGCGTTGCCCGCGCGTAACGCCACTTCGGGATCAATACCGAGGTGGCGGGCATAATTGGCCACAGCAAACAGAAGATCGCCGACCTCTTCGGCCAGTGTGTCGGCGGTTGCTGTCGCAATCTCGTCGAGTTCTTCGTGCACCTTGGCCAAGGAACCGGTTGGATCGGGCCAGTCGAACCCGACCCGCGCAGCACGCTTTTGCAGCTTGTCGGCTCGCGCCAGCGAAGGCAGCGCGGTGGCGACGCCGGCGACCGCACTCTGGTCAGGCTTGTTCGCGCGCTCGGTCGCCTTGATCGTTTCCCAGCCGGGCGATGTCTCCGCCGGACCGAAGATGTGCGGGTGTCGGCGCTCCATCTTGTCGCTGATCGCGTCGATGACGTCGGGCAGGGCAAATGCACCCGCTTCCTCTGCAATGCGGGCATGGAATACCACCTGCAACAACAGGTCGCCGAGTTCGTCCTTCAGATCGGCAAGATCGCCGCGTTCGATCGCGTCGACGACCTCATAGGCCTCTTCGATCGTGTAGCGAGCAATCGTCCTCGATGTTTGAACACGGTCCCATTCGCATCCCGTATCCGGATCGCGCAGTCGCGCCATGATGGTCGTGAGGCGGTCAATCATGGCGGCGCTCCGCATAAAGTGAGGATGACGTGGAGATCGCCGTTGCTACGACAAAATCAAAAGCTTCATAACGAATCACTCTCGATCCGATAATATACATTATGTAAAATGCTCTGGGGTTGGTATGTGTCAGGCCTCGAGGATCTGCCCATCAAAGCCCGGCTCCACTGTGTCAGGCAGTTCGGCCCTCAACGCTACATAGTCCATGCTGTTGTCCATATGGATAAGCGCGGTCCGCCCCGGCCTGAACGCATCGACCCAGCCCAAGACGGCTGAAAGTTGCGGATGCGTCGGATGTGGACGACGGCGCAGTGCATCGACCACCCATACGTCCAGGCCCGTATACAGCGCGGCCATATCGTCGGTCATGATGTTGAAATCGGTCGCATAACCGATTGCCTTGCCATCGGCCTCGAAGCGCAGCCCAGCGGCGTGGATCGATCCGTGCGGCTGATCGGTAACACGAATGTCGATCGCGCCGATCGTCAGCCGGTCCGGAAGGACCGCCCCGGTGATCGTCGACGGATAACCGCTGCGGCCCCGGAACGCATAGGTGAAGCGATCCTCGAGCGCGGCGAGCGTCGCGGGCCGGGCAAAGCCGATCACGGGCGTGCCCATTTCGTGATAGAGCTGTCTGAGGTCATCAATGCCGTGGCAGTGATCAGCGTGATCATGCGTCCAGATGACCGCATCAACCTCGGAGACGTTCGCCGCAAGCAACTGCTCGCGCATGTCCGGCCCTGTATCGATCAGGATCCGCGTTCCGGCATGCTCAACAAGCGCGGAGACGCGCGTACGTCGGTTGCGCGGTTCGGCGGGATCGCAGGCACCCCAGTCATTGCCGATCCGGGGAACGCCGGACGACGTCCCCGAGCCGAGGATCGTGATCTTCACGCGCGATGCGCCACGACCGGCGTATCGCCGGGCCGCGTCTTGGCGAACAAAGTATGGAAGTTTTCGGCGGTCCGCTGAGACAACTCGCCGACGGAGACGCCGCGCAGGTCCGCCACGAACTGCGCGGTGTCGGCGACAAAGCCGGGCTCCCCCGTCTTGCCCCGATTGGGCACGGGCGCAAGAAAAGGCGCGTCGGTTTCGATCAGCAGCCGTTCGATCGGCAAGCGTGCCGCGATCGCCTGAAGGTCGCGCGCGTTCTTGAACGTCACGATCCCCGACAGCGATATATAGAGGCCAAGTTCCAGTGCCTTGTCGGCAAATGCTGCGCTCGCTGTGAAACAGTGGATGACGCCGCCATAGGCCCCCTTCCCCATCTCGTCCGACAGGATCGCCGCGGTATCCTCTTCGGCATCGCGGGTATGCACGACAATCGGCAGGCCGGTTTCACGCGCCGCGTCGATATGCGCGCGGAAGCTCAGCGCCTGGCGTGCACGATCGGAGGTCTCGCGGTAATAATCGAGCCCGGTCTCACCCAGGCCCACGACCCGCGGGTGACGTGCGCGCTCGACCAAACGCGTCGCGTCGATCGCGGGATGGGCATCGGCTTCATTTGGGTGGATGCCGACCGTCGCCCATACATCGGCCTCACGGTCCGCGGTGGCGATCACCGCATCCCATTCACTTTCACGCGTCGAAATGTTGAGCATCGCCGTCACACCGCGCGCCCGCGCGCGATCGAGGACCGCCTGCTGATCCTCGATCAAGCCGGGGTAATTCAGGTGGCAATGACTGTCTGCAAGCATCAGGCGTCGGTCTCCGCAGGCATCTCAAGCCGTGGGAACGCGCCGGTCGGCGCGACGATCCGGAAATCGCTTAAGGCCTGCCGATCATACCAATCGTCATCCGCAAGCGCGGCATGGTCGCGGCCCTCTGCACCGATCTGGTCGAGGACCTTGCCCGCTGCGCTCGGCACGACCGGAAGGATCGTGATGGCGAGCATCCGGATCGCACGCACCAATGTCGCCAGCACCGTGTTCATCCGTGCCGGGTCGGTCTTGCGCAACGCCCAGGGCGCCTGGACGTCGATATACTGGTTGCAGGCAAAGACGCCCCGCATCCACGCCTCGATGGCATGCGACAGAGCGAGGTCTGCAAAGCCGGATCTGAACGCGGCGCAGGCCGCGGTGACGTCTTGGAGCAGCGCAGCGTCGGCCGGCTCGATCGCCGTCGCCATGGGCAATGCACCGTCCAGGTTCTTGGCAATGAACGACAATGTCCGCTGGGCCAGATTGCCGAAGCTGTTCGCGAGCTCGGCGTTGACCCGCGTCACGATCGCCTCGGCCGAATAGCTGCCATCCTGCCCAAAGCTGACGTCGCGAAGGAAGAAATAGCGCAGGGCATCGACGCCGAACGCGTCAGCCAGCTCCATCGGATCGACGACGTTACCAACCGACTTCGACATCTTCTCGCCACGGGTCAGGAGAAAGCCGTGGCCAAAGACGCTTTTGGGGAGCGGGATGTTCGCGGACATCAGGAAAGCAGGCCAAAAGACCGCATGGAAGCGGACAATGTCCTTGCCGATCAGGTGAAGGTCCGCCGGCCAGAATCGCGCCAGATTTGCGTCGTCCGTTCCGGTGTTCGGATAGCCCGTCCCCGTGAGGTAATTTGTGAGCGCGTCGACCCAGACATACATGACATGACCCGGGCTTCCCGGCACGGGCACGCCCCAGTCGAAGCTCGTCCGCGACACCGAGAGGTCGGACAGGCCCCCTTCGACAAAGCGCATGACCTCGTTGCGGCGGCTCTCAGGACGGATGAAGTCGGGGTTCGCGGCGTAGAGGTCGAGCAAGGGCTGCTGATATTTCGACAAGCGGAAGAACCAGGTTTCCTCGGCAGTCCATTCGACCGGCGTGCCTTGCGGAGACCGGCGATCGGCGCCCTCCCCCGTCAGTTCGGACTCGTCGTAAAAGGCTTCGTCGCGAACCGAATACCAGCCCTCATAACGATCGAGATAAAGGTCCCCGGCATCCGCCATCGCTTCCCAGATCGCCTGGCTCGCCGCGTAATGATCGCTATCGACGGTCCGGATGAACCGATCATAGGATATATCAAGACGGTCCGCCATCCCGCTGAAATAGGACGACATTTCATCCGCGAACTCGCGAACGGGGACGCCGCGGTCGCGGGCGGCCTGGACCATCTTCAGGCCGTGTTCGTCGGTCCCGGTCTGGAACAGCACGTCGCGTCCGGCCTGGCGCTGAAAGCGGGCGATCGCGTCGGCTGCAACCATTTCATAGGCATGGCCGATATGCGGTCGGCCATTGGGATAATGGATTGCGGTGGTGATGTAGTAAGGGTCGGCCATGTCAGCGCTCCTAGAGCATCCCCCGAAGGAGGTGAAGCCCATGTCGCCGCCTTCATCAGGTGCGCAGTGTCGCAAGGATTCCCGACAGCTCGAAGACGGTCGCCTGCGCATCAAGTGACAGGCCAATGGCGGCGGCCGACAGGTCACGCGCTGCAGCATGCGCGTCGAGGGCGATCTTGAGCCGCGCGCCCGAACGGTCCCGCGCCGCGTGGGCGATGAACGCCGGCACGCGATCGAGAAACGCCTCATAGCGGGGTTGCGACGCCTTCCCAGCAAGGGACTTCGCCAGCCGGAGACGATGGCCGTTATCGCGATCGCCTTCGTCGGCGATCCGCGCAATCGCTTCGTCGAGGCTCGCAATATCGAGACCCGCGTAGCGCAGCGCCCTGCCCGGCGCTCCCTCACTCGCACGTACGAGGGCAGATATCTCGTCGTGGTCGAGGTCCGGCTGCGCCAGTCGCAACGTCACCGCGACCTCGTCGGGCGTCAGTGCCTCGAACCGCAAGACCCGGCACCGCGACCGGATCGTTGGCAACAACCGTCCCGGCGCGTGGCTGACCAGGAGGAATATCGTCCCGGCGGGTGGTTCCTCAAGGTTCTTGAGCAACGCATTGCTGCCGCCGCGCTCCAGATCGTCGATCGCGTCGATCATGACGACCCGGCGCGGGCTCATCGATGGCGTCGTCGCAAAGAGCGGCTGGAGCGTGCGGACCTGCGCGATCGTTATACTGCGCGCAAGATCCTGGTCGGGCTTTTCAGGATCCTTGGGCAGACGCGTCAGCAGGCGGAAATCGGGGTGCGAACCCGCCTCGATCAGCGCGCGCGTGGGGTCGCCGGCCGGCACGGCAAACCCGCGCGGCTCGGTCGACCCGCCGCGCGCATCGGCCAGCATGCGCATCGCCGCCAGCCGTGCGAAGCTTGCCTTGCCAACGCCCTGCGGGCCGGTGAACAGCCACGCATGGTGAAGCGCGCCGCTTTGCATCGCCGCGGCGAAAGCGGACTGCGCCGCGGCATTGCCGATTATGTCGGTCATGCCGGCGACGGGCTCACCCGAACGGTGCACACGCGCGCCGGCACGCCGAGCCTCAACCGAACAGCCCGGTGAGCCCAGACCAAGCGCGCCCGAAGAACCCGGCTTCGGCAACGTCCTTTTCCGCGACCAGCGGCATACGCTGCTCGACCCCGTCAGGCATCGACACGACCAGATCCGCGATGTGCTGGCCCGCCTTGATCGGCGCCTTGACCGGCCCCTGATAGACGACCTTGGCGTTCAGGTTCGGCGATGTCCCCGCCGGCACGGTGACGGTCAGCGCCTTGGGCGCCATGAGGCCGACGCTCGATGAGCCGCCCATCTGCACGCTGGCCTCCTCGACCTTCCGACCCTTCGCTACGATCGGCTTGGACTGCCACGCGCGGAAGCCCCAGTCCATGAACCGTACTGACTCGTTCGCGCGCTCTGTCGAACTCTTCAGGCCGGCGACGACCAATACCAGACGGCGACCATTCTGCTCGGCCGACCCGGTGAATCCGTATCCGGCTTCTTCGGTATGTCCGGTCTTCAACCCATCGGCACCCGCGACGCGGCCGAGCAGCGGATCACGATTGGCCTGGGTAATCGCGCTGCCGCCCATGGTCTTGCCCCAGGTGAAATCGCGCTTTGCATAAAATTGCTTGTAGAGTTGGGGATGGTTGGTGATCGTCGCCGATGCCAGCTTGGCCAGATCATGCGCAGTGACATAGGTCACGCCGTTGTCTGGCCACCCGTTCGACGTCCCGAAATGACTGTCCTTGAGGCCGAGCTGTGCCGCGACGCGGTTCATGCGCTCGGTAAAGGCGGGCTCCGAACCCGAGATCGACTCCGCGAGAACGACGCAGGCGTCGTTGCCCGACAATGTCACGATGCCATATAGCAGATTGGCCACGCTGACGCTCTCGTTCGCCGACAGGAACATCGTCGAACCCGCTGACGGACCATGCCATTTTGCCCAGGTCTCCGGCCGGACGGTGACCATGTGATCGAGCTTGAGCTCGCCTTTTTTGAGCATGTCGAACGCGACATAGACCGTCATCATCTTCGCCATCGACGCAGGCGGCATACGGCGATCGGCATCCCGTGCGAACAGGACCGCGCCCGACGACAGATCTTCCATATAGGCGATCGGTGCGCTGGTCTGGAACTGTGGCGCAGCGGCGATAGACGGCGTCGCAAGCGCGATCATTGCCAGCGGCGCGATGGCGATGCGGCGCCGGACCATTTGAGTAAAGGGCAGCGTGTTCATGGGCAGCTTCGTCATGATATCCGTTACGTCAAAGAGGAACACGATGGGAGGCAGGCTCGCGGCGCCGCCGGGACCTTATCGAAGTCATAGCCGCGCTTGGCAACCGCGTCACGCTTGGCTTTGAGTCTATCGGGCACGCCGGTTAGCGCTCGACTGCATCCGCCAGCAGCCCCACCGACAGCGCATAAAAATTCGAACAATTATAGTCGAGGATCACGCGGTAATTGCTCGTGAGCAGATACGCCGTGGCGCCTGAACCGTCGGGTTCGAGCAGCGTCGCCATGACATTGTCGGCCGGCCACGAGGCGCCTTGCGTCATCACACCCAGACCGCGCCACTCGGCGATCGTTCGCCAGCCGCTATGCCGTTCGAACACGCGCGGGCACCGCGGCGACACGAGCCGATTGCGTACCTGCGACCGATCGAATCCCTGCGGCACGGAGACCGCGACGCCCCAGGGTTGGCCACTGCGCCAGCCGGCATTGGTAAAATAATTGCCGATCGACGCCAGCGTATCGGCCGGACTGTTCCAGATATCCGCGCGGCCGTCACCATCCCCGTCACGGGCCAGTCGTAGATAGATGGACGGCAGAAACTGTGGATTGCCCATCGCGCCTGCCCAGCTACCCTTGAGTTGTTCGCGGGAAATGCCCCGGTCGACGATCTTCAAGCCGGCAATGAACTCGCCCGCAAACAGCGATCGCCGACGCCCCTCATAGGCGAGGCTCGCGAGCGACCGCAGAATGTCGAAATTTCCGGTGTAGCTGCCGTAATTGGTCTCATGCCCCCAGATCGCAACCATGATCGATTCGGGCACGCCTGTTTCGCGCTCGATACGCTGCAGCCTGCCCCGCTGCGCCCGATAGGTTTCCCGACCGCGTCCGATCCGCGCCGCGTCGACATGCTGCGCCTTGTACGGCGCGAAGGCCGGAATGGCGCTGCTTGTGCCGCCGCCCGGCTGTGCACGATCGAGCGCGATGACACGCTCGTTCAGCGTCAACGTGGGAAAGACTGAGTCCACCGTACGCGCCGTGACTCCGGCCTCCAGCGCCTGCGTACGAAGCTGGCCGAGATAGGCCTGAAACCCCGCCTCGTCCTGCGCACATGCGGGGGTGGTGACCGCGGTCATCGCCGCGACGGTCAAAGCGCCACGTCGCAACGCACTCGATAGGATAGATTTTGCCCACATGCCGACCGCTCTGCCATAGGGGCGTCCGCATCGGAACCTCGTCCTGACGCAAGCATGGCTCGCATCGACGCGTGGACCGCCCGCTACGCTGCTACCCTTCTCCGCCGAGGCTATCGTTCGGGTGCCGGCCCCGTCCTTCAGTGACGACTTTCCCTGCCCGCCGACACGAAGCTGCTTGCCTTTCGTCAACCGCACCCGCTAAGGGCTGCGGCGTCGGGGAGTGGCGCAGGCTGGTAGCGCACCTGGTTTGGGACCAGGGGGTCGCAGGTTCGAATCCTGTCTCCCCGACCATGTTGCGCTTGATCGCGACAAACCCGATAGTCCGGGATTATTCCATCGGTATGATCTCGACGATGTCGAGCAGGGATTCGAAGCGCGGACGAGGCAGTATCAGCCGCCAGCGCCGGTTACCGATGCGCTCCATCACACCCGCCAGATCGCGATTTGCGTCGGTGCCGTAGCGCATCGGACGCTGTTCGTCGCCCAACGCCATGCTGCCGAGGAAGATCGCACGCGGTCGCGGAGCCGAATCTGCCCGCGATTCGCGGTACAGCGTCCCGGACGGACGTTGCGATCCTCCCAGCCGCGTGAACGTCAGGTCCCCGTCTCCCCCCGTGCGTGCTGGCTGTTCGATGCGGCACGAGAACCAGCCATAGGCAATGAAGCGTGACGCGCCCGCTCCAGGCGCCCCGAGCTTGATCGTGCGACACCGATAGGTGCCGATCGGTGGCAACGGATCGGGGAGTGCCCGGTCCGGATCGAACAATTGAGGATCCGCGGCAATCTCACGCTGCGGGATCTGCGCAAGCGCATCCATCCACGCATCGCGCCAGTCGCGCAGCCTTGCGCGGTCGGCAACCGTTGCTGCCGTGCGCCATCCTGCCCCTCGTCCGGTGGGATCGGTTCGCTCGACGTCGGGGGGCGGCGCGCTGGCGATCTGTTTTCCGCCCCCGCAGGCAACGAGCAAGACGCATGTCGCCAACGCCCCGATCGCGCGTCGCGCGTCGACACGGGCACCGCCGACACCTATCATGCTGCCGTCCAGCCGCCATCCATCGACAGATTGGCGCCGGTCATCGCGCTAGCCTCGTCGCGGCACAGGAAGAGTGCGAGCGCTGCGACCTGCTCTGGCGTGACGAAGGCCTTGGTCGGCTGCGCGGCGAGCAGAATGTCGTTCACGACCTGCTCGCGGGTCATCGCGCGCGCCGCCATCGTATCCGGGATCTGATCCTCGACGAGCGGCGTCCAGACATAGCCGGGCGAGATGCAGTTGACCGTGATGTTGTCGGTCGCGGTTTCGAGTGCGATCGTCTTGGTCAGTCCGGCGATGGCATGCTTGGCCATGACATAGGCCGACTTGTTCGGGCTAGCGACCAGCGAATGCGCCGACGCCGTCGAGATGATCCGCCCCCAGCCCCGGCGCCGCATATGCGGAATCGCCGCCCGCATCATGTGCCAGGCCGACGCCATGTTGATCGCGATAATCTTATCGAAGGTCGCGACGGGAAAATCCGCAATCCCCGCAACATGCTGGATGCCCGCATTGTTGACCACGATATCGCAATTCCCCGTCTCCGCGACCGCGCGCTCGATCAGTGCGACAATCTCGTCGGGGCGGGTCATGTCAGCGGCATCGTAAAGCGCGGTCGCCCCACTGATCGTGCTCAGCGCCACACGCTCCGCCTCGATCGTCGCGGCGTCGCCAAAGCCGTTGAGAACGACGCAGGCCCCCTCCCCCGCAAAGGCCCGCGCATAGGCGAGGCCGATCCCCGAAGTGGATCCTGTAATGACCGCCGTCCTGCCCGCCAGAAACATTGCCTCGTCCCCCATCTTGACGCGGCCAGAACGCCCCGCCTGCCGTACAACGCTTTGTCATGCCTTCCAAAGGTCGGCAGAATACGATTAAACCCGGCAAGCCAATCGGATGCAACTCCGCATCGTCCCATGCATTTCGTTACCACTCCAGAATGAAAGTCTTAAGACCATGCGGCTCGATGATTTCGACCCCAACATCAACGTCGAGGATCAGGGCCGCGGCGGCGGTTCGGGCGGTGGAGGCGGCGGCCTTCTGTTCGGCCTACTGCCGCTGATCGGCAGCCGTTTCGGGTGCGGCGGCATCGTCGTCGTGTTGATCGTGATGGCGCTGTTCGGCGGCCTCGGCAATATCGGTGGCATGCTGGGTGGCGGCTCGTCGCCCAGCGCACCCTCCGGGCAGATAACGCAAGGTGGGGCCAACCGCGGCGGCGAACAGGGTTCCGGCACCGACGCGCAGTCGATCTGCAAGCTGAACCCCGAGCGACACGCCGCGTGCAACGCCTTCAGCTCGGCGCAGAAAACCTGGGCCGCGATCTTCGCGAAAAACAGTGAACAGTTCCAGGCGCCCAAGCTCAGCTTCTTCGACGACAATGGCCGTTCGGGCTGCGGCGCAGCACAGGCGGCAATGGGCCCCTTCTACTGCCCGACCGACAACGGAATCTTCCTCGACACCAGCTTCTTCGACGAGCTGGCCAACCGGTTCGGCGCGCGCGGCGACTTTGCGCAGGATTACGTCATCGCGCATGAATTCGGTCACCACATCCAGAATCTGGTCGGCACGTCGAGCCAGGTTTCACGCGCGCAGCAGCGCGCTGGTTCGAGCGAGGGCAATGCGCTGTCGGTTCGGTTGGAGCTCCAAGCGGATTGTTTCGCCGGTGTCTGGGCGGCCGCCAATCGCGACCGCCTCGAGCCCGGTGACATCGAGGAGGGCATGACCGCTGCGCAGGCGATCGGCGACGACACGCTTCAGAAGCAGGCTCAGGGCCGGGTCGTGCCGGACAGCTTCACGCACGGCACCTCGGCGCAGCGTCAGACCTGGCTTCGCCGTGGTCTCGACAGCGGGGACCCGAAGGTGTGCGACACCTTCTCGGGCGCGATCTGAATGAATGCCCCCTCCCGCACTACCGGGAGGGGGCTAAATGCTCAGAGCTTGACGAGCATCTTGCCGGTATTTCCACCCGAAAACAGTCCGAGAAACGCGTCGGGCATTGCGTCGAGGCCATCATGCACGGTTTCCTGCCGCTTCAACGTGCCCGCCTTCAGCAGGGCGCCCATGTCCGTATAGAACTCCGCAGCCCGATCCATGAAATCGCTGACGATGAAGCCGCGGATCTGGATACGGTTACCGATCAGCCTTGCGAGATAGCGCAGTTCAGTCGCCGCGCCGCTGTTGTAGACGTCGATCATGCCACAGATCGCGAACCGGGCGTGCAGCTTGGCGTGCGCCAATGCCGCATCGAGATGTTCGCCGCCGACATTGTCGAAATATACGTCAATCCCGCCTGACCCGACCGCGGCCACAGCCTCGCCAAGTCCCTTCACGACCGGTGTACCGGACTTGTAGTCGATCACGGCATCAGCGCCGAGCGACTTGACCCAGGCACATTTGTCCGCTCCGCCTGCCGAGCCGATCACCGTCATGCCCTTGGCCTTGGCGACCTGAACGACGGTTGAGCCCACCGCGCCCGCCGCGGCCGACACGAAGACGGTATCGCCGGACTTGGCGGCGGCAACTTCCAGCAGGCCGAAATAGGCGGTCATGCCCGGCATGCCGAGCTGCCCAAGAAACGCCTGCGGATCGACCGCCAGGTCCGGCAGCTTCTGGACCTGGTTTGCCGGCAGCGTCGCTTCGTCGCGCCATCCCGCCATATGCTGGACGAGATCGCCCGCCTTCAGACCCTCGGCCCGGCTCTCGACGACTTCGCCGATCGCACCACCTTGCATCGGCTTGCCCAGCTCGAACGGCGGGGTGTAGCTTTTCACGTCGTTCATGCGACCGCGCATATAGGGATCGACCGAGAGCCAGCGGTTGGCGATGCGCACTTCGCCGTCGGCCAGTTCGGACTGTGAAACGTCGATCATCTCAAAGTCGGTATGCTTGGGCATGCCTTGCGGACGCGTCTTCAGGCTCCATGCACGGGACATTCTTCACTCCTGTCGTTGAGGTTTCATGACTCGGGTATGGCGCAGAACGGATCCCCCGCCAAGCGGCAGAGCACACATGACGTGCACGTCTGCAGCGAGCCTACCCGTCAATCGCCCGCGCCCTGATCGAAGTTCCGCCGGCCGTTGCCGGGTGCGCCCGTGCGAGCCGCGTTCGCGATGAATGTCCCGTGTCCAAAACATGAGGGGGAGAGCGCGGCGGTGGATTGCAAGCCGGCGGCGCCATCGCTAATATCGCAAGATCCGGCGTCGCCGGACCGCGCGGGGCCGTAGCTCAGATGGGAGAGCGCTGCAATCGCACTGCAGAGGTCAGGGGTTCGATTCCCCTCGGCTCCACCAGCGCAACCTATTCAATACTGTCACCGTCTTTGATAAAGCGGCAAGTGAGGGCGTGTCCGGCGCTAACGTGTTCGGTGCCGGAGCGGACGGCGCCGCTGATAGAATCTCTATCCTGGGCGGCGGCAGAATCAGCCCGTCACAGCGCCGTCCGTCCGGTGCAGACCGCAAACGCGGCGCCTTGGTGCCGAACATCCCGCGGACGGTCGCAAGCAGTCGCGCGTTGCGCGGGGTCCACAGACGTCAATCGGCCTGCGCATCTGCCGTTTCGGTCTGACGTTCCCACCGCAGATACGTCAGACGATCGCGCAGCCGCGGCTCGCGTGCATGCTGCTCCAGCGTTGCCAGTTGGACGAGCGACGATGGCCCCAGCCGCCCCACATAGCAGAGGTCGAGCGGCGGCCCCGCCTTACCCATTTTGAGCGCTGTGCGAACATTCCAAGCCGCCGCGACCGCGCCAAGATCCACAACGCTCGCCGTCACCAACGCAGTCACAGCCGCCAGCGCATTGGCGTTGATCAGGCACGCCGCCGACCTATCGACAAGCAATCGCCAGCCGATCAGCGCCAGGCCCGTGGCCACGAGTCCCATCCATGAAGTGCCGACAGTCGCAGCACCGTCATCCCGTAGGCGTCGACATAATCGAGCGTTCGCAATGCACTCGACGCGACCAGCAGCAGGTTCTGGACGAGCCAGACCGTCACCAGCCGCCGCACCAGCGGAAGCGACGCGGCTGTACTGCCCGGACGGAATGCCAACAACACGAATACGCCGGCGAGCGCTGCCGTTACGATCAACGAATACGTGCCACGGTGCGCATAGTCCGCCATCGTCACGCCCGAGGGCACTCCCGCGCCGCTCGACAGGAACACAATGTCGAGCCCATTCTCAACCGCGAAGATCGTATTGAACGTCACGAGTAAGAGAGTCAGCTGCGCCACCGCCGGCTCGAACACCGTACCGATCGAGCGATCGCCGAAACGCGATGGACCCGTCGTATAAGGACTTGGCCGCAGGCTTGCCCAGATGGTGATCAACACGCAGAGGCCGAACAGCGTGCGCCAGATCGTCGCCCACGGATCCGGCAGCACGATTTGCGAAAACGCCCAGCCGATCAGCGGGTTGGCGTTCGCGAACAGCCCAAGGAACGTCGCGCCGCCTACCAAAGGCAACGCGGCGACGGCCCCGATAGCGCGGAAGCGCTGGAGGGCAGTCCTCGACGCTGGCGGACTATCGACACCCGCGCCGCATCCTTCAGCGGCGCAATGGCGGCGGATATCGCGTGCCAGCCGAGCCTGCGCGCCCAGGCGAGCGCATCGTCGAACCCGTGCCGCGGCAGGAGTGCGGCAAGCGAGACAGCCGTCCAGAACAGAACCCAGCCGAGGAAGCTTGGATCGTCGATGAGTACCACCGCCAATCCGGCGCCGGAAAGCAACACCAGTCGCGCCGATCCGTCTTTCCAGATCCCCCGTCGCGTCAGGAACAGGGCGGTAATCCAGGCCAAAGCGAACCCACCAACCACCGCGCCATTGCCGTCGTCGATCGGTATCTCCGCCAGGAAAGGCAGCGCCGATTTTGGCCATCAGTCTTCCATGACGACTCATCTTCGCGCTCCCCGACTGTCGAGGTTCTGCTTTGCAGCGGTCCCGTGAGCGTCAGATCGCAATGTCCGCGTACGATCCGTTCACTTGTCGTACAGATCCTGTGCAGATGATGAATCCAAACCCGGGCGGTGTCCTCAGCGCGCGTTGCGAAAGTCTTGGCGCAGGGCTAGCCTCCGTTCGGGGAGCATCGACACATGGAGTTCAAAATCCGGATCGGCCGGCGTTTCGTAACGAAGCGTTGTCGTCTGTCCGCTACCAGTTCGCCGATGTACAAGCAGCGCCCTCAACATTGCTACGGCTTATGTTCGCGATCTTCCTGACGACCGCTTACGCGCCGTTTGCGATCGCGTTCGTTATAATGTTCGGGATCGGGCTGATCGAGGCGATCGGCCTTGGGCTCGGCCATCTTGATCTCGACGCGGACGTTTATGCCGAAACCGATAGTGGCGTGCTCGATTGGCTCGGGTTCGGTCACGAACTGCCGATCCTGATCTGGCTGACGTCATTACTCGGCTGCTTCACGCTCACCGGGATAGCCATTCAGCAAGGTGCGACCGCGTTGACCGGCGGCCCACTGCACTGGGGTCTCGCCTCGGGTGGTGCGCTGGTCGCTGGCAGCCTGCTCAACACCCTCGCCGCAAACGGGCTTGCCCGGATCATGCCCGGCTTCGAAACCAGCGTGATCTCCACTGACGACTTTCTCCGCCGCCGCGGCACCATCCTCGAAGGCACCGCCCGCCGCGGATCGCCGGCCCGTGCAAAGATCGTCGATCAGCATGGTCAGGCGCACTTCATCATGGTCGAGCCGCACGACGACGCCGACGTGATCGCCACCGGCGAGACCGCCCTGATCGTCCGCCGCGACGGCAAACTCTTCTACGCGCTGCCCGACGCCAACGCGCTCCTGCAGTCGATCCGATCACAATCATAACCGGGGAGGGTTTCATGCCCGCACAGCTTCTGAACGTCCTTATCTACGCCGGTATCGTGCTGTTCGCGCTTGTCGTGATCGGCATCATTCTGACTCGGCTCTACCGGCGCGCGACCAAGGATGTTGCGCTGATCCGCACCGGTTTCGGCGGCGAAAAAGTCGTGCTCAACGGCGGCATCATGGTGATCCCGGTGCTTCATGAGTTGATGCAGGTCCGCCTGACGACAGTGAAATTAGAGGTATCGCGCCTCAACAAGGATGCGCTGATCACGCTCGACAAGCTGCGCGTCGACGTCGTCGGGCTGTTCCACATCAAGGTGAAGCCCGACGCGGAATCGATCGCCGCCGCCGCGCAGACGCTCGGCGATTCGGTCAACAGCCCTGATGCGGTGAAGTCGCTGCTCGACGGCAAGCTGGTGTCCGCGCTGCGTTCGGTCGCGGCGACGATGACGATGGAGCACCTCCACGCCAACCGCGCCGACTTCATCCAGAAGGTGCAGGAGGCGCTGATGACCGACCTGGACATGAACGGGTTCCAGCTCGAGTCCGTCAGCATCACCCATTTCGACCAGACCGCGTTCGAGCATTTCAACGAGAACAACGCGTTCGACGCCGAGGGGCTGACCGTGCTCACGCGGACGATCGAGGAGCGCAAGAAGATCCGCAACGACATCGTCGCAACCAACCGCGTCGAGATCGAGCAGCGTAACCTCGACGCTAACAACCAGTCGCTCGAGATCGCGCAGGCCGCCGAACAGGCGCGCCTGACACAGGAGCAAACGCTGTCCGCGCGCCGTGCGGAACAAGCCACGGCGATTGCCACCGCCGAGGCGGAGCAGACCCGCCTCGCCGAGATCGCCCGCATCACCGCGGGCCAGGCGCAGACCGTCGCGCAGACCGAAGCCGACAAGGTGATCCAGACCGCCACGATTGCTCGTGACGGCGCGATCCAGACCGCGACGATCGAGCGCGACAGGACGATCGAGATCGCACGCATCACGACTGCGGTGCAGACCGCGCAGAAGTCGGAAGAGGAATCGACCGCCACCGCTGCAGCCAACGAGGCGCGCGCACTGGCCGTCCGCGCTGAGGAAAGCGTCGCTACTGCCAAGGCGACCGAGATCGCCAACCGAAACAAGAACGTGGCCGTGATTGCCGCCACCCAGCGCGCGCAGGAAGAAGCCGTTGGCATCACCGTCGCTGCGACCGCCGATAAGGAAGCCGCGGAAGCTCGTGCGAGCGCCCTGCGTACTGAAGCAACCGCCGAAGCAGATGCAGAGAAGGCGCGCGCGGAAGGGCGCGAGGCGGCCTTCAAGGTCGACGCGGCAGGTCAGGCGTCGTTGAACGAGGCGACCAACTTGCTGAGTGACTCGCAGACCGCACTGCTGATCCGCCGCGCGATGCTCGAAGCGTTGCCCGCGATCATCGCTGCGGCGAGCAAGCCGATGGAGAACATCGACAAGATCAGCATCCTGGATGCGCGGGGCCTGCACGGTGACACTGGCAACGATGGCGCGTCCGACGTCGGCCAGGGCAACCTCGCCGACGCCGCGGTCGCAGCCGCCATGCGCTACCGCGTCGGCGGGCCGCTGATCGATGGCCTCATGGCGGAACTCGGCATGACCGGCAGTTCGTTGAACGGCATGCTCGCCGGGAGCAGCGCGGATGCGGCGCCTGCCCGAGCCTCCTCCCACGATGCCCACAAACATTCCGGTTCACTTAATGGTGGGACGGGCAACCCGCCGGCCTGATCAGAGGCACTCGAAGGCCCAGCCCTTGAAAATCGATCTGCGCTTCGAAGAATACGGGGCGCAGATCTTCGCTAGAGACGTCCTGAGTGTAAGGACCGGGTCCGCCCCTGCCCTGGGTCCAGGCGCGCGATCGACGGCCCATTGGCAACATTACCCCATCGGCCTTGGGCTCTACCGCGGGTGCCGTTAGAGACGTGCTGTTCGACCACAGTCCGCAACGACAACGCCAAACTCGCCCGTATCGAACGGATCGTGCGATTCGTCGCGTGGGATGCTGCAATCGGCGCAGGCATGCGGCGATGGTCTGGACCATTGGTGCAACGTGCGGCATCGCTGTCGTGCCAGGGGGCTGGAGCGTAAACGTGTTCAAGACAATGTGGAAAATGCCGGCAAAACTGCTCCGACGTGCGGTTGCCGAAAGCTCTGTCGACGGCGAGAACGCGGCGCCGGTCGCGGATGAGCAGATCGCTTCGGGCTCGCTAGAAGACATGATAAAGGCGGCGGACGAACTTGCCGCCGAGGATGCCGACGCTTTGACCATAGAATGCGTCGGTCGTGACCGGCCCATCACCTGGGCCGAAATTCAAGGATTGCGCCATGCGACGACCTTCCCGGTCGGCGTGTAGCAGTCAGTTGCCCCCTTCTTAGCGCCGGAACTTGCCTAGCAGTCGTTCGAGCAGGCTTGGCTGCATCGCGATCAACTGCTGCTGGCGAAACCGGTCACGATCGGCCGCGGCACGCCGGTAAAGGGCGTCAAGCCTGTCCGCACCATATCGGTCCGACAGGCGTGGCGGAGACTGATCGACGCGGTGAAACGAGGGCTGGTCGCGCTCGGGTCGGTGGGACATAACAGGCATTGATCGGGTTCCGGTGACAGGATGGCAGTCAAAATACACACGCTTTTTACCACCTTTTCAACACGTCTGGTCGTGAGCGGTTCCCGAAAGCGTGCTGAATCGAGGCGTTTTGGCTAAAACCGGCGGAACTTTCCAGCCTTCCACAAGACCCGTTTCCCGGGTCGAGACTCCGGCATTCGAGACCATCGGCAACGTCTGCTGTACAAGCACGACGCTGGTCGGGTAGGCGCCGACCATGGGTGAAATCGACAGACTCGTTCCTTCCGGCGTCATCGAACAATGGGTATTCCATCTGCGGCGGCAGCGGGCCCGTGCGGCGGATACCATCTGGTTGATCGATCAGGGTTTCACGCTTCACGATGGCAAGTGCGGCACACCGACGCACGACGCGACGGCACGCTGGCGCGCCGAGCAGGAAACCGTCATCGCGGAGGTCAGCGATCTTCTCAAACTCTATGACGAGATCAATTTGGGTCGCGACGTCCCGGCGGATGCCGATAGCGACCAAGGCCGTGCCGACAGGCGTTGAGCACCGTCACGGACCTGACCGGCTAGGCAGTTACATAGGAGCGCAGCGATGCGGCAGTCCACGACCCAGATCACGATCGATACCCGCCGGCAGGGGCTGGTCGACATTACCGCCCCGATCCGGCGCTGGGTCGATGCGCAGGCGATGCAATCCGGGTTATTGACGGTGTTTTGTCGCCATACCTCCGCATCGCTGCTCATCCAGGAAAATGCCGCGCCCGAGGTCCGAACGGATATCGAGGCTTATTTCGAGCGCATCGCACCGGAATCAAGTTCGTATCTGCACGACGACGAAGGGCCCGACGACATGCCCGCGCATTTGCGCGCCGCTCTCACGCAGGTACAATTGTCGATCCCAGTGATCGACGCCACGCTCGCGCTCGGCACGTGGCAGGGAATCTACTTGTTCGAGCATCGCCGTCGTCCTCATGGTCGCTCGCTGGCGCTTCATCTGATCGGGGAATGACCCTGCGGCGCGGACGACGGCCTATGACCGCGCCACGCGGTTTATTCATCCAGCGTCATGGACCCGTGGACCAATCCCGTTCATCAACCGTTCCACCACTGAAGGCTAATGTAAGGCGTTTCGCCGCATTCGCCGCGAACGGAGACGACAATCATGTTCATCATGCCTGGTCGCAAGGTCCTGCTGGCAGCTCTCGCCACGAGCACGTTGCTGGTCGCGGGTTGTGCGACCGAAACCACCTACCGCCCGGCCACTGGCCAGGGGTTCAACCGTACCGGCTATAGCGATCGCCGGATCGAGGATAACCGCTTCCTCGTCAGCTTCGCGGGAAACAGCGTCACCTCGCGCGACACCGTCGAACGCTATCTCTTCTTCCGCGCGGCGGAACTCACGCTCCAGCAGGGATATGACTATTTCCTGATGGCGGACCGAGACACCAATCTTCAGTCGCGCACCTATTCGACTCCCGGAATTGGCGGTGGGTTTGGTTATGGCGGTTTTGGCGGCTATTGGGGCCCGTCGTGGCGCTATCGCGGCCGCGGCTTCGGCTGGCGGAGTTGGGATCCCTATATCGGTGGCGGCTTCGGTGGCTTTGGCGGCGGCGGTTTCGGCGGCCCATGGGGCAACGACTTCGACGTCCGCACGATCGACCGCTACGAAGCGACGGCCGAGATCGTGATGCGCAAGGGGCCGATCCCGCGCGACAACATCCGTGCGTTCAATGCCAAGCAGGTCGTCGACAATATCGGGCCGAGCGTCATCCTGCCAAAGTAAGCAGCGTCGCGGCCGCACCGCCGCAACCACGCACACAAGCAAAAGCCGGACCGTCCCCTGGGACGGCCCGGCTTTTTATTGGCTGCAATGCCGCCACCCGGGCGCGGCCGCTAAACGGCTGGCCCGTCAGCGCAGCGTTCAGACCGCGCCGTGGCACTGCTTGTATTTGCGCCCCGACCCGCACGGGCATGGCGCGTTGCGGCTAACCACGCCTTCCCAATTCGCCGGATCCTCGCCGATATCCGCGGCCTGGAGCTGCGGGATCTGCATCGGCGGGAGCTGCGACGTGATGTGGCCCGACATGCCACGTGCCTGGTCGAGGCTGTCATTCTCGCCGGTGAACGGGTCGAAATGCGTCGTGATGAAATCGGGTAGCTCGGGCAGGCCGACCGGCGCCTGGATCTGGAACTGCGCGTGGGCGATCGTCTTGGTCACGTCCTCGCGGATCGTCTCGAGCATCCGCTGGAACAGCGAGAACGCCTCCTGCTTATACTCGTTGATCGGCGTCTTCTGCGCATAGGCGCGCAGATGGACAACCTGGCGCAGCGCGTCGAGCGTCGCCAGATGCTCCTTCCAGTGATGGTCGAGATTCTGCAGCAGGATCGACTTTTCGACCGACGTCCACGTCTCGGTGTCGAGGTCTGCGGATTTCGTCGCGATCGCCTCGTCCGCCATTGCACGAATGCGTTCCTCGACGATCTCGGGATCGATCGCCTCTTCGAGCAGCCACGCCTCGATCTGCGGCTCGAGGTTGAGCACCTCGGCAAGCCGCGTCTTCATCCCCGCAATGTCCCACTGTTCGGGATAGGAATTGGGGGGGCATGCCTCACCGACGATGACGTTGACCGTCTCCGCACGCATGTCCGTCACTACGTCGCCGACGGTGTCGGCATCCATGATGTCCGCGCGCTGCTCGTAGATGACCTTGCGCTGCTCGTTCATCACGTCGTCATATTCGACGACCTGCTTGCGGATGTCGTAGTTGCGCGCCTCGACCTTCTTCTGCGCGGTCTCGATCGCCTTCGACAGCCACTTGCTCCCGATCGCCTCGCCGTCCTCGATATTGTTGCGCATCATCTTGGCGAACAGCGTGTCCGGCCCGAAGATCCGCAGCAGATCGTCGTCGAGGCTCAGGTAGAAGCGCGACAGGCCGGGATCGCCCTGACGACCCGAGCGCCCGCGCAGCTGGTTGTCGATGCGCCGGCTCTCGTGACGCTCGGTACCGAGCACGAACAGGCCGCCCGCGGCGAGCACTGCCTGCTTCTCGGCCTCGATCTCGGTCTCGATCCGCGCCGCCTCGGCGGCATATTCGGGCGTGCCCTCGACCAGATCGGGATGCTCGTCGAGCATGCGGAATTCGAGATTGCCACCGAGTTTGATGTCGGTACCGCGGCCCGCCATGTTGGTCGCGATTGTCACGGCCGACTTGCGTCCGGCCTGCGCGACGATGTGCGCCTCCATCTCGTGGAAGCGCGCGTTCAGCACCTTGTGCTCGACCGCCTCGCCGACGAGGAACTCGCTGAGCAGCTCGGATTTTTCGATCGATACCGTGCCGACGAGCACCGGCTGACCGAGGTCGGCGTGATGCTTGATCTTCTTGGCGATCGCCGCGAACTTGTCCTTGGTGTCCTTGTAGAACTCGTCTTCCTCGTCGACGCGCTTGACCGTGACGTTGGTCGGGATGCTGACGACGTTGATCTTGTAGATGTCGTAGAACTCGGCCGCCTCGGTCGCCGCCGTACCGGTCATGCCGCCGATCTTGGGGTACATGCGGAAATAGTTCTGGAACGTGATCGAGGCCATCGTCTGGTTCTCAGGCTCGATCTGGACGCCTTCCTTGGCCTCGACCGCCTGATGAAGGCCGTCCGACCAGCGCCGGCCGTCCATCATGCGACCGGTGAACTCGTCGATGATGATGACCTTGCCGTCCTTGACGATGTAATCGATGTCCGACTTGAACATCACGATCGCGCGCAGCGCCTGGTTGAGGTGGTGGACGACCTGCGTGTTCTCGAAGTCGTACAGGTTGGCGCCTTCAAGCAGCCCTGCCGCCTCGAGCATCCGCTCGACCTTCTCGGTGCCGTCCTCGGTGAGGATGATCGTCTTCTGCTTCTCGTCCTTGTCATAGTCACCGGGGACGAGCTGCTTCACGACCGCATCGACCTGGATATACAGCTCGGACTTGTCGTCGGTCGGCCCCGAGATGATCAGCGGCGTACGCGCTTCGTCGATCAGGACCGAATCGACCTCATCGACCACCGCGAAGTTGAAGCGGCGCTGCACCATCGAACTGCGCTCGTACTTCATGTTGTCGCGCAGATAGTCGAAGCCGAACTCGTTGTTCGTGCCGTAGGTGATGTCGGCGGCATAGGCTGCGCGACGCTCCTCGTCCGACAAGTTCGGCACGATCACGCCGATCGTCATGCCGAGGAAGGTATAGACCTGCCCCATCCACTCAGCATCGCGCGCGGCGAGATAGTCGTTGACCGTGACGACGTGGACGCCGTCGCCCGGCAGGGCGTTCAGATAGGTCGCAAGCGTCGCGACGAGCGTCTTGCCCTCGCCGGTACGCATCTCGGCGATCTCGCCGCGGTGAAGGACGATGCCGCCGACCATCTGCACGTCGTAATGCCGCTGGCCAAGTACGCGCTTGGCCGCCTCGCGCACCGTGGCAAATGCCTCTGGAAGCAAGTCGTCGAGTTTCTCGCCGTTAGCGAGTCGGGCACGGAACTGCGCGGTCTGCCCGGACAATTCCTCGTCCGACATCGCGACGAGCGCGGGCTCGAACGAGGCGATCTTCGCAAGGATCGGGTTGAGCGACTTGACGTAACGGTCGTTGGACGATCCGAACAGCGATTTGGCAAAGCCACCGAACATGGGCTGATTTCCTGATTATAGGGCGCGACGGCACGCGGGTGGGCGCGCGCAAAGAGGTGGAATGGCCCGTAGGCCGAGAGATCAGGCGCGCGACGCTATTCGCGCCGACGGTCCATCCAGATAGGAGCCGTGATGATCGCGACGACTGGCAGCCTCGCCGAGGTGGCAACGTCGTCGAGCGAGGGAAGCGCAGCGACCGGTCGTACCGCGACCTTTGCCACCGCCACCGCGGCGGTCTGCGCGCAAACGCTACCCTGCGCTACTGCCTGTGCGGACTGTCCACGCACACCCGGCACCGCGCCGGTCAGCGCGGACAGGAGGGCAGAAAGGAGGAGCAGCAGGTTCATGCGGGACCGGCTGTATGCGAGCTTGCGTGTAAAATCTACCATTCGTCGGACGGACGCACCCGGCGAACGCGCGGACGCTCGATCCGTAACGGGACGGCGTCGTGCGTAGGAATGACGACCCTGACGGAGCTCGCCGACCACCGAAGCACGCCGATGTCATTCTATAGCCCCCAACCGCACCGGACCCCGGTCGACGGGCGGCTGTCAGACGCAACCCGCGATCTTGCAGGCCGGACCGCAGCGTCTATGAAGGCCGGATGCAGATCTCGCCGCTCGCCTTGCCCTTCCCCGCCGCCCCGTTGATCGACGGGGTCGTGCCGCATGTCGCGCGTGCCGGCTACAAGGCCTGGGACCGGTGCGACCTGACGTTCGTGACGCTCGATCCAGGGACGGTCGTTGCGGGCGTCCTTACGCAGAGCAAATGTCCGTCCCCCGAGGTCGAGTGGTGCCGCGCGGCACTGACTCTCGGACAGGCGCGCGCGCTTGTCGTCAACGCGGGCAATTCGAACGCCTTCACTGGTGCGCGTGGCCGTGCCGCGGTCGAGGCGATCGCCGCACGAACGGCCGCGCATCTCGGTTGCCAGCCCTCGGACGTGTTCGTCGCCTCGACCGGCGTGATCGGCGTGCCGTTGCCAATCGACAAGGCCGAAGCCGGGCTCGACGCTGCGTTCGCAGCCACGCCGTGCGGCTGGGAGGATGCCGCCGCGACCATCATGACCACCGATACATTTACCAAGGGCGCGGTGACGACCGCGGTGATCGGCGATCGGACCGTCACTTTGGTCGGCATCATCAAGGGCTCGGGGATGATCGCACCGGACATGGCGACGATGCTCGGCTTCATCTTCACGGATACCGCGGTCGAGCCTGCGTTTCTCCAGGCCGCACTGTCCAAGGCCAATGCGCCGAGCTTCTCGTGCATCACCGTCGACAGCGACACCTCGACCAGCGACACGGTGCTCGCATTCGCGACGGGTAAGGCCGGCAACGCGCCGCTCAGCGACGACGATAGCATCGGCGCGGACGCGTTCCGTGCGGCACTGGCCGATCTGTGCCACCAGCTCGCCCTGCTGGTCGTCCGCGACGGCGAAGGCGCGCAGAAGCTGATCGAGATCCAGGTGACCGGCGCAGAGAGCGACCGCAGCGCACACCGCATCGCGATGAGCATCGCCAACTCGCCTCTGGTCAAGACGGCGGTCGCCGGCGAGGACGCCAATTGGGGTCGTGTCGTGATGGCCGTCGGGAAGGCGGGAGAGCCTGCCGACCGCGACACGTTGTCGATCCGGTTCGGCAACACGCAAGTGGCTGAGGGCGGGCTGGCGCTCAGCGGTTATGACGAGGCGCCCGTTGCGGACCATCTTAAGGGGCAGGACATCGAGATCGGCGTCGATCTCGCGCTGGGCGACGGTGCGGCCACGGTGTGGACCTGCGACCTGACGCACGGCTATATCTCGATCAACGCCGACTATCGAAGCTGAGTCTGCCTCTAACCGCCACCTCAAAAGATCTGAGGTGGCGGTAGCGGCGCGTACCGTCTTAGGCGAGCTCGCCTTCAAGCCACGCCTTGAGCTGGCCCTTGGGTGCCGCACCAACCTTGGTTGCTGCCGGGGCGCCGCCCTTGAACAGGATCATCGTCGGGATCCCGCGCACGCCATACTGGCCTGGCGCATCGGGGTTCTCGTCGATGTTGAGCTTGGCGATGGTCACCTTCTCGCCCAGTTCCTCGGACAGCTCTTCGAGGCTCGGCCCGATCATCTTGCACGGCCCGCACCATTCGGCCCAGAAATCGACGAGCACGGGGCCGTCGGCGTTCAGCACGTCGGCATTGAAGCTCGCATCGGTGATCTGCTTGGTCGCCACTGAAATATCTCCTTCGTTATACCGTAATCTAGGGTCCGGCTGCACGCGTCTCAACCGTCGACAGCCTAGCTTTGCTCCATCATCGCATAGCGCGGCTTGTGCCTGTCGAGCATATCGGCCGATATCTCGATCAATCGGGGTGCCGCAGTGTACAGCAACGCCGCTTCGATCGTCCGCCCCGGAAAGATCACCCGCAACGCCGCCGCATAGGCGGCCATCTGCTTGAGATGATAGTCCGGCACCTCGTCGAGCTCGCGCGGCGCACGCCGCCCGGTCTTGAAATCGATCACCCGGATGGTCTCCGCGCCGATCAGCAGCCGGTCGACCGTTCCCGATACCACGATGCCGTCCGCCAACGTCGCCGCGATCGGCGCTTCGGCAAGCGAGTCGATACCGAACAGGTCAGCGAAGCGCGGATCCTCGATCACGCCGATCGCGCTTGCTGCAATTTCCGCACGCGCGGCGGGATCGGAAACACCGCCGGCCTGGCCGAGCCAGCGATCCGCCGCCGCCGCACGCGAACCGCCGTCGACCGCGGGAAGGCGCTCGAGCAGCTTGTGGATCAACGCGCCGCGTTCGGCCGCAAGCCGCATCTCCGGGGTCGGCGGCGGGTCGGACACCGCATCCTCGCCGAGCGCGGACGGCGACAGCGGGCGCGACGGTCGTGACTCCTTCGGTGCCGCGTGCCGGGCCCAGTCCGGTATAGTCTGGGAAGGCACGGCCACGTCGTTCGCCGCGGGCTTGACCGGTACCGGAAATTCCGTCCCGTCGCCGACGAAGATTCGCTCGCCCTCCGCGTCCGCCACGCCCAACGCCGTCAGCGCGCGATCCGCGGCGCCATACCAGCTCGTCACCGGCGCAATGCCCTGCGCCCGCGTACCGAGCGCGCCCGCGATGACCAGACGCTCCTCGGCGCGGGTCGCCGCGACATAGAACAGCCGCCAATGCTCCTCCAGTTCGCGCCGCTCGGCTGCCGTCACCACCGCATCGAGGGGGCCACCCCGCTCGTTGCTGCGCGGACGGAACACCGGCAGCGGCGCGACCATGTCCTCGGGAGTCCATTTCAGGATCGACCGCGGTGCGGCGGCGGGATCGGCCGTCGCATCGGCAAGGATCACCAGCGGTGCCTGCAGACCCTTGGCGCCGTGCGCGGTCATCACGCGCACCGCATCGAGCGGCGCCGACGGATCGCGGACGATGTCGACATCGCCGCGATCGAACCAGTCGAGAAAGCGCTGCAGCGACGGTGTCGTATTGCTCTCGAACGTCAGTGCTGCGTTGAGCAGTTCCTCGATCGGATCGCGCGCTTCGGTCCCCAGCCGCAGGATCAGCTTGCGCCGTCCGTCGAGCGGCCCGGACAGGAGCTCCTCCAGAAACTGATATGGCGTTGCGATGTCCGCACGTGCGAGCATCGCGAGCAGCGGCGCGAGGCGCTCGGCGGACTGCGTCCGCTGAAGATGTCGCCACAACGGGCCGGCCTCACGTGGCGCCGCCGCCATCAGTTCGTCCTGCGTCCAGCCGATAAGCGGCGAGACCAGCAGGGAGGCAAGGCTCAGATCGTCCTCCGGCTGCAACACGAAGCGGATCGTCGCGAGCAGATCCTGGACCGCGAGCGGCGCGTTCAGGCGCAGCCGGTCGACGCCCGCGACGGGCACGCCCTCGGCATAAAGCCGCGCGACGATCAGCGACGCGAGATCGCCGCGCCGCTTCACGAGGATCATCACGTCCTCGGGACGCAGCCGTCGCCCCTTGCTCTCGAGCATCAGCCCGTCGGGCGCGAGCCAGCGTCGGACCGCCTTGGCGATATCGCCCGCGAGCTTGCGGACCGCATCATCGACCCAGCCCTCCTCGTCGTCCTCGCTCCCCCCTGCGATGACCGGTGGCCACAGCGTCACCTTGCCGGGGCCCTTGACCTCGCTCGCATGGACCTCGAGCTCGCCGATCGCGCCAAGGCCGGGGTCGCCCGCCGCGGCGACCGCGGCATCGACGAACGCGAGGATCGGCCGGGTCGACCGGAAGGAATGGGTCAGCGACAGCCGCTCGAGCGGCAGGCCCCGCTCCGCCTCCGGCCATTCGTCGTCACCCGCAACCTCAAGCGCACGCCGCCCGAAATGTAGCTCTGCGGCGGCGAAGTTGAACGGGTCAGTCCCCTGAAAGCCGAAGATCGCCTGCTTCCAGTCGCCGACCGTGAACAGCGTGCGCGTCGACGGCGCATAGATGCCGCGCCCGACGAAGAATTCGTCGGCGAGCGCGCGGACGATCCGCCACTGGTCGGCATTGGTGTCCTGCGCCTCGTCGATCAGGACATGCTCGGTCGCCTGATCGAGCTTGTAGCGGACCCATTCGCCGATGCCGGGCTGGTCGAGCAACGCCACGGTCGTCGCGATCAGATCGTCGAAATCGACCCCGCCGACGCGCCGTTTCGCGAGTGCATAAGCGCGCGCATAATCGCGCCCGACCTCCAGCCCGTCGGCGAGAAGATCGGCATAGGCGACGCGCTGGATCATCGATGCGATATCGGCGCAGGCCGCGCCGACATCCTGTGCCAGGATCTCATAGTCAGGTTCGAGATCGATCAGCTTCTTCTGTGCCTTGCGGGGCTCCCCCTTGGCCGTCAGCACGACGCCTGTGAGGTCGGGAAGCATCGCCGCACGGTCCGGCGACACGAGCCACGCCTCGACCACCGCCGCCTGCTTCAGCCCTGTCGCGGTTCCCCACGCGCGGTTGGCCGCGCCGATCCGCATGATCGCGTCGATATCCAGCGCCTCGCACCAGTCCGCGACCGCCTCGTCGATATCGCCCGCGGGCAGCTCGAGCGTCCGGCGCAACCAGGGGCGGATACCCGACGGCAACACCTCGAGCGCGGGCAGCGCCCGTGCGCAGGCCATCAGGAACCCCTCGGCACCGCCCTCCCCCATCCGCAGGGACAAGCGGCCGACGATCTCGACGGGACGCTCCCGCCCCTCACGCTCGGCGTCCGCGAGCATCCCCGCCAGCGCCTCACGCGCAAGCCCGGCTTCCTCGCGGGCCTCCAGGGGGCGAAAACCCGGGGTCAGCCCCGCTTCGACCGGAAACGCCGCCAGCAGGCCCTGGCAGAAACCGTGGATCGTCTGGATCCGCAACCCGCCCCCCGGCGCGTCGAGCACCTTGGCAAACAGCGTCCGCGCACGATCCTGCAACGCCTGGTCCGGGACCTCCCCCAGGGCGATCAGATCGGCACCCAGCGCGGGACCGGGCATCCGCACCCATGCGGCAAGACGCCCGTTGATCCGCTGTGCCATTTCGGCGGCGCCCGCCTTGGTGAAGGTCAGGCACAGGATCGCGCCCGGATCGACACCGCGCAGCAAGAGCCGAAAGACGCGCGCCGCGAGGACCTGGGTCTTGCCGGTTCCCGCCGATGCGGACAGCCAGACATGGGCGCGGGGGTCACTCGCCGCCGCCTGCGCGCCCTTGAGACGGGGCAATGTGCGAAGCTCGCCGCTATTCACGACCATACCATTCATCGCGGCGCATCAGCTGGTCATACTCGGCATAGGGGGCGTATTCCGGCACGAGCTTGGCGGTGAAGGCGGCGCTGCCGGTGAGCCAGTTCCCCGCGACCTCGGTAAAGTTGTGTGCCGCCGTCGCGGTGAAATCCGCGGTCGGGATCTTGTCGCGTTTGCCTTCGGGATCGACCGGACTCTCGACATAGCCAAACGCATCGCGCTTCTTGCCAAGCGACCAATATTCGAACGCACCCGCCTTGCCCGCGACATCGGCAAAGCCGCCGCGCTCGGCGATCAGGCCGAGCAGCCCCAGCTGCAGGCTATAGCCCGCGCGCACCGCGGTCGCCGAGGGTGGCTTGCCGGTCTTGTAGTCGATGATCGCCAGCTCGCCGCCCGGCAGCCGGTCGACACGGTCGTACCGTCCCCGCAGCGTGACCCCCGCAATCGCGATTTCGCCCTTGCCTTCAGCGCTGGCGACGACCCGGCCATCGACGGCCTGCGCCGCGATCGTGCCCGCGATCCAGTCGATCGCCTCGAGCAGCCGCGGCTGCCAGAGCGCACGCATCATCGGGTGCGTCCGCTCGTCGCGCAGCATCGCTTCGGCACGCGGCCGCAATGCATCGATCGCGCAGGCGTCGTGCTTCCACCATTGTTCGAGAATGTCGTGGACCGCGGTGCCGCGCCACGCCGCGCTCGGATCCGCATCGACCGGGTCGAGCGGCATCAGTCCGAGCACCCGGCGCGCATAGAAGGCATAGGGGTCGGCCTTCAACCGGTCGACCTCGGTCACCGAAATCAGCCTTGGCCGCAGCGCGGCGATCGGTGACGGTGCCGGACGGTCGGCGGGCCGGTGCGCCCGCGGATCGTCGAGATCGCGTGTCCACGCCTCGAGCGCCTCGGCGCGCTCGAACCTGTCCCCTGCAAGTGCCTGCAGACGCAGCCACAGTCGCGACGCCAATGCCGGCGATTTGGCGTCGCGGCGCGCACGTGTGACGATCGCCCGCGGCGCGCCGAGCGCCTGGGCGAAATCATGCGCCGACGTCCCTACCTGCCGCTCAAGGCCCGGCAGCCCGAGTTCAGCGCGGATCCGCGGCGCGAGCCACGGGTCCGGCGCAGGACGGCCTGGCCACATGCCTTCGTTCAGCCCGCCCAGGACCATCAGGTCGGCGGTCTGCAACCGCGCCTCGAGCAGTCCGTAAATCGCCAGACGCGGATGCGCGCCCTGCAATGGCCGCACCGCAACCTCGTCGAGCAAGGTCCGCAAAAGCTGCGCGAGTTCGCCCGGATCGACGAGCGGCGGACCAGCATCGGCCTCGATCTCGAGATCGGCAAGGCATTGCGCCGCGGCCCGCCCCGCGGGGCCGGCCCAGAGTTCATCGCCGCACAGCGCCGCGGCCGTCTCGCGAACGGTCGCCAGCAACGGGCCGAGCGGCTGGGCGCCGCGTTCGAATACCGTGGCGATCGGCGTGAGCAGCGCTTGCGCCTCCGGCCACCAGCGCTTCGCCGTTCCGGCGCGCAGATGCGCATCGACAGCATCGAGCCCCGCAGCGGGCCGCGGTCCGCGCAACGCGCGATCGAGCGCACGAACGCCGTCGAGCCACGCCAGCCGGGTATCGCCACTGCGAACCAGCGGGTGCTTCAGCAACGCCAGTAACGCGAGCGGTGCGAAACGCTGTGCCGCAGCCTCGACCAGCGCGAGGATGAGAGTCCCGGGCGGGAGGATCGACAAGGGCCGGCCCGCGCTGTCGTCGATCAGGATCTGCCAGCGCCCAAGATGCGCCGCGACACGCCGCGCCAGAGCGCGATCGGGCGTAACGAGCGCGGCTGTCCGTCCCGGCTCCTCCAGCACGCCGCGCAAGGCCAGCGCGATCGCCTGCGCCTCTTCGGCGGGCGTTGCCAGTTCGGCGACCGTCACCCCCTTCAGGCGGCGATCCTCTGCCCCCAGCCGGGTCCACTTTCCCGTGAAGTCGGCGGGGGCCAGTGCATTGGCGATAGCGCGGCTTCGGGTCGTGTCGGCGTCATGGCCACCGCCCTCGCGCCAGGTCGCAACCTCGGCGCGCCCGACGCCCATGCGTTCGAGCAGGAGCTTTAGATGAAATTGCGGATGCGTTTCGATCGACCGCCGCGTCAGCCCGGTATCCGGGTTTCGCGGGTGGGGTCCCAGCGCATCCCACTCCTCGTCGGGCAGGTGCAGATCGAGATCCGCGAACACCACCATGCCGCCTGGCAGGTCTGCGACGCAACGCAGGGCGCGCGCGACCGACGGTGCGGAGTCGGTGACGCCCGCAGCGCAGACCAGCCCGGCCGGCGGCGTCGCACGCCACCGCACCACCAATCTGTCGAGCAGCGCGGCGCGCCGAGTCGCCGCGTCGATCCGCCCCAGGCGGGCCAGCTCGCCCGGCCATCGCTGCAACACGACGTCGAACGTCGACAATGCGCGCTGCCAGTGTTCGGTCAGTTCGGGACCGAGTTCGATCTCGTGCAGGCGCGTCGGCGCGACCTCCTCGACGAGCAGCTGGTCGAGCGTCTTGGCGAGTTCGCCGGCAAGTCGGACCGCCTCGGCCGCATCGATCGGATGCCCCCCGCGCCGGCGTTCTTCCGACACCAGCCGCGCAAGGATCATCCGCCGCTGATAGGGCGGCACTGCTGGCAGCGGCGGATCGACATCGTCCGCAGGATCGAGCGCCGCGCCGACCGCTTCGCCCAGCCCAGTGTCGCCCAGCGCGATCATCCGCGGCAACACCAGCCCCCCGCCGCTCGCCCGCACGAACGCATCGGTCACCGCCCGGATCGCGCGGTTGTTCGGCAACAGGATCAGCGCGCGGGCGAGCGCCAGCGGATCCTGCCCTGCCCGCCGGAGCAAACCCGCGACCAGCGCGTCGGCAAAGGCGCGATGGGCGGGGATGGTGTAGAGGGTTGGCCCCGTCCGTTCAGCCACCGGCCAGGATCGCCTCGGTCTTCGGAATTGCGCCGGGCGTGCCAACGTCGAACCACAGGCCCTGATGGACCTGGCCAAATGCACGACCCGCGGCGATCGCACGGTCCCAGAACAGGTTCGTCGAAAACGGTCCCTCGGGCCAATCCGCGATGACGCGCGGGTGGAGAATCTGGATGCCCGTAAAGGCGAAGGGTGCGACCCGCCCCGGCTTGCGTCGTCCGGTGATCCGCCCGTCCGCTGCCAGATGGAAGTCGCCGGGACCGCCATGATTGTGCGCGCGGGCGAGCGGAACCATCAGCAGCAGCGCATCCATCGTCGCATCGTCCCAGCGCGACGCAAGCAGGCGGATCGCGTCGACCGGTCCGTCAATCCAGAGATTGTCGCTGTTGACCACCAGAACCGGCGCATCGCCGAGCAGGGTACGTGCCTGAACCAGCCCGCCGCCCGTCTCCATCAACCGGCGACGCTCGTCCGAAATCACGACCTCGATATCGGGGTAACGATCGGTGACATGCGCCTGCAACGTATCCGCCAGATAGTGAACATTGACCACCGCGCGGGCGATCCCGGCACGCTGCAGCCGATCGAAGACATGGTCGATCAGCGCCTTGCCGGCCACTTCGACCAGCGGCTTGGGGCGCGTCGCGGTCAACGGCCGCATCCGTTTGCCGAGCCCGGCCGCCATCACCATCGCCGTCTCGGGCACCGTCCCGCGCGGGATCGGACGGATCATCCGCTGGCCGCTCATGCCGCCAACGCCAGCGGGTCGCCGCGCAATGCTGCCGGCACATTGGCATCGAACCAGGCCGCGACCGGTGCCATCACCGGCTGGGCCAGGTCACGCTCGAGATACGTCCAGACCCGGGGACACAAGGTCGGGTAGCGCAGCTTGCCGTCGCGCTTCCACAGCCGCGTGAAGATGCCGAGGATCTTGGCGTTCCGCTGCGCGCCGAGCACGTGATAGGCGTCGAGAAACTCGTCACCGACGCCCGTCGCTTCGCGGTAGCGCGCGAGCATCGCTGCCTCGACCACCGGATCGACGTCGCGGCGGGCATCCTGCAACAGCGACACGAGGTCATAGGCCGGGTGCCCGGCGAGCGCATCCTGGAAGTCGAGCAGGCCGAGCGCTCCGTCCGGCGCGAGCAGCATCAGGTTCTCCGCATGATAATCGCGCAGGACGGTGACGGGGTCGGTCGCGATCCCGTGATCGAACACGGCGTCCCATGCCGCATCCCAGCCCGCCCGGTCCGGGACGATCCCGAGGGCCGGGCAATACCAGTCGACGAACAGCGCGGCCTCGCGCGCCAGGACGGCACGATCATAGGGTGCGAATGGTCCGGCCGGGTGCGAGTGAAGACGGCCGAGCAGGTCGATCGCGGGCGCGTAGAGCGCCATGCCCTTGTCGGACGATGCGTCGATCGCCTCGCGCAACCGATCATCGCCGAAATCCTCGATCAGCACGAGCCCCTGCGTCAGGTCGCTCGCGAGGATCGCAGGCGCCCGGAACGTCCGCTCGACCAGCCACTGTGCGACCGCGATGAACGGGCGCGGGTCTTCATGTGGCGGCGGCGCGTCCATCAGGATCGCGTGGCGTGTCCCGGCGACGACGCGGAAATAGCGACGGAACGAGGCATCCCCCGCAACCGGCAGGAGCGTCGCCCCCGCCCAGCCATGCGCGTCGAGAAATGCGGCGGCGCCCGCCGGGGGTGTCATATCGGCCATCGCCGCGTCCAACCCTCCGGCACTCCGGCTGTCAAGCCGCGCGTGCCGTCCGGTTCGATCGTGAGGTCGAGCCGAAGCGCGTCCGGCCAATAGTCCGGCCCCGCCCGCTCTGGCCATTCGACGATCAGAACGGAATCATAACGCGCGTCGTCAAGCGCGAGCTCGACGATCTCGTCCGGATCGTCGATCCGGTACAGATCGACGTGGAGCACCGGCAGACGCACCTCGGGTGGTGCATAGGGCTGGACGATCGCGAAACTCGGCGATGGCGCCTCGCCGACCAGACCGAGCGCGGCCAGCAGCCCGCGTGCCAGGCTCGTCTTCCCCGCGCCGAGCGTCCCCGTCAGCGCAATCACGTCACCCGCCTTGACGTGCGCTGCCAGTTTCGCGCCGAACGCCTCGGTCGCGGCGGGATCCTCTAACCGCAGCACGATCATGCGACCGAACCCGGGCAGCGTGCGTGTCCCTTCAAAGCGATGATCATCTCCGCGGTAGTTCGACCGTGATCAGCGTGCCGTTTCCGGGTTCGGATACGAGATCGATCGTGCCGTTATGCGCCTCGACGAACTGCTTGGCGAGCGGCAGGCCGAGCCCCAGCGCACGATCGCCGATCGTCTTGGATTCGGCGAACCGGTCGAACGCATGCGCGACGCCTTCCGCGCTCATCCCCGCGCCGTCATCCGACACGACGATCCGCGC
Source organism: Sphingomonas sp. CFBP9019 (assembly GCF_034045155.1). Classification (NCBI taxonomy): domain Bacteria; kingdom Pseudomonadati; phylum Pseudomonadota; class Alphaproteobacteria; order Sphingomonadales; family Sphingomonadaceae; genus Sphingomonas; species Sphingomonas sp. CFBP9019. The sequence continues at coordinate 521,815 of NZ_JAXCWK010000001.1, read as the reverse complement.
ATGCGTTGCATTGCCGTCGGCGTGCAGGAGAATCCGCCCCCCCTCGGGCGTACCGGCGACCGCGTGACGCAGCAGATGCTCGACGATCTCACGCAGTCGCTTGGGATCGCCGCAGATACGCCCGGTCGAGCGCCCGATCTCGATCGCGAAGTCCAGCTTGCGACGCCGCGCGGTCGCCTGGATCGAGCCTGCCGCGGCGCGGGCGACCACCGCCAGCTCGACATCGGTGCGCACCATCTCGGTGCTCTCGCTCTCGGTCCGGGTCAGGTCGAGCACGTCGTCGACCAGCAGCCCGAGCCGCTCGACCGATTCGAGAATGGCCTCGAGATACCCCCCGGCCTGTTCGCTCATCGGCCCGGCATAGCCACCGTGCAGCATCTCGGCGAAACCACTGATCGACGTCAGCGGCGTCTTGAGCTCATAGCTCATGTTCGCGACGAACGCCGTCTTCACCTTGTCCGCCGCCTCGAGCGCGTTCGCGCGTTCGCGCAAGGCCTGCTCCGCACGCCGGCTGTCGGTGATGTCGAGCATCGTGAACAGCGCGTTGCCGTCGGGCAGCGGGACGCCCGCGAATTCGAAATGCCGGCCGTCGGCAAAGGCCACGCGGCCCCCGCGCTGCTGCCGTCCGGCGGTCGCCGATCGCACGAGATCGGGGATCAGCGCCGACCGGTTGGGCGTCATCAACTTGCCCGCGGCCGCATCGGCAAAGACGTCGACACGCGGATGACCCGCAAGGAATTCCTCTTCGAGGCCCCACAGCACCCTGAATCGGTTATTCCACAATTGCAGCCGGCCGTCGGCGGCGAACACGCCGAGCGCCTCGAACAGGTTGTCGAAGGTGGCGGTACGGACGCGCAGCAGCGTGTCGCGCGCGCTGGCGAGCTGGACATGCTCGGTGCGGTCCTCGAAGATCAGCAACAGCCCGCCATCGGGCAAGGGCTGGGCGACAACGCGCAAATGCGTACCGCCGCGCAGGTGCCAGATCTCCTCGCTCGCGCCGCCGTTCGGCATGGTCCCGGTCTGCATGAACCATGCGCGACGCTCGGCCTTCCATGCCGGAAAGTCGCGGACCTCCGGGAGCCTGTCCGCTTCGCGCATCCGTTCGAGCACGCGGTCGAATTCGGGACGGTCGGCGAGCCACTCCGCCCGCATCGCGAACATGCGCCGGAACGGCTGGTTGCAGAAGACCAGGCCGCGGTCGCCACCGAACTGCGCGACCCCCGCCGACAACCGGTCGAGCATCGCCCGCTGCGCCTCGGCAAAGCGCTTGGCGCCCGAGCGCGCCTGCTCGAGATCCTCGATGTCGATCGCAAAGCCCGCCACCCCGCCGGTCGGCAGCGGCACGTCATAGATCTGGAGCGACCGACGGGCCCCGTCGATCGTCGCGGGCAGGACCTGCTGGTGCGGCCGCCCCTGCTCGCGCGCGGCGGCGGCACCCGCCAGCGGCCCGCCGCGCCCCGATCCCTCGACGAGTTCGAGGCCGCGCGCGACCACGTCCTGCGCATCCTGGCCCTCGACGGCCGCGACATAGGCGGAATTGACCATCGACAGCCTGAGATCGCGCGCCCGGTACCACATCGGCAGCGGCGCCGCTTCGATCAGCCCGGTCAGCGCCTCATAGGCGGCACCAAGCCGCGCCGTCTCAGTGCCGAGGCGCTTGATCTCGGATTCGCTGTCCGTTGCATCGAACGCCCAGATCAGGATGCTGCCAGTTGCCCCCATCGCACCAGGCGCACGCGCGCCGCGCAGCGTGATGGCCCGCGTCGAACCGACGGGGCGGACGGCACGGACGAAGGGCCGGCCCGAACGCTGTGCAGCGGTCACATCAGCGGTCAGCGCGGCAGCATCCTCGGGTGAGAGCCCGGATTCCTCACCCGCCAGATCCATCAGATAGCGTGGCGCCGGAATACCCAGCCAGTCCGCCATCCGCTGCGGCATCTCCACTCGTCCATCCGAGCGGACGACCGTCGCGACGGCCGGCGACCCATCGAGCAACGCGCGCATCGTCGCATTCTCAGCGAGGGTCGTCGCGACGCCGGCGCGCGCGCGCAATCCCAGGAACAGCAGCAGCCCGCCAAGCCCGAGCAGCAGCAGCGTCGCAACGCCGGCCAGAACGGTCGCCCATGTTCCGGGGACCGTCATGTCCCGGAGACACTCTTCGCAACGAGATCGGGAAACACGGTAACCGCCATGGCTCCGTCTACGCCAACAGCGCCCCCCGGGGGAAGACGGCGATCGGGAAATCGCATGCGGCTGATCGGGTGCCTCACCTGCACGCTTGGCGGCTCCGGCGCGTCAGCCCGAGGCGCTGGAAACCCAATCCCTCCAGACTGTTGCAAGGATGAAACACATTGTAAAAAAACGATCCTATTCGTCTCAATCGAGTGGATCGGGCCGCGCCGCGCGGCCTAACGGCGGCGCATCGACGAAGGTCAGCGGCTTTGCCCCTTCGTCGGAATGTTTCAGTCGAGAGTATTAAATGACCCAAGCCTATCGTCGCAGTCTGCTCGCCACGAGCCTCCTCGTTGCGGTTTCCACGCTCCCCGCTGCCGCACAAACCGCTCCGGCAACGCCTGCGGCCACGCCCGAGGCAGCCGCTCAGGCAGAGGCTTTGGAGCCAGCGACCCCGACCCAGACCGCGACGGATCAGAACCCGCAGGGTGCTACAGAAGCGCCGGCAGGCGAGATCGTCGTGACCGGCTCGCGCATCGCATCGCCGTCGGCCACCGCCGCCTCGCCGCTCCAGAGCGTCGGCATCGCGCAGATCCAGCAGGCCGGCGCGATCAACGTACAGGACGTCCTGCTCCAGAATCCGGCATTCGGTACGCCGGGCGTCAGCCGCACCAATTCGAGCTTCGCGACGCAGGGCGCGGGCGTAGCGACGGTCAATCTGCGCAACCTTGGCGAGGACCGCACGCTGGTCCTCGTCAACGGCCGCCGCTTCGTCTCGGGCCTTCCGGGCAGCAGCGCGGTCGATCTCAACGTGATTCCGACGCAGTTCCTCGAGAACGTCGACATCCTGACCGGCGGCGCATCGGCCGTCTACGGGTCCGACGCGGTCGCGGGCGTCGTCAACATGATCTACAAGACGAAGTTCGACGGCATCCAGCTCGACGGCCAAGTCGGCATGTCGCAATATGGCGACGGCTTCGACCGTCAGGTCAATGCCCTCGTCGGGAAGAACTTCGCTGACGATCGCGGCAACATCATGCTGTTCGGTGGCTATTCGAAGCAGGGTACAGTGCTGAAGCGCGACCGTTTCACCGAGGCGGGTTCAAGCGCCGTCGATTCGACAAGCCGCGGCTATCTAACAGGCAACGATGCCGAGCTGTTTACGCCGCAGCGGCCGTATCTTTCGGGGTTTGCGCCGCAGGGTCGCTATTATGCCGGCGACAGCACCTTCACCTATGGTCAGGATGGCGCGCTGCGCGATTGCGCGTCCGCCAACGGCACGGGGGGCTGCGTCAATGCCGATGGTACGGCCGCGGGCCCGGACGGCTTCAACCGGTCCGACTTCCGTTATCTCGCCGTTCCCGTCGAGCGCTACGTTGCCGCCGGCCGCGCAAATTACGAGGTGTCGCCTGCACTCAACCTGTTCGTCGAGGGCAATTATGCCAAGACCAAGGTCAGCACCGTGATCGAGGCGTTCCCCCTCGATTCGACCTTCAGCAACCCACGCAATTCGGGCCAGATCCCGATCCAGACGGTCGTCGGCGGCGTAACCTATCGCAACCCCTATGTGCCAGACGCGATCTTCAATGCTGCGACGGACACCGACAATGATGGACTGCGGGACATCTATTTTGATCGCCGTCTCGCCGATTTCGGACCCCGGACGATCCGGTCCAGCCGTGACCTGTTCCGCATCGCGGGCGGCGCAAACGGCAAGTTCCTCGAAGACCGCTTTAACTATGAAGTTTATGGGATCTATGGCCAGACCAAAGAAGACCAGGTCGGAACCGGCCAATTTAATACCGCTAACTTCTTCCAGGCGCTAAATTCTTATCGCGACCCAGCAACGGGGCAGATCGTGTGCGCCGATCCGACCGCGCGCGCAGCAGGCTGCGTTCCCGCCAACATCTACGGCGCGGGCGCGCTCGCACCGGCGGCCGGCTATCTCGCCGTGCCGACCACGCTCAGCACGAAGGTCACGCAGACCGTTGCCGGCGGCAACGTATCGGGCAAGCTCTTCTCGCTGTTCGGCGCCGACCCGATCGGCTTCAGCGTCGGTACCGAATACCGCCGCGAGAGCAGCCGCAACGACTTCGATCTGCTCACCCAGCAGGGCCTGAACGGCAACAACGCGCTGCCATCGACCGCGGGACGTTTCCATCTCTGGGAAGGGTTCGGCGAGGTCGTCGCACCGATCATCCAGGACAAGCCGTTCTTCCAGTCGCTGAGCGTCCGCGGCGCGATCCGCGTGTCCGATTATTCGACCGTCGGCACCACCTACAGCTACAATTTCGGCGGCGAATGGGCACCGGTCGAGGATATCCGCTTCCGCGTGATGCAGGCGCGGTCGGTGCGTGCGCCGAACATCAACGAGCTGTTCCAGGCTCCGCAGCAGAATTTCCCAAGCGTCAACGATCCCTGCATCGGCGTGACCGCGGCGACGGCCGGAACGCTCGGCACGACCTGCCGTGCCGCGTCCGGCGTGCTCGCCAACATCGCGGCGAACGGCGGCGCGTTCGCCGCGAACCAGGCCGATATCCAGGGCGTCACCAGCTTCGAGGCGGGCAATCGCAACCTCCAAGAAGAGAAGGGCGATTCCTTCACCGCGGGCGTGGTGATCAACCCGCGTTCGGTCCGAGCGCTGCGCAACCTCGTCGTCACGGTCGATTACTTCAACATCCGGATCAAGGATGCGATCGTCCAGACGCCGCTGCAATACATCGTCAACCAGTGCTACCAGCAGGGCAATTCGGATTATTGCAGCCAGATCACGCGCCGTGCGGCCGCGCTCGGGCCGAACAGCGCCGGGTCGCTCGACCAGCTGACGACCAGCTTCCTCAACAGCGGTGGCGTCAAGACCCGGGGCATCGATACGGTCATCACCTATCGCCAGGATCTCGCCGATATCGGTCTCGCCGGCACACTTGGTCTGCGAGGCTCATACACGCATCTGATCTCGGGCTACACGGTGCCCCTGCCCGATGCGGATCGTGACTATTTCGCGGGTGAGATCGGTGCGTCGCGCGACCGGTTTACGACGAACCTGTCCTATGACATCGATGGTGTCGGCTTTACGACGACGGGCACCTGGATGAGCCAGGCAAGCCTCGACGACCAGTTGACCGGCGCCCGCCCGGGTACCAATCCGCTGTACCGCGTCCGTCCGCAATTCTACCTGGACTCGCAGATCCGTTTCCAGACGAACGACGGCTTCGAATTCTACGTCGGCGGGTCGAACCTGCTCAATAACAAGCCGCCCTATCTCGCCGATATCGGCGCGTCGGCCGGCCAGGATACCGATGCGGGCACTTATGATCCGCTCGGCCGCCGCTATTATGCAGGTGTCCGGATCAACTTCTGATCCCCGGACACAACGTACCTCAGGAGGGGAGCCGGCAACGGCTCCCCTTTTTTGTCCGAGCGACATGGACAAAAAAAGGGCGCGGGCCGCGGGAGGATATCCCGATGCCCGCGCCCTTCACGTCTGGAGGATGGCGATCACGCCGCCATGAACATCTCCGGCGGCAACGCCATCAGCGACTCCGCGCCACCCTCGATCTTGCGACGCAGCGCGCCCGCGTCGGGCAGGATCCGCTCGGCATAGAAACGCGCGGTGATCAGCTTGGCGTCGAGGAACGCCGCCTCGCCCTCACCGGCCGCCTTCAGCTTGGTGGCGGCAACCGCCATCCGCAGCCACATCGCGCCGACCGCGACGATCCCCATCAGATGCATGTAGCTGACCGCACCGGCGCCGACATTCTCAGGGTTCTTCATGCCGTTCGCCATGAACCACATTGTCGCCGCCTGAAGCTGGCCGTTCGCCTTTTCCAGCGCCTCGGCAAATGCCGCCGTCGCCGGATCGCTCTTGGCCGCCGCAACGTCGTCCGCGACCAGCTTGAAGAACGCCTGGATCCCGCGACCGCCGTTCTGCGCCAGCTTGCGACCGACCAGATCCATCGCCTGCACGCCGTTGGTGCCTTCGTAGATCATCGCGATCCGCGCATCGCGCACATATTGCTCCATGCCCCATTCTGCGATGTAGCCATGACCGCCATAGACCTGCTGCGCGTTGGTGGCGATCTCATAGCCCTTGTCGGTGCCATAGCCCTTGATGACCGGGGTCAGCAGGCTGATCATGTCGCCCGCCAGCTGACGCTCTTCCTCGGTCGCGGCGTTATGCTCGAGATCGCCCTGCAGCGCGGTCCACAGGATCAACGCGCGCAACCCCTCGGTCATCGCCTTGCCCTCCATCAGCATGCGGCGCACGTCGGGATGGACGAACAGCGAATCCGCCTTTTCCTGCGGCTCCTTCGGCCCGGTCAGCGCGCGTCCCTGGCGACGGTCCTGCGCATATTGCACCGCATTCTGATACGCGACCTCGGCCACGCCCAGCCCCTGAAGGCCGACGCCCAAACGCGCCGCGTTCATCATGATGAACATCGCGGCGAGGCCCTTCATCTCCTCGCCGACGAGCCAGCCGGTCGCCGAGTCATAGTTCATCACGCAGGTCGAGTTGGCGTGGATCCCCATCTTGTGCTCGATCGACCCGCAGGTGACGCCGTTGCGATCGCCGAGCGAACCGTCTTCGTTGACGAGGAACTTCGGCACGACAAACAGCGAGATACCCTTCGAACTGTCGGGCGCGCCCGGCGTCTTGGCGAGGACGAGGTGGATAATGTTCTCCGTCAGGTCATGCTCGCCGCTCGAGATGAAGATCTTCGTGCCGGTGATAGCATAGGAGCCGTCCGCCTGCGGCTCGGCCTTGGTGCGGATCAGGCCCAGATCGGTGCCGCACTGCGGCTCGGTCAGGTTCATCGTCCCGCCCCATTCGCCCGACACCATCTTCGGCACGTACATCGCCTTCTGCGCGTCCGATCCCTTGGCGACCAGCGCGGCGATCGCGCCATGCGTCAGGCCGGGGTACATCGCGAACGCCATGTTCGACGAGATCATGTATTCCTGGAACGCGGTCGAGACGACGTGCGGCATCCCCTGCCCGCCATATTCGGGCTGGTTGCCAAGCGTCGCCCAGCCGCTCTCGACATACTGCTTGTACGCCTCCTTGAAGCCGTCGGGCGTCGTGACCGATCCGTCCTCGTGGCGGGTGCAGCCCTGCTGATCACCCGACAGGTTGAGCGGGAACAGGACTTCGGCGACGAATTTTCCGCCCTCTTCCAGCACCGCGTCGACGACGTCGGGGGAAGCCGCGTCGAAGCCCGGCAGGTTGCTGTAGCGGTCGAGGCCGACGACCTGTTCGAGGACGAAGCGCGTGTCGCGGACGGGGGGCGTATATTGGGGCATGGTCTATCCTTGCTGGTCGTTGGCGCGGCCGACTTCGAGAAGGGCCACGAAATTGGTAAGTTCGTCGATGGCGGCGTCGATATCCCGCTTCTGCGCGGTCAGCAGCGCGATCCGCGACTGGCTGCGCTCGATCACGACCTGACGCTGCGCACGACGCCCGTCGCCGACGTCGTAAAGGTCGATCATCTCGCGGATCTCGCCGAGGCTGAAGCCGACACGCTTGCCGCGCAGGATCCATGCGAGCCGTGCGCGGTCGCGGTGCGAGTAGATACGCTGCGTGCCCCGTCGCTCGGGCGCGATCAGCCCTTCGTCTTCGTAAAAGCGAAGCGCGCGTGCGGTCACGTCGAACTCGCTCGACAGATCCGATATCGTGAAATGGTCGCGATCATGCCGCGGTTCGATCACCGCATAGGATTCGGGAGATGCCCGTTCTGCCGGGGATGCTCTGGTCGCCATGCCGGAACATTTAGCTCTCGTTTACGTCAACGTCAATCTCGGCATAGAAATTTGCCCGCCTTCGAGCGCAGCGTGGCCGCCTCGGACCGCGACTCGCTCAACCGATCGACCGTCACCGCGGCAAGCGAGGCTCGTCCCGCACACAGCGCTTCGCACGCTTCGGGCATGTCGGCGGGGAATGTGATGCGATCCCCGTCGAACCGCGCATCGAATGCGCATTTGCCGAACGTCATCTGCAGCCGCTCGCCTGAGCGCTCGACGGTCCCCGATGCCGCGCAGCTCTGAGCTTCGCCATAATCGACGCTGACGCCGATCCGGCTGACCCGCTCGGTCCCAATGATGCAGATCCGGTCGGTATCGCGCGCCCAGGAGCCCTGAAGCGCGGCACCGGGATCACCAACGATACCCGCGCTCCGCGCCGCCGACTCGAGCCGCGAACCGGGCGTGCTCTCGGTATTGGTGATGCTGGTCGACGCACCGTCGCATCCGGCCAGCAGCGACAGCAGGAGCATGAGCCCGCCACGCCAGTGGCTCATTCGGCGGTCACCAGGCCATCACCCTCTATACGCCGGAAAAAACAGGTACGTTCGCCGGTGTGACAGGCCGGGCCCGCGGCATCGGCGATCACCCATATCGCGTCCTGGTCGCAGTCGATCCGGAGTTCGGCGACGCGCAGCACATTGCCCGACGTCTCCCCCTTGCGCCACAAGGCTTGCCGGCTCCGCGACCAGAAATGCGCCTCTCCGGTCGCCTGGGTCTGCGCCAGCGCGTCGGCATTCATGTGCGCCACCATCAAGACATCGCCCGACACGCGATCGGTGACGACCGCCGTCAGCAGGCCGGAGGAGTCGAACTTCGGATCGAGCGTCAGGCCCGTGTCGCGGCTGTGTGTCATGCCCGGGGACATACCAGAAAGCGGGCGCGAAGCGACGCGAGAGATCAAACCCATTGCGCAATGTTATTACAAGGAGGCGACAAACGTGTGAACCGCGACTATAGGGCATGCTCCGCACGACGTGAGACCCGGCATGCTGACCACAAACCCTTATGATGACGACAAACTCCGTGAAGAATGCGGGGTGTTTGGCGTCTCGGCCACCGACGGCGCGGCGGCGCTTGTCGCCCTGGGCCTCCATGCGCTGCAGCATCGCGGCCAGGAAGCCGCCGGCATAACGACGTTCGACGGCGCCCATTTCCATACGCACCGCGCGATGGGGCATGTCGCCGGGAACTTCGATCGCGACGACGTGATTCGCGCGCTGCCGGGCACGGTGGCCTGCGGGCACGTCCGCTACTCGACGACCGGCGAGACCGCGCTCCGCAACGTGCAGCCGCTGTACGCCGAGCTGTCGACGGGCGGTTTCGCGATCGCGCATAACGGCAATATCTCTAACGCAATGCGGCTGCGTCGCGAGCTCGTGCGTCGTGGCTCGATCTTCCAGTCGACCAGCGATACCGAGACGATCATCCATCTCGTCGCGACGTCGAACTATCGCACGCTGCTCGATCGCTTCATCGATGCGCTAAAGCAGGTCGAGGGTGCCTATTCGCTCATCGTAATGACGCCCGAGGGCATGATCGCCTGCCGCGATCCGCTGGGCATCCGGCCGCTGGTCATGGGCAAGCTTGGCGACGCAGTGATCTTTGCGTCCGAAACCGTCGCGCTCGACGTCGTTGGCGCGACCTTCGTCCGCGCGGTCGAGCCGGGCGAACTCGTGATCGTCCAGGGGTCCGAGATCCGCTCGATCCGCCCGTTCGCGCCGATGGCGGCGCGGCCGTGCATCTTCGAATGGGTCTATTTCTCGCGCCCCGACTCGATCGTCGACGACCATTCGGTCTATTCGGTGCGGAAAGCGATCGGGGCGCAGCTCGCGATCGAATCGCCGGTCGATGCCGATCTCGTCATCCCGGTCCCAGATTCGGGCACCCCCGCGGCGATCGGCTATGCGCAGCAATCGGGGATTCCGTTCGAGCTCGGAATCATTCGCTCGCATTATGTCGGTCGCACCTTCATCTCGCCGGGCGACAAGGTCCGCCATCTCGGCGTGAAGCTGAAGCACAACGCCAACCGTGCGCTGATCAAGGGCAAGCGCGTCATCCTCGTCGACGATTCGATCGTCCGCGGCACGACCTCGCTCAAGATCGTGCAGATGATGCGCGAGGCGGGCGCGGCCGAAGTCCATATGCGCATCGCCAGCCCGCCGACCCGCCACTCCTGCTTCTACGGCGTCGACACGCCGGAGCGCGCCAAACTGCTCGCGGCCAAGCTCGATCTGGGCGGCATGACCGGCTTCATCCACGCCGACAGCCTCAACTTCATCTCGATCGACGGGCTGTACAAGGCGCTCGGTGAGGCCAAGCGCGCGGATATCCGACCGAAATATTGCGATGCCTGCTTCACCGGCGATTACCCGACCACGCTGACCGATCATGACGAGGGCGCCGAGGTCGATCAGTTCGCGATGCTCGCCGAACGCGTCATCTGAGAGTCTTGGAGCTAGAATGACCGACAAGCCTCTCGAAGGCCGGCTTGCGCTGGTCACCGGCGCAAGCCGCGGCATCGGCGCCGCCACCGCGATCGCGCTCGCTGCAAAGGGCGCGCACGTGGTTTTGACCGCGCGCACGCCGGGCGGCCTCGAAGAGGTCGAGACAGCGATCCATGACGCCGGCGGCTCCGCGACGATCGCGCCGCTCGACCTCGCCGAGAGCGAGGCGATCGGCCGGCTCGCGAGTGCGGTCGGTGATCGCTGGGATGCGCTCGACATCCTCGTGTTGAATGCGGGCATGCTGGGATCGCTGTCGTCGGTCCCGGCGATCGATCCGAAGGAAATGGCGCAGGTCCTCACGCTCAACGTCAGCGCGCAGGCGGCGATGATCGCCGCGTTCGATCCGATGCTGAAGAGGGCGAAGTCGGCGCGCGTGATCGGCGTCACGTCGAGCGTCGGTCGCAAGCCGCGCGCTTATTGGGGGCTCTACGGTGCCTCGAAGGCGGCGTTCGAGACGCTGCTCGGCGCTTATGGGGACGAGATGGCCGAGATCAGCGGCATACGCACCGCGATCGTCGATCCCGGCGCTACCCGCACCAAGATGCGCGCGCGCGCCTATCCGGGCGAGGATCCGAATTCGGTCAAGGATCCGCAGGTCGTTGCGGACCGCATCGTCGCGCTGGCTGTCGAAGGGTTTGAACCCGGCCATTTCGAGCGCGTCGCCTAAATCCTTCCCCTTGCGGGGCGGACGATCAGCGTCGCTTCACCAGCGTTACCTGCGCGACGTCGATCCCGCCACCGCGAAACCCGCCCTCGCAATACATCAGGTAATAGCGCCACAGCGCAATGAACTTCGCGTCGTGCCGTGCCGGCAGGCGCCCCTGCGCAACAGCGGCGTCGAACGCGATCCGCCAACGCCGGCATGTCTCGGCATAGTGCAGCCCGAAGCTTCGTTGATCCTCCCACGTCAACCCGCGCGCCTCCGCCAGAGCGCGGAACCGCGGCTCGGACAGCAGCATGCCGCCGGGAAACACGTAGCGCTGGATGAAGTCGACGCTTGTCGAATAGGCGTCGAAGATCGCATCGTCGATCGTGATATATTGAAGCGCGGCACGGCCGCCGGGTTTCAGCGCCCGTGCGACCGCGTCGAGATAGGCCGGCCAATAGGCCTCACCCACCGCCTCGACCATTTCGATACTGGCCACCGCGTCATAGGTTCCGACGACGTCGCGGTAATCGGTCAGCGAGACGGTCACCCCCGTCAGCCCTGCCTCGGCCATCCGCGCGTCGACCTGTCGCTTCTGCTCGGTCGACAGGGTGAGGCCATGCACGTCGACACCGGACTGCGCGGCGAGGGCTGCGAAGGACCCCCAGCCGCAGCCGATCTCGAGGATGCGATCGCCGGGCTGCGTACCCGTCCTGTCCAGAATCGCCTGGAGCTTCGTCGTCTGGGCATGCTCGAGCGGTTCGGCCTCGCTAATCGGCTCCGCGAACAGCGCGCTCGAATAGGTCAGGCTGGGATCGAGCCACGTCTCGTAGAAGTCGTTGCCGAGATCATAGTGCGCGGCGATGTTGCGCCGTGATCCCGTGCGGTGGTTGCGTCGCATCCAGTGCCAAGCGCGGGCCGAGAGTCGCGCAACCCCGCCCGATCGCGCCGTCCTGCCGAGCGATATCCGGTTGCGCATGAACAGGTCGAACAGCGGGACCGGATCGGGACTGGACCAGTCGCCCGCGGTCCAGCCTTCATACCAGCCGACCGATCCGGCCGTTGCCAGCCTTACCAATGCCCGCCAGCGATGGACGGTGACGATCGGCATCGGCCCGGGTGCACGCCCTCCCAGCAAACGGCGGGTGCCGTCGGGCAAGCTTGCCTCAATACCGCCGCTCTCGAGTCCTGCATCGATCCGGTCGAGCAGGCGGTGGAATATCGGCGCGGTCAGGCGTGCTGCACTGGTTGCGCGCCCTGTAGCGGCATCGTCAAAGGCGTGGGCGGCGGTCATCGCGGCGCTCCATGCAACAGCGTCGCGACCTAGGAAAGAGGCGCGTGCCAAAAGGCGTCAGCGCGCGTGCCGCCCCGCCTCGAGCGCGCGCTCGCGTGCCTCGCGGTGACCGATGATCTTGGCCGGATAGTCGCGCGGCCGACACCCGGACTCGTCCGGGTCGTGGATCGCGTCGCCCGTAACCTTGGCGAGTTCCGGCACCCATTGTCGGATATAGTCGCCCGCATCGAATTTTTCCGATTGCGACAGCGGCGCCATGATCCGGCCGAACATGTTCGAATCGACCCCCGTGCCCGCGACCCATTGCCAGTTGACTGAATTATTGCCGTAGTCCGCATCGACCAGGCAATCCCAGAACCAGCGTTCGCCCTCGCGCCAGTCGAGCAGCAGATGTTTGACGAGGAAGCTCGCGGTGATCATCCGGACGCGATTGTGCATCCAGCCCGTCGCCCAGAGCTGTCGCATCCCTGCATCGACGATCGGATAGCCTGTCCGACCGGTCTGCCACGCTTTCAGATCGGACGCCGCCGCCTTGCCGGTGCGCCATGGCAACGCATCGAACGCCGGCCTTCCGTTGCGGCGGGCATAATCGGGGAGCGCCAGCACCACGCCCTGCGTGAAATCACGCCACGCCACTTCCTTGCGGAACGTCGTGACGCCGTCGCCGTGTCCCGAGACGGCATGCCAGACCTGGCGAGGACTGATCTCGCCGAAATGAAGATGCGGGGACAGCCGGGACGTCCCCTCGGTCGAGGGTATGTTGCGGTCGTGGTCGTAATCGTCGGCGACGTCCGCGAACCGCGCCACCGCCTTCCGCGCGGCGTCCTCACCGGGGCGCCAGTTGGAAAAGCCACCCGACCAGTCGGGCTTGGTCGGCAACAGCTTCCAGCTCTCCACCGCGTCCGATTCCGGCCACGTCTCCGGCGCATCGATCTTGCGCGGCATCGCCACCGGTTCCGGTGGCGGCATCATCTGCGACAATGCTTTCCAGAACGACGAATAGACACGGAACTGCCCGCCTGCTCCGGTCGTGACGCTCTCGACCCGAGCCAGCTGGTTGCCATCATGGAGGCAGATCGCGTCGCCGAGCGCATCCTCGGCCTTGCGCCACCATGGCTCATACTGGCGTGTCGCGAACACCCGCTCCGCGCCCGTCTCCGTCATCAGCGACTGCAGCGTCGCAACCGCATCGCCCCGCCGCAGGATGAGGCGGGAGCCCTTCTTGTCGAGCGACTTGGCGAACGCCTCGAGGCTGTGATGGAGCCACCAGCGCTGGGCACCGCCGATTGCCCAGTCGCCGGGCGCGTCGTCGTCGAGGATATAGACGGGGATCACCGGCCCTTCCTGCGTGGCGGCGACGAGCGCCGGGTGGTCATGCAGGCGAAGGTCCTGGCGAAGCCAGAGAAGTACGGGTGTTGTCATCGCCTGCTGCTACACTTTGGAGGCCATTGCGGTTCCCTTGGCATCCTCGAATGCCGCACCAAGTGTCATGATCGCAGTGACATGGCGCTCGGCAATGGCGAGCGCATCGTCGCCATAGCCGCCGCCGACGGTGCTCGCCAGCGGGATGCCACGCGCGATCGCCAGCCGCGCGATCAGGCGTTCGCGTCGTACCAGTCCGTCGAGCGTCAGCGACAGCCGGCCGAGCCGGTCTCCTGCAAAGGGATCCACCCCCGCCTGATACAGGATCAGGTCGGCGCCAAAGGAATCGAGCAGCGGGACCAGCGTCTCTTCCAGCGTCGCCAGATACTGGTCATCGTCGACGCCGTCAGGCAGCGGTACGTCGAGCGTCGACTGCGCTTTTCGCACCGGAAAGTTCTTGTCCGCATGGATCGAATAGGTGGCGATTCCCGGCCGGCCCGCGAGCAGCGCGGCGGTGCCATCGCCCTGATGGACGTCGCAATCGACCACCAGGACCCGCTCGACGCTGCCCTCCTCGACCAGCCGGACCGCAGCGACGGCGAGATCGTTGAACACGCAGTAGCCCGCGCCCGTATCGGCGAGCGCATGATGACTGCCGCCCGCGGTATTGGCGGCAAAGCCGTGGCGCAGCGCGAGCACCGCGGCGACCCAGGTGCCGTCGGGAACGATCGCGGCGCGGCGGGCAACGGGGGCGCTGACCGGAAAGCCGATCCTGCGTTCCTTCAAGGGCGGCACGCGGGCTTCGAGAACCTCGGCGACATAGTCCGGCTCATGGACCGCCTCGAGCCATTCACGCGGCGTCGCGCGCGGCTCGTGCCAGGCCACCGCGCTGCCATGCGCGCGCAGCAGATCGCGGATGAGCCCGTTCTTGTTCCAGCGATAGGTCGACCGGGCGGGCGCCGGGGTCACATAATCGGGATGGTGGACAACATGGATCATCGCGACCGACCGCACGATTGATCCGCGCCGATCGTCGACGGCGCGGACAAACCCCGCCACTTCACCAAGGTCCGCCTCATCCCCCTGCTCCTATCATACGCGACCACCATGTCCTTCGCTCAACGCGGAGTCCTTTCGGAGGATGCATGATCGCGTGGCGCGGCTCGACCGCCTTCGGGCTTGCAGACGGTCAGGAAACACCCGAATGGGCAGGGATGACCGATCCGACCACCCTGCCCTATCGTCCCTGCGCGGGCATCATGCTGATCAACGGAGCGGGCCGGGTGTTCGTGGGCCGCCGCAGCGACTCGACGCTCGACGCGTGGCAGATGCCGCAGGGCGGGATCGACCCCGGCGAGGACCCTGAGGCCGCGGCCCTTCGCGAACTGGGCGAGGAAACCGGCGTTTCACCCGACAAGGTCACGCTGATCGCGCAGGCCCCGGGCGAGTTCGTCTACGATCTTCCCCCCGAACTTCTGGGCAAGGTCTGGAAGGGCCGTTGGCGCGGCCAGCGGCAGCGCTGGTTCCTCTACCGCTTCCACGGCGATGACGGGGATATCGCGATCGACACGGAACATGCGGAATTCGATGCCTGGCGCTGGATCGACCCCGCCGAACTCCCCGCAGTGATCGTTCCGTTCAAGAAACGCCTCTACGAGGAGGTGCTGGCCGCCTTCGCGCCACATCTCGGCGCAAGCGGACCGCGCTGAACCGTTCCCAACGCGGCGTGGTGACGCTACGGAACGCTGTGTGCCGATCCAGCCCCTCCTCCTGTCGCGATTTTGACCCGATTATGCGCTGTTTCCGTCTCCCGCTTTTCGCCGGCCTCCTGGTGACGGCATTGGCCCCCGCGGCCGCCATCGCCCAGACCGTGATGATCCCGGAAAATATCCGCGCGATGCTCGATGCTGCACTCGATGCGGGTAACGAGAGCGATGTCTCGACAATCGTCAAATATGCCCGCGCGGCCGACCCGCTCAGCGGCGACGCGGTTCTGGCAATCGCGGAAAAGTGGAAGGCCGATCGCGCCGCCCAACGCACACAGGTCATCCGTCAGGCCAGCTTCCTCGACCTCTGGAGCGGCCGCGCCGAAGTGGGCGGCTATCTCACGACCGGCAATTCGGACACGGCCGGCGGTACTGCGGTTGTCGACCTGACCCGCGAAGGCCTGCGCTGGCGGCAGAAATTCCACGCCCAGGCGGATTACCAGGAAAATCAGAATGTCGCCGTGCGAGAGCATTATCTCGCCTCCTACGAACCCAACTACAAGATCGATGACCGCGCCTATATCTATGGCGCGGCGCAGTATGAAGGGGATCGGTTCCTCGGCTATAATAACCGCTATTCGGTCTCGGTCGGCGGCGGGTACAGCGTGCTCAAATCGGCACGGACCAAGCTCGATCTCGAATTGGGGCCGGCATATCGGAACACCGAGTTCACCGACGACACGAACCAGAGCGCGATCGCCGGACGCGGGACGCTGAACTTCAGCTGGCGGATCACCAACGGCCTGTCGGTCACCCAAGTCGCATCCGCCTATGTCCAGCGGTTCAACAGCACGCTTGGTGGAACCACTTCGCTGACCGCGAAACTGATCGGTCCGCTATCGGCTTCGCTGTCCTATGCCGTTCAATATGAAAGCGAACCGCCGGCGGGATCGATGACGACCGACACGACCAGCCGCGCCGCGCTGGTTTACAGCTTCTGACGGTTCCCCCCCGCGCCGCGCGAGGCTAGGGTCGGGGGATGAGAGGACTTTCGCACGACGAAACAGGCGCGGTCGCCAGGCTTGATGCGGCCGCGATGCTGCAGCAGGTGGAAAGCTGGGCCGCGGTCAACAGCGGCACGCGCAACCTGGAGGGGCTGGCGACGATGGCGGGGCTGCTCGCCGACGCGTTTTCGTGTCTTCCCGGCGATATCACACTTGTCGAGCCCGAACCGGCCGATAGCGTCGCGACCGATGGCACCGTAAACCCGCTGGACCACGGTCGGCATCTCCATCTTCGCGTTCGCCCGGATGCCGCGATGCGGATGCTGTTCACCGGTCACATGGACACGGTCTATCCGCACGACCACATGTTCCAGACATTGCGGAATCTGCCGGATGGCACGATCAACGGACCCGGCGTCGCCGACATGAAGGGCGGGCTGGCCGTGATGCTGGCCGCGCTCAAGACGATCGAGGCCAGCCCGCTGGGTCGGCGGATCGGGTATGACGTGGTGATCAACTCGGACGAGGAGACCGGCTCCTTCTCGTCTGCGGCCCTGCTCGCTCGCGCGGCGCAAGGGAAGATTGCAGCGCTGACCTACGAGCCGGCGCTTGCTGACGGCACGCTGGCCGGCGCACGCGGTGGCACGGGTAATTTCTCGATCACCGTCCGCGGCCGGAGCGCGCACGCCGGCCGCAATCCTGAAGAGGGCCGCAACGCGCTGGTCGCGGCCGCCGATATCGCGGTCCAGCTGTCAAAGGTCCGCAGGCCCGGGCTGTCCGTCAATCCCGCAAGGATCGATGGCGGCGGACCCAACAACGTCGTTCCCGACGTCGCCGTTCTTCGCATCAACTTCCGCCCGGCGACGCGCGAGGACATCACCCAGGCCCGCGCGCATATCGACGCCGTCGTCGCGACGGTGGCGGCCGAGCATGACGTCCAGATTGCGGTCCATGGCGGCTTCAATCGTCCGCCCAAGCCGATCGATACGGGGGCCGCGCACTTGTTCGCGCTGGTCAAGGCGAGCGGCGCGGACCTGGGCCTGGACATCGCCTGGAAAGCGACCGGGGGCGTGTGCGACGGCAACAACATCGCGGCCGCGGGCGTGCCGGTCGTCGACACCATGGGGGTCCGCGGCGGCGCGATCCATTCGCCGGACGAATTCATGATCCCCGAGAGTCTGACCGAGCGGGCGGCGCTGTCCGCGGTCACCATCCTGCGAATCTGCGAGAACGGCTTTTGAGGACGCATCTGTGAGTTTCCGGATCCGCGCGGCGGTCGATAGCGACCTCCAGCCCTTGTACGAGATGGCCAAGCTGACCGGTGGGGGCTTTACCAACCTGCCCCCCGATCGCCGCGCGCTGCGCGCCAAGCTCGAACGCAGCCACGCCGCTTTCGCCCGGACCGCGCCCGCCGAAGACGGCGTGGTCAGCGACGAACTGTTCGTCCTTGTCCTCGAGAATTGCGAGACGGGGGAAGTCCGCGGCACGTGTCAGCTGTTCACGCATGTCGGTCAGAGCTGGCCCTTCTACAGCTACCGGATCGGCACGCTGACGCAGCACAGCCGCGAGCTCTCGCGAACCTTCCGCGCCGACATGCTGAGCCTCGCCACCGATCTCGAGGGGTCGAGCGAGGTCGGCGGGCTGTTTCTGCATCCGGGCGAGCGGGCCGGCGGGCTGGGCCTGCTGCTCGCGCGCAGCCGCTATCTCTTCATCAAGGCGCATCGCGCCCGATTCGCCGACCGGATCCTGGCCGAGCTTCGCGGGATCATCGACGAGGCGGGTGGTTCGCCGTTCTGGGACGGTCTGGCGGGGCGGTTCTTCGGGATGAATTTCCAGGACGCCGATCAGTTCAATGCGATCAATGGGCATCAGTTCATCGCCGATCTGATGCCGAAGCATCCGATCTACACCGCGATGCTGTCCGAGACCGCGCGTGCCGCGATCGGCCTGCCGCACCCCTCCGGCCGGGCGGCGATGCGGATGCTCGAGAATGAGGGGTTCGCGTTTGAAAACTATGTCGACATCTTCGACGGCGGGCCGACGATGACCGCGCGCACCGACAAGGTCCGGTCGATCGCGGATGCGCGCACGGCCCAGGTCGTGACGATCGCGGACACCCTGCCCGCCAGCGACGTCACGACCGAAGCGCTGGTCGCGACGGGTACGCTGGCGGATTTCCGGTGTGCGTTCGGCGATATCCGCCCGGTGGCCGATGGCATCGCCCTCTCGCGAGGCTGCGCAGCGGCGCTGGACGTCAGCGAAGGCGCATCCGTCCTCCACGTGGCGCGCCTCTGATGCGCGGCGCCAACCTGGTCGAGATCAACTTCGACGGCCTGATCGGTCCCAGTCACAATTACGCAGGGCTCAGCCCAGGCAACCTGGCCGCGACCCGTAATGCGGGTGCTGTCGCACGGCCCCGCGCCGCCGCGCTGCAGGGGATCGCGAAGATGCGCGCGAACCTCGACCTCGGGCTGGTGCAGGGGATCCTCCTCCCCCACCCCCGCCCCGATCATCGCTGGCTCGATGCGCTCGCGACCCGGTATGCGGACGCACCCATGCATCTGCAGGCGCAGGCGATGTCGGCCTCGGCGATGTGGGCGGCCAATGCCGCGACCGTATCGCCCGCCCCTGATACCGCGGACGGGCGCTGCCACCTGAGCGTCGCGAACCTCGGCACGATGCCGCACCGCAGCCACGAATGGCCCGCGACGCTCGCACAGCTGCGTATCGCCTTCGCCAACCCGGCCTTCGCGGTACACCCGCCCGTCCCGCTACCGTTCGGCGACGAGGGCGCGGCCAACCACATGCGACTGTGCGAAGCCCACGGCGCACCGGGCGTCGAGATCTTCGTCTATGGCGAAGCCGGCGGCCCATTTCCCGCGCGCCAGCACCGCGAGGCCAGCGAGGCGATCGCGCGCCGGCACGGGCTCGACCCCGCGCGGACCCTTTTCGTGCGCCAGTCGGATGCGGCGATCGCGGCAGGCGCGTTCCACAACGACGTGGTCGCCGTCGCCAACGAAACCGTGCTGTTCACGCATGAGCAGGCCTTTGCCGACGCTGACCGCTTCTATGAGGATTTGCGACGGCTGATGCCCTCGGTCGAGATCGTCGAGGTGCCCAGCGCCCGCGTCAGCCTCGAAGATGCAGTCAGCTCCTATCTGTTCAACGCGCAGCTCGTCTCGCGCGCCGCGGGCATGACGCTGATCCTGCCCGAGGAAGCGCGGAGCAACGCACCGGTCTGGCGCTGGCTGGGCGAGCATGTCGCGGGCAACGGATCGATCCGCGCGCTCGAAATCGTCGACGTCCGCGAATCGATGGCCAATGGCGGCGGCCCCGCCTGCCTGCGCCTGCGCGTCGTCGCCGACCCCCGGACGGTTGATCCCCGCTTCCTCGTCGATCACGCCAGCCTCGACCGTATCGCCGGCCTCATCACCGAGCATTGGCCCGAGACGATCGACGCGAATGCGATCGGCGACGCGGCGCTCGTCGCTCGGATCGAGGCCGCGCATCGTGCCTTGCTCGAGGCCCTCGATCTTGTCGGGTTAATTGACAAATAACCCGAGTTGGCGGAATTGCGCGAGTCGCGAGCAGAGTTTTCCACTGTTTGTACGTTCACGGTTTGCTCTCCCACCGCGCAAGGGCGGCATCGGCGAGCGTCGATTGGTTGCGCTGCCGGGCGTAATGCTCGACCATCTTCAGCGATTGGCCGCTGACCGATGCGGTCTCGGCGGTTGAGCACCCGGCCTCGAGCAGCGCGATCACGGCGTTTTTGCGCAGGCCGTGCGGTACGCTGGGAGCGCCGGCAGCGGCCGAGAAAGCCTTAAGCATCTTGCGGGCGTTGTCGTCCCGCAGCGGCGCGCCGCGCGGCGTCCGGCATATCGCGCCCTCCACCCGCTCGTGCTTCGCAAGCTCCGCGCTCAGCGCGCTATGGACCGGGATGCTTAGCCGCTTCTTCGTCTTGTCTTGGCGGACCTCGACGCGATCGGTAGCAACATCCGACCAGGTCATTCTAAGCACGTCGCCGAGGCGCTGCGCGGTGTAGTAGAGCAGATGCGCGAGCAGGCGCACCGTGGGGTCTTCAGCGGCGAGAACCGCGCGCAGCACATGCTGCGGCCAAGGCTCGTGTTCCCCGCCATCCATCATCGTAATTCCGTCGCACGGGTTCTTCGCGATGTGCTCGCGATCGACGGCCCAGGCGAACAGCGCGCCGCTCGTCCTGAGGAATGCGTTTGCCGCGCCCGGCGTTGCGGCCATCTTGTCCAGCACCGTCCGCATGTCGCCGCGGGTGATCGCGTTGACCGGGGCGGTCGGCAGCGCCCGCTCCAGGCGGCGAAGATAGATGTCGTACAGCTTGCGCGACGACGGCGCCAAGGCGCCGTAGGCGGCCCCGCGCTGGTACATGTCGACGAGAACCGGGACCGTTACGAGGGTCGACTTCGTCTTCCGATTGCGGTGGCCCATCAGCGCCGCATAGCTTCCTCCGAACTCCATTGACCGGAGCGGCGGCAGGCGCGTCATCAGCCGCTTGCCGTCGACCACCTTGCCGGTGTCGAAATACAGGTACTCCCGGCCCTTCGACCGCACCCGCTTTACATATTTGGGCAAGTCATGCGGCAAGGCCCGGCTGATCCTTCCGCCAGTCGTTGACCCCACCCGAGATGTCGTCGAGGCTCGCGTCGAGTGCGGCGCGATCCCAACGCGGCCCGCCGGACATCGCGACCGACCCCGGCAGCCGGCCGGCGAACACCTCCGCGTCGAACTGCTGCGGCGTGAGCTCGCAGTATTTCGCAGCGTTCGCCCGCTTGAGCATGCGCGGCCAATACGGAGCTGCGCTCATCGGTTCTGTCCTTCCTGATCTGTGAAGTGAGCTTTCACGGCGAGACCAGCGGTTGCGGGACCCAGCGGCGAGGGTTGTTGGGAGGGATGAACGAGGCCCGCCCTCCGGGGCGATAAGTGCACCATGTCAACTGCACGCGCCGAGGCGCAGGGTGCTACGGTGCTGAGGGTTTATCGGCGCAATATGCCGTCTTCGATCCTTCACAAGATCAATGGCATAGTGGCGCCGGAGTGGTATGATGACCGGGCGCGGGACGTTTTTAGGAATACAATAGATGGACTTCCCGTGGACCGAGGCCGCAACATTGGTGCGGATGCCAGCAGCGCAAAAAGACGACGAAGGAAACGAGCTTTTGTTCGAGGGGTCGTTGCTATTAATGGCCCAAAAGGTTCGGGCTATGAAGCCGATTGACCGGCGCCATCTAAAAATCTCCCTTCCTGATAGAATTGTGCGACCGCACACCTTTAAAGACGGTTCGCTCGCCGCCCTGATTGACGACATTCCCGTGGTGGGGTGACAATGTGCGTTTTCGATTGGCGCAACGGCGATTTGATTAAACGCATTTGAAGTGCCTAGCGAGCCGTCACATGTGCCGAGCCTGTCCTGCCATCCAGCAAGACCCGTCTCGAGGTCGCCATGTTTTCTTTGATTGCACTGTATCTGGAATATCGCAGGACGAAGGCGCGAGGCGTTGCAGCTCGTGTCGTATCCGTGACTAAAACAGCTATTGCTGCCAATGACCGAGGTGCGTCGCGAACGGCCGCGGACGCAGCGTAACGCTCGACGTACGCTGACGCGGCGGTTCCGCTGCGCTAGAGCCGCTCCTTGGACGACCAGAGAGGCACTACCATGGCATCGACGATCATCACTCCCAGCGGCACTGGTGCGATGGAGGCCGGACTCGTACTTGACGAGGAAGGCAGCCGGTTTGTCGTCCTGACGTTCAAGGAGCCGCAGGGCGAACCGACGCTCGTCACGTTTACAGTTCCAGTTTTCCAAAACTACGTCGAGCATCTGGTTCGAACAGCTAAGGCCGCTAACGAGGATGCCAACTGGGGCATTCCCGGCTGAGTATCTCCGCGGCAGTATCATGCCGCGATTTTGTCGAAACGGCGTGACGGTACGGCGGCCTGCAACAGACTTCGCGGTACGTTCGTCGTGATTCCGGCCCCCGCTGCCCGTGTGTGCTGCCCGCTCGCCACATTCTTGGCTTTCACCGGCGACGCGGATCGGGATCGGGGCGCGGGCGCGGATGCTGCAGTCGAACGCGGCCTGGGCCACGTCGTTCGCCATGTCGGCTACATCAGCCACGGTGGGCCGCCAGATTGGTTGGCTGCGCGCCAGCCTCGACAGCGCGCAACGAAGGAACGGACGTCCGGAGGGGGCGGACCGAGGCAGTCGGGGAGAGGGGCACGAACCCGGGCCGATCGTTGCCGCGCAGAGCGGTCATGATCTGGGGCCAGCGGCAGTACAGGTCTTCGAAAAGGATGACGGCCGCGATGATCGCGATGGCCAAGAGGCTCATCCAGCCGGCACCGTGCATGATGTTGGTCCAGTTCACGGGCGATCTCCGAGGGTGAGGATGGCGATCATCAGGTCGATCAGGATCTCCGCGGAGACGACGCCTATCAGATCGGGAATTGGGGGCAGCGGCGCGCGCGCTACGGCGCCAGCGGGGTCGAGATAGCTCACGCCGCGAACCTGCGGCGCGAGCGGCGCGGGCTGGTCCAGCCGTCTGCCTCGACGAGCTTCTCGACACCGCTGGGGGCGATAACGCGGACCCGGCCATCGGCGCGGCGCGACAGCACCGGGCACTCGAACTTGTAGACCCCGGGGAGCCCGGTGCCGTTGCAGATCTCATGGTCGCCCGCGTTGCGCTGCACCGTCATAGCTTCCGCGGTCAGGATATCCATGCCGCGGCTGATCAGCGCCTCGTTCTGCTGCTCGGTGAACCGCGCGCCCCCGGTGATGCTGTGATCGCCGAACCCGGTCTTCACCGCGCCGCGGATCGCGCCATACCACGCGCTCGGCGTCTTCGACGGAGTGACGAGGATCCGCGCAGGCTGGCGGCCGAGGATCTCGCCCATCGGGCGGGGGCGTGGGGCATAGGTCATGCGCTGGCTCTGAGATATTCGACGGCGTTGACGCTGGCGTCAGCCATTTGGCGCGATCGCCGGGCATGGAGCTCGGCTTCATATTGGTGGGCTTCGTCAGCCTGCGCGCGCCGGGCGAGCTGATCGGCCGCGGCTTCGACTGCGCGCTCGAGCTGCTCCATGGTCGGACGCCTGCCCTGCTTGATCCGCAGCCGCTCGTGCTCCTCGATGATGAGGCGCAGACCGAACGGGTTGACGTTCAGACGCGACGCGCGCGTGGCGATCGTGTCGCGGATGGCCCCGGCGTGCGCGACCGCGTGGGGTACCAACTGCGGGGCGTTATCGGCGCGATGCGCGAGATGGATCCGCTCCTCGGCCAGGGCAAGCCGATGGCAGGCCGCAGCCATGTCCGTGATCGTCTGGGCGAGATCCGGATCGTGCGAAGCGATCGTGCGGCCGGTCATCGCGGCGCGCCTTCGATATCAGCCCAGCGACCGCGATGTGGCGACTTGGCGGCATAGGCGCGGGCAGCGGCGACGAGGTCGATCTTGTGGGCGGCCTCGAACGTCTTTGCGCCGCGGTGCAACTCGGCGTGGTGATGCTGGCACAGCGGGACCGCCTTATAATCGGCGACCTTCAGGCTGGTGCCCTTCCCTCCTGCATGATCGACATGCGCGGCCTCCATGCGGCCGTCGCAATCGGTGCCTGCGATCAGGCACGGGCGGCCGCGGAGCCACTGAACATGCGTCGGGAAGCGACGCTCGGCGTCAGCCTTGCCGCTGTTGCGATGGCGCGGGCGGATGTCGACGCGCATCACGCGACGACCCGGCACGCAACGATGTCGGACAGGGCGCCCTGATGCGTCCAGCAGTCGCGGTAAATGTAAGCAGGATGGCCGTCGGCGGGGTTCGCGCGCTCCGCGGTGCGGCGGTCACGATCGAACCGGAACTGCACCTGAACACGTGCAAGATCCAAGACAGGGCACCCTGTCCCATCGCACTCGATCCAATCTGTAGAAGCCTGCTCGGCCACGTTGGTCTCCTACCGGGCCGGGCTGGCCTGATAGTCGACATGTACGGTTACCGTATAACTATGTCAAACGTTTTCCGTACACTCCTGCCGACTCGATAAAATGCCGGGCTAAGAAATTTCCTATCGACACACGCCGCCCAGCAGAACACAATGAGAACATGGCGCGCGAATCCCAAATCTTACCGTTGAGCGGCATTAATTCAGAAGGCGCATGCTTTCCGCCAGGCTATCGCTCGCGATGAGATTGGCGCACGAAAATGAGCGTCGCCTATCGGCGACTGAGCGCGATCTGCTGCTGACGTTGCAACTTAAGTGCGAGCTGGCAGGCGCGATCGACGACCATCAAGCCAGCCCTCCGCTCGGTCAAGATTTTCGCCAATCTGAGAAGATGCGGCGAACTCAGAATATGCTCGAATGTCTAGAGCGAGGTCTTCGACTCGCTCATCATCGGGATCGATTCGCACGCCAAGCTGCTGAGCAATATACTGAACCGCCAACCTTGCGACTGGTAGGCTCATCGGCTCAATCGGGCGATCCTCGTCTTGGTTATCCAAGTCGAACGCGGTGATTAAGGCCATACCCTCGTCGAAACTCAGCTTCCGCGTTTTCCCGGTTTTCGGGTCCGGATTGTAGAGCCGGGTTGCATTGTTCGTGGTTACGTTGAGGACCGACGCGATCCGAGCATGCGTAACATTGCGCTCGCGCAGGGCCGCCAGGATCTTTTCGGACGTGTCCATTTTTAGTTGATGGGCGGCCCACGTGATACGCGCCAGCCGGAAAGTCGCACAATCCCCTTGCCAATCATGTACGGATACCGTACTTGATAGGTCATGGAAAACGTTGACCAGATCATTGCGACGATCGGCGGGGTTCGCAAAACCGCAGCTGTGCTCGGCATCGCGCCGACGACCGTTCAGCACTGGAAGACGCACAACCGCGTGCCGGCTTGGCGGCAGAGCGACCTGACGGCAGCGTATGACCACGCCGTCAGCCAGAAGAAAGCGGCATAGGTGCTGCTCACCCTCCCATCCATGGAGCCGTCCCGCGTCGCTGGCGCCGCTACTGCGATCATCGCGATCGGTGAGCAGCGGTTCGGTTTCCACGCCGCCTCCGATCCCTTGTACATCGAGGCACCGGTCCTCGACGTCACGCACTGCACGGCCTGTGGTTGCCGAGCCGCAATTGCGGTTCGGTCCTGCCAAGCGCCGGTTTGTCCCTCCAGAGATCGGAAAGCTGCATGACCCTCGTCATGATCTGCGTCGCGTGCCTCGCGTGCTTCGCCTTGGGCCACGCTCATGCGGTCTGGCAGCGTCACCGTTTCATCCAGTCGCTGCTCTCGGGCAAGGACGCGGCGGCATACGGCAGAGTCATCCGCGACGCCGAAGGGAACGTCCGGTGACGGATTACTGGTCCATCGTCGCCATGACGGTCCTCATCACGATCGCCTCGCGCGTGCTGCTCTGGGGCATCGACCTCTGCTGTCGTCACGAGGTTGCGATGCTCGAGCAGCGCGCGCGCAACGGCGAGGCGAACGGCCTTCGGGGCGGTGATCAGGGTCTCGGTGTCCATACCCAGCTTGGTACGCAAACTCAGGAGCGCAATCATGTCCGCTGACAGCCGGCTGGCGCAAGAAGTCGCCGAGCGACAGATTCTCATGTTCTCGATGTTCGTGGGAGACGGTACGCCGATGCCGCGTTCGGCCCTTGCTGCTGCTTCCGGCATTCCGACGAGCACGCTGAAGAGCTATGCAAACGGCACGGCAATGCCACTGTCGACGGCGCTGATCCTCCGCAAGTTCCTGCCCCGCGAGGCGATGAACATGCTGACCGAGCCGGGCGACGCGCGCTTCACGCCGATCGAGCATTCGGAAGCCTGCTGGGACGGTATCGCTGCGGCTGCATCGGGCCTCGTCGCCGAGGTCTGCGTCGCACGGTCAGACGGCAAGATTGATCACGTCGAGGCAGCCAAGCTGAAGACGCGCGCCCGCGCTGTCATCGCCCAGCTGTCGGACGCGGTCGACGAATAACTGACGAATAACACGCGGAAAACCCCGCAACGGAGATGACTATGGACGCGCTCAATAGCGCAGTGCCGGTTGAGCCCGGTTCTGCGGACGGTTCTCTGCGGTCTGCCGCACCCGCTGTCGTCATGACTTCCGCGCGTAAGGCCCCACACCGCGCAAAGCAGATGGCGCTTCACGGCTCCCTGCTGGATCGCGCGGTTCATCTATTCGATGTTGACGGCCTGTCGATGGAGGCAGTGGCGCGCGAGATCGGCATGAGCGCGCCGACGGTGCAGAACGCTGTCTATGCCGCCCTTTGCGCCAAGCGTGGCCATCGCCCGGCTGAGCGCGACGACAATGGCTACCTGACGACGGTCGGCCGCGATCGGCTGCGCGAGCTTCTCCGCAAGGGCATGAAGCACGTG
Source organism: Sphingomonas sp. CFBP9019 (assembly GCF_034045155.1). Taxonomy (NCBI): domain Bacteria; kingdom Pseudomonadati; phylum Pseudomonadota; class Alphaproteobacteria; order Sphingomonadales; family Sphingomonadaceae; genus Sphingomonas; species Sphingomonas sp. CFBP9019. The sequence goes on along the minus strand of NZ_JAXCWK010000001.1, from coordinate 494,939 downwards.
GACATTCAGATCCGCCTCGCGGTCAGCGCCGGGACGGTGAGCAACGAGCGCCGCGCGTACAGCGCCGACCTCAAGCTGCGCGGCAAGCGCCCGTTGCCGCTCCCGAATCACGGCGAAGCGTATAGCGGCCTGCGGATCACGAATGCCCAGCGCAAAGAGGTCGAGGCACACCTTCTGACCGGCCTGGGCAGCACCAAGGTCTCGGTCCTGACTGGCGTATCTAAGACGGTTTGCGTCCGCATCCGATTGAAGCTGGTGGCGCGCTTGAAACGCAAAGGCGAGTTGCTGGCCGGATGTGACGCCAACGGCCGCCGCGTGAAGTTGGTAGACCAAGCCGCGCGCGTCCCCGACGCCGACATCGAGCGCTTTCGGGCGCTCCTGTTGGATCAGGTGCCGGTGAAGCGAGCGGCACTGATGGCGAACATTGGCTCGAGCAGCGCCTATAGGCTGCGAGACGTGTTCCGCGCCGAGCTCGCATCGCGCGGGGAGGAATTGCCCGGGATCAAAAAGCTGGGCCGCGTCCATGGCCCGGTCGCGGACGCGCGCGCCACTTGGCTTCCCAAGGGCCGGAAGAACTATGTCCTATACCGTGAGAAAATGTTGGAGACCGGCGGCAATGCCGCACTGGCTCGAAGATTGACTGTGCTCGCCATTGCCGAGCGTGACGGCGATGATCCTTATCTCGCCGAGCAGTTCGACCGCATGAAACGCGGCGCGGGCCTCGTCGAGCGGTTCGACTATCGTCGCTCCGATCCCTCACTGACACTCGGCGGCGTTTCGGCGGGGATGCTCTGACATGCGGGCCGATACCCTTACCTGCGCCGATAAACCGTCTCACCTCTCGACTGTCGAAGATCTCGACGCTGTCATGCGCGTGCGCGGAGATGCGCGCCGCCAACAGGAAGCGACCGACGCGGCAAAGCGCCTGGCAACTAAGCGAGCTGCAAAAGCGGCTTACACGTCGCACATGTTGTCGGTGCCGCGGATGGCCGGCCTGATGAAGGCTGGCGTCCTGCTGGGCAGCGCCGCGGCGCTCGCGGAGGCGATGAACATCGAACCCCGCAGCCTGCGCGCGAAGACCGGCGCCGAGCGCGGGATCTCGTGTGACGATCTCCGTGCGGCGGCTGACGCGCTCGACGCGCGCGCCGCTTTAATGACCGAGCATGCCGCCAAGCTGCGTGCGGAAGCCCTCGCGTAATGGACAACACCGATAAGCTCTTCGTGATTTTCGTCACGCTGTACGTGGTTTGGCAGCTGATCCGCGTCGCGCGCGGCTTGGAGTCGATCAGCGCCGAACTGAGCGCCTTGCGCGCCATCGCCGAGCAGAACCGCCGATGAGCGTCCGGATCATGACCGCGGTGTGGAGCGTGACACTGCCCGACAGCGAGAAGATCGTCCTTCTCGCGTTGGCCGACTGCGCCAACGATGAAGGCCTCTGCTGGCCCTCGATGGCGACATTGGCTGCTAAGTGCAGCAAGAGCGACCGCACCGTCCAGGCTGCCATCAAATCCCTCGTAGCTAGCGGCCACATGAGCCGGCAGGAAATCGCAGGGCGCGGATGTCGGTACATCGTGCACCCAACCCCCGAAGCCGTTTCACCCCCGAAGCCGCTTCACCCCGAAGCCGCTTCACCCCCGAAGCGAACAGCGCTGACCCCCGAAGCCGCTTCGGACAAACCATCAAGAACCATAACCTCTCCGGAGGCTTCGCCTCCTTCGAGGCGCGGGCGGGTGCAGGCCGTGAAGATCAAGCCGTTCCGTCTTCCAGAAGATTGGGCGCCGGTTCGGTTCGCAGACGACACTGTTGCTCGAGCAATCGTCGATCGACGGGGCAAGAATTGGAGCCTGCGTGGACTCGAAAGCTTCCGGAATTGGGCTGCGAACGCCGCCGACAAGGACGGGCTGGGCCGGAAAGCCGACTGGCAGAAGGCGTGGAGCAACTGGATAATCGAACAGGATAACCGAGATGGACAACGATCAGGCAACGGACGTGTGGGCGGAAACGGGCAGTCGCGGAGCGGTCACGGTCGCACGGTCGATGCTGCCGAGCGATTTAAGGCGCGCCGCGGACTATCGGGACTTGGAGCCGGCGTCTGATAACGCGTTCATCACGACGCTGCTCCCATGCCTCCAGCTCGTCGCGCCAGTGGGCATGGACGAGGACAGCCAAGACACCTGGTTCGAAGCTGCCCGGATCGCGCTCGACGGCATCCCGATTGGCCTGCTTCAGCGCGGTGCTGAAGCAGCGATGCAGAAGGCTGACCACCCGTCGAAGGTTGTTCCTGCCATCATGGCTGAGATCAGCCAAGCTTGGGCTCGTCGCCGGCGGCTGGCCGCGCCGGCTGTCGGCGTTCAAACGCCCGCGCTGCCCGAGCCTGACCGGTGCACGCCGGCAGAGGCGGCCGAGTTAATCATGCGCTTCAAGATAGGCCGCGGTGCGGGCCCGGTTCGCGACGCATCGCGGCCGGTATCAGTGCCAGGCGCCTCCGGCGCGCCCAGCCGCAAGCCGACCCGGGCTGATTACATCCGCCTCTTCGGCATAGATCCCGGCGAGTCCTATGACGAGCAGATGGCAGCATGACACATAGCTATAAGAGCGAGGGTTGAGACGATGGGGCGGGGAAACGATTGGTGCATCCTTCGAACAGGAGCGTCGCGCACGCTGCCGCTGGTCGCCTCTCTTGAGGCGGCCGGCTTCGACGTATGGAGCCCAGTGCAGACGCTGACACGCCGCCGCGGGCGGACGCGCGAGCGGGTGGAGTACGCGGCGCCGATAATGCCCACGTTCGTGTTCGCACGCGCAATTCACCGTGATGAACTACTGCGGCTGGCCTCCCTGCCTTTCAGCGACCACCCTGGGTTCTCAGTTTTTCGGCACCTTGGCGGCATACCGCTGATCAGCGACGCGGAAGTCGCCGGTGCGCGCAGGATCGAAGACCGGTGCAAGCGCGCGGCGAAGCAGGGGCAGCGCCAAGCGTTTGCCGTGGGGCAGCGAGTGCGAGTTACCGAAGGCGCAGCAGCGGGCCTGTTCGGCGAGGTTGTCCAAGATGGGGATGGCAAATTTGTGATCGTCGCGTTCGCGGGCATCAATCTAAAGATTGGGGCTTGGCTACTGGGAACAGATGCGGTACAGAAACGGGCAGACGCTGCTTGAGCAGCTGCAACGAGCGCAGAGGTATACTCCCCGTTGCCCCCAACCGATACGCGGGTGGGAAGTGCGAAGCTATGGGGATTGGGGTGACTGGCGAGATAGGCCTCTTCGCTCTTATCCAAGGCCTTGCAGATTTTAACCGAAGCGGTGTGTACTTCCTCTATCGGGAAGGTGTCGTCGTTTATGTTGGCCAAGCGGTCAACGTCAGACGACGGGTCGCTGATCACATCGGTGAAGGGGTCAAAGACTTTGACGCCGTCTCTTTTATTCCTTTCGCTCCAGACAAGCTGCTGGCGGCCGAAGCGCGATATATTCGTCGTCTGCGACCCGCCCTTAACAAGGCGCTCAACTCCGCGGCGGCCGGGTGGACTATGTTCGGTTCGTTCTCGCCGTCTGAGCCTCTCACGAAGAGCGCTTTATCGGCGAGCGAAGCAGCGGCTCGGCTCGGCGTTCCAGTCGAGCAGGTGCTGAGTTTATGGCACGCGAATGGCTATCGGCCCAAACGCTTTGGGCGCTCTAAGGGTCGAGGCTTTTGCCCGATAGACTGCGACGAGCTAGCACAGAAGCTAGTGGCTGCAAGGCCCACGGAGGTTGACGATGGCGGCACCGCAATTGCGGCTCACCACAGCTGACCATGTCAAGCAGATCGGCATGCGCCTACTTCGGATCTCCAGAAATGTGCGCAGTTCATCGCGCCATCATGGTCGCAGCGATCCACTTATCGAGGATGTCGAGCAACCGGCGCAGAACCCTCGAGAGCGCGTTGGCTAGCCACCTTCGTCCTCTCACTCTGGAGCTATGCACCGAGCGATTGTCTTACGGTATGGTCAGACGCGACGTTACTTTGTGCGTTGATGTGGCCTATGCTTGATGGCCCACTACGCTCAGGAACTTTATATGAAGAACGTCGTCAGTCTGGTTCTAGCATCCATCTTAGTTGCCGCTCCGGCGCACGCGCAGACGGTGAACGACGATGTCCGGTGCCTGGTTGTAACCAGTGCCGTCGGCGAGCAGGCCGAGAACGAGCCAACGCGGAAGGTCGCGAATTTGACGGCGGCGTTCTATATGGGGCGGCTGGATGGGCGGGTTCCCGCAACTGTTGCTGCAGCCCTCAAGTCTCAACCGGCTGTCGCTGGAACCGCCGCGCTGGGAATTTTCAAAGCCTGCGCTGCGAGGGCACAGGGCGCACAGGCGCGCTTGCGCGCAGAATCTCGGTGATTTGACGGCGCCAAGTAATTGAGCGTGAGATGTGATGCGGAATGGGAGGCGCAGCGCGAGGCGCCTTCAGCTTCACCACCGCTGACCATGTAGAGGCTATCGGCATGATCGTGCTGCGTATCGCCGATAAAATGTCGAGCGAGTCGCGGCATCAGGGGCGCAGCGATCGGCCTATCGAGGATGTAGAGTAACTGGGGCAGAATTTCCGAAAGAGCGTTGGCTAGCCAACTCCATCCCCTCACGCAGGAGCGAGCTCTGAGCGACTGTCCTATGATATGGCAACAGTCGCATGCTCTCGTCGCGGATATCAATACTCAGGGGACTGGCTCTCCAATCCCCTGAGTGGCGGTCTCATCGAGACCTTGTAGTGGATCCGTGGTCTGAATAGGCGGCTGTCTTATCGCTGACGCTGTGGAATAAGCCGCGGTCATCATCCGCGACATGATCGTCAGGCCACGGCGATTGAGCCGAGCCGTGATCGCTGTAACATTCGCTTCGGCCACGTTCAGATGGCCTATCTACTTTCCACTCATTGGCGCCTGGCATCTTAACTCTCCAATGTCCGACCTCGAGTCGGGTCGCTCTTGGATTGGGTACCTTACTTAGAGCGTCGTCAAGTCTGATCCAGCGACCCTTATAGCTTTACTGCCCGCGACATCTTGCTGGGAAGGCCTAAAGCGTCGAGCTGCGTCATTATTAATCAGAGCAAAGTTGCTGAATGTCTCAGCGACGGGAGATGGCATGGCGACAACCTTCCGACCCGCTACCGCTGACCTTGTCGAGGCTATTGGCATGCGCGTGCTGCTCATCGCCGAAGATATGCGAGCAGAGTCGCGGCACCACGGTCGCAGCGAGCGTCTGATCGACCGGGCTGAGCAGGCAGCGATCGATCTGCGGACCGCAGTTCGCGGGCGCTGATGGGCTGGTCTAAGGTCAGCCGCCATCAGCGCGGCTATGGCACGGCGCATGATAAGATGCGGGCTCATTTGCTCGCTACGGTCATCACTTGCGAGGGCGAGTGCAAGGCCAAAGGTATCGAGACACGTGGGACGATCGCCGACCACATCGTCCCGCTGTCGCGTGGCGGCACCGGCGATCGCAGCAATTATCAGCTGCTGTGCAGGCCATGCTCAGACGCCAAGACGCTCGCTGACAAGGGAGCTACGGCGCGGCCTGTGGGTGGCGTGGATCGCTCGGGACGGCCGACCAGCGCGTCGCACCCGTGGAACCGCGCCGGCTGAGGCACCCACCCCCGGGGTCAAAAGTCTGAGGGCCGGCGCCCCCCGTACCGACCACGTGGGGCGTGCGCACTGCAAGTAATTTTTGAGGGGGGAGGGTTTCGACCGGTCCACCGCGGGAGGCCATATGGCCGAGGTCATCGAAATTGCTGGGGGCGACGGCGTTCCGCCAGAGCCGAACTGGCGCAGCATCTTCGGCCGGGCCGCAGACCGCGAGGCAGCATCGTCCTACTGGAAGAGCATTATCAGCGAGATGCGCGGCGCCGAGAAACTGGCAGTCGCCAACTCGCACGCGGTCATCCGCTTGGTCGTCGCATACGTCACGTTCGATCAATCCGCGAAGGAGGTGATCAAATCTGGCCCGGTGATCAAGGCCAAGAAGACTGGCGTCCCGACTTACAATCCATGGTGGACGACGATGTCGAACGCCGCGAGCCAGGCGCAAGCGCTGGAGAAGGAGCTTTGCATCTCGCCGCGTGAGCGCGGCGCGGGCGCCAAGGTGGTCAAGAAGCAAGCGCGCACGACTGGCTCCGCACGGTTCCTAAAACAGCGTGGCTAACCGGTTCCTTTCCGATCCTGATCCGACGACGGCATGGGCGAAGGCCGCGGTCGACGGGAAGCTGTTTACGGCTGGAGAGCTTGTCCGACACGCAGCCGAGCGTCACCTGCGCGACATGCGCGACGGTGAGCGGCGCGGCATTTACTGGCGACCAGATGCTGCGGGCCATGCCCTCGACTTCCTGCCGTCAGTTTTCCAGGTCACCGACGGGCCATCTGCGGGCCAGCCGTTCTACCCGCTCGAGTGGCACACGTTCGTCATGGGCTCGCTGTTCGGCTGGCGCACTGCGACCGACCGCTGGCGGTTTCGGTCAGGCTGGCTGGAAACCGGCAAAGGCCAGGCCAAGTCGCCACTGATGGGTGCAATCGGCGTCTACATCATGGGCTGGTGCGATATTCAGCGCGCCCAGTGCTATGCCATCGGCGAGGACAAAAAGACCGCCAATGTCCTGTTCCGCGACGCCGCGGCCATGTGCCGCGCGACGATACCGGAGCATGACGAAGGCGAAAGCCTGGAAGGCCTCGGCGAGGTCGTCATCCGCGGCGAATTGGAGAACGCCTGGAAGATCGAGCATCCCGACAGCGGGTCGTTCTTTCAGCCGATCGCCAGCGGCGAAAGCCTTTCCGGTCCGCGACCGAACTATGTCGCGGGCGACGAGATCCATGAGCTTACCGACGAAAACGTGTTGCAGACGTGGAAGCGCGGCATCGACAAGGTCGCCGGTCACGCGCTGATGCTCATGGGCACGAACACGCCCGCCACGTCGCAGCATGTCGGCACGTCCTACTCGGACATGTACCAGCAGATTGCCAAGGGTGAGGCGCGCGACGACACAGCGTTCGCGTTCGTCGCGCGGATCGACAAGGCCGATCGCGAGACGGTGTTCGAGAACGAGAAGGTTTGGCAGAAGTCGTTGCCGGCGCTCGGCGAGACCTTCCCGATCGAGAATATTCGCGAGACGGTTGCCTCCGCGCTGCTGCGGCCGTCGACCAAGTCGAGCGTCCTGCGACTGTATTTCGGGGTTGATACCGCATCGGCGGACTTCTGGATCGACGAGGAAAAGTGGGCCGCCGTGCAGGGTCCGGTCGATGACACCGCCATGCGCAACCGGTTCTGCCGGCTGGCGCTCGATCTCTCGCAGAAGAACGATCTGACGGCAGTCAGCGCAGCTTGGGAGCCGATCGGCGACGAGCCCCTGGCGGTGAAAAGCTGGTATTGGACAGCGGCGGGTACCACCGCTGGCCACCTTAAGGAGAAGGGTGAGCGCGATCACGCCCCGTACGTCGAGTGGGTCGAGGATGGGTTCCTGGTCGCCACGCCGGGTGCGACGATCGATTACACTTTCGTCGCGATGCAGGTGTCCAAGCTCTACGCCGAGCACAAGGTGCTCGAGATGGTTGCCGACCCGGCCTTCATTTCGAGCTTCATGGACGCATGTGCAGAGGTCGGGCTTGAAGTCTGGTTGTACGGCGGCCCGGATAAACCGACGGGACGCGGGCTTAAGATCGTGGCGCATGCCCAGGGCACGCGCGTCATGTTCGAAGACCGGCAGCTTTGCATGCCGCACTCGATCACAAAGACCGAAGACGCGATTCTCGCGCAGCGGGTCATCATCGATAACTCGCCGGTCACATACAGTTGCGCGGCAAACGCCGCGATCGACCCCGACGGTCAAGGCAACCGCATGTTCAACAAGAAGAAATCACGCGGGCGTATCGACGGCATGGTCACGACCACGATGGCGATCGGCGCTGCCGTCTCCAGCCTGAAGACGAAGAAGAAGTCGGTGTACGCCTCGCGCGGCATCATCCGCGTCTAACAGGAGGGTGTACGTCTATGTCGCCTGATGATTATCGACGCCAGGCTGGCGGGCGAAGGTCCTTATCGCCTTCGCGCGCGATTGCCACAGCCAAGGCGGCAACTGGGCAGAGCCATGGCGGGCCGATCATGGCCTACCAAGCCTACGATTTTGCAGACCCGACCCTTCATGAGATGATGCGCGGCGACGGCGGTCGAACCGGGGTTGCAGGGATCGCGGTCAATGAACGTGCCGCGCTGCGCAACAGCACCTTCTTTCGGGCCATGTCGCTAATCTCCGGCTCGATAGGCATGCTGCCGCTTCACCTCATGCGCAGAGCTGCGGACGGGAAGATTGAAAAGGCGCGGGACCACCCCTTGTTCAGGGTATTGCATCGCAAGCCAAACGACTTTCAATCCGCCACTCAGTTCAAGAGCTACATGCAGCTTTGCGCCTTGCTCGACGGCAATGCATTCGCGCTGATCGTCCGATCGAGGGGCGCGGTACGTCAAATTGTCCCCCTCCCCCGGCGATCAGTAAAGCCGCAGCTTTCAGCGACCTTTGAGCTGAGCTTTCGGTACCAGCCCAAATCGGGTGGCGCCGTGACGCTTGCCAAGGAAGACGTCTTTCACTTCCGCGGCCCTATTTCTCTGGACGGCCTGACTGGCGTTTCCCTGCTGGACGTCGCTGCCGACACGCTAGGCCTGTCGCATCGCGCGCTTCAGGCTGCTGGTCGATTGCTTGACAAGGGCACGATGGCGCGCGGCGCGCTTGAGACCGATCAGACGCTCGGAGCCGAAGCGATCGACAATCTGCGCGACAGCCTTCGCGAGAACTTCTCAGGAGCAGACGCCGAAGAGGATTGGCTGATACTCGAGGAGGGCCTGAAGGCAAAGGTGCTGTCCGGCACGGCGAAGGACAACGAGCTCGTTGCGCTTCGCCAGCAGGAGGCGGAAGAGATATCGCGGTTTACCGGCACGCCGCGCCCGCTGCTGATGTTCGATGAGACCAGCTGGGGCAGCGGCATCGAACAGCTGGGGCTGTTTTTCGTGACGTACTGCCTCCTCCAATGGTTCGTCATTTGGGAGGAGGCCGTGTGGTTCTGCCTGCTCACGCCGGCCGAACAGGACACGATGTACGCCAAGTACAATGACGGGGCGCTTTTACGAGGCTCGCTCAAAGACCAGGCCGAGTTTTTTAAGGCGGCGCTCGGTCCGAATGCGGCTTTCCTTACCCCCAATGAGGCTCGCGACAGCTTCGACCGCAACCCGATCGCAGGGGGCGACGAGCTGCCTCGCAACGGCACTACTGCCGCAGCAACTTTAGCAGACGCTTAGGAGCAACCATGACCGACGAGCATAAAGCGCCGGGCAAGCCGCGTGCGGTACTGACCCTCAATGGCCGCCCTCTGCCGGGCAAGCCGGTGATCGCCACCCCAGGCACACCGATGCCGCGTGCCATATCGAGCGTGAACGGCAAGGATCGCCCTAGCGCCCTCCCCATGCCTGCCGATCGATCGGTATCAGCATTGGCGCGACCAAACATTTTGGAAAAGTGGTCTGCCGATGCAGCAGGCATTCGCGCGGTCGAGAGCGGTGACAATGTCATCACCATGTTCGGCGCCATCGGCGAAGATTATTGGTCTGGCGGGGGCATCACCGCAAAAACGGTGACGGCTCAGTTGCGTGCAATCGGTGACCGCCCCGTTGAGATTCAGATCAATTCGCCAGGCGGTGACATGTTCGAGGGGATCGCGATCTACAACGTCCTGCGCGAACATGACCAGCCGGTGACGATCAAGATCATGGGCATGGCCGCGTCGGCTGCGTCGGTCATCGCAATGGCAGGTGACACGGTCGAAATCGGTGCGGCGTCGTTCCTCATGATCCACAATTGCTGGGTCGTAGCTGTCGGCAATCGCCATGACATGGCCGAGACCGCGACGTATCTGGCACCATTCGATCAAGCGATGGCCGACGTTTACGCGCAGCGCAGCGGGCGGACCGCGGCCGAATGCGCGAAGTGGATGGACGATGAGACGTACATGTCTGGGTCCGTCGCGATCGAGCGGGGCTTCGCGGATACGCTTCTAACGGCCGACAAGACGACGCGAGACGAGCAGGCGAAGGCCTCCGACCGCGAGCGTACCGCGATCACCGCGCTTGAACTGAAGCTCGTCGCCGGCGGCGATACGAGATCTCAAGCGCGCGATCACATCACCAAGATCAAGGGCACGCCAGGCGCTGCCCCTGTAGCCGACACGCCAGGCGCTGGCGGCGAGACCGAGTTGACCGGCCTGCTGGCGGGTCTGCTCACCACCATCAAGAGCTAGGAGCTCCACCATGAAGAGAATGAACATGGCCGCCCTCGTGGCGGTGGCGACGGTGCTCGCCCACCCGTTCCGCACCCTCGCGGCGGCAGCAAGCACCAAGCCGGAACCGAAGCTGCGGCTTACGGCTCCTACCCTGCCCGCTATGCCGCGCGCGATCGCGGGCACGGTTCGCGCTGACGGGTCCGATCCCGCCACGCTCATCCGTGCGCTGAATGGCGCATTCGACGAGTTCAAGACGACGCATGCTCGCGAGATCGAAGAGATCAAGGCCGGCAAGACGGACGTCCTGACCAAGGACAAGCTCGACGCCATCAACGCCACCCTCACGGAGCTGCAGACTGCTGTCGATGATCAGGCAAGGATCAACGCGGCCGCGAAGCTGGGTGACGGCGCGATCATCGGCGATATCAAGGCCGATCCGGACTATACCAAGGCGTTCAAGGCGCACATGCGCCGGGGCGATAACGCCTCGGCCGAGGTGCGGGCGGCAATGCAGAAGGGCACCGACACCGACGGCGGCTATCTGGCGCCGATCGAATGGGATCGCACGATCGGCGAAAAGTTGAAGAAGATCAGCCCGATGCGTGCGGAAAGCCGTGTCATCACGATCAGCGTCGCCGGGTTCAAGAAGTACTTCTCTGACCGCAACGTCGGATCGGGTTGGGTCGGTGAAACGGCAAGCCGCCCTGCGACCACGACCCCGCAGATCGGCGTGCTCGACTTCGTGCCGGGCGAACTCTACGCCAATCCGGCAATTTCCCAGCAGCTGCTGGACGACGCCGCGATCGACCTTGAGGAGTGGCTGGGTCAGGAAGTCGATACCGAATTCTCCCGCCAGGAGGGCATCGGGTTCCTGTCCGGCGACGGGGCGAACAAGCCCTACGGCATCCTCACCTACGTCACGGGTGCCGCAAATGCGGCTCGTCATCCATACGGTGCGATCAAGGCCGTCAACAGCGGCGACGCAGGAAAGCTGACCGGCGATGGCTTTGTCGATCTGATGTACGACCTCCCCAGCGAGTTCGCCGGGAACGCCAAGCTGTACATCAATCGCCAGAGCCTCGGCGCTGCGCGTAAGCTGAAGGACGGTCAGGGCAACTTCCTGTGGCAGCCGTCATATGCTCTCGGCCAGCCGCAGACGCTGAACGGTGCGCCGATCGTCGAAATGCCAGACATGCCGACCGCGGGCGCCGGGAATGTTGCCGCACTCTACGGCGACATGGAGGCCACCTACCTGGTCGTCGATCGGATCGGCATCCGCGTGTTGCGCGATCCGTATTCGAACAAGCCGTTCGTGCACTTCTACACGACCAAGCGCGTGGGCGGCGGGGTGCACAACCCTGAGCCGATGCGGGCGCTCAAGATCGCTGTGAACGCATAACTACCCGCCGGGCCGGCCTAGCGCTGGCCCGGTTCTTCGAAGCCGCGCGGCAAGACCCACGGTTTCGGCGAACCAGGAGAAGACCTATGGACACGAAGACCGCCAAGAACGCCAGCAACGGCATTGCCCCGGCAACCGATATCGACACCGCTGGCGCACCGCAGCAGATCGTACCCGACGTTGATATGGACCATCCGGCCGTCGACAACGATCCCCGTGCCGGCACCACGGTCGAGCAGAACCGCATCGACTTCAACGACCCAACGCTCGAAGGTCACGAGGCCGTCGAGCGCAATCTCCAGGTCGCTGCAAAGGCCTGATTTAGGGTGGCGCTGGACTCCTTTGTCCGGCGCCACGCTTTCCAGTGAATCGAGGTGCCTCATGGCTATTCCCGTGACCTTGCAGGACGCCCGCCGCCAGATCCAACTGGATGAGAACGACGAATCCCAGGATGCTGACCTCGTCCAGTTCATCGACGACGCCGCAGCGTGGGTTGAGGAATATACCGGTCACATTCTTGTGGCGCGTGACGTAACCGAGTCGTTCTGCGGCTTCGGGGCGGTTAGGCTTCGAGCGTGGCCGATCAACGCGTCCGCTGTTCCCGGCGTTGCTTACGTCGACGCTGCTGGAGCACCCGTTGCGATCGTAGGCGCGCGGCTCGATCTCAGTTCCCGACCTGCCCGCGTATTACCGCCGGCTGGACCGTTCTATTCATTCTGCGACGCTCAGCAGGCTTTCACTGTGACAATCCGTGCGGGGTATGAGGCGGGTGACGCCGCTCCGGGCAACTTCCGTCGCGCCATGCTAATCCTGATCAGCGCGTACGACTCCGATCGCGAAGGCGGCGAGGTGTTTCAAAAAGCCGAAGCGTCTGCACGGCGGCTGTGCGGCAGACTTCGGGCACGCAGCCTGTGACGGTCGGTAAGGGCAAGGCCAGCCGATACAATCGCCGGATCCAGATCGAACGCCCGGTCACGGATAGCTCTCTGATCGGCGCCGGGTCTGGCAGCTGGGAAGCTGTTGGCTCGCCAATCGCCGCCAGCGTGGTCGATGTCCTTCCGAGCCGTGCAGAACGTCTGGCGGACGGCATCAACGTGGCAACGCGTCCGGCCAAAGTTCGCATGCGGTTCCGTACCGATGTCACGCCGAGCATGCGCTTCGTCATGACCAAGCCATTCCCGCGCGTGATGCAGATCATCGCTGGGCCAGCTGAAGTCGGCGTTCGGGACGAAGTCGAGTTCATGGTCGAGGATTACACCTCAGCGGGCAATTCGGCCTGATGCCGACCGTGAAAGGCCAGGCAGAGGTGCAGCGCTTCCTTGCGACCCTTCCGACGCAGATTGAGGCCAAGCTGCTTCGCGGTGTGGCGCGGGCCGGCGGCAAGGTGTTGCTCGATGAGACGAAGAGCCGTTCACCAGCCGAGGAAATAACCGAGGCTTTGGCGCTGAGCACGAGGAGCGAACCCGGCCGGATTGTGGTCAAGGTCAGCGTCAAAGGCCAGTGGCCGCGGTCACTAGCAACCTGGGCAGAGTACGGCACAGACCCGCATTTTATCACGGTCGACGACAGCCAACGAGAGGGCAAAAGTGTCCGCCGCATCAATGAGACCGGCGGCGGGTCGTTGCGAATTGGCGGCAGCTTTGTCGGCAAGACCGTCCACCACCCTGGCGCCAAAGCCAACCCGTTCATGCGCCCCTCGCTTGATCTCAGCGCCGCAGCCGCTCGTGCCGCGATGCAGACCTACGTCAATGCCCGCGTCACCCGCGGCGGCATCATCGGCAGCGACGAACCGGAAGGGACCGACGAATGAGCGGTGTCGAGATCGTCGGTGACCTGCTGCGCGCATACGAGCCGCTGACCGAGCTGGTGGATCCAGCAAGCATCAAGGCCGGCAAGCTTCCCGATAACGTGGTGCTGCCCGCCATTCTGATCCGCAGCGTGACCTTGGTCGATCGGCAGCGCCTGAAGCGGGAGCCGCTCGTCCGTTCCGTCGAGCGCGTGTCCGTGGCGGTGCGGGCGGCGAACTATCGAGATCAGAAGGCCGCAATCAAGCTCATCCGGCGATGCTGCCGGGACGTGATCGGCGATCTTTCGGGCTGTTTTTGTGTCTCGATCCTCACCGCTGGCACCGGCCCTGATGTCGGCGGTCCGGCGAACAGCTTCGAGCAGACCCAAGACTTCCGCGTCAGCTTCGACGCGGCAGCGTGAGAGAAAAGGAACCTACCATGTCCGACACCAAGCCCAAGACGATCCGCGCAAAGGCAACCCGTGATTTCACCGACGCCGGCACCGAGCGGCACTTCGACGCCGGCAAGGCGCACGATTTCACCGAGGGCGAGTTCGTCAACTTTGCAGCCGCTGGGCTGGTCGAGGCCGTCGACAGTGCCGCTGACCCGAAGGCCAAGACCGCCGCCTAACCCGCGTGCCCGCCGCCCGGCGGGCGCCACCCCGCCGGCCCTGCCGGTATTAAATCACGAGGATCATCACCATGGGTTCACAGACCGCCGCATGCTCGTCGCTTGCGATCTCCGTTACGTCGCCGGCGACTGCCGACGCCACCGGTTACGCCGCCCTGACCTTCACCGACGTCGGCCAGGTCGAAAAGCTCGGTTCGATCGGCGCCAGCTTCGCCAAGGTCGAATTCCAGCCGCTCAAGGGTGCCAAGCAGAAGTTCAAGGGCTCGGCCGACTATGGCGCGCTGCAGCCGTCGATGGCGCTCGACAGCTCCGACGCCGGCCAGGCGATCATGCAGACGTCGGCCGATGACGAGAGCCAGAAGCTCTATTCCTTCCGCGTGACCTATCCGGACGGTGCCAAGCGCTACTTCGGTGGCCGCAACTTCGGCATGCCGGAGACCGCCGACGGTGCCGACAGCATGCTGACCGGCGCTCCGACGATCGAGATCTGCACCAAGATCGTCAAGGTCGCTGCGCCGACCACCTGACCCCTTCCCTACCCGGCGCCCGCGACGCCGGTCCTTATGCGCCAGCTCGGCCCGTCGTCGCGGGTCGCGAGCCGGGTTGGCGCACCATCCTCCCGCGAAGGACTATTTCATGACCAAGCTGCTCAATATCGCCTCGCTCGCCGTCGCTGCCACCGCCGCCCTGCACGTCAAGGGCCCCACCGGCGAGCCGCTCTACGCCGACGAAGCAGGCAAGCTCCCCGTCCGCATCCATCTTCACGGCCCCGGCAGCCGCGCTTATGGCGCCGTCGAATCCCGCCAGTCCGCGCGCGCGCTGAAGCGCATGCAGGACAATGATGGCAAGATCACCGCGGCGACCCAGGAAGAGCGCATCGCCGAGACGGCCGAAGACCTCGCCGCGATCACTGTGTCGTTCGAGAACTTCGACTATCAGCCCGAGGGGGCCAGTCTCAGCGGGCAGGACATGTTCCGCGCCGCATACGCCGATCAGGGCATCGGCTACATCACTCGTCAGGTGACGAAGTTTGTCGCCGACTGGGGAAACTTCAAGGCCGCCTCGAAAGCGGCCTGACCCTCTATATTCGGCATATGGCGTGGCTTCAGGCCACGCCAAAGCCGGACCCTCGATCACGGCGAGCCAAGTTCGTAGAAGACTCGCCTGCTCCCCGGCTAAGCCGGATCGAGAAGATGAAGCGCGACAAGATCGTGCCGCCTATGCCGCCCAACCCTGCGCCGCATATCACCGACCGGCTGATCGAAATCGGCCTGACCCAAGCGGCCGGCATGGGCGCCGTGCCGCTATCGTGGATCGAGATCAACGCGTGGTGCGAACGTACCGCCGTTGACCTTGAGCCATGGGAAGCGCGGCTAATCCGCCGCCTCTCTGCTGCCTACCTCGCCGAAAGCCACAAGGCCGACGTCGAAACCTGCCCGCCCCCGTGGCGAACAGAGGTGACCCCGCGCGAGCGCGAGATCGAAGAAGCCAAGCTCCGCGCCGTGCTGGGCTGACCCTCGAAAGGAGGCCGCGATGTTTGATGACGACGGCGCGGCCGCCCTAGAGGTTGGTTTCATCCTCAATACCGAAGGTGCGTTCGCCGAGCTGCTGCGCTTCGGCCAGATGTTCAGCTCCGAGACGCAAGACTTCATCCGCAACTCCGCGCGCATCGAGGCGGCTGCGGGTGGGATCAAGCTTGCCGGCGCCACCAGCGCAGTCGCCAATTTCGGCGCCGCGGCAACCCGCGAGGGTGCCAACTCAGCGCGCGAGTTCGCCCGCGTCGAGAAGGCCGGTGAGGCAATGGCGCGCCAGCTCGAGCGTCAAAACAGCGTGTTTGGCAAAACTCGCGAGGAGGTCCGTAGTGCTACGGCCGAATTCAGAGCGTTCGAAGCGCAACAGCTTGGCCTGACCGAGCTTGCCGGGCGGATCCGCAGCGAAGAGCTAGCCTTGGTCACGGCGACCAACCAGGCTGCGGCAGCTGCAGATGCTCAAGCGGAGGCCCTGCGGCAAGCTGCCTATGCTCACCAGATGTTCGAGGCCCGCGTGAAGGCTGGTGCCGTGGCGCTGCGCGAGGAAGAGACAGCGAGCCTTGCCGCGGCTGCTGCGCTTGATGCGCAGGCCCGCCGTCAGGCTGCGCTCGCCAGCGCGATGTTCGAAGCCCGCGCGAAGCAAGGCATGCGCGACTATAACGAGCAGCAGGCAGCGGCAGAGATCACACAGCGTGAAGCCAATGCGGCCGCCATGCGCCTCGAGGGGCTGGCCGCTGAGCAGTTGGCGCGCGAGCATGGTCAGCTGGCGTCGGCCGTGCGTGCGTCGCATGATGCCCAGGCTGCCGATGCAGCCGCGGCCGAGCAGCTACGCATGTCGACTGACCCCCTTTACGCGGCGACCAAGAAGCTCAATGCCGAGATCGCGGAATCGACGCGACTCTATCACGCCGGGGCAACCGCGCCGGCTGAATATGCGCGCCAGCAGGAAGTGCTGACTGGTCGCCTGCGCCAAAGCGCGCAGGCGCAAGACGACATGGACCGCGTCGCTCGCAAGGGCAAGGGCACCCTGACGCAGCTGTCGTTCCAGCTCAACGACGTCGCCACTATGGCGGCGATGGGCGCGGCGCCGTTCCAGATCTTCGCCAGCCAAGCGGGCCAGATTTTTCAGGTCGCGCAGATGGCCGAGGGCGGCGTGAAGGGCTTCGCAGCCGAGATGGGCGGACTCGCCGTCGCGTTCCTCCCCGCGATTGCGGTCGCGTCCGTCGCCGGCGTCGCGCTCTACCGGTGGAAGGAGCAGATCAACGAAGACGCGGGCATGAAGAAGTTCGCCGACGGCCTCGGGCTGACGTCCAAGGAGATGAAGAAGCTCGGCGATCAGTCGATCACGACCGGCGACATGGTTGCCGGCGTCTGGAAGACCATCACCGACGGGCTCGACCTGGGCGGGTCGGGCAAATCGCTTATGGACTATCTGTTCTCACCGAACGACGCACAGCAGGTGCAGGGCTTCCTGGCGTCGATCTATGGCACGTTCACCGGCACCTATGCGGCAATCGTCGAGCTGTGGAGCAGCATCTCGACGTCGGTGACGGCGAATGTGTCGGCAGCGGCCGCGGCCGTTGCGCAGTTCTTCGCCCCCGTCGTCGCTGCGGCCCAGTGGGCAGGCAACGGCATCTCGCAGATCTTCAACGCCATCTACAACCGCGTCGCCGGCTGGCTAAAGTCGATCGGCGGGGCAATCAGCGACTTCGCCGGCCCCATCCTGAAGGCCATGGGCCAGAGCGATGCCGCCACGGCCGTGACCAGCGCCGGTAGCAGCCTGGGCAAGGCGTTCGGCAAGGGTTACGCGCAGGGCGCCGGGCAGGTCGTCAACGGGACGAACACGTTCTTCGCCACGGCTGCCGAAAACATCGTCAGCAAGTCGCAAGAGCGGCTGCTTAAGAAGGCCAACGAGATCAAGGCCAACCGGACGCCAAAAGCGCCGCCCAAGCCGAAGGTCGACCGTCATGCGGAAGGGCTAGTACGCGACGCCGAGGCGATCGAGGCACAGATCCGCAACCTCTACGACCTGGCGAAAGCCTACGGCGTGTCGGGTGCCGCAGCGCTGATCGCCGAGGCTCGTGTGAAGGCCGAAAGCAAGGCGATCAAGCAGCAGGCCGATATTACCGCAGCGGTATCGCGCCAAGTACAGCTTGCAATTGCGCAACGTGTTTCCGATGCAGCCAAGTCCACGGCGGGCATGCGCGACCAGATCACTGCGCAGCAGCAGGTCAACGCGGCCGTGGCAGCTGGTCTCGTGCCGGCCGAACGCGCCAATGACCTCATCGCCGCCCAGATCGCCGACTTGCCGCTGCTCGCCGCGGTTCAGGCCGCGCAGCAGCTTGGGCTTACCGATGCAGCCGCGCGCGCAACGAAGGCGCTCGAGGATCAGCAGGCCGCACGAAAGGCGCTTAAGGACACGGAAGAGGTCGGCCGGTTCAACACCGACATGATCGATGGCCGGAAGCAGCTTGCCACGCTGGCCGAAGAGCTTCGGCTGGTCGGTGCGACCAATAACGAGCGCGAGATCGGCTTGGCGACGCTCAAGGCGACGCAGGAAGCTGAGGCCCGGTTTACCGACCCCACTCGCCGCGCCGCGTACATCGCCCAGCAGGTCGAGATCGCGAAGGGGCATCAGGCCGTCACTAACGCCAGCGACGCGCTCAACGCGTCGCTCAGCGCCACTGCCGACCTGTTCGACACGATCGACCAGACTGCGCAGCGTGCCGCGCAGGGCATGGCGGATGCTTTCGGCAGCGTCGGTACGGCGATCGGCGATGCCACGACGATCATGACCTCCTACTATGCGGACCAGGCGAGTCTGCAGCAGGCTCACGATGCTGCCATCAAGGAAGCGGGCACCGATCAAAACCGCATCGCCCGCGAGAGCCAGCTATTCGCGATGCGTACCGCCTCGGCGCAGTCCGCCGCTTATGGTGATATGGCAGCCGCAGCGAAGGGCTTTTTCAAGGAAGGTACCGCTGGCTACAAGGCCATGGCTACTGCCGAGAAGGTCTTCCGCGCGATAGAATTCGCGATGGCGGTAAAGAACGCCGCGGTGCAGCTTGGCCTGATCGGCGGCGTCACGACGGCGCGCACCGTCGCTGCCGCAACCGGCGTCGCGACCGACACCGCCTTCACCGCGACCAGCGTCGTGAATGCCGGGATGCGCGCCGCAGCGGACGGTACCGCTGCGATGGCGAAGACTGCGTCATCCTCGCCATTCCCGTTCAATCTCGCCGGCATGGCTGTGATGGCCGCTGCGCTTGCGTCGCTCGGCATCTTCACCGGCTTTTTCGGTGGCGGTGGCGGCAAGAACACGCTCGCCAAGGCGAACGACGGCACCGGTACCGTGCTCGGGGATACCAGCGCGCAGTCGGAAAGCCTCAAGCGATCGATGGATGCGTTGAAGGAGGTCGATACCTTGACCAACACCTACGCGCGCCAGATGGCGGCATCCCTCAAGTCGATCGACAGCCAGATCGGCAACGTCGCGGCGCTGGTCGTTCGTGCTGGCGACGTCAACGCTTCGGCTGGCGTGAAGGAAGGCTTCGCTTCCGACAGCACTGGCAAGCTGTTGTCCGGCATCGTGACCGGCGGTGGGCTGTTTAGCAAGATCCCGGTGGTCGGCAGCATCATCGGCGCCGTCGGCAGCCTGATCGGTTCGCTGTTCGGGTCGAAGACGACGGTCGTGGGCAGCGGCCTCTACGGCAAGGATCAGCAGCTCGGCAGCGTCTTGGGCGGCGGCTTCGATGCGTCCTATTATTCGGACGTCGAGAAGAAGAAGAAGTTCCTCGGGATCAGCACCGGCACGTCCTACTCGACGAAATATACCGGCGCGGACGCTGGCCTTGAAAACCAGTTCACGCTGATCCTCAAGCAGTTCAACGACGCGATCGCCGCGTCCGCGGGACCGCTCGGCATCGCCACCGGTGACGTGCAGGCCCGCCTCAACAGCTTCGTCGTCAGCATCGGGAAGATCGATCTCAAGGACCTCACCGGCGAGCAGATCCAGGAGAAGCTGACCGCGGTGTTTGGTGCTGCCGCTGACAAGATGGCGGCGACTGCAATCCCGGGTCTCGAGCGCTTTCAGAAAGTAGGAGAAGGCGCTTTCGAGACGCTAGTCCGCGTCGCGTCGACGGTCGAAGCGGTCGGCACTGCGCTGGATCTGCTCGGCACTGCCACTCGCGGTTTCAGCATCGACGCCAAGCTTGCACTGGCCGACCAGTTCGACAGCGTCAGCGACCTGACCAGCGCCGCGAGCGCTTATTTCGAGGCGTTTTACAGCAAGGAAGAGCAGGCCGCCGCCAAGACGGCGCAGTTCGCCAAGGTGTTCGACAGCCTCGGCATGGCGATGCCGGCAAGCCTCGCTGGTTTCCGCGAGCTCGTCGAGGCGCAGGATCTTAACACCGCCGCGGGGCAGTCGGCTTATGGCACGCTGCTCAAGCTGGCGCCGGCATTCGCCGACCTGCAGTCCGCGATGGAGGGCGCCCGGAGCGCGGCAGATATTGCAGCCGAACGCCAGGACCTCGAGCGCAAGCTGCTCGAATTGAAGGGCGACACCGCGACGCTCCGTGCCCTCGACCTTGCCAAGCTCGACGTCAGCAACCGCGCCTTGCAGCAGCAGATCTGGGCGATCCAGGATGCCCAGGAAGCGGCCAAGGCTGCCGAGGCGCTACGCGACGCTTGGACCTCGGTCGGTGACGGCCTCATGGACGAGGTGAAGCGCATTCGCGGGTTGACCGACGCGGGCAATGGCAATGGCTTTGCCGCCCTGCAGGGGCAGTTCAACACGGCGACCAGCGCCGCGCGCAGCGGTGATCAAGATGCGGCGAAGAGTTTGCCGGCGCTCAGCCAGGCGCTGCTCACCGCAGCTGGGGAACAGGCGACCAGCCGGCAGGAACTGGAACGCGTGCGCGCCATGACCGCCGCCAGCCTCGAGGCGACCTATGGCGTGATCAGCGCGCTCGGCAACGGCACCACCGCGCCGACCGCCGAGCAGATGACCAGCCGACAGGAGCTCGACCGCGTGCAGGCGATGAATGACGCCAGCCGTCAGGCTGCCTATGGCGTCGTTAGCGCGCTGGCGGGCGGCACCGCCGCGTCGGGCAGCGCCGCCACTTCGATCGACACGATGATCACGGCCGCGGACGCCGTTACCGGCAAGGCACCGGCCCCGGCCAACGATGATTTCGCAGGCGAGATCGCAGCGCTTCGGGAAGAGCTGGCGGGGCTTCGCCGAGACAGCAATTCCACTCAGGCTGAGATCGCGCGTAACACGCGGGGGACCAACCAGAGGCTGGACGAGATCACGGCCGACCACGCTGGCCAGGCCATCAGCGTCGGCAGTGCGAGCGCCGCCCGATGAAGGTCGTCACCGCCGCAGGCGCAATTGAGCTCGGAACCGTCGAGACGGCGCCGACGATCGGCGTCATCGACTACAGTCGCCGGGTTACCGACGAGTTCGGGGTCACCACTGTTGTGCAGCGCGGTTTCGCGCGTCGCATGACCGTGCGTCTCGCCGTACCATTCGACGACGTCGACACTATCCAGCGCCAGCTCGCGGAGCTTCGTGCTACCTCGGCGACGTGGATCGCCGACGATCGCTTCGGCAGCCTATCCGTCCGCGGGTTCTACAAGGAATTCGAGGTCGATCACGCGACCGCGCCGCTCAGCTATTGCACGCTGACGGTCGAGGGGATGACCGGCGAAGGGGCGTTTACGGACGACGGCTCTGATCCGGCCCCAGTTGGTCAGGCATCCAGCCTTCAGCTGCTACAGCCGATCGCGATCACAGACGCCGTCCTGACGTCGAGCAGCGTCGCCGAGGATGACGCCATCGAATGGACGGCAGCTGGCGGCTACGCCTTGGGGCAGCGCGTCATCCGGCGTTCGACGCACCGCGTCTGGGAAAGCCTGCTAGAGCGGAACGTCGGCCATGACCCGGCGACGACGACGGGGGCATGGCTCGACGTCGGACCGACGAACCGCTGGGCGATGTTTGATCAGGCGCTCGGATCCGTCACCACCGACGAAGCACCGATCGTGGTTACGCTGCGCCCCGGCCCCGCGGCGTCTGGCCTTGCGATCCTCGATTGCAACGCTGCGACCGTCCGCGTCCAGGCGCCCGGATATGACCGCACCGTTGCGCCGACGGGCGGATCCGGCGCTGCGCTGTTCCTCGATCTGTCGCTGGCGGCCGGGGCCAGCATCACGGTAACGCTGACACCGTTCGGCAAGGCCGCGACGCGCGTGGTCTGGGACGATGGGTTCGCGTGGGACGATTCGGTAACTTGGCAGGACACGGTTGCTGGCACCGCCACGGCGGAACCGCCAAGCTGGGCCGATGCCGAGGCCGTGAGCGACACCACCGAGTGGCAGGACAGCCGCGGTGGCGATGGCACCGTATTCGTCGGCACCTTGCTGCTCGGCATATTGCGGCCGCTCGGCATCACCGAGGGTTCGGCGACGTCGGGCATCACCGACTATAGCCGGCGCGAGACGGACGAGTTCGGCGAGACCATGATCGTCCCGCGCGCCTGGGCGAAGCGGATGGCGGGCAAGGCGCTGATCCGGACCGATGCGGTCGACCAGGTCGTTGGGCGGATCGCAGCCGTTCGCGCGGTGCCGTCGCTGTGGCTCGGCGACGCCGGTGTCGACAGCCTTATCGTCTACGGCTTCTTCAAGGACTTCAGCGTCGAGGTTGGCGAGACGCTGAGCAAGCTGACGCTTTCAATTGAGGGCTTCAGCGAAGCGAAGACCCCGGCACCACTAACGATCCCTTGGGAGAATGTCAGCGGCACGAAGCCGACCGAGAACGCTGACAACACCGGTGAGAACACGTCGAAGGACACTGGCGCCGTTGCTGGGGTGCCGGCGACGCAGGTCATTGCTGACGCGGCCTCGGTAAAGCAGCGCTCGGATATTCTCGAGAACATCACGATCCCCGCGATCAACAGCGCGGTCGCGGCGGCCAATGCCCTGATCAAGACAGCCGGGGCGAAGGCAGATGCGGCGCTCGCCGACCTGAATGCCAAGCTGCTCTCCGCCGGGATCGCTCTCGATGGGTCATTGGCGAGCGCCGATAGCAAACTCGGAGCGGCACGCGTCGCGGCCGATCTGGCTGTCAGCCGGGCAAATACCCGGATCGATGCGGCAATGACCGACCTCAACGCCGAAGCGAACCGGGCGCAGGGCAAGGACGAGCTGCTCGAACGCCGCATCGACAGCCTGACCGTCGTCACCAACAAGAACGACGGTGAGGTCCGCGCGCTGATCGAGACGGAGCGGCTAGTCCGCACCGACGATGTCCGTGCAATCGCGCGGACCATCGAAAGCGTCATCACCGATTATACCAGCCGGGACAGCACCACCAACACGCGGATTACGACCACGATCACCGCCTTGTCCGCTGCTGACAGGGCGTTGGGTGAGCGGATTGACACCGTCACCACAGAATTCAAAGAAGCAGACTCGGCGACCAGCACGCGGATCACAGACTCAGTCTCTGCGCTGTCCGCTGCTGACGAGGCTATCGGCAAGCGTGTCGATTCCATCGTGGCGGACGTGATCACCAACGACGCTGCTGCCCGCACCGAGATCAGCCGCGTCGAGCTGGCATCGTCAGCCCGCGACACCGCGCTTGGGCAGAGCATCGAAATCGTCGTGACCGATTATACTGGCCGCGACAGCGCAACCAACACGCGCATTACGACTCAGGTCACCGCCTTATCCGCTGCGGACAAGGCCCTTGGTGAGCGGATCGACACGGTCACCGCTGACTACCGGTCTGTTAATACAGCCACCAACACCCGGATCACCGACACGGCGCGCGCCTTTGCGGATGCCGACCAAGCGATCGGGCAGCGCATCTCAGAGGTGCAGAGCAGCTTCGCCCCCGGTGGCGGAAACCTGATCAGCAACACCGACTTCGTCACCACAGACGGGTGGGGCGAAAACCTGGGCATGCCTCGGCCAAATTACGGCGTAAACGCCGCTGGCCCTTCGTACCATCCAGTCGGCGAGAACGTACTTTCGATCTATCAGGCGGGGCGGGCTGGCGGTGCCGACGCGTATGCTGATTGGATATCCGATCCGGTAGCGATCGTCGGCGGATCGTTCGTTCAATTCTCTGCCATGTTCGCCTCACACCGTGCTGACACCCAAGCTTTTCTCGGCTGGGTCGGATCGGACGGTGTCATTTTCGAGTTCGTCAACGGCAACCGCAATACCTCCACCGAGAGGTTCGCAAACGATCCAAACCTGTTCAAGCGGTCAGGCGTGATCGCTGTTCAGGCGCCTTTGCGTGCAGTGGCAGCGCGGTTGCTAATGCGGAAGAATGATACCTATGAGGGTCAGGGCGACAGCTACGCTTGGTTCTGGCGACCGTACATCGGTGGCGCTCGTCAGGGACAAAATGCGTGGAATGATTGGTCGGCAGGTAGCGCGCGGGCGGTACAGACCGCCACGGCTGCTCGCGTTGCAACGAGCATCACAACTCTGACCGACGCCGACAGCGCGATCGGGCGGCGGATCGATACGGTTACCGCCGACTATGTCAGCCGGGACGCCACGACAAACGCTCGCGTCGATCAAACGGTCAGCGCAATTAGTGAGGGTGATCGCGCGCTCGGCATCCGGGTCGACAGTGTCGGGGCCAGCCTAGTGGCCACCGACAGCGCAGTGCGCGCCGAGATCGGTCGGGTCGAGCGTACATCGGTCGATCGAGACACGGCGCTAGGACAGCGCAGCGACACGATTACGGCATCGCTTAACGAAGCCAGCGGCCGGCTTTCGACCGTCGAAACCGCGGTCACCGACGGCAGGTTCGCCACGGCGCGGCGTGTCAGCAACCTCGAAGCGCAGGTGTCCGGTTCCGGTGGCGATCTGACGGCAAAGATCGACGAGCGAGTGACGGCGGTCGTCGATCCCAAGATTGGCGCCGTGACGCAGAGCGTGACGAACCTGCGCAGCGATTACAACGGCACAGCTGCCACGGTGCAGCAGCAAGCCGGCACGCTGGTTGACCTTGCGGGCAAGGCGCGAGCCTATGTCAGGCTAAACGCCGATGCCGGCAATGGATATGCCCAGCTCAGCCTGTTTGCCGACCAATACGGGGGTGCATGGGAGCTCGTCGGCAACGGCCGGATTGCCGGCAATCTTTTCGTCGATGGTACGATCACCACGAGCAAGGTCGCGCCGAACAATATCACCAACACAGTCGCGATCGCCGGCATGAGCGGCGGCGTAAGCCCTGAAGACACGGGTGAAACTGGGCGGGTTTATATCACCAGCACCGGCGGCACGATGAAGGTCGACGTACAGGCCGACGGCACTCGGACTGCTGGCTCCGGCAACATGCGAGCGCAGCTATTTGCGGCATACAACGGAACTGAGCTGGCTCTCTCCCGCGAAGTGGCATTCTCGCCATCAAATACAGCGGTTCCTGTCGGCTTCTTCCAGATCATCCAATTTCCGGCGGGGACAGCCGTGCAGTTTTTCCTTCGCTTCTTCGTCACCACCACAAACACGACGTGGACCTATACCAGTGCCGCAATCGCGGTGACTGAGTTCAAGCGCTAGTCCCGGAGGTTCATCATGGAACATTGGATCATCTATGACCTTGCGTCAGGCGAGGAGCTTTGGCGTGGCGGCGGGTCAGTGGGATCTGCCGCGCAGCAGCAATTCTCTGAAGGCATGGGCATGGTCATGGTGCCGGCACAAGTCGTGCGTGCGCCCACCCTCGATCTCGACGCTCTACGTGAAGCAAGCGCCGTAAAGATCGACGCCGAAGCCGAACTCATCCGCCAGCGCATTCTAACGCCAGGCGCCGGGCAGGCCATGACGTATCAGCGCAAGGAAGCCGAAGCGCGCGCATGGTCCCTCGACAACGACACCACCACGCCGTTCCTGTCTGCCGAGGCGGCCGCGCGCGGAGTGACGATCGCCGACCTCGCGGCCGAGGTCATCCATCTTGCCGACGCATGGGTGGCAATTGGTGCCGCGATCGAGGGGCTGCGCATGGGAGCCAAGGTCGCGGTAGGCCGCGCTGCGAACCTCGGCGCCATCGTTGCTGCCGGCAAGGTCGATTGGTCCGTCCTCAATGGCTGAGCGCTTCTGGCTCGGGCTGCGCCAGCTGCTCGTTGCGGTTGATCAACTCGTCTACATCCTGATCGCCGTGCCGATCTATGTTGTCGCGGGCGGGCCAACCCCTTCGGCTGACGAGACGATTTCCAGTCGCGTCGGCCGCGCTGCAATCAAGGGGCATCGCTGGGGGCTTATCCTCGAAGCGATCATCGACCGCCTCTTCGTCCTCATCGGCGCGGCGCCAGAACACTGCCGGCGCAATGTCGAAACCGCCTTCCTGGGCTGCGCGCCCAAACCCTGAGGGATCCTACCATGAAGAACGCGAGCAACGCGGCCGTCCCGGTCGCGGGAAGGGATGACGCATGAGCGTGACAGCCACGAGCAACTACATTGGCGAGGCGATGCGGTCGACGGCCGCACTGGCGCCTCCCTCCCTCGCGAACAACCCAGGCCTGCTGGCGTGGAACCTGTTCGTCATGACCGCGGCCATGTGTCTCGGGTTGATGATGGCCGGGAAGCAGGCGCGGCGGATATGGGCCGCGCGCGCGTTCGATCATCCAACCGATCCGGTCTCGATCTATCGGTTCGTCATCTTCCTCGCCGGGTGCGCGGTCGCCAGCCGGGGCGGCGCAGAGGCGATCAGCCTCTGGTCATGGAGCTCAGGCGACGCCCATACCATTGAGCGGGTCGCCGAGCTCAAGCGATGGCTTGATCCCGTCTCGGTTGGCTGCGGCTTTCTGTGGATGGCCCTGCATATCCTCGCCGAGCCGATGCTCGAGTTCCAGCTGCGCAAGGCTCCCCTGCCCGTCGATATGTGGTCACGGTGGCCGCAGCTACGCCGGCCGATCGCCATCCTCGTCGTGAGCCTTCTGATGGCAACCGCTGCCGTCGGGCTGCGGTAATGCGGGAGGGGGCTATCGCAGCGGTACCGGGCGTATCGGTACCGGTCATCTGGTCATTCATGGGATACAGCTTCCCGGCCGGTTCGATGATCGTCGGGCTTCTCGCCTGCCTCATGATCCGGCTGTTCATCACGCTCGACACGCCGGGTCCAAAGCGCTGGCTGCTCGATATGATCATCACCGGGATCGCGATGTTGGTCACCGCAGTCTGGATCGCGGAGCAACAGGTCGATCTATTCGCTGCGCTTGGCACGGGCGGCGCGCTGGGCGCCATCGGCACCGGCATCATCACCTTCTTCAAGCGTCGCGGGCAGAACGCGATCGATGCGCTCGACGCCGCTCTCCCGGGCAAGCCGGTAATACCGGCGGACATGACCGCCACCCTGCGCGAACTCGACAAGCAGGGATAACGGCCCGCCCCCAGGGTCAGCCAAGGACGGGCCGGCCAGGGCACGGTGGGTGTGGACCCTGGCGCTGCACGAACGATCACCTCGACTGATCGCCTCACATCAAAGAAAATAAGCATCAGTGGATGTAAGAGGCCTGAAGTGGCGGACAGCCATATCAGGCCGTTCTCCCTGCCCGTCGTAGCTGGGGCGGCATCGTGACGAGCAGGGAACCCTTCACGGGGAGGCAAAGCCTCGTCTGCAAAATGCCTAATTGCAGTTAATATTTTGTTAACGGCCCGCCTCAGCGACAAGGGGAAAAGCGCGAGGCGGGCCGGCCGGAGCTTTGAAGAACCCTCTGGCGCAATCTGAACAGCGCCAAAGTCGAAAACGCCTCACCATTGTAAGGAATTAAGCATGACGACGGCATTAGAGCCGGCGTGGCTTTGCCATGCCCGGTCGCTTCTTGGCACCCACGAAATAGTCGGTCGCACGCACAACAATGCCCTGATCGCGTTTCTCAACTCGGCGCGCAAATGGAACGGCGTGATCTGGAAAGACGACGAGATGCCGTGGTGCGGCGGCTTCGTCGCAGCATGCCTCGTCGCCGTCGGCGTGGAGCCGGTCAAGATCGCGGCGCGAGCGAAGAGCTGGGCGACTTGGGGTAGCCGACTGCGGCCCGACCGGCTCGCTCCCGGCGCGGTCCTCGTCTTCGATCGTCCAGGCGGGGGGCATGTCGGCTTTTATGTCGGCGAAGACGAGTCCGCATATCATGTGCTCGGTGGAAATCAGGGCAATGCGGTCTCGGTCACGCGCATTGCAAAGTCGCGTCTGACCGCCTCGCGCTGGCCTGCCGGCGTGCCCGTTATCGGTGGCGCTGTGAAAATGAAGACGATCGCGGGCGTGCCCTTTTCGTCGAACGAAGCATGACTTGGGCGGCGGGCTTTGCCCTGCTGCGACGTTTCCGGTGGGCCCTACCAATGCTCGGTCTGCTCGCCGCGCTGCACTTCACCCGCGAGACGCTCGCCGATCGCACGGCAACTCTGAAGGCCGAGCGGGCGGCGTGGAGCGCGGAGATCGCGAAGGCCGAGCAGCTGAGCGCCGCGGAGGAAACGCGGTTCGCCGTCCAGCAAACCACGGCGCTCACGACCTTCGCCGACCGCCTCGCGAATCGCGAACCCATCATCCTTCGATCCACTGACACCGTGAGGACCTATGCGCAAACTGCTGCTGGCCGTGCTGCCTGCCTTCCTGCTGACCGCGTGCGCGGCATCGACGCGCTCGACGCTGAGCTATTCGCCGGTGATCCCCCCAGTACCGGCCGAGGCGAAGAAGCCCTGCACGGCAACGCCGATGCGCCGGCAGCCGGACGGTAGCGCCAACAGCGCGGACGCCGAGGGCTCGCTGCGCGATGGGCGCGCCGACCTCGCGCTCTGTGACGCGCGCCGCGGCCTCGCTGTCGACGCTTGGCCGCACTGACACGTCGCCTCCCTGATTAATGCCCAACCCGCTTTCCTGAATAGGAGTGTCCACGCATGGCCGTGCTGACGAATATCCCAAACAACACGTCCGCGCGTGACTGGCGCGACACGGTTAACTCGCTACTCAAGCGTATTGCAGCGCTTGAGGCGGCGGGGGTACCGGTCGTAACTCCTGCGCCTGCATTCACGACGCAGCCTAGCATCACTCCGACCAGCGGCACTGCAGGCTCAACGCTGTACGCCGCGACGCCGGGCACCGTCAGCAACGGCTCTGTAGTGTCCCGTGTCTGGCTGCTGAACGGTACCGCCATCAGCAGCGGCGTGACAGCCCTGCCCGCGTCGTCTGGTACGCTCGCCTATCAAGAGACGGCATCAGGCCCGGGCGGTACGACGACGTCGACGGTTCAAGTGGCGGCAGTAACCGCGGCGACCGTCACCCCGACGCCGGCGCCGTCCTTCACTTCGCAGCCGAGCATCAGCCCGAACACCGGCACCGCAGGCACCACGACCTTCACGGCGACCGCGGGCAACGTCAGTAATGGGTCGATCACGGCGCGGTCGTGGACCATCAACGGAACGGTGATCAGTACCGGCATCACCGCGGCCCCGGCATCGTCTGGCACCCTGACCTATCAGGAGACGGCAACCGGATCGGGTGGCACCACGCAGTCCACGGTGCAGCAGGTGACCGTCGCGACCGCAGCGGCGGCAGCACCAGCCTTCACCTCGCAGCCGACGGTCAGTCCTTCGACTGGCACGGCGGGGAATACGACCTACACCGCAACGCCAGGCGCCGTGTCCAACGGCACGATCACGTCCCGTGCCTGGGCGCTCAACGGTTCAACCATCAGCACCGGGCTGACCGCAGCCCCCGCTTCCGCTGGCACGCTGACGTATCAGGAGTTCGCGACAGGCTCGGGCGGCACCGCTTCGTCGTCCGTTCTGACACGCCCGGTGTCCGCCGCAGCTCCTGCTCCGTCACCGGCCCTCTCGCTCTCGTCCGCAGTAGCGAAGGCCGAAGGCAACAGCGGAACCACCCTGTTCTCCTGGACCCTCACGCTTAACCGCGACGGAAGCACGGCTGCCTATCCGTTCACTTGGTCCATGGCGGGAAGCGGCGCGAACCCGGCCGATGCTGCAGACTTCGGCGGTGCGTTCCCAGCCGGCAGCGGCACGTTCGCAGGCGGCGAGACGAGCAAGACCATTTCGGCGCTGGTTGCGGGCGATACGGCAGTCGAGCCCGACGACACGTTCACCCTCACTGTGGTTGCGACCGGCCTGAACACCGTGACGTCAACCGGTACGATCAGCAATGACGATACGGCTGCAGCTGTGGGCAAGGTTCAAGTCGGTCGTCGCACCTTTGTGGCAAACGGGATGAACGCTGCCTACACCCGGCAGAATATCCGCCATTATGAGCCGTCTTCCTCAAGTGCCCTTGTGTCCGGCAAATGGCGGATCGTCGTTCCCAATTTCTACACCAACCAAGGTGGCGGTGGGATCGATCAAGGCATAGGTGCTGCTGTTGTAACCGCCTCGATCGAACACCCATCGGGCACGTTTACACAAATCACGTTCAGCGGCGGTACGGTCCTGAACCAAGCCTCAGGCGACGCAGGCACCGAAAGCGATCCTATTGGCCTGAATATTCCGCAGGGAACGGCCTATTACGTTCGTATTTATCGGCAGTGTGCCGGCGGCATTCTTATTTCAAATTATGCAGCTGGCCCGGTGGCAGGCAACACCGAGCTTGGCGACGACACCCTCGCAGACAAGACGATGAGCGGCACGATCGCACAGACGTTCAGCAATCAGTACTGGGCTCCGATCGCTATCGTGCAAGACGTCGATGCAACCACCAATCCCCGAACTGTGGCGATCTTCGGCGACAGCAAGGCATGGGGCGCTAACATCCTTGGCGTGAACCCGGGCGGCGGTGAAATTTACCCCATCTTGGTCAAGAGCGGTGCTCCGCTGACCGGCATCCTCCACCTCGCCATTTCAGGCTCCCAGATGCAGGATTTTGTAGCGGGCAACGGTGTCAAGCGCCTAGAAATCGCGAAGCGTTATGCGAGAAACCACATCATTCAGTGGGGCATCAACGATAAAAATTCGGGCGCGCGCACTGGCGATCAGATGATCGCTGACCGGCAAACGGTTATGGCAATGTTCCCCGACCCGACGCGCGTATGGAACTCGACAGTTGGCGTCGGCAATGTCAGCGGTACATATGGCTCATACGCAACACAGAATGTCCCCGCCAATGACGTTCATCGCGTTACTCTGAACAACTGGGTTCGATCGCTTCCGCGCTTCATTGAAGTGGCGAAGTGGTATGAGGACGGCGACAACACGGGGCGGTGGCTTTCGCCGTCTCCGCAGTTTGGTGTAGCGACCACCGGCAATCTTACGACTGACGGCACGCATCAAGCCAATACGCTTTCGCAGCAGTTGGTCGTAGCGAATGGCACGTTCGACCTCGATGCGATCACCAAGGCATGATCCGCAACCTCGTCAGCGCCGCCCTTGTGCTGCTTGTCGCTCCGGCGGCAGCGCAGACCGTGCACACCGTCACCGGTGCTAACCCGCCCGCGCAGTATAAGGTCTGCGCGGGCGACACCCTCGTCCTCAAGAAGCAGATGGGCCGCGAGCTGCTGCGCGATGGCTCGCGCGAAAAGGGCTGGCTGGGCTGGAACGATCGCAACCGCTCGAACGCGGCCGGCAACTGGTTTGAGACGATCGGCGCCACCCGGCTCCGGTTCGTCGAGAACGTTCAGGGCAAGGGTTGGGTCTATGCCCCGGTCGACGCGCGACCTTGCGCGGCACCTGCGGCACCGGTGGCAGTTGCGGCCGCCGCAGCACCCGCTCGGCCAGCAACGCCTCCGACACAGACTGCACACGCCGACCCGCTGTTCGGCGCAAACCTGTCGGGCGCTGAGGCCAGCGGCGGCGACGCGGTCCGCCCATCGGCGGAAGACTGGCGCGGCTACATCGAGAAGCACGGTTTCGGCCTGATCCGCTACCCGTTCAAGGATGACCGGATGACCCCGGCGCGCATCGCCGAGCTCAAGGTCCACGTGGCCTATGCGCGCAGCAAGGCAGTGCCGGTTATCCTTGACAACCACACCTATCGCTGGGACGCGCCATCCAAGTCGATCGCGTTCTGGACCAGCTTCGCGCGCAACTTCCCCGACGACGGCTCGGTGATGCTCGACCTGGTCAATGAGCCGAAAGGCTTCAACGACCCGGTGCTGATGAACGACTGGGACCAGTGGCTGCGTGACAGCAACCTGATCATCGCTGGCCTGCGCGCGAACGGAATCCGTCACCCGATCCTGCTCGAATATCCGCAATGGTCGGCGACCTTCCGCTTCGACAAGAAAGAGGGGCCGAAGAAGGCATGCGAGAGCGCGGGCTGCGCGATCGTCCGCGGGGGTGGCCTAAAGGATCCGCTGGGGCTCACGTTCATCAACGGGCACCGCTATTTCGACAGGGGTTCAAGCGGCACGAGCAACGAGTGCGTCGATAATACCAGCGGCTTCGTCGAGTTCGCAGAGCAGCTGCGCCGGCGTGGTCTGAAGGCCTACATCACCGAGAGCGCGTTCGCATCGCACTACGGCATGAAGGCCTCGTGCATAGCCGTCGGTGCCGAGGCGACCGCGGCCCTACGCGCGAACAGCGACGTCCTGCTCGGCATTACCTGGTGGGGTGGCGGCCGCATCTGGCCCGAGAGCTACATCTTCAAGATCGACCCGCCCAAGGCCGCGCGCTTCACGGCTCCCACCTCGGGTTATGTCGAGCGGCTGACGGGTCGCCGATAGTCCAGCATGAAAGGAGGTGATGCCCATGACCGGGTGCGCCGAGTTTCGCCAGTCCGGCTCCTGCCTGATAGCATGGCAGGGGCCAACGCCCGTCGCGCAGATCGCGTGGGACGCCGCTGAGAGCGGCTGGTACATCAACTTCCTATCCGTCGAGCAACCCCGTCTGCTCGCCCCGCTTCTGTCGAAATTCCGGAAGCTATGGCGCCGCAGCGGCAGGCCGACCCTCTCGTTTCACGCATCCCCCGATAATCAAGTCATCGGGAGGCTTATAGGGATCCTCGGAGCCGACTGCTTCGCGGGCCTCTATACCATTGTCGACTTGAACCATCACAGTAGGAAGAAGCACCATGAGCAAGACCGAGAACGCACGCTATAAGAAGCTCTCCGCCAAGGGTAAGACCGAGTACGGCCGCGATCGTGCGAAGGATGCTGACGCCAATAGCGGCACGTTCAACGCCACCCTGGCGAAGCTGCACGCGGGCTATTACGACGCGATGTGACTGAGGCGCCCGGTTCGAAAGGGCCGGGCGTTTCCCCTCTGGGACTTTAGGTCCCCGCCTACGCCGAAAGGGTGGCGGGCCTGCAACCAGATAGCACCTACACCTCCCGGCCATCATGCTGGTGTTTTTCATCGGTACACAGTTAACATGCTGCAAATAAACGAAAGAAAAGTGTGTTAACCTTAAACTAAAAACTTGAGACTGCCGCTGCACGGCTATAGCTCTTTGGCGGCAGATCGTCCCAAGTCAGGAAATTGTAAAAATACTTCACTCGACACGGGTTTTCGCCTGAGGCAGGCATTCCGTCATGATTGGCAAACACATACCCGCCCTTGATGGAATTCGCGGCTGCGCAGCAGTCCTGGTTGTCCTATCCCATCTTGCACGGGTCGGTTTGACCGATACGACTCCACAGTTTTCAGGACCCGCTGGGGTTCTCTTATTTTTCGTTCTTAGTGGCTTTCTGATGGGCCATCTTTACCTGTGGAAACCAATGGATAGGCCTGCGATCGTGCGATACCTTATCGCCCGTATCGCTCGCGTTGTGCCGATCTACTATATCGTCGTCATAGCAGCGTTTTTCATCTCCCAGTTCTCGGGCCCTGATTTCATTTACTACATGTCGGCAATGGCGACCGTTAAGCAATTGCTATTTGTCGGTAGCTCGCATGTCTTTTGGTCTATCCCGCCAGAGTTTCAGTTCTACTTTGTCTTCGTGGGAATATGGGGGCTGGTTGCGAGCGGCAAAGCAGTGAAATACCTGCCCGCCGTTCTGTTCATTTCCGCTCTGATATTTTTGGCCCGGCCGGTGTTCCCAGGCATAACGGTTTTTAGCCATTTGCATATTTTCCTGACTGGGATTGCTGTCGCACTTATTAGGCGGCGCATGGTCGAAGGGGCCGTGAGTCAGGCTGTGGTGTCCTTCGTTCAAATCGCGTCGACATTGGCCGTGGTTTTCCTGCTACTATCGCCAGTGAATTTTCGTGAGATGCTTTCGGAAAGCTGGCAGCACGACGGCGCGGTTTACGGGCATATTCCTATTGCGCTGGTAGTAGGATGTTCGATCTTGTCGTTCTCTATCGACACCGTATTTGCACGTTTCGTTTTCGGCAACTGGGCAGTTCGGCAACTCGGGGCGATTAGCTTTTCGCTATACCTGCTGCATGAGCCCGTTATGGACTCTGCTCGCCGGGTTGCTGACGCTGCGGGCATATCGTGGCCGGGACAAATGGTCATCGCCTTCGCGAGCGCCTTGGCGGCCGCAATGATCTCCTATCGTTTCCTAGAGATGCCGCTCCAAAATATCATCCGAGGCGCCGCGACGAAATTTCTAGCACGCAAGATGCCCGCACCTGTCGCGGTGATGTGACTTCGGCCTAGCCGACCCGCGAATACGCATATTCGGCGCGCAAACATCACGCCCGCCAGATGACGCAATTATTTAATCGACGCGGCGTGGCGCGCTGACCTGTTCGAGCTGATCCGCGCACCGTCCGACCCCGGCTGGTTGCTGCTGACCAAGCGGATCGGGGATGCCGCAGCTATGCTGGAAGCCGCGGGCGGGCTGCCCGCGAACGTCGCAGCATTTAGTCGGCCCTAATAATCCAGCAACGCCTCGTCCCCTGGGGGGTAGCGCTTTTCAGTCGGGTTCAGTGATCGAATTGCCGTCCGTTCGGGCTCCGGTAAAGCTGCCGAGGCCCGCCTGTTTCTGCCGCCAATCGCACTGTTTTTCCGGAAGCCCCGCATTTTCGTCGGAATGGCCTATCCATCCGCCAAGTTCACCAAGCTTTACACTCATCACAAAGCAGTTCGCCCGCATCCTTGGCATTACCGCATCGGCATTGATGTGACAGCGTGGCGGTTCGACTATTCAACATCGCTCTGCTGAGCCACCTTGCGGGCCAAAAATACACCCTCACTAGTAATGCCCAGATCGGCACGACGCCCTCGCTCCATCAAAATTCGCGTGCCTTTACAGACATTTGCCATGTGTGACGAGTGATGCAGGTTGCGCAAATAATTTCTTAGTGCCTCATCCCCGGGAAGGTAGCGCTCTTCGGGCAGGTTAATTGATCGGATCGTCGTCGTCGAGCCGGCCGCGCCGCGATGCAGCCGCCCAGGCCGCGCCGTCTTCGGGCGCTTGCCGCACTCCCCGCACCGGAAGAACCGGGTCATCGCTGGCCTCACCAGACGCTTTTTCCGAAGCAATCCTCGCACGCCTTCTGGTCGCTGTCGCAGTCTGCTCCGCAGTTGTGGCATCTACCGCCGGCGGGGTGGGTCGATTTCGCGCGCACCGCTTCGGGGCTTTCACGGAACCACCATTCCACCGCTCGCCGCGGTGCATGAAAAAGCCAAGAGAGCATTGCGTTTCCTTGCTGTAGTGGAAGTTCATAGCACTACGCCCAGCGTTAAGCAGCAGGCGGTTACGTAGATGTTGCTCACCCTCCCCACCATGGAACTGTCCCGCGTCGCTGGCGCCAACCTCGGTCCCCGGGTAGGCGTCGACGTCGACCTCCTTATGCCGTCCACAGCCACAGATCAGATCTATGGTCCGGATACCGAGGGACCGCATGGTTCGATTTTAAGTTGTTAAACGTCGACGGAGCGACAGGGCGGCAAATCCAATAAAAGCCGCCTTTATCGAGTCACATTTAACGTCGGCAACGTGTTTCATCACGCGATCGAGGAACCCCCCTCCGTCACAAAGGTCGTTTTCGTCTCGATATTCCGTTGACCACCAATTAAATTGGCGATGATCCGTCTCGATCGGTTTGAAGTAGCTGATATTGTCATGACGTGAATCGTTGGCAATCCGGTCCATTACGAGCTGCACAGCGGCAGCGTCTCCCTCCAACGCCTGTACAAAGCGGGTGCCGTCAAATAGTAGAAGACCGGTGATATTTAGAGAACGGTTTCTGGCGGCAGCAAGGTCACGAAGGTCGGCCAAGTCTCGCGCCGTGAATCTGTGTTTGGCTCTGCTAATGTAAATAACAATCCGCATTAGGTCCCTCGAACCGAATTGCAGGAGAAACATGTCGATCGACGGGACTCCGGCCGAGAGCAAATTTTCACATTGTTTTGGTTAAAAAGTATTTAACGGCCCCTGATTGAGCTTCGGCAGGGATGACTTACGTCGGTCAGATTGCGTGATCGAGCTCCGATCGTTCCGGTAGCGTGAGTGCCTGTCGGGCAGCGACAGCCATCTCACGAAACGCCGTTTGCCAGGTAGCGCCAGCCTGTCCCCACGGTGTCCGGTCCTCGACCCGCTCCATGCGGCTCTCCCACATGTACGCCGCGACGTGCTCTATAATCGCATCTTCATCGTTGCTAGTGCAGAGCCGGCACCGTCCCGTCATATCAAATCCTTGCAACTTTGTTCCCTATACGTTCCATAGGCGAATGCATCGCCAAACGCGAATCACAGTTGATCTGGCGGTCCAGGTTCTGAGGGGCACCCTCAGCGATACCGCTAATGGCCGCGTCGACACGCCAGCGGTGCGCTTAGCCCTGCGATGCCTCTGGCATCACTGCCCGGAGCGCTGGCCACTCGTCATGTTCTCGGAAGGTGCGTAGCAAGATAACGAGATCGGCCGCAGCCAGAGCGTGACGGCCTCATTCAACGGGATAGTGCGCCAGTTGCGCCGATCCGGCGCATATTCCGAGATCAGCAATTCGCAGTAGGTCCGTAAGTGCCTTTGATAACGTCGACTGCAGCGGCGATACGGTGCCAATCCTTTACGGCGACAGGGTCGCCGATAGCAGCGACCATCTGATCGACGATATAATCTGGGGTATGTTCGCCGTGTTCGGCAAGGATCACGCCAGCCTGTATCCAGATCTCTCGATCTTCCATCGGCCAAGCGCGCGCCATCAGCCAATTATGACCACGCTCAGTGGCTCCGTCGTGCCGTCCTTGAAGTGGACCACCACCCGGTCGGGAAGCACGTCGGCTCGCATCTCCAGTACGCGGCCACGCTCGCTGCGGACCTGGACGATCACGTCAGGTCCGAGGTCATGCTCGAACACGGCGACGTCCTTCGTCTTATCCGCGACGATCTTGCGTACGGTCACTTGTCGAGGTTACGTCGCTCGATCTCAGCGAGCAGTGCTTCAGCATCCAGGCATTCTCGTTCGCCGTCGGTTTCCCTATAGGCCTTGATCAGGTCCTCATCCGTTGCACCGCCGACCAGCTCGACAATCTGCTGCTGCATGTCGACGATCGCGACTGCCGACATTGGGTCCGCCCACATCGATCCGACCGACGTGTCGATCCCCGGGGTCGGCATGAGCGCGATCACATCCTGCGCAGCCAGAAGCCGCTGCAGTTCGGCTAGGAGGGGTGAAGCAATCAGGGGCTCGGACATATCTCCAACCTAGGCGTGGCCAATCGATTCGGGCAAACTATCTTCGTGAACGGACTGACCGCCTCCATCGTTGGCATCGACGTCCCGAATGAGGACAAGAGCAAGAGCAACCGGCACGCCTGCACGCCGCCCCGGCTGATTCCGCCAGGGTGACAGCAATAGATCAAAAACTTCCGCCAACGCGGTGATGCCGGACGTTTTTCTTGGCGGCGGTGCCGGAACGAAGCTATTGGGACGCGTGGCCCTCGGTCAGTCCAGTGATCCCAATGTTTGTCAGCACCGAAGGGCTTGATCCCATCTCGTATCTGTCCGGCCTAACCATGAATGTCCCCACCGCGTTTGCGCAACCGCCTATCTGGCGACCGCGCGGCCTGCCCCGATGGTCGCCGCACTTGAATTCTTGCGAGCCTGCGACCATCGATTACGCGTAGAGCCGCCGGCAGAGCGCCGATCAATCACTACCGATATAGCCGAGCTTCAAGCCTGATGGGCTTTCAGGGCGTCGGCACCCCCCAAACCATGGATACCGGGCCCTATTCGCTGCCGGATAGGGCTTGCTTAAGGGCCTTGAATTATGGACGTCGCATCTGATCACAAGGGGCAGGCGCCCGGCTCCATTCGCCGTTCATTCCTGTGGGCGGCAATCGGTCAGACGGGGATGCTCGTCATACAGTTTGGCAGCTCGGTCGTGCTGGCGCGGATCCTGACCCCGTACGAGCTTGGCGTGTTCGCGATTGCGCTGGCAACGGTCGGCATGATCACCGCGTTTCAGTCGCTTGGCCTTGGCAACTATCTGATCCGTGCCGACGTCGTGGATCGCGATGTCCTGTCGTCGGTCTTTAGTGTCAACATTCTGCTGTCTATCGCTATCAGCGCGATCATTGTCACATTCGGCCTGCTAGGCCAGGCGCTGTTCAAAGATCCCGGGGTTCAGACGGTGCTGTTCTGGATCGCCTGGACGCCGCTGATCAATGCTCTGTCGCTGGTCCCAACCGGACTGCTCCAGCGAGAGGGAAACTTTAAATCGATCTCAACGATCCGCCTGATAAGTTCTCTGACGGGGACGATCTGCACAGTCCTATTCGCGATCGCGGGCTTTAGTTACATGAGCCTCGCCTATGGCAGCGTCATAACGGCCGTCATGGGTTCAGTTGCGACCTGCCTCGTCGCCCCGCGCCACGTCCAGTTCCGCCTGGGCACCCGTCACTGGCGCGACATCTACAAGTTCGGCTCACGGATGCTGATGATCAATGGCGTCGTACAGATGCAAAACCAAGTATCGAATTTTGCGCTGGGCAATCTTAGCGGGCTGTCGGCCCTCGGTCTCTATTCCCGCGCGAACAACCTTTTCAGCATCCTGTCGGATAACGTGCATACCGTTCTCGCGCGGGTTCTAATCGCCGACTTTGCCCAGATCGCACGCGACGGCGCACCGTTGCGGTTACGCTACCTTCGGGTGCTCGAATTCATGACCGCGATTCTATGGCCGGCCTTCGCCGGCATGGCCGTTCTGGCGGGACCAATGGTTTACATCCTCTACGGCGCGAAGTGGACCGCGCTTGCGCTTCCGCTGGCGGTGCTGTGCTTCAACGGAATCCTGTGGGTTTCGGTTACGATGGCGTGGGAGCTCTTTGTGGTCGCGAAGGAGACCTCGAAACAGGCACGGTTCGAAATTATCCGGGCGACTGTTGGGGTTGCGCTGTTCGTGACCGGCGCACTGTTCAGCCTCACCGGCGCAATGGTGGGCCGCGTCGCCGAAGGCATGTTCGCCGTATTCCTCTATCTGCCGCACATCAAGAGAATGACAGGAAGCCACGACGGAGACTTTCTCCCTATCTATAGACGCAGCGCGGTGGTCACCATCGCAGCGATCTGCCCGCCGCTCCTGCTGATGGTGTGGCACGGATGGGATGCCCGGACCCCGTTCGTGCAAGTCGCGATGTCGGTCGTGGCCGGTGGTCTGCTCTGGGCGCTCGCGCTTCTCTACTACCGTCACCCGATCATCACCGAGCTGCGCGGCCTAGCGGCTCGACGCCGGTCCGCCTAGCCAGCCTATCGTCCCGGGTCACCGCCCGACGAGCGTCTTAACCCGGGTCCGCAGCGTGCTCGGGAGCGCGACGCGGAACAGGATTCGTGCCATCACGGTCGGCAGGCGCTTCGCCGGCGCCAGCACCAGCGCCTCTGCAATCAGCCCCTTGATGGCGAGGCGCACGGCGGTTCCAATTATCAATTCCTGCAGCGCTATGCGGTTGTCCGGCGTCATGATGTCGCCATGCGCGTTCAGTGCATCACGGATAAAGCGGCAATCCTCGACCGATGGCTCGAACGGTCTGTAAAAGCACAGCTCGACGAGTTTTGCGGACAGTGCAACTGCAAGCCAGTCCTGCTCCGCCGCGGATAGCTGCGCGCATCCCACCGTGTAGAGGTCCGTCATCGTCGTCGCCTGCTTGATTGCGTCGTACAGCGCGAGATCGAACACCAGATCCGGCACGGTTCGCGTGCGACGCTGCGCCGAGATTGCGACGAGCTGCGCGCACAAGGCCCCCCGGCGCCCGGCAACGACCGACTGGCTCGTAATGCTGCCGTCATGCATTCGGTAACTGCCCAGCGGTTCGGTAAGATTGTGCAGCCGACCGAAGCCCTGAAGCCGCCAATACAGATCAGAATCCTCCGCGATCAGTAGAGGGCGATAGCCACCGGCCGCGTGAAAGCTTTCGGCACGCACCATCAACATCGGCTGAAGCAGGTAGGGCTCGGTTGCAGGGATGCTGAACGGATCAGCGCGCGCGAGATCGCGAAGCCGCGTCAGCGTGCCGAGCCAGCGCCCGTCCGCGTCGATTTGCCGTGCCGCGCCCGCGACCGCAACACAGTCGGGGTTTGCCTCGAGATAGCGGATCTGCCGCTCTAACCGGTCTGGGTTCGACAGGTCGTCGGCATCATGCCGGGCGATAAAAGGGGCGGTGCAGGCCGCAAGCCCCGCATTGAGTGCCGCGACGATCCCACCATTGGCCTGCGTGATGACGTGGATGCGCGGATCCTGTCGCGCGGCTTGTGCGAGCAGTTCCGGTGAATTGTCAGTCGAGCCGTCATCGACGATGATGATCCGGATGTCCCGGATCGTCTGTGCTTGAATGCTAGCCAGGGTCTCGGGCAGGAACCGGCCGGCATTATAGGTTGACATGAGCACGTCGATTTGGGCGGTCAAGGGGGCGTCCTTCATGCGAGTTGCTGGCGGTCGTTGCTCTCGCGGCACGGTCCGGGTCAATGCATAACGGCAAATTATCTTGTTAAGAACTCAGACGGCGAAATCGACCGTCGCTGGCGCGTCAGCCTGAACAAATCCCGTCTTAGTCTCGAGCTATGTAGAACGGC
This sequence comes from Sphingomonas sp. CFBP9019, assembly GCF_034045155.1. Lineage (NCBI taxonomy): Bacteria > Pseudomonadati > Pseudomonadota > Alphaproteobacteria > Sphingomonadales > Sphingomonadaceae > Sphingomonas > Sphingomonas sp. CFBP9019. The sequence continues at coordinate 454,405 of NZ_JAXCWK010000001.1, read as the reverse complement.
TGTCGGGGCGCTAATAGTCTAGGGTCAGGACCCATTGATGTGAGAGGCGCGATCTGATTCAGGCTCCGTGAGGAGAGCGTGGATGAGCGACCTGTACTGGCTGACGGATGAGCAGATGGCGCGTCTGCAACCGTTCTTTCCCAAGAGCCATGGCAAGCCTCGGGTCGATGATCGGCGGGTGCTCAGCGGCATCGTTTTCGTCAATCGCAACGGGCTACGCTGGTGTGATGCGCCGAAGGACTATGGGCCGCACAAGACGCTCTACAATCGCTGGAAGCGGTGGGGCGAGAGGGGAGTCTTCTTGCGCATGATGGAGGGGCTCGCGGCAGCGCAAGCCGTACCGAAAACGGTCATGATCGACGCGACCTACCTGAAGGCACACCGCACGGCATCAAGTCTGCGGGTAAAAAAGGGGATCTCGGCCGCCTGATCGGCCGCACGAAAGGCGGCATGAACACCAAACTGCATGCCGTCAGCGATGCGGATGGGCGGCCGTTGAGCTTCTTCATGACCGCCGGGCAGGTCAGCGACTACACCGGCGCGGCAGCCTTGCTCGACGATCTGCCGAAAGCGCAGTGGCTGCTTGGCGACCGTGGTTATGACGCCGATTGGTTCAGGGACGCCCTGGAAGCCAAGGGCATCCAGCCCTGCATCCCGGGCCGCAGATCGCGCAACGAGCCGGTCAGATACGACAAGCGCCGCTACCGGCGCCGCAGCCGCATCGAGATCATGTTCGGCCGTCTGAAGGATTGGCGTCGCGTCGCCACTCGCTACGACCGCTGCCCAACCGTCTTCTTCTCTGCCGTCGCGCTCGCGGCCACCGTCATCTTCTGGCTATGACCAATGAGTCCTGACCCTAGCAGCGCCTCGTCCCCGGGCAGGTAGCGCGCTTCGGTCAGGTTCATTGATCCGACTGTTGACGCGCCGGCCGGGCCACTGTGCAGCCGCCCAGGCCGCGCCGTCTCCGGGCGCTTGCCGCACTCCCGCACCGAACGTGGCCGGCATCTGCCGCAGCGCAAACGCACGAACAATGCTTTTGTAAACAACTCACCCTGCCTCTTGAGGACACCGGATCGTCGTAAGGTCGTCAATACACTGCTAGCAATTAGTATTAATGAAATATTAACCATTTAACGTTGGTTACGCCGAGAGGGTCGGCGTTTTCTATCAGCCCAGAAGGGGACCGGAAATGCGTTATTGGATCGTCGACAAGCCGATTAAGTGATCAGGGCGCCCGGTTCGAAAGAGCCGGGCGTTTCACCGAAGGCGCAGCGACTTGTCTGCGGGCAGGTAGAGCGCTTCGGTCGGTTCAACGACTGGACGATTAAGGCGCCGGTTGCGAACTAGTGCGGTTGTGCTGCCTGCAGGCTTCCCGACACTAACCCGCGCACGACGTTACGATGTAGTAGGCATTGGTTTGGTTTCGCGACGCCCTCGCCCCCTAAAATGAAATTGTAACTAGTCGCGATCAGTATTTCTGCCATCATTCTCGCATGATGATTCTGTATGGCGTACTCGCGATCGTTTGGGGCCTCCCAATCGCTATTATCCTGGCGACCTCGGTTGGCTATGGTGTCTCTACTCGGTTCGCCCGTTTTATGCGGATACACCTTGGGCTCTGACGCCACCGATTAGAGGCGGTCGCATTCATCGCTGCGGCGACGCCCGTTCGATCATCAGGTAAAGCCTGGGGCTGGACCTTCGCCTGCCTGTACGGCCATCGCGATGATGTGTTTGATAACTGGCTCCGGAATGGCGTTGGCCACGTCAAGCCCGAATTGATCGCGATAAGACCAAGCTACCCAACCCGAGTACGTGGCGAGCCCCGGTATATCGATTGAGAGAAACCGTCCGACAGTGACCCCGTATTCTGAGCGAATCTTGAAGCCCAGGGTAGACACGTTTTGAATGATTGCCGAATGCTTATCTCCGAGAGACGTTATAACTACGGCCGGATGATTCATAGCCGTTCGGTTTGAGCACCGCCGATCAAGCGGATTGTTGCCGGCATTGGCCATCGAGCGGCGATAGGTGTTCATGGGGCTATCGTCCGTCAGGGTCGCTAAGATCTGGTTATGTCTGGATTTAACCGCGTCCCGTGGCGCATTGCAAAGGCCCACCGCCCCTGGCAAGTTCTCGTTATGACACACTTGTCACAGCAGCGTTATATGAACGATCATTCCGCGGGTCGGGTTAATGCATCCGCCCGTTCTTGATCGTGTCGACAGCGGCAGCAACACGCGCCCAATCGCCGATCTCGGCGTCGGGGCCCACGATGTGCAGCAAGGTATCGACCATCGGCTCTGATACAAATAGTCTGCGTGCTTCGACGATCGTCATCGCCTTAAGCCAAACTTCTCGAGTGCTCATCATAGCCCGAGCTTACGCCGCCTAATCTCGATCGTCAGCGCGTCCGCTATCGGATCGCCGTCATTCTTATCGGTTCGCTCGTATGCCTGTAGCGAACTACGGTCATCGCGGAACTTGATGACATCGGGATGCACTGACGGTGTAGTCATATCCTAGGACTATGCGCGGTTGCCCACGCCAGGCAAGGCATCACGCCCCGCGAGCCAAGACACGTTCTGCATAGCGTCCAGCACAGCAGCGGAGCGCCCAGTCGTCGTGACGATGTTAAGCAGCGTCTCCATGACAGGGCCTCAGAATGACGCTTCGAGGCCTGCGTCGCGGCCTGAAATTACCTATAGGATATGGTGTCGTTATGAGGCACATTTACTGCGTTCATAGACCGTTAGTACGTGCTAGGTACAACGAGACGCGAAATTAAGACGTCGAATTTAGGTGCGCGTCGTCTTGCACGCATTCTGTTGGGACAGTTTTTTGCAGACCTTTAGTGGCCCACTTTCGCCGATGCTTGAGAAGTTTGCTTTAAACTCAGCCTTAGCGGACGATGATCGTGCGGCCATAGTTGCGCTCCCGTTTTCGTTATATTCATATAATCCCGGTAGACATATAATAAAGCACGACGCAACGTGTACGGAATTCGAGGTTCTTGTCTCAGGTTTTGCTATTGCATATAAAGTTACGAGTGATGGATTTCGCCAGATTGTCGGCTTTCGACTGCCGGGCGATATAATCAACATCCAGCATATGCAATTCGCGTATAATGATTGCAGCGTGCAGGCGACAGCGCACTGTATGGTAGCCGCAGTAGACGAGACGTTAATCCGCAACTTGACCTGCGAGCGCCCGATCATTTCAAATGCGATAATGGCAAGCGCTCTGATCGAAGCGTCAATTTCTCGCGAGTGGATTGTGAATATCGGACGCCGTAATGCCCGAGCGCGGATAGCGCATCTGTTCTGCGAGCTTGCGTGTAGGCTCGATCCATGCCGGCTAGCAGAGAATCAGCCATTTAGGTTGCCTTTGACGCAGCAACAGATTGGCGATGCTGTCGGATTGACAGCGGTTCACGTCAACAGAACGATCAAGGGTCTGATAAAGGATGGCCTTCTCGAGCAAGACCGCCACCTGATTTCGTCTCCTGCCTGGGACCTGCTCAAAAGCGTAGCAGGCTTTAACCGTCGCTACCTCCAACTCGATCAGAAGGTCGATGCACTCGGACATTCCCAATGACGGATCGAGCGACCGGCGCTGAACGGAAAATACCCGCTGACATGGGCGCGCGCATGGCTCGACGGAAAGCAGCTAGATTTGATAGTTTTCCATTAAAGGCTCGCCGCAGCGCGGAAACAACGCTGTTAGAAAGCGTAATGCGAAAGTCTGCACGCTTAAGCCCTATGTCCGCTCTCGCATGGATCGCGCCGATCTGGGCGGGGCTTTTTGTCCTCGATGCGGTGACGGGCCCGCTCTACTCGTTGAACTCAGCTTACCTTGTTCCACTATGTCTAACGACTTGGTGCTTCGGACGGATCGCTGGCCTCATAGCCGGCACCTCGGCAATCGTCACAACGCTACATTTAAATGGCTTCGCCGATCAACTGTCAGCTAGGGCAACCTCTATTACTGCCGCAGCGGCTGTTTGGAATGCCTCGATGCTTGTCCTCGGAGTGATCTTTATAATCCTCCTCGTGAGTGCCTTCCGTCGAGCGTTTGACCACGAGAGCAGGAACGCGTTGATGGATCCACTCACGGGGCTGGGCAACCGAAGGTCCTTTCAACGTGAGGGCAAGCGACAGGAGTCTTCGGCTGCTCGAGATCGCAGGATCCTATTGTGTGGCGTGATAGACTTGGATGGATTTAAGGCGGTAAACGACCAGTATGGACATGCCGCAGGCGATGAGGTGCTGCGTATCGTCGCCCATGCACTCAGCGCGTCCGTTCGGCCTTACGATATCACTGCACGCCTTGGAGGTGATGAATTTGCGTTTTGCTTAACAGTTCGAGACGAGGCCGCGGGTGAACGAAAGTCTCGCAGCATCCATCAGGCGTTGATAGCTGCGCTGGAAACCTCACAGTGGCGTGCAACGTGTAGCTTGGGCGCTGCCACAGGAAGCGACTTTGAGCAGGCCATCCGAATTGCGGATAAGATCATGTACGAAGCAAAGTCGATCAAGAAGTCTACAGTATCCTAACGACAATCAACACGAATATAATGAACTAACGATAAGCGTCTTCGTCAAAGCGTAATAGAAAGCGGGACCTTACACAAGTCTACTTCAGAGGCGCGGCACCTGTTGTGGTTTACCGGTTCTAGTATTTCGCAACGCACACCTTCGCACTATATACAACCAGTGCAAAGCTAAAGCGCGGGGTTCAAACAATCAGTTCATACGGTGAATTTTTCAAGTGTGATCACAATCAGTCAGGCTTAAGTCGCAGCCCAGCTTCTTTCATCTCCACCTGCCCTAGAGCCACAGCGCTCGCGTCTATAAGCGAATCCGCGAGTTTGATGGCCGCTGCGGGGGAAAGGGTCAGCGTGATTCCTGCTCCTTCAAGCCGAACGCAGCTTTTCCAGGGCGTCGCGGTAAAGCACTCAGTATCCAGTACGACGACCATCCATCTCCTATCGTCAAGCCACAGGTGCCTGAATGGTCTAACGTATCATATTATAGATTGATTATGCGATTTATCTTAAGGGCATAGCGACGTTCTCTGGATCTCAGCAGCATCCGATGCACAGGCCTGGTGGTCCTTGCCTCCGAGCCACGCTCAGCGAGACAGCTAACGGTCGCGTAGACACGCCAGCGGTCCGCCTAGCCCTGCGCTGTGCCTGGCATCACTGCCCCGAGCGCTGGTCCGTCGTGATGCTTGGGAGGGCGCGCAGCGGGATAACCAAATCGGTCGGAGGCAGAGTGTGACGGCCTCATTCAACGGCATTGTGCGGCAGCTGCGTCGATCGGGCGCATATACCGAAGTCAGCAACGCGCGGGCAGCATCGGCAGCAAAAATTTGCAGTTAATCGACTTTAACCGCATGAAGTTGTAATTACTAAACAGTTCTAATGCATAAATCCCCTTGTCGAAAGACGAGCACTTTTAACTTTGGGGGTTCAAATGCGCTACTGGCCAATCGGCAAGCCCATTCGCGGGTAATATTGTCATCATCCTAGGAATAACCATTCTCGTCATCGACACATCCCGCAGGGTGTAAAGAAGTCGGTGACTAGGACAATGGTGAACCTTACAACGGCTGAAGTTAAAAAATGCCCGGCTTTCCGAGCCGGGCATTTTTTCCGTTCGCGACCGCGTCATATTTCTAAGTGGCATCTCATCGCTGCAGGCCCGAGGAGCAAGACCAAGGGGTCTATGCTTTTCACAAAGCAGTGTGCGCAGTTTTAAACAGCCCGCCTACCTTATAACTAATCCTAGGCGTTCGTTACGCCACACTACTGCAACGGCCCTTCGTTGATCGCATCGACAGCTGCAGCGACGCGCGCCCAATCGTAGTAGTCTGGATCATCACCCATTATATCGAGCAGCATAGCAACGACGGGCGCGGATTCTCGCGGGCCATGTGTCTCGATGACCGCCCACGCCTTCAGCCACACTTCTCGATCACTCATCATCGAGCAAGGCTATGCGTCAGCGGCCGAGCCGGGCAAACTATCTGCACAGGGCAATGAGCTGCTTTAAGGGTCCAGTCTTCCGACGAGTGCTCCAAAAGCAATCACGGCCGCAATGAGCGCCCAACCCTCCCACGTTCGCGGCGTCCATCCTATGCCAACAACCTTTGGCTGAAACCATGTTCTAGGATCGTTCATTTCAACTCCGTTACCGTCGAGTCGTCGGTAGGCTTGGATGGGATAGACCTTACGACACGCCGGGCAAAACGTTACATCACCACCATGAAAGACCTGACCACCTCCATAGTCGGCATCGACTTCCCGAACGAGGACTAGAGTAAGATCAACCGGCGTATGGAGTGCATGCCCTGTGCGCCTGGCGACGCGGTCGAGCTGCGCCTCGAGCCGACCAACCCTTACGACGAAAACGCCGTTGCCATGGACGTCGTCGTGCTTGATACCAATCGATATGATCGTGCCATTTCGATGCTAGACCCCGCGTTGGTCCGCGAGCGGGGCAATGACGGCGAACACGATGGCGTGTATTTCCGTGACAGTACCGCGCCGCAGATGCTGATCGCGCTGTTGATGACGACCCCTGTTTCCACCAC
>NZ_JAXCWK010000001.1:0-447798 GCF_034045155.1 Sphingomonas sp. CFBP9019 | reverse complement strand
GGCCCGGCTTGGCGCACCGCAGGAGAGCAACCTTGCTAATACCCGCTGATCTGATCGCGTCGCTCAAGGCGCGCTGGCGTATCGAGCTGGCTATCATTCTGATGATCGTCGTGCTGGTCGCACTCTGGACGGCCGTCACGCCCAAGACCTATGTCGCGCAATCCTCGCTGCTGTTCGACGGTGGCCCGGCCCAGTCGGTCACCGACGAGGCGGCGCCGCAGGATGGCGTGGCCGCGCTCGTCGCGACCCAGGCCGACGTCCTGCAGAGCGAGGCGATCGCCGCCGCGGTCGTCCGCGATCTGAAGCTTGCCGCCAACCCGCAGGTCGCTGACCAGTGGCGTGCACGCACCGGTGGCACCGGCGACGTCAACGCTTGGTATGGTCGCCAGCTGCTCGGCGGGCTCGAAGTCATACCCGGCCGGACGTCGCGCGTGCTTGCGATCCGCTTCAAGTCGGCCGATCCGCAATTCTCGGCACAGGTCGCCAATGGCTTTGCCACCAGCTACCTAGAGGCGCGGCTGCAGCTGCAGACCGATCCCGCCCGCACCTATTCGCGCTGGTTCGAGGATCGCACGCGCGAGGTCCGCACCGCGCTCGAGCAGGCTCAGGGCCGACTGACCGCGTTCCAGCGTCGCACCGGGATCGTCGACACGACGAACAACAACACCGACGCCGCCCGCCTGACCGAACTGTCCGGCCAGCTGACCGCAGCCGAAGCGGCGGCGGCGGATGCTGGCGCACGCGCTGGCGGCGGCAGCACCGGGCTCGACGTGCAAACGTCCGGTGTCGTCCAGGGGCTGCGCACGCAGATCTCGGCCAAGACGGCCGAAGTGGCGCAGCTGAGCGCTGATCTCGGCCCGAACCACCCGCAGCGGCAGGCTGCCGAGGCGGAGCTGTCGGCGCTACGCCGGCGGCTGGCGGTTGAGACGGGGACAAACACCAATGCGGTACGCGTCGCCAGCGGCGCGGCGAGCAGCAAGGAAAGCCAGATGCGCGCCCTGCTCAACCAGCAGCGCGGCAAGATGCTGGCGCTGGCGGGCGACCGGGCCGATCTCAACGTGCTCCAGCGCGACGTCGATTCGGCACGCGCGGCCTATGATACCGTGACCCAGCGTCTCGGCACGATGCGGCTGCAGAGCGAGGCGCCGTCGACCAACGTCGTCCAGCTCGACGTCGCGCAGCCGCCGATGCTCCCCTCCTCGCCCAACGTACCGATGCGGTTGGCGCTCGGCCTAGTGCTGGGCGGGATGCTGGCGGCGGGGACGGCGCTGGCACTCGAACTGTGGCGGCCGCGGGTGCGGACGTCGAGCGGCGCAGCGACCGCCATGGGTGTGCCCGTGCTGGGCTCGGTATCGTTTTCGCAGTCGCGCGTCGCGTCGCTGCTGGGTGGAAGGCAGACGTCATGAGGCTTCGTTCGAGCGAAACGGCAAATGTCGTTCGGCCCGCGGTCGCGCCGGGCGCCGAAGCGCCCAGCCAGCGGCAGCTTCTGGGCAAATTGCTGTCACTGTCGCCCGAGGCGCATCGCCAGATCGAGCATCACCAGGCTGAAACCGGGCTGTTGTTCGGCGAGGCGGCGGTTGAGCTCGGCTTTGCGACCGACGAGCAGGTGCGCCGCGCGATCGAGCTGCAGCAGGGCTTCACGGTTCTTGCCGAGGGCGATGAGCGCGTCGATCCGCTCGTCGTCGCAGCATTCGCGCCCGACGATCCCATCGCGGTCACCGCGCGCGACATTCGCGCGATCGTGACGCGCGACGTCCGTCCCGACGGCTCCCCGCTTCAGGGGATAGCGATGATCGGGATCGACGACGAGACGCTGCACACCACCGTGCTCACCGCCAATCTGGCGGTCGCGTGCGCCCAGGCCGGCTATTCGACGCTGCTGGTCGATGGCGGCATCGGCGCACCGCGTCAGCACGGGCTCTTCCGCCTGCCCAACCGGACCGGCCTGTCGACGCTGTTGTCGTCGGGCGGTCGCGTCGAGGCGATTGCCCAGACCACCGCGATCCCCGGCCTGTCGCTGCTGTCGGCGGGTCCTAGCGTCCCCAACGCGTCCGAGCTCTTCGATCGCCAGCGGCTTGCCAACACGCTCGATCCGCTGCGCGATCATTATGGGCTGGTGATCTTCGATGCCGGCCCCGCCAGCGCGACACAGCTCGAGGCGTGTTTCGGACTCGACGCGGCGATCATCGTTGCGCGCCGCAACCGGTCGGACGCTCGCGCGCTGCGCAACGCCGCGGCCGTGCTGCAGGAGCATGCCACCCCCGTTCTCGGCTCGATCCTGATCGATTGAGCATGGTGGGCATGATGGAGATTCGGCGAATCGGCCACATCGATGCCGCGCCGCGGTGCAGCAGCCCCGGCCGCGCAGTCTTCGGGCGCTTGCCGCACTACCCGCCCCGGAAGAACCGGGTCATCGACGGCACAGCCTCGGTCCCCGCATAGCCGTCGTCGTTGACCTCCTTATGCCGTCCACAGCCACAGATCAGATCTATCGTCCGGATATCGAGGGATTGCATTTTTCTTAGGTCTAAGGGGCTGGATCAGTCATTGCGGCTCGCCATCGTTGATTGCATCTACAGCCGCCGCAATGCGCGCCCAATCGGAGTGGTGGGGATCATCGCCCATTACGTCGAGCAGCGTGGCGACAATAGGTGCAGATTCCAATGTGCCGTGCGTCTGTACGACCGCCCATGCTTTCAGCCATACCTCTCGATCGCTCATCACCCGGTCGACGGAAAGTCAGCGAGGAAGCCTAAAATTGCGTCGAGGTCAGTGGTCGTCAGCTTGCTGCCTGCGTCGATCATGTCGCCGTCTTCCCGCGACATACGGAACTCGCGCAATCGGGCAGCTGCCTCGGTGAGGTCTGGTGGTTCTCGGCTAGGATCATACGCCGAACGCTCTGGATCGTTCGCGGGATCGTTCTGGAACGTCATGCCTTAATCTCCTGACGCCACAGCCTATGCGCGGCCGACCGATTCGGGCAAACTAGCCGCCGCACGGCAGGCGCGGCCGGCGCAGCGACCGGTGTACGATCCCCACGCGTTCTATCCTGACGAGGAAGGACCCGAGTGGGGAGCGTGATCAGCCAAACATATCCCGCTGGACCTCGTAGTCGGAGATGCGGAATCGCCGGCTGATGAACTCAATAAGCTGTTGACCTGCTTCGGTCGGAGCCAATTTGTAACCTTTGCAGACTTCACAATGAAAGCTCGCCCTCATTTGACCAGGTTGGGCTGGCGATGAATTTCCCGTTCCTCCGCACGCTCTGCAGGGTTCCTCAAGGTCCGGTAGACGATCGTTCTGGATGCTCATGTCGGAGGTCCTATCTAGCGCCATTGGATCCTCGAAAGTGAGGAACTGCCGCACAACGACAGCATCGACTGATCCGCTCTCCGGTTCAAGGACAGGGCTTTTTGGCAATGCTATCATGCCGGCTATTTGGCCGGGTTGCGCCCAGAGCCTACGCAGCTTCGATTAAACAAAATTGGTTTGGCATATCGGGACAGTTGCTCTACCCCATTCCTTGCCTGCTGACGGAATTCTGTCGGCATCGGCATCACCCCTTACCTTGGGCGGCTCAGGCTGCCCTTTTTTTGTGCGCTAGCTATGTGAGCGCCCGTTCTAGCCGAACGAGCATGGGTCGGAGTGGGGTGCCTGACCGATCGCTGCCCGCTGTTGCTGCCGAGCCAAGGTGCATCCGGCAAGCAGCTGATCGGACAGCGCTGACGCCGCTTCAATGTCGAGTGTGACAGCGAGGCCAGGGCCGTCGATCAGCACCAGCCCCTCATTGGCCGAGACGCATAAAACTTCAGCTCGCAAGGTGATCAGCATGCCGATTCTCCCACCGGCAATCAGCGGCCAGTGGCTGCGGATCGTTCCAAGCATTGATCCACGGCAGCACGAAATTAAATGAACTTGTCGAGTGCGGCTCTCTCGAGAAGGAGGGCCCCGATCGAGAACGGCAAGCCCCTCGCGCATATACCGATCGGCCGTGGCTAACGTATGCCCACCGCCAAACGCTGGAACGAGTTACCTCCCGCAAGACCGTTTAGGTTGATGTTTGTTAGGGCCTTATAGCTTGCCCGCCTCAACCTGCGTCAATTTCACAATATCAATCAATGTGCTTTTTAACCACGTCAAGACGGGCGTTTGAGCGTTGATCCAGTGATTTCACATAAATTCCTCATGGGGCGCGGACGCGACCAGCTTTCGATCGAGGAAATAAGAATGATCGAAAGTAAAATTGCCAACGTAATCGAGGTTCCAGCGCGAGAGCCGTTAGCATGCCGTGGGGAAGAGGTCGTCAAAAGCACACTGCTTCTAGAAGGCTTTGCATGCAGATATAAAAACGACCAGACCGGTGCGCGCCAAGCGGTCGGAATACATGTACCTGGCGACTTTGTTGATCTCCACGCGTTGCCATTGAAGCAACTTGATCATGACATCGTAACTATTAGTGAGGTTAAGGTTGCCACATTTGACCGTCAAGACTTGACGGATATAACACAAAAATCGCCGCGCCTCGCAAATGCTTTTTGGTTTAGCACTTTGTTAGACGCCGCAATACATCGGAAATGGATATTTTCGCACGGACGACATCGTGCAGAAGCACGGATTGCAAACTTTTTATGCGAGATATACGTGCGCCTCGACATGGTCGGCCTGGTCACGGATAACGCGTTTCACTTTCCATTGACCCAGCCTGACATTGGCGAGGTGACAGGGCTTACAGGCGTTCACGTTAATCGTGTACTGCGATGGCTCCGTAATCGAGGCCTCTTTGTAGTAGACAAACGCCGTATCCAAATCCTTGACTATGACGGACTTGCTAGGCTTGGGGAATTTGACCCGGACTACCTGTTTCATTCGTTTGCCAGACCAGAGCATGCTCCTTAAACGGAGGAAAGGTTGAGCGGACGCGATGCCGTCTTTCAGGCGATGCACGGGAGCGGCGCTTACATCCAGATACGGTTCGGAGGCGGGGGTGCCTACCATGCCCGACCCGGTTCCCGATGTTCTGAAACGCCCGCCTCCCCGCCAGGCGCGGCCGGCGCAGCGACCGGTTTACGATCCCCACGCGTTCTATCCTGATGAGGAAGGGCCGGAGTTCGGCGCGTAAGGGTAGATCTCAGGCAACGGTTCTGGTGGCCTCGGCGCGGTGGTTTGCTATAGCCCGATCGCCTTTATCGCTCGCCCGTTGTAAGCCATCCGATGCTACTGACGAGTGCATTGTAGGGAGGTGAAGCGGGACCTGGAACTGGACGCGACTTGCTGAGCTCGACTTATTTGACGCGGTATCTTTACCGTCTATCGCGGCGTTGATCACGTAAACCCGTACATTTCCCTTGCCGCTGGTCTCTGCTGTCTCCTCCTGCGCGCTCGTAACCGCCACGTCGAAGGAAACGCTTTTATAGTTCGGATTTGGCCTATCTGCCTCGTCGGCTGGTCGATCAAGTAGAGCCACGGCCGCTGTAGGATGATGCTGGGCAATTCGCTTTTGAGCCTCGGCGACGCCTTCGACTATTCCCACGAGAGTTTCGGTAACGAATGTTTTCAGATCCATGAACAATTCCTAACTTGAATCGTGATCGCAGATGGCACCGTCTGCTTTGCATTTGCATGTTTGCAGAGCGCCACTGCGAATCGCCTTGAAAGAGCAAGCTATGTCTTGCGACCGGATGGGTCCAGAGGCGCACCGAGCGGTTTCAATTTGCCCAGTACCGACCATTTGGTCGAGGTAGGTCGAGCGCTTTCGGCTGCTCATCCGTCCTTCTCATCGAGAGCGGCTTGGATAGCAGCGCGAACGACGGGATCGGCGAAGCTGTCCTGTAGCGCGGTGAGGGCGGCTCGGGCAACAAGGCCCATGTCTACTTCGCCCTGATCAAGCCATGCCAGCTTTAGCCCGTTCTCGAGCTTCCACGCCGGTGCATCATAGCCATCTTGCCGGCCGAGCTCGTCGGTGACAGCCCGCGCTACCTTCTCCACAACGGTCATACATCGGATCCTTTCGAGAGAGCGGGAGCAAGGCTGGACAGATCAATCTGCAATGGAGGATCAACCGGGTCGCACCCTTCACGCTTCGGCAAAATATCAGAATTTCCGATAGTTTCCGCGCCGACAGTCCCCTCCCCGACCATCTGGTCGAGGTGAGCCCAGCGCTTCCGGCCGCTCATTTGCGATACCGGTTGACGGCGACGATAAGCGGCAGTCCTATCCACAGCGCCGCGGAGCCGAAGGTGGTCCATCCAGCATGGGGTTCGACCGCTGTTACGCCCCCGCTCACCACAGTCGCGGCGAACAGGACACCGACAGCAGCGAACCCCGATTTTGCGGCCTCGAAGACTTTGCTCTTCTCAGCCACGGGCGTTCTCCAGATTGGGGATGGTCACTGCGGCGCGCCAAGCATCAGGGGACGAACGGCGCCGGTCTGATATTCGACAGCCAGATCCTCGGCGATGCGCTCGTAAACAGTCGCCCCGCTTGAGGTGACGACGTTCGCGAGGAAGGCCTGCTCGAACGTCTCGACGCCGCTCTCGACGCTCTCGAACTTCGCTTTGATCACGAGAAGCATGGCGCGCATCCGCTGCCGGCGGTGCTGCTCCCAGTGGTCGCGCCGCTGCGCCGCGGTCCGCGTCGACCCGCGCCCGTCCAGCTGGAATCGCTTGTGCGTGACGGGATCGAAGTTGACGACGAACCTGACCTGCCGCGCGGCAGTCGAGAAGGCGATCACGTAGCGATCGTCGTCGTCCAGCTGCGCGATCTGCGAGCCTGCATTGCGGCGCACCAGCGTGACGATCTCAGCGACCGACTTCTCGACGCTGACCTTGGTAGCTTCAGCGTATGCCATGCGCGTCCTCCAGACTGAGGGTGTCGGGCGTCTCTTTCATCCGGATCGAGAAGCGCAGCGTGGTGATGTCGTAACCCCGCGCCTCGAGCTCTTCGATCAGGGAAGGTCGCTGCTCGAGCGCCATCGACGGGAAGGCGTAGCCATGCCGCTTGTCCTCGAGCGCGGATCCCAACACCCGAGCGTCCGGCTTTTGCGCGCCCCCGCCGCCCCAGACATAGACGAGGCTCGGCGAGCAGTGCCGGTCCTCCCTGCCATAGCCGGCCTTCAACTCGCCCGGCTTGGCCGTCAGCGTCCTGTAACGCTTCATGCTGTCGCGCTCCTGTATCGGGGATTGAGGGTGTCGATGATCATGCGGCGAGCTCCACGGCGGCAGGCCAATCGCCCCAGCCATAGGCGGCCTTGTCCTCGGTCGGGTGCTTGTCCGTTCGCGGACGCGATGGCGTGTCCCAGCTGCGGCCGGGGACGCGCCAGAGGAGCCGCCAGCCCGCCGCGCGCAGCGACGCACCCGTCTCGCTCGCAAGGATGTACGTCAGGCCCCATCGATATCCCTTGGCGACCGCCGCGCGCCGCGCCGCGCCGTAGAGCATCGAACAGCCATTCGGCTCCCCGTCGGTGCATAGGCGGGTGACCTCCATCGTCAGACCATCCTGCAGCGCGCGGGCGACCGGCCGACCGACGACGGCGATGCCGACCAGCGCACCAGCCTCCCCCGCCAGGCCATGTAGCCAGAGGAAGCCGGATACCCAACCGTGGTGCCGGTGATGATCCAGGACGAAACGCCGCGCCTCGATGCGCTGGACGGGCCGCAGCGCGATTATGCGGCGCGGCCTTGCGCGGCGCGCGCGGCGGCATCGTGGCGGGCGTCGACACGCTCGCATAGGTTGGCGAACCAAAGGGCCCCGGCGCTCTCAGCCCAGAATGATGCGCGGCCACCGAACTGCCCGATCCAGCGCCACCGCCAGCGCGTGCGCTCTTGGACGCCCCATCGCTTGCCCCGCCGGCGGACTCTGAACTCGCTCATGCCCCGACCCTCCCGCGCAGGCGGCGCGCGCGGCGCTTCGACAGCGGCTTCGGCGTGTCGATAAACTCGATCTGGCGGTGGGTTAGGCGGCCGGGGGTGTAGGTGTTCGGTGCTCCGGACTTCGGCCAGGCGCCGACGAGCATGTCCAGAACATCGAGCCTATCGAGCAGATCCTCGTCGCGACGCCGGCGCTCGTGTTGATCATCGAGATTGACGACGACGACGCCGGCGGCGGCCAGCGAGACGATCAGCGCCGTTGAAATGCCGAAGCCATGCGCGCCGGTGATCGCGATGCGGTCGGGGCCGGTCATGCTGCGGTGTCCTTCACGTAGGAGGTGCCGAGCCATTCCCGAAACGTCAGGCTGCAGTCGGCGTCGAGGTATCGCTGATAGCGTTGCTGCGACCGCGTAAGTTTTGGCGGCGCGGGGCTATGCTCGACGACGAAGGCGCGGCCGGCATCGGTGACACGAAAGAAGTCGTCGCCACCGAACTGAAGGGTCGCGCCGTCCCAGTGCTTCATCAGGCCGCGCTCGGTCATCGCCATGCAGGCCGGATGATCGTCGCTGCCCAAGCCGGTGACGAAGTGGGAGCGATATTGCTCGCCGCGGCCGAACTGATCGACGCCGAGCGCGTGCTGGAGGATGTGCAGATCCTGGCCGGCCGAGGGCTCGGGGACGGCGATCAAATTAATTGGAATGACGCTCAGACGGTTTTCCATTTCGCACCCTTTCTCTCGGTGGAAACAGCGGAGGTTTTCTGGTATTCTCGCGTCAGAACCGCAGAATTCTGCCGTGTCGGGTTAATTGACAATTAACCAACCCCGACCCTGCGCAAACGGCGCAATTCCGCGCTTGGCACGACCGTTGCTAGGTTGCGGCAATGTGGAAACGTTTCTGCCGCCTGTTCGTGATCAAGACCAAGTTCGAGGCGTATCTCGTTATCTACGGGCTCGGTCTCGGGGCGGTCGAACGTGGCAGCCATTATCTGGAGCAGTATCCGGGCTATGGCGGCTGGCTGCTCGCGGCGGCCTGTTCGACCGCGGTATTCATGGCGGGCGGGCGGCTGATCGACTCGGTCGACCAGTCGCGCGACTGATCGCGCTTTCGCGGCCAACAGTATAAGTTCGTCGCACACCGCGTCCGCGGGCCTATCTGGGAACGCAATGACCGGGCTCACACATCTGCAACGCCTCGAAGCCGAGAGCATCCACATCCTGCGCGAAGTCGTCGCCGAGGCCGAGCGCCCGGTGATGCTCTATTCGGTCGGCAAGGATTCCGCCGTAATGCTGCATCTGGCGAAGAAGGCGTTCTTCCCCGCGCGTCCGCCCTTCCCGCTGCTGCATGTCGACACGACGTGGAAATTCCGCGCGATGTACGATTTGCGCGATCGTGCGGCAGCGGAAGCCGGGATGGAGCTGATCGTCCACACCAATCCCGAGGCGAAAGCGCTCGGGATCAACCCGTTCGACCATGGCAGCCGCCACACCGACATGTGGAAGACCGACGGGCTGAAGCAGGCGCTGACTGCGGGCGGCTATGACGCGGCGTTCGGCGGCGCGCGGCGTGACGAGGAGAAGAGCCGCGCCAAGGAGCGAATCTTCAGCTTCCGCTCGGCGAGTCACGGCTGGGATCCGAAAGCGCAGCGCCCCGAGCTCTGGCGCCTGTACAATACGCGGATCGCCAAGGGCGAAAGCATCCGCGTCTTCCCGCTGTCCAACTGGACCGAGCTCGACATCTGGCAATATATCCTGGCCGAGGGGATCGAGATCGTCCCGCTCTACTTCGCCGCGCCGCGCCCGACCGTCGAGCGCGACGGGATGCTGCTGATGGTCGATGACGAGCGGTTCCGCTTTCGTGAAGGCGAAGTCGCGGTCGATCGGTCGATCCGCTTCCGGACGCTCGGCTGCTACCCGCTGACCGGCGCGGTCGAAAGCGAGGCGGCGACGCTGCCCGACGTCATCCAGGAGATGCTGCTGACGACGACCAGCGAGCGTCAGGGCCGCGCGATCGACCATGATCAGGCGGCGAGCATGGAGAAGAAGAAGCGCGAGGGGTATTTCTGATGTCCGCCTATACGCCCGAGGCGCTGATCGCGTCGGATATCGACGCCTATCTCGACACGCATGCGAACAAGTCGATGCTGCGCTTCATCACCTGCGGCTCGGTCGACGACGGCAAGTCGACGCTGATCGGCCGTTTGCTGTATGATTCCAAGACGATCTTCGAGGATCAGCTCGCAGCACTCGAGGCGGACAGCCGCCGGGTCGGCACGCAGGGCCAGAATATCGACTTTGCTCTGCTGGTCGACGGTCTTGCCGCAGAGCGGGAGCAAGGCATCACGATCGACGTCGCCTATCGCTTTTTCTCGACCGAAAAGCGCAAGTTCATCGTCGCGGACACGCCGGGGCACGAGCAATATACGCGCAACATGGTCACCGGCGCGTCGACCGCGGACCTTGCCGTCATCCTGATCGATGCGCGCAAGGGCGTGCTGACCCAGACCCGCCGTCACAGCTATCTGGCGCACCTTGTCGGCATCCGCGAGATCGTGCTCGCGGTGAACAAGATGGATCTGGTCGGCCATGACGAGGCGCGGTTCGACGCGATCGTCGAGGAGTATCGCGCCTTTGCCGCATCGATCGGTATCGACCGCTTCACCGCGATCCCGCTGTCGGGGCTGACCGGCGAGAATGTCGCGACCCAGGCCGCGACGATGCCCTGGTACACCGGTCTGCCGCTGCTCGCGCATCTCGAGACCGTGCCGATCGACGTCGACGCGCGCCAGGCGCAGCCGTTCAGGCTGCCCGTGCAATGGGTGAATCGTCCCGATCTCGACTTCCGCGGGTTTGCCGGCATGATCGCCAGCGGCACCGTGCGTCCCGGCGACAGCGTCCGCGTCGTCCCGTCGGGAAAGACGACGACCGTCGCCCGGATCGTCGCGCTCGGCGGTGACCTGACCGAGGCGGTCGCCGGCCAGTCCGTGACGATCGTGCTCGCCGACGAGGTCGATTGCTCGCGCGGCGACGTGATCGCCGCCGCCGATGCGCCGCCCGAGGCCGCCGACCAGTTCCTCGCGACCATCGTCTGGATGTCCGACACGCCGCTGGTACCGGGCCGCGGCTATCAGTTGAAGCTCGGCACGCAGGTCGTCGGGGCGACGGTCCAGCCGCCGCGTCACGTCGTCGACGTCAACACGCAGGCCGAATTGTCCGCCTCGACGCTCGCGCTTAACGATATCGGGGTCGCGGAGGTCTATGCCGACCGGGCGATCGTGTTCGAGCCCTATGCCGACGGTGCCGATCTCGGCGGCTTCATCCTGATCGACCGCGCGACCAACGCGACCGTCGCGGCGGGAATGATCGGATCGGCGCTCCGCCGTGCGCAGAACGTCCACTGGCAATCGATCGACGTCACGCGCGAGGCGCATGCCGCGCAAAAGGGTCAGTCACCCAGGATTCTCTGGTTCACCGGCCTGTCGGGCTCGGGCAAGTCGACGATCGCGAACCTGGTCGAGAAGAAGTTGTTCGCGCTCGGCCGGCACAGCTTCCTGCTCGACGGCGACAATATCCGTCACGGGCTCAACCGCGACCTCGACTTTACCGAGGCCGGCCGGATCGAGAATATCCGCCGGATCGGCGAGGTCGCACGGCTGATGGCGGATGCCGGGCTGATCGTGCTGACCGCGTTTATCTCGCCGTTCCGCGCGGAGCGGGACATGGTGCGTTCGATGGTCGCTCCGGGCGAGTTCGTCGAGATCTTCATCGACACGCCGCTCGCCTCGGCCGAGGCGCGCGACGTCAAGGGACTCTACGCCAAGGCACGCGCGGGCGAGATCGCCGACTTTACCGGTATATCGAGCCCGTATGAGGCGCCCCAGCGTCCCGACATCCGGATCGATACGACCCGCGAGAGCCCGGAGGCCGCGGCCGAGCGCATCGTCGAACATGTCATCGGCGTCTGGAGCTACGACCTGTGACGACCGACCTGACCGATGCCGGACTCGCGCGCTCGGTGGCGCTAGAGGCAGGCGCGCTTCTGCAGGAAATCCGGGCGCGAGGGACGATCGCGGGGGCGGCGATGGGGGCTGCGGGCGACCGCGAGGCCAATATGCTGATCATCGACCGGCTGCGCGCCGAACGCCCGGACGATTTCATCCTGTCCGAAGAATCGCTCGACGATCGCAGCCGCTGTGCGGCGCGGCGCGTCTGGATCGTCGACCCGCTCGACGGCACGCGCGAATATGCCGAGGGCCTCGACGACTGGGCGGTGCATATCGGCCTCGCGATCGATGGCGTCCCGCGCGTCGGTGCGGTCGCGGTGCCTGCGCGCGACGCGGTCTTCGCGACCGACGATCCGGCACGGCCCTGGGCACCCGCTGGCGAACCGCTTCGGATCGTCGTCAGCCGCTCGCGAGCGCCGGACATCGCACGTCGTGTCGGTGTCGCAATGGGGGCGACGCTGGTGCCGATGGGATCGGCGGGTGCCAAGGCGATGGCCGTCGTCGATGGCCGGGCCGACGCCTATCTGCATGACGGCGGTCAGTATGAATGGGACAATTGCGCCCCGGCTGCGGTTGCGATCGCCGCGGGGCTGCATGCGTCGCGGATCGACGGCAGCCCGCTGGTCTACAACTGCGTCGATCCGCTGCTCCCCGATCTCCTGATCTGCCGTCCCGAGCTGGCCGCGTCGATCCTCGCGGCCCTGGCCGCAGAGCGCGACTAGTCGGCCTTGGACCTCGCGTGGAGATAGCGGCTCGAAAAGTCCGCGACCTCGCGCAATGCGGTCCAGCTGGGAATGCTGATCCATCGTCTGGTGCGGACGATCAGCCCTTCGCTTTCGAGCAGCTTCATCGTCCGGTTGACATGGACCGCGGTCAGCCCGAGCGCATCACCGATCTGTTCCTGTGACATCGGCAGCTCATAGCCCCTGACCCCGTCGAGACCCTGAGCGTCGAGCCGCGCTGCGACTTCACACAGGAAATGCGCCAGCCGGGTCCGGGCGTCGCGCCGCCCGACGTTCAGCGCCCATTCGCGGAAGATCGATCCCTCGACCAGCGTGTTGACGAACAGCGCGTGACCGATCGCAGGATGCGACAAGGCGAGTTCCTGCAGCGCTGCGCGCGGAATGATCGCCACCTCGGCGCGCGTCAGCGTCTGGACGTTGTGGTCCGCGAGATCGAGAAACAGATGCTGGAGATCGAGCGGCTCGCCGGGAATGTGCAGCGACACGATCTGCCGCAACCCGTCGCCGGTGACCTTCTGGCGAAACGCATAGCCCGAGACTAGCACCGAGCAATGCTGGAGACTGTCGCCCTCGCGGACGAGATAGGCGGATGCATCGAACGTGCGGACATGGTGCGGCAGGGCCTGGATCGCCTCGCGATCACGTCGGTCAAGCGTCGCATGGGTCTCGAGCTTCCGGATCATCAGCGCGAGGGGCGATGTTGCAGTCTTTGCGGGGGTCGGGGACGATGGAGCGATGGCCAACGCAGTTCTCCAGTCGGTGTGACGGGAGCGCGCGCATCTCTCTGTCGTCGGCGGTCAGGAACGAGCCAGCGATGGTAGCGCTATAGCAGGCTGGCGCGCCACGACCAGCACTGTCAATCGGGGGTTGGTTAGAGGGCCTGCCGCTCAGCGCGGATGCAGGCGGGCCAGCGCAATCCCGGCAAGATTGTGGGACCGGCCGACATGGCGGATCTTCACCGTCTCGAACGTCGCGGCAAGCGCCTGAAAGGCGTCGCGGTGCGCGCGAAGCTCAGCCGATCGACAGCGCGCAGTACCACGCGCCTGCCCCACCACCAGCGCGGAGTCCCCGCGCAGATCGACCGAGACCGCGCCAAGCTCGCGGGCGACTCTCAGCGCATGGATCGCCGCCAGCCATTCCGCATCACTGTTGGTGCCGTGGCCGCAATCATCCAGGATATGGGTCATGCCGCGAACAACGACGCCGATCTCGATGCGCCCCGGGTTCGGACGACATCCGCCGTCGAAGAACAGCTTAAGCGGAACGCTGGGCATCGTCGTCACCCTCCGGGGAGGTCCGGCCCGCCCAGGCGAGCGCGCCGCCGACGACCAGCAGGATTATGCCTGCCTTGCCGGAACCTCGACGCAGTGCACCAAGCCCGCCAACCGCGAGGAGAACCGACGGCATCGGCGCGCGCGCGGCACGAGATGCCGCCGCGGTCTGCGCCGTTCGCACGCCACGCCGCGGCTCTGCTATCTCGGGTGTGTCTGATGGAGGGGGCGCCGTTACCGTAGCATCGGCGACGGCGGCACCGCGCGCACCGGCCGGACGTTCGGGCCCGGTGGTCGTATCGCGGGTGGTGCGATGCTCGAGTTCGGCGTTGAGCTCGGCCCCGAGGAGGAAGACATAGGCGGACAGCCACAGCCAGGTCAGCAACACGACCACCGCGCTCAGCGAGCCGTAGGTCGCGCCGTAATTCCCGAAATTTGCGACGTAGAAACCGAAGCCGATAGTCGCGGCGAGCCAGATCAGCGTCGCTGCAAGCGACCCCGGGGTCAGCCATGCCCATTTGGCATGCGCGCGGTTCGGCCCGTACCGGTACAAGCACGCCGCTGCGGTGACTGCGAGCATTGCCAGTACCGCATAGCTGGTAAGCCGCAGTAGCGTCAGGACGAAATCGGGAGCCCCCGGAATCATGCTGTCGAGCAGTGCGAAGGCCGCGGTCGACAGCGCGGCAGTCAGCGCCAGCACCACGGCGCCCGCGGTGATCGAGAATGCGAGGATATACAGCGCGAAGAACCCGCGGGTCTCGCGTTCCTCATAAGCGATGTTAAGCGCCGTGACGATCGACGATGCCCCCTTCGACGCACCATAGAGCGCAAGCGCGAGTGCTAGGATCAGTCCAAACCCCTTCTTGCCCTCCGACGTTCCGACCACGGTGGCGAGCTGGTCGCCGATGACCTTGGCCGCGTCCGCCGGCAGCACCTGGAACAGACCGCGGATATTCGCGACGACCGTCGCCGTGTCCGCGACCAGCCCGTAGATCAGCACGATCGAGGCGAGCAGCGGCACGATCGCCGCGAATGCGTAAAAGGCGGTGCCGGCGGCGATCAGCCCGATATTGTCGTCGCTGGCTTCCGCCCAGCTGCGTTTCAGCACCGACCACCAGGTGGCCATAGACATCGACCACGGGCTCGTCGCGTCGACGGGCGCGTCGCCGTTTGCCACTGCATTGCTCACTCAAAAATCCCCTTGGCCGCCCATCGCGCCGTCCCGATCCCTTGCAAACGCCGCGGCCGCGATTTCGTGCCGCGACCGGAACAGGTCAGAGGTCGCGCAACGCCCGGGCCGGCCTCGCACTCAGGATCGGCCAGGCCCCGATCAGCCCAATAGCCATCGTCAGCCCCGCGCCCGCCACCAGCGTCGCGACCACCGCCGGATAGCTCGGCAGCCATGAGAACGCGAAGACCTGCGTGACGACATACCACGCCCCCCCCAGCCCCAGCAGCAGCGCCACCGCGGACAGGATCACCGTCAGAAACGCATATTCGAGTGCCTGGACGCCGAGCACCTGGAGGCGAGTCGCGCCGAGCGTGCGCAGGATCACCCCGTCATAGGTCCGCGCTTCACGCGCCGCGGCGATTGCGCCGATCAGCACAGCGATGCCGGCGAGGATCGCGACCGACGCCGCCGCGGTGATCGCGGTCGCCATCTGCCCCACGATCGTTCGCAATTGCCCCAGAACGTCGCGGACCTCGATCACCGAAACAGACGGAAACCGCGGCAGCAGCGCGCGCATCACCGCCCCCTCCTCGCCACGGTCGAGATCGATCGTCGCCGCCAGGTTATGCGGCGCGTCGGCGATCGCGTTGGGGGAAAAGACCATGACGAAGTTGAAGCCGAGCGTATCCCAACTGATCCGCCGGAACGAGGCGATCCGCGCGCTCCGTTCGACACCCAGCAGGCTGTACTGGATCGGATCGCCGATCTTCAGAGCCAGCGCCTTGGCCAGCCGCTCGTCGATCGACACCAGCGGCGGCCCGGCATAGCCGCGCGGCCACCAGCGCCCGGCGGTGATCTGGCTGCCGTCCGGCAGCGTCTCGGCATAGGTCAGGCCACGTTCGCCACGCAGCGCCCAGGCGCCTTCCGGCAAGGTCTTTAGATCGGCGACACGCGTCGTTGCATAGCCCGTGATCGTGCCGCGCATCGCGGGCACGGTGGTCACGACCGGCTTGCGCGCGGCCTCAGCGACCGTCCGGCGGAATTCGGCTTCGCGCTGCGGCGGGACGTCGAGCGCAAACAGCGCAGGCGCGCGCTGCGGAACGGTCTGCGCGATATTCGCATCGATGCTCGTCCGGATTGCCGCCAGCAGGACGAACAGCGTCAGCCCCAGGCCGAGGGCGACCACCAGCGTGCCGGTCCGAGCGCCAGGACGGTGCAGTGCTGCAATCGCAAGCCTGAGCAAAGGCTGGCGCGCCCGCGGCAACCGCGCAGCCGCGATCCGGATGACCCAGCCGAACCCGGCAAGGAGGAGCAGCACGGCCGCAACCGCCGCAAGGAACCCCGCGCTGAGCCCGGGCTGTTCCGCGGTCAGCAGCGCGAGCGCAACGAGCGCAAGCCCGCCACCGGCGACCCAGGGCAGCGTCCGGCGCAACGGTACGCGCCGCTGGCCGGCACTGCCACGCAACAGCACGACCGCCGGCACGCTTCCGGCTTCGACCAGTGCTGGCGCGGTAAACGCCAGCGCGATCACCATGCCATAAGCGGCGGCGAGCAGCAGCGGCACGGGCTGCACCGCAAAGCTCGGCGCGACCGGCAGCACGTCGCCCGCGAGCGCGACGATCAACGGCACCGCCGCAGCGCCGGCAATCAAACCGGCGAGAATGCCAATCCCGGCGACAACGACGATCTGGATCAGATAGACCCGGGCGATCATCCCGGACGTCGCACCAAGCACCTTGAGCGCGGCGATGCTCTGCCGCCGTGCGGCGAGATAGGACGAGACCCCATTCCCGACGCCGATACCGGCGATGACGAGCGCGGAGAGTCCGACGAGCAACAGGAACTGGCCCATCCGCTGGACGAACCGCTCGGCACCGGGCGCCGCGCGATCGCGGGTCTTGCTTTCCCAGCCCGCCGACGGGAATGCCGCCTTGATCCGGTCGACCGCGCGCGTGGGCGCGAGTCCCGACCGGAGGCGGACGCGATATTTGGTCTCGTACAGGCTGCCGGGCTGGATCAGGCCGG
Source organism: Sphingomonas sp. CFBP9019 (assembly GCF_034045155.1). Lineage (NCBI taxonomy): Bacteria > Pseudomonadati > Pseudomonadota > Alphaproteobacteria > Sphingomonadales > Sphingomonadaceae > Sphingomonas > Sphingomonas sp. CFBP9019. The sequence continues at coordinate 430,721 of NZ_JAXCWK010000001.1, read as the reverse complement.
TCCGCGCAATCCCGGGCAGCGAAACGATCGCGACGGGCCCCAACGTAAAGCCTTCGCCGAGCCGGTCAGGCTCCTCGGCGAGGACATGGTCGACCACGAACTCGGCCGTACCCAGCCGGATCCGGGCGCCGCGGCCGACGCCCAGCCGGTCGGCGAGCGCGGGCGCGATCCAGATCCCCGAGTCGCGCGGCGGCTCCGCTGCGCCCCCATCGGCAAACCGGACGGTGCCGTACAACGGATAGGCGCGGTCGACGCCCTTCAGTTCGATCGGCACGCTGGCCGTACCGCGCACCGCCGTCGCCTGCATGCGCACCGTCTCCGATACGGTGCCGAGCGCGGCCATCGCGCGACGCTCCTCGGATGTCGCAGCGCGCTGCGACGTGGCGAATTCGACGTCGCCACCCAGGATCGTGCTGCCGCGACTTGCCAGTTCGCCGTCGATCGCGCGGGTCAGGCTGCCGATCGCCGCCAGCGCGCCGACCCCCAGGAACAGACAGGCCAGCAGCAGTCGCAGGCCGCGGAACCGCAGATTGAGCTCGCGCCTGGCCAGACGCCAGGCGAGCCGCCAGTCGGTCATGCCTTCGCGCCCGTCACGGACCGCAACTGATCGCGGACGATACGCCCGTCACCGAGTTCGACGACCCGGTCGCACCGCGCCGCGAGGACCGGATCATGCGTGATGATGATCAGCGTCGCGCCCGTCGCCGCGCGTCGATCGAACAGCAGGTCCATCACCGCCGCACCCGTCGCGGCATCGAGGTTGCCCGTCGGCTCGTCCGCGAAGACGAGGTCCGGCCGCGGTCCCAGCGCGCGGGCGATCGCGACACGCTGCTGCTCCCCGCCCGACAGCTGGGTCGGATAATGCCCGGTACGGTGGCCGAGCCCGACCGCCTCCAGCTCATCGGCGGCGCGTGCGAACGCATCGGCCATGCCGGCAAGCTCCATCGGGACGGCGACGTTTTCCAGCGCGGTCATCGTCGGCAACAGATGAAATGCCTGAAGCACGATGCCGATACGACCACGCCGCGCGCGTGCCAGCGCATCCTCGTCGAGCGCGCCGAAATCGAGTCCCGCCACCTCGACCTCTCCGCCGCTCGCCTGTTCGAGCCCGGACAGCACCGCCATCAGCGACGATTTGCCCGACCCTGAGGGCCCGAGCAGCGCCACGCTGCTGCCCCGCGCAATGTCGAGATCGATGCCCTTGAGGATCGCGGTCGCTGCACTCGCACTGCCGAGCGTCAGCGTGACATTGCGGGCCGATATCACCATATCGTCGGAGGTTGATCGGGACATGGAGCACTTTACGTTGGAGCGATACAGGCCTTCATATGTGGCAGTCGCCGCGGTTCTCCAAGCGCTGGTCCTCGCGGGGTGCGATCGGGCGGCGGATAGCCCGGCCCCTGTGGCGGCCACCCGCGGCGCGGGCAGCGACACGGCCGTCGATGGTACAGCGGTCGCGATGCCTCCCGCGCCGGCCGGTCGCGAGCGCCTGATCCTGGCCTTTGGCGACAGTCTGTACGCGGGGTACGGCGTCGCGCGCGGTCACAGCCTGCCCGACGTTTTGCAGGCGACGCTGCGCCGCAAGGACGTCAACGCGACGATCGTCAATGCCGGCGTCTCGGGCGACACCAGCGCGGCCGGGCGCCAGCGGTTTATCTTCACGCTGGACAGCCTGCCCCGCAAACCCGATCTCATCCTGCTCGGCCTGGGCGGCAACGACGTGCTGCGTCAGATCGCGCCTGCCGAGACCCGCGCCAACCTGACCGCGATGATGGACGAGGCGCGCCGCCGCGATATCCCCGTAGTTTTGACGGGCATGCGGGCGCCCCCCAATCTCGGTCCCGAATATCAGGCGGCGTTCGACACGATCTGGCCCGATCTTGCCAAAACCTATGGTGCGGATCTCTATCCTTTCATTCTCGATGGCGTGATCGGCGACGCTGCGCTGATGCAGCGCGATCATGTCCACCCGAACACACGCGGCATCGATCGGATCGCTGACCGATTTACGCCGATCATTCTGGGACAGCTCGATAAAGGCTGATACGGACCAATCCGCCTGTTGACGACCGGACGAACCGCATGGTTGAGCATGGGGTCACGAGCGGCCGCAACGGGCAGCCGAGATGGGCAGCCGACAGGGGCCGCCGACAAGGGCGAATGCAGGGGCGGAACGATGCATCGAAGTGGGTTGATCGCGCGGCTCGAACGCCATCTTGCGCTAACGGAAGAGGAACGCGCCGCGATCTCGCGCGCCGAGCAACGCGAGATCCGGCTCAAACCCGGCGAGATCCTGATGGCCGAGGGCGGGACGAGCCATGCGCTGTTCGTCGTGCATTATGGCTGGCTGCATTCGGCGGCGAGGCTCGCAGCGGGCGGCCGCCAGATCCTGCGCTTCCACTATGCCGGCGACCTGATCGGCACGTCGAGCATCGCTTGGTCGCAGGCTTCGGCAACGCTGACCGCAGTGTCGGACTGTACCGTCACCGAACTGCCCAAGGCCGATCTGGGCCAGATCTTCCGCCAGCAGCCGCGGCTCGCCGGGCTGCTCTATGCCATCGCCGCGGCGGAGAATGTCGCGATGAGCGACCGGCTCACCTCGATCGGCCGCAAAGGTGCGGCGGAGCGGCTGACCACGCTCCTGCTCGATATCCTGGCGCGTCTTCGGGTCACTGCCGGTGGCGTGATCGACTCCTTCGACCTGCCCCTGACGCAGAGCGATATCGGCGATGCGCTCGGCTTGACCAAGGTGCACGTCAACCGGACGATCCGTGCGCTCGAGCGTGACGGCGTGATCGAGCGCAACGGTCGACGAGTCCGGATCCTCGACCCGGAGCTTCAAATGCGGCGGACGGGCTTTGTCGACCGCTACGGCGAGATCGAGACGGCATGGCTGCCGCCGGCGCCGTAACGACGGCGCCAGTCCGTTTGGCGGTCAGTTCGGCTCGACGACGAAAAGCGTCACGCCCTCATATTTGATGTCGTGCGGGTTGAAGACGGCGTCGGGCCGGAACCCCTCGTCGATCACGACGAGATCCTTCAGCCCGGCGAGCTTGAACGTGCCGAGCTTGATCTCCTTGGGCGGCTGTCCGTCGCGCTGCAGCGTGACCGCGTCGACGAACACGTCATCATGGCGCGTGAACAGGATATGCGGCGCGAGTTTGACATGCATCCGGTTGTAGACCGCGGTCACGCACTGGCGCAGCGCGATCGCTTGCAGCAGCAGCGCGTTGGCGTTGCTCGGGACGGAACCGGGTGTCGAAGAAGCAGGCATATGGTGCATCGCAGCATTGTTTAATGGTGTCGCGGCGTTCGCACGAACGCCGGCGGGGTGACAAGCGTAAACCGACGCTGCGGCGGGCTCAAGCCGCCGCGTCGACGCTGTCGGTGTGGACGTCGAAGCCCACGAGCCGCGCTGGCCCGAACGTCGTCGTGAGCGCGGCATCGGTCGCATCGCGGCCGCGCGCCATCAGGATCCGGCCGATCCGCGGCTGGTTGTGTCGCGCGTCAAACGTATGCCAGCGGCCGCCGAGATAGACGTCGAACCACGCCGAAAAATCCATCGGCGCATCGACCGGGGGAATGCCGATATCGCCGAGATAGCCGGTGCAATAGCGCGCCGGAATGTTCATGCAGCGGCACAGCGTGATCGCGAGATGCGCGAAATCGCGGCACACGCCCTGCTGTTCCTGATGCGCATCCCAGGCGGTCTTGGTCGCCCGCGCATGATGATAGCCGAATTCGATATGGTCGTGCGTGAACTGCACGATCGCCTGCACGCGCGCCCAGCCTGAGGGCACATGCCCGAAGAGCGACCAAGCGGTCTCGGACAGCCGGTCGGTCTCGCAATAGCGGCTGCCGAGCAGGAAGACGAGGATCTCGTCCGGCAGATCCTCGACGGCATGCTGAACGGCATCGGGATCGACTGGGTCGGGCTGCCCGTCATCCTCGATCGTGAAGTCGCACGACAGCGTCAGGCCGCCGGCGGGGACGGTCATGCGCGTGCAGACATTCCCGAACGCGTCGAGATAATCGTAGATCGGGACGTCGGGGCTTGCGACGATCCGGTGCGGGGTGACCAGATCGCGGTTGCGCGACGGGTGAAGGCTCAGCATCGCCATCAGCGGCGTCGGAACATCGGCTTCGAAGCGAATATCATAGCCGGCGCGGATCAGCATGCGGTCGTCTTTCTCATGCCCGGACCGGCTGCGGCGCGAGCGGGGTTGTGGCTGTAGGGGCGACGTCCGGACCGTCGACGGCGATGTCGACTGAGACGGTCATGTCGAGGAAGCTGCCGGGGAAGCCCGCCCAGCTTCCCGAGATCGGCACGGCCTGGTAGATGTCGCGGGCGATCGCGACGCGGATCAGCCCGCGACTGCCGATGATGCCGTTGGTCGGATCGAACTCGACCCAACCCGATCCCGGCAGATAGATGCGGACCCAGGCATGCGTGTTGCCGCCCCCCGTCCGCTGCTCGCGGCTCGATGGATTATAGACATAGCCCGACACGAACCGCGCCGCGAAGCCGAGCGCGCGCGCCGCTTCGATCATCAGCATCGCATAATCGCGGCAGGTACCCTTGCGCCGGGCAAGCGTCTCGATCGGCGACTGCGTCCCCTTTTCGGGGCGCGGCACATAGGTGAAGTCGCGCCGGATCGCCGCGGTCATGTCGGACAGCATCGCCAGCGTATCGGTCCGCCCCGAGGGATCGAGGAACCGCCGCGCCCAGCGATCGATCTCGCGGTGCGGATCGTGATGCTGGCGCTCGATCGACCGCAACAGGTCGGGCATGTCCTCGGACGAATAGGTGAACGGATAGGAGCGTGCGTATTGCTCGATATCGACCGTCGCGAGTTCGGCGGGGCTGTGATCAAGCCGCACCCGGCTGTCGAACACGAGTTCGCGCGCACGGCGATCGAACGTCGCGATCGCCACCGAATTGCCGAACACGTCGTGCAGCCACCGCACCTCCGACGGTTCGGGGGTTATGGTCAGCTCGGCCGAAATCAGCTGCTGGTCATGGCTTTCGCGCGGACGGACCATGATACGGTGCTCGCCAAATGCTACCGGTTGCCGGTAAGTGTATCTCGTCACGTGAGAAAGTGTGAGAAATGGCATTCAGGATCCGTATCGCATGACCAACCGGACCGAGGGACCGCTGATCGCGGCAGGAGACAGGCCTCCAACCGTCATCGTCAACCCGAAAGGCGCATCATCGTTCCTCCTGATCGGCGATCATGCTGGAAATTCAGTGCCCGTGTCGCTCGGGTCGCTCGGTCTCGACGATGCCGAACTGGAACGGCACATCGGCTGGGACATCGGCGTCGGCGAGGTCGGACGGTTGCTGGCGAACCGGCTCGACGCGGTCTTCATCCATCAGACCTATTCTCGGCTGGTCGTCGACTGCAACCGGAGCGAGACGCAACCCGATGCGATCGCCGAGACCAGCGACGGCACGCCGATCCCCGGCAATCGCGACCTGAGCGAGGCGGATCGAGCCGCGCGATATGCCGTGATCCATGCGCCCTATCATGCGGCGATCGCGGCCGAGATCGCACGCCGGGATGCCGCCGGACAACCGACGATCCTGGTTGCGCTGCACAGCTTCACCCCGGCGATGCGCGGCGCGGACGGGGCGGGATTGCGGCCCTGGCATATCGGAATCCTGCACGATGGCGGCGACACGCGCTTCGCCCTCGCGATGCTCGAGGTCCTGGCGGGCGAGCCCGACCTCGTGGTGGGTGACAACGAGCCCTATCGGATGGACTTAATCGATTATACGATCCCGCGGCACGCCTATCCGGCACGGCGCCTCTATGCGGAGATCGAGATCCGCCAGGACCTGATCGGCGCGCCCGATGGCTGTGCTGCCTGGTCCGAACGGGTTGCGTCCGCTCTGACATCCGCCAGCGCGCGCGTCCGTTCCGCATGACACCAAACTTCCCGGGGATCGACCACAGCCTGTCTCGCGTTTGACGACCCGGGTCCGGTGACGCCGGCTGCGTCGCCGATCGTATGCCGGACCCGAGTTGGTGTTCCTGCGAGTAGAAAATTCGATGCCCTCGAGTCCGAACAATGTCCCCGGGAACGACCGTCAGCGCGTATCGGGACGTCCCGGCGAAGGCGACCATCGCGAAGTGTTTGCCGCGATCGATATCGGCTTCGGGCTGGTCGAGCTGATCTTCGACGGCGATCGCGCGGTCGATTGCCGGTTCCTCGAGACGAACGCGCAATTTCTCCGGCAGACGGGCCTGCGCGATCCGGTCGGACAGACCTGGCACGCGCTGCAGCCCGCGCTGGATGGCGACTGGATCGGGACGTTCGACGAGATCGCCCGGACCGGGCACGCAACCCGGTTCGAGACGCGCGTGGCGCAGGGCGATCGGCGCTATGATGCACAGGTCGCGCGGATTGGCGAGCCGGGCTCGGTCAGGATCGTCGTGCTGCTGAGCGACGTAACCGAGCGGCGCAGGACCGAGACGCTCGCCCGCGAAGCCGAGGAACGGTTGCAGCTGGCGCTTTCGGCCGGCGGCGGGATCGGTACCTGGGACTGGGACATCGCCCGGGATCGCGTCACCGCCGATGCCCGGTTCGCTCTGCTGTACGGGGTGGATCCGGCAGCCGCGGCGGCGGGCGCACCGATCACGACGTTCTTTCAAGGTATTCATCCGGACGACCGCGCGCGTACCGAGCAGGCAATCGAGGCGGCGGTCCAATCGGGCGGCCCCTTCGAAGCCGAATATCGCTTGCTCGAGCGCGACGGGACGATCCGCTGGGTCATCGCGCAGGGCCGCTGCGAGCGCGCGGCCGACGGGACTTCGCTACGTTTTCCCGGGATCAGCTTCGAAATCACCGCCCGCAAGCTCGCCGACGTGCGGCAAACCGCGTTGCTGGCGCTCGGCGATGCGATTCGCGATCTGACCGACCCTGCGGCAATCGCCTATGCAGCGGCCGAAATCCTCGGCCACGCCCTGCAGGTCAGTCGGGTCGGCTACGGTGTGATCGACACCCTTGCGGAAACGATCACCGTCGAGCGGGACTGGAATGCGCCGGGGACTTGCACCCTGGCGGGCATGCTGCAGTTCCGCGATTATGGGTCCTATATCGAGGATTTGAAGGCAGGGCGCACGGTCGTGATCGCCGATGTCGAGCGCGACCCGCGCACCGCTGCGGGTGCTGCCGGCCTGAAGGCGATCAGCGCATGGTCGTTCGTCAACATGCCGTTGCTCGAACAGGATGCGTTCGTCGCGCTGCTCTATGCCAATCACGATCAGCCGCGAGTCTGGGCGGACGAGGAACTCCAGCTTATGCGCGAGGTCGCGGACCGGGTGCGTGCGGCGACCGAGCGGCTGCGTGCGGAAGCAGCACTCCGCGAGAGTGAAGAGCAGTTCCGCGTCTTCGCGCAAGCGGTGCCTAGCCTGATCTGGGCGGCGCGTCCCGATGGCGAGATCTACTGGGTCAATCAGCAGGTCTATGATTATGCCGGTATCTCGCCCGGCGCTCTAACCGGATCCGGCACCTGGCTGTCACTGGTTCACGCCGACGATCGCGAAGCCACGGCGACGACGTGGCAGGCCGCACGTGATACGGGCACTACCTATGCCGCCGAGTTCCGGTTGCGTAGTGCTGATGGCGGCTACCGATGGTTTCTTGCTCGCGCGGAGCCGGTACGGACCATCGGCGGCCAGATCACGCGCTGGGTCGGCACGAATACGGACATCGACGATGGCCGCCGGCATGCCGCCGAACTGCTCGCCTGGACCGAAACGCTCGAGGATCAGGTCGCCGCGCGCACCCGCGAGTTGATGGATGTCGAGGCCGCGCTGCGCCAGAGCCAGAAGATGGAAGCCGTGGGCCAGCTGACCGGCGGGCTGGCACACGACTTCAACAATCTGCTGACGGGGATCATGGGCAGCCTCGAATTGCTCGGCATCCGCATCGCACAGGGACGGCTGGGCGATGTCGAGCGTTACTCGCTCGCTGCCCAGGGTGCCGCCAAACGTGCCGCGGCGCTGACCCACCGCCTGCTGGCCTTTTCGCGGCGGCAGACGCTCGACCCCCGGCCGACCGACGTCAACCGATTGATCGGCGGGCTGGAGGAGCTCGTGCGCCGGACGGTCGGGCCCGACGTCGCTGTTGAGGTGGTCGCCTCCGCCGGGCTGTGGCCGACGCTCGTCGATCCCAACCAGCTTGAAAATGCGATCCTCAACCTGTGCATCAACGCGCGCGATGCGATGCCCACGGGCGGGCGGCTGACGATCGAGACGGCCAATCGCTGGATCGACGCGCGGATGGGTCGCGACCGCGATCTCGATCCCGGTCAATATGTCTCGCTCTGCGTGTCCGACAACGGTACCGGCATGCCCCCCGAGGTCGTCGCCAAGGCCTTTGATCCGTTCTTCACGACCAAGCCCTTGGGTCTGGGCACGGGGCTCGGCCTGTCGATGATCTACGGCTTTGCGCGCCAGTCGGGCGGACAGGTCCGGATCTATTCGGAGGTCGGCGAAGGCAGCAATATCTGCATCTATCTGCCACGGCATTTCGGTCCGTCGGACGACGACGAACCGCAGCCCGATTTTGCCGAGGTCCCGCGCGCTATCCGTGGCGAGACCGTCCTGATCGTCGACGACGAACCCACCGTCCGCATGCTGGTCGTCGAGGTGCTCGAGGAACTGGGCTATGCGGCGATCGAGGCCGCGGACGGGCCTGCCGGCCTGAAGATCCTCCAGTCCGACACGCGCATCGACCTGCTGGTCACGGATGTCGGCTTGCCGGGGGGGATGAACGGGCGGCAGATGGCGGATGCCGCGCGCGTTGGCCGTCCGGACCTCAAGATCCTCTTCATCACCGGCTATGCCGAGAATGCAGTGGTCGGCAACGGCCATCTCGATCCGGGCATGCACGTTATGACGAAACCCTTCGCGATCGACGCGCTGGCCGGCCGTATCCGCGATCTCATCCGCCTGCCCTAGTCCACATGCCAGGCCCCCCCGCCCGGGTTGTGCCAGTTCATGACGGAAAGTTCATTTAAGGGGTTTAACGCCGTTTCGGCCACAGCTAGAGGACCTGCTCAAAGGGGAAGCTAAGGCGATGATGCGGAAGGCAAGTTTACTTTCCGTCTGGGCTTGTCTGCCGGCGCTTGGCGCCTGCAACCGGCACCAGTCGACGCTGGCTCCGTTCGGTGAACAGGCCGATCAGGTCCTGTCGATCACCATCGTGCTGGTCGTCGGCGCGGTCGTGCTTGCACTGGGTCTTGCGCTGCTGATGCGGCATGCGATCCGCGCGCCCGAGGGGCGGTTGACCCACAAGGGCGGGATGAAGATGGTCCTGTGGCTTGGCGGGATCGGCCCGTCGATCCTGTTGCTCGCGCTGCTGCTCTACGCGTTGCCCGCGATGCGCCCCCGACCGGTCGCCGATGCCGACCTGCGGATCGGCGTCGATGGCGAACAATTCTGGTGGCGCATAAGGTACGCCCCGCCCGGCGGCGCGGTCGTCGAGGCGGCGAACGAACTCCGCCTCCCCGTCGGCCGCACCGTCGAGCTGTCGCTGCGCAGCCCCGACGTCATCCACAGCTTCTGGGTGCCGGGGCTTGCTGGCAAGATGGACATGATCCCCGGCCGTACCAATCGCCTCGTCGTCCGCGCGATCAAGGCCGGAACATATCGCGGCGTCTGCGCCGAATTCTGCGGGCTGGGGCATGCGCTGATGGCATTCGACGTCGTCGCGATGGAGCCTGCCGCGTTCGAGCGCTGGCTCACCGCGCAGGCGCGTCCGGCGACGGTCACCGCATCGCCCGGTGCGAGGCTGTTCGCCAGCTATGGCTGCAGCGGCTGCCACAGCGTTCGCGGGGTGGGCCCGGCGGCGAAGATCGGCCCCGACCTGACGCATTTCGGATCGCGCCCGACGCTCGCGGCGGGGATCCTGCCGATGACCCATGCCAATATCGCGCGGTTCGTGCGTGAGCCCGGCAAGACCAAGCCCGGCGTCCGCATGCCCGCCTTCCCGCAGATGTCGGCCGCCGAAGCCGACCAGATCGCCAGCTATCTTCAGGGGCTGAAATGACGACCGACAGTCCGGCCTATGTCGCCCCCGACCAGAACGATCCCGCGGTCCGAAAGGGCCAAGAGGATCGCCTGCGCGAGGTCTGGAAACCGCCGAGCGGCTGGTTCTTCCGCTGGACCGACGTCAACAACAACCGGATCGGCGTCTGGTACACGCTGACCGCGTTCGGCTTCATGCTGTTCGCGGGCGTGCTCGCGCTGATCATGCGCACGCAGCTGGCGGTGCCGAACAACGATCTCGTCACCGCGAACACGTTCAACCAGCTGTTCACGCTGCACGGCTCGATGATGATGTTCCTGTTCGCTGTGCCGATGTTCGAGGCGGTCTCGATCATTCTGCTGCCACAGCTGCTCGGCGCGCGCGACCTGCCCTTCCCGCGGCTGTCGGGCTTTGGCTATTGGAGCTTCCTGATCGGCGGCGTGTTCGTCTCCGGATCGATCTTCTTCGATGCCGCGCCCGATGGCGGCTGGTTCATGTATCCGCCGCTGACGACGCGGACCGATCTCAGCGGGCTCGGCGCGGACATCTGGATGCTGGGCCTCAGCTTCATCGAGGTGTCGTCGGTCGCAGCCGCCGTCGAGCTGATCGTCGGCGTGCTCAAATGCCGCCCGCCCGGCATGCGGCTCAACCTCATGCCGCTTTACGCCTGGTACATCCTGGTCGTCGCGGTGATGATCCTGTTCGCCTTCCCGCCGCTGATCGCAGGCGACGTGCTGTTCGAGATGGAGCGGCTGCTCAACTGGCCGTTCTTCAACGCGGAAAAGGGCGGCGACCCGCTGTTGTGGCAGCACCTGTTCTGGATCTTCGGCCACCCCGAAGTCTATATCGTCTTCCTGCCGTCGATCGCGCTGTTCGCGATGCTCATCCCGACCTTCGCACAGCGGCATCTGCTGGGTTATCCGTGGATCGTGCTGGCGGCGGTCGGCACCGCGTTCCTGAGCTTCGGGCTGTGGGTCCACCACATGTTCACGACCGGGCTGCCTAAGATCAGCCTCGCCTTCTTCGCGGCAGCGTCCGAGGCGGTTGCGATCCCGACCGGCGTCCAGATATTCGTGTTCATCGCGACTCTGTGGGCGGGCAACGTCAAGAAATCGACTCCCTTGCTTTACGCGAGCGGCAGCCTTGCGGTGTTCGTGATCGGCGGTCTGACCGGCGTGATGGTCGCGGTCGCGCCTTTCGACTGGCAGGCACACGACACCTATTTCATCGTCGCGCATCTCCATTACGTGCTGATCGGCGGTACGCTGCTGCCGCTGTTCGCCGGGCTCTATTATTATTGGCCGCTGGTTACCGGCAAGAAGCTGTCGGATCGGCTCGGGCGGACCGCGTTCTGGATCATGTTCGTCGGCATGAACCTGACCTTCTTCCCGATGCATTTGTCGGGCCTGCTCGGCATGCCGCGCCGCGTGTTCACCTACCCCGAGGAACTCGGCATCGGCGGGCTCAATCTCGCCTCGACCGCCGGCTCCTACATGTTCGCGCTCGGCGTGCTGATCGTCTGTATCGACCTCGCGCTGTCGCCGCGCCGCCCCAAGGCGCCGCGCAATCCGTGGAACGCAGGGACGCTCGAATGGCTGGCGCTGCCCGATGACGAGGACTGGGGCATCCGCTCGGTCCCGCTGATCGAGAGCCGCTATCCGATCTGGGACCAGAAGAATTTCGTCCAGAAGGTCGACGAGGGTCGTTTCTTCCTGCCCGACGCGGAGGAGATGCGGCGCGAGTCGATCATCACCACCGTGCTCGACGCACGACCGTTGCAGGTCATCCGCCTCGGCACGCCCAGCGTGAAGCCGATGATGACCGCGGTCGCACTGGCGGGCGTATTCATCCTGACGACCTATCACCTCTATCTGCTGTCAGCGCTCAGCGGCGTCGCGACGCTCGCCTGCGTGCTGTGGTGGCTGTGGACCGGCACCGCCGAGATCCCCGAAAAGCCGACCAAGCATATCGGTCACGGGATCGAGGTACCGCTCTATACCTCGGGGCCATCGGCGCCGGGCTGGTGGGCGATGTTCATCACGATGATGGCGGATGCGACCGCGTTTTCGGGGCTCGTCTTCGGCTATTTCTTCTTCTGGACGATCCATAGCAATTTCCCGCCCACGGGCGCGGGGCTGGACGGACCCGGCGTATTCTGGCCGATGGTCGCGCTGGCGCTGACGTTGACCGGCTGGGCGGCGACCGTCGGCGCGCGCGAGGTGCATCGTCGCGGCAACGTCGCCGTGGGCCGCCTATTGCTGGTCCTAGGCATCGTCGCAACGCTGTCGAGCCTGTTCGCCGGGCTCGCCGGGCCGTGGTATTCGGGGATGGACCCTGAACTGCATGTCTATCCGGCGATCGTCTGGACGCTCGCGATCTGGACGGCGGTGCATGCCGCGATCGGCGTGATCATGCAGGCCTATACGCTCGCGCGTAGCCTCGCGGGCAAGATGACGCCGGTCTATGACGCCGATCTGCGCAACATCACCGTCTACCATCATTTCCTCGCACTGACGGGCATCGTGACGTTCTGCACGATCGGCCTGTTCCCGGGGGTCGCATGACAACACCGAAGGACAATCGGAAACACTGGGCGCGCGACCTGAAGGTCACGTTGTGGACGCTGATCGTCCCGCCGACGATCTGGGCCGTGCATTTCCTGTTCTGCTATCTGTGGGTCGCGGTGACGTGCGCCAAGTCCCCCACGCCGGCGACAGCGCTGACGGGCTTTCCCGTGGCGACCCTGATCGCGACGATCGTCGCGTTGCTCGGCATCCTCGCCGCGGGCTATATCGCGCGTGTCCAGTCGCAGACGCCGGGCGACGCCCCGCCGCATGACGAGGGGACCGCGATCGACCGGCTGCGCTTCCTTGCGCTGTCGACCCGGCTGCTCGCAGGCCTGAGCTTCGTCGCGGTGATCTTCACCGCGCTGCCCGTGATCGTCTTCGGCGACTGCCGATGAGGCGCGCGAGCCTCGCGCTCGGCGTCGCGCTGGCGCCGATCGGCTGGGCGTTCGCCGCCGCGCCGCTCGGCATGGTCGGCCACATGACCGGCCACATGATCGCCGTCGCAGTCGCGGCACCGTTCCTCGCCTATGGCATCGCGGGCAGCCGGTTCGATCCCGCCGAGCGCTGGCCGACGATCGTCACTCCGCTGGCCATGTCGCTGGTCGAGCTGGTCGTCGTGTGGCTCTGGCACCTCCCCGCGCTCCGGCTGCGCGTCGACATGCAGCCGGTTGCGCTGCTGCTTGAACAGGCGAGCTTCCTCGCGGCCGGCCTGCTGCTCTGGAGCGCGGTGCTTGGCACGCGCACCGGTGGCGCGACCGACCGGCGCGTATCGGGCGTCGCGGCGATGCTGCTGACGTCGATGCACATGACCCTTCTCGGCGCACTCGTCGGCCTCGCCCCGCGGCCGCTTTACGCGATGATGGCGATGCACCCGGCCGCGCACGGCCTCGACGCGCTCGAGGATCAGCAGCTCGGCGGCGTCGTCATGCTGATGGTCGGCGCAGCAAGCTATTTCCTCGGCGGGCTCGCGATGCTCGGCGGGGTATTGAAGACACGGAGCGCGACGGCATGACGATCCGCATTACCTGGGCGCGCGCGATCGCCGCGATCGTCGCGCTGGCGCTTGCCGGGCTGTTGTTCGCCTGGTCGGGCGTGTTCAACATCGCCGCCTCGTCGGGTCATTGGAAGATCACCGACTGGTTCCTTCACTGGACGATGCGCAATTCAGTGCGCACGCACGCCGCCTTCACCGCGCCCGACGATCCCAAGGCGAATGAAGGCCTCGTCAGCGCGGCGGGCCTGTTCAGGGCAAGCTGCGCCTCGTGCCACGGCGCGCCCGGCGTGCGTCCGTTGCCGGTGATGCAGGCGGCGACGCCCCCTGCCCCCGACCTCGCGGTCAACGCGCGCGAATGGACCGACAAGCAGATCTTCTGGATCCTCAAGCACGGCGTCAAATATACCGGCATGCCCGGCTGGGCGGCCAAGGACCGCGACGACGAGGTCCGCCGCATGGTCGCGTTCGTCCGCCTGTTGCCGGAGATGTCGCCTGCGACCTATCGCGCCCTGACCGAAGTCCCCGGCAGCGGTACCGCCGGTCCTGACACAGCACGTATCGCCGTCTGCGCCGGCTGTCATGGCACGGACGGCCGCGGCCGTGGCCAGCCCGACATGCCCGTGCTCGGGGGCCAGAGCCCCGTCTATCTGCGTGCTGCGCTCCAGGCCTATGCGACTGGCAAGCGCCAGAGCGCGGTCATGGCCAACGCCGCCGCGACACTGACGCCCGGAGAGATGACGCGGCTCGCGCGGCATTTCGCCGCCATGCCGGGTCTCGGCACGACCACAGCCTCGGGCAGCGTGAATGCCGCGCGGATCGTCCGCGAGGGCCTGCCTGCCAAGCAGCTTCCCGCCTGCGCCAGCTGCCACGCGCCGGGCAAGCCCTATCCAATTCTTGCCGGGCAGAGCGCCACCTACATCGCACAGCGCCTGCGCAACTGGCGGGGTGACGAGACGGTGGTAGACGCGCGCAAGTCGCAGGCGACGATGCCGGTGATCGCGCGCCGCATCCCCGAGGACATGATCGACCTGATCGCCGCGTATCTCGCCGGCAAATAAGCTGCGTCCCGCGCTGTGCGGGACGCCCTCCGGATCAGTTGCTCACCGCGACGAAGACCGGTCCGTCCACGAAAAGGTCGGCTGCGCGCTCGCCGGTGGCGAGCCGGGTTTCACCCCACCATGCCGCAGGAACCGCCGCCCCCGACTGATCGAGCAATTCCGCCGCGCAGCGTAGTGAGACCGCAACCCGCAAGGTCTGTCCGTTCGCGCGGCGCTCAAAAGCGAGGACATGCGCGGCACGCGGTCCGGTCACGTCGAGAGGGGCGTAGTCACCCTGGGCGAAGATCTCGGGTGCGTCCGCCCGGGTCGCGAGCAGGCGGGCGATCAGCGCGAGCTTTGCAGGCGCATCGTGCCCGAGCAGCCGCGCGCGGCAGGCATAATCCACCGGCCGGCGGTTGTCCGGATCGACCAGGCTGAGATCCGCCAGTTCGGTGCCCTGATACAGATCGGGGACCCCCGGCACGGTGTAACGCAGCGCCGTCTGAACGAGCGCATTCGCCTGCGCCGCCGCCGCGGTCGCTTCGACCAGATCATGCAGATCGCGCAGAAACGCCGCGGAACGGCCCGGGTCGAGCAAGGCGCGGGCGAGTACGTGACAGCGTTCCTCATAGGCCTCGTCCGGCGCCTCCCAGGACGACCGCAGCTTGGCCTCGCGCAGCGACTTTTCCTGCCACCCGACGATGCGTTCGGCAAAAGCGGCAAGCCCTGCGCGGTCATCGATCTGCAGCCCCTCGGGCCACGCGCCGAACAGCGTCTGCAGCAGCATATAGGCATCGCCTGCATCCACCGCGTCGTCGATAGCGGCCGCCGCGGCGAGCCAGCCCGTCACGGTCTCACACCAGCGCACCGGGATCTCGCTCAGCACCGCGAGACGTGCACGGACGTCCTCGCCACGCTTGTGATCATGCGTCGCCGACGCCAGCATCGCACGCGGCCAACAGGCGGCGCGCTCCGCCATCGCGGCATGAAACGCCTCGATGGGCAACGTGAAGGCCGCAGGGTCGAACCCGACGTCGTTGCGCGACAGCAACCGGCCATAGCGGTAGAAGGCGGTGTCCTCGACGGCCTTCGCCACGATCGGTGCCGAGAGTTGCTGGAACCGCCGCACCGCGGCCGCTGCGAGATCCGGGTCGCCCGGACCTTCGCCAGCCAGCCAGTCGAGGATCAGGTCGACGACCGGTCCTTCGCCGGGTGCCAGATGCGTCGCAACCCGCTCGCGCACGATCGCCCGGATCGCGGCATCGGCGGCGGGTGCCGCGATGCCGGTGCCATAGGTGCGATAGACCGGGAAGACCCAGAGCATGCGCTCGACCGCCCGCCGGATCATCCCCGCGGTTACCCCGTCGCCCGTTGGCGTCGACCGCGCCAGCGCGACGAACGCCGCGACGCATCGGGCAAGCTGCCCCTCGAACTGCCAGGACAGCATGTCCTGACGCGCGCGCAGATCCTCGGGCTCGAACGCGGCCGACCGCCCGCTGATATCCGCCCAGAGCTCGGCGAGCGGTGCGGCGCCGTCCTCGTCATGCAACAGCGCGGTGACCTGCGCCATGAAGTCATACCCACTGGTACCATCGATTCCCCAGTCGGTGGCTAGCGGTTCGCCCTCCGCGAGGATCTTCTCGACGACGATATAGGCCGGATCCGCGCCAGCTAGCGTGATCGCGTCGAAGTGCGCGCGCAGCATTCGGCAATAGCCGGCGGGGTCGGTCAGTCCGTCGACATGATCGACCCGGACACCGTCGATCAGCCCCTCGGCATAGAGGTCGAGATACAGGCGGTGGCTCGCCTCGAACACTGCGGGGTCTTCCGCGCGCAGTCCGGCGAGATCGTTGATCGTAAAAAACCGTCGCCAGTTGAGATCGTCGTTCGCGGTGCGCCACGATGCCAGCCGGTAATGCTGCCGATCGAGCAACACGGCCAGGTCGTCGCTCGTGGCGGTCGCGTGATCCTCGGGACGGAGCGGCAGACGGTGCTCGCCATAAGCGACCAGCATCGGCACATCGTCGACCAGTTCGACGCTGAGCGCACCCTGCGCGATCGCCACCGACACCGGATCGCCCAGGATCGGGAGCAGCACTGGCTCGCGCCAGTCGATATCGAAAAAGTGCGCATAATGGCTCGACGCCCCGTTCGCGAGAACGTCGTTCCACCAGCCATTCTCGCCGCCCGCCACACCCATGTGATTGGGGACGATGTCGACGATCATGCCCATGCCGTGCGCCTTCAACCGGTCGACGAGCCCGCGAAATCCCGCCTCGCCGCCCAGTTCGGGATTGATCCGGGTCGGATCGACAACGTCATAGCCGTGCGTCGATCCGGATCGTGCCGTCGCGATCGGCGAGGCGTAGAGATGGCTGATCCCGAGCGCGGCCAGATAGGGCACCTGCGCCTCGGCGTCCGCGAAGGTGAAGTCCTTGTGGAACTGCATCCGATAGGTTGCGCGCGGCGTCATGACGCGCGTGCCGTGGCGATCAGGGCAAGATGCGCGGCGATCTCGGGGCGCGCGAGGAGCGCGTCGGTGGTGTCTGGCATGCGTCTCCGCCAATTGGGGTGTTCATCGATCGTGCCGGGAAGATTGGGCTGCTCGACGAGGCCGACGAGGTCCTCGAGCGGGAAGATCGCCAGCCCGCAAGGCGTCCGTGCGACATGCGCCAGCGCGGCGTCGACGACCGGCGCGGTGTCGCTCGGATCGGGCTGTGGCCCCGGCGCACCGAGCGCGGTCCACAGCCGGGACCGATCCGCAGCGCGGGCGGCATGGTCGGCCGCCTCGTCGGCGGCCTCGCTGGTCCGGCCAAGGGCCCAGTTCCAGGCGATATCACGACCCTGCCACCAGCCCGCGATCGTCGCGAGATCATGCGTCCCGCTCATCGCGACCGCATCAACCGACCAGGAGTCGGGGGGAATGAAATCACCGTCGCCGTCGCGCTCGAACAAGAGCACGCGCATCCCCAGCATCGCCCGCGTGTCCATCGCCTCGCGAAACCCGTCGGGCACGGTCCCCAGATCCTCGCCGATGACAATCGCGCGCGCGCGGTGCGATTCGATCGCGATGATCCGCATCATGTCGGCAAAGGGCATGTCGAGATACGCCCCGTCCGCCGCCAACGCGCCGTCCGGCACCACCCATAGCCGGCGCAGGCCAAAGGCGTGATCGATGCGAAGCCCGCCGGCATGCGCCAGACCCGCGCGGATCGTCGCGATGAACGGCGCGAAGCCGTTTGCCACCAGCGCGCGCGGATCGAATCCGGTGATGCCCCAGGCCTGCCCGTCGGGGCCGAGCGGGTCGGGTGGCGCGCCGATCGACAGGCCGTTCAGCAGATCACCCCGCCGCCGCCACGCATGACTGCCGCCCGGATCCATGCCGACCGCGAGATCCGCGACCAGACCGACCGCCATGCCGCCATCACGTGCCGTGCGCTGCGCCCGTTCAAGCCCGGTATCCGCCAGCCACTGAAGGAAGACATAGAAGTCGCACGTATCGCGCTGCTCGGTCATGAACGCGGCCACCGCGGCGCCATCGGGATCCTGATAGGCAGCGGGCCAGTCCTGCCATCCCCGGGCGCCCGACTGCGCAAGAAAATGCGCGTGAAGCGCATCGAACGCGGCGTGGAAGCGCAGGTCACTGCCGCCCCTTGCCGCGAACGCCTCGACCTCGGCCCGTACGGTGTCCGGCAACGTGTCGAACCGTCGACGCAGCGCGGCGAGGCGATCCGGGATCGCGCCCGCCCAGTCGATCAGCGCGGGCGGCGACCCTGCGTCCGCTGGCGCATCGCCGGCTATCATGGACGGATCGGCGAGCATGACGTTGAGGAACTGGCGGCTCGACGGGGCATAGGGGCTGAAGCGGGTCGCATCCGCCGGGAACAGCGCATGTGTCGGGCTGATCGCCACCGCATCGGCACCGCGCGTCGCGAACGCGCGCACCGTGTCCGCAAGCGTGCCGAAGTCGCCGAACTCGGTGCCCCGGCCGTCGCGCAGGGCCGGGATCTGCACCGCCGGGCCCCAGAGACGCCCACCTGCGTCGACATCCGCAATCGTGACGCAGCGCGGTGGCGCGATCGCGAGCCGGATGTCCCGGCCGCCGATCGTGAGCATGTGGTATCCCGGCTCCGTGATGCCCGGCAGTTGCCCGTCGACGATCGTCACGGCACGCGACGACCCGTCCTCCAACGTCAGGATGGCAGGTCCGTCGCCTGCTCCAACCGACACCCGCGCACCGATATCTGCCGAGACGAACGACGGAGGTTCGGCACGCGCCGCGCGTGCGGTAGCCAGGCTGGCGCGTATCGCTGCGTCGCAGTCGGCTGGAAGCCCGAGCGCGCTCAGGATCGCTCGCAACGCCTCGTCGGCTACGGTCTGCGCACGCCCGCCGGCATCCTGCCACCGGGGCTGCAGACCAGCGGCGGCGGCGAGGTCGTGGAGCAGGCTCATGCCGCCAGCCACACGGCGACACTCGCGGGCTGCCCCGCATCGCCCTGCGCGAACAGCATCTCGCCGGAGGCCTCCGGAAATGCGACCGGATCCTCGCCGAGATTGAGCGCGATCGTGAGCACCGCGCCGTCGCCCAGCGTCCAGCGCGCGACGACCGCTGCCGGCCCGATCGCCTCCGCGCCCATCGCGCGCGTGCCGGACAGGCGCGGTATGATCGCGCGCTGCCGGACCGCGGTCAGCGTGCGATAAAGATCGCGCCACGCATCGGCGTCGGGACCAGGCGCAGCAACCGACGCCTCGAAGGTCGCGCGCGCATTCGGATCGGGGATCGCCGCGCGGGCGGATTCGTCGGCGAACGCGGCAAACTTCGCGAATTCCCGGCGCCGGCCATCGCGCACCGCATCTGCCAGCTCGTCATGGAAGTCGGTGAAGAACAGGAACGGCGTCTCGCTCCCCGTCTCGTCCCCCATGAACAGCAGAGGGATCTGCGGGCAGAGCAGCAGCAGGACTGTCGCCGCACGCAACCGCGCGTGATCGGTGAGCCGCGTCAGCCGCTCGCCAAGCGCCCGGTTGCCGATCTGGTCGTGGTTCTGGAGAAACGACACGAACGCGGTCGGGGACAGGTGCGCGCTCGGCGTCCCGCGCGTCCGGCCGTCATGATTGGCCGACCCCTCCCCCTGATAGATGAACCCTTCGCCCAGGCACCGCGCGAGACGCTCCGCCGACCGGTCGGCGAAGTCGGCGTAATAGGCGCTGGTCTCGCCCGTCAGCAGCACGTGAAGGACATTGTGGAAATCGTCGTTCCACTGCGCGTCATAGCCGCCCGGCCGCAGTCGATCGGCGTCGTTGCGCTCGTTTTCGAGGACGAGGTGAACCGGCCGGTCGGTCACCGTCGCGCGGATCTCAGCCGCCATCGCGTCGAGGAACCGGTCATTGTCGATCGCGTGGACGGCATCGAACCGAAGACCGTCGATCCGGTAGTCGGTCAGCCACATCAGTGCGTTGTCGATGAAGTAGCGCGCAACCGGCTCGACATCGACCGCCACCGCCCCGCCCCAGGGGGTGTCGACGTCCTTGTGAAAGAACGATCCGGCATAGGCGCCGAGATAATTCCCGTCGGGCCCGAAGTGATTATAAACGACATCGAGCAGCACCGCGACGCCCAGCGCGTGGGCGGCGTCGACCATCGCCTGCAGATCGTCGGGCGTGCCGTAGCTCTCGGCGACCGCATAGGGCAGGACGCCGTCATAGCCCCAATTGCGCGTGCCGCCGAACGCCGCGACCGGCATCAGCTCGATCGCGGTCACGCCGAGCGCGGCGATCTCGGGCAGGCGTGCGGTGATCCCGGCGAAACCGCCCATGCTTCCCGCATGGACTTCCATGATCACCAGCTCCTCCCAGCGCCGCCCGCGCCAGTCAGTCGATTGCCAGCGATACGCAGCGGGATCGACGGTAACGCTCCAGCCATGCACACCCCCCGATTGCTGGCGCGAGGCGGGGTCGGGAACGGCCAGGTCCTCGCCGATCCGGAAGCGATAGCGCGCCCCTGCGCCGACATCGGCGGTCGCGGTGAACCATCCGTCGGCCTGCCCGTCCATCGACGTCGGCGCAGCCCCGTCGATCTCCAGCGTCACCCGGTCGGCATCGGGCGCCCAGAGCCGGAACGCCGTGCCGCCGTTCGCCGGCGTCGCGCCCCACGCGCTCATGCCGGATCCATCGTCCAGGACAGCAGCGCCGCACCCTGTGGTGCGAGGTCATAGCTGTCGGTGATCGGCATCGGTAGCTGATCGGGCTTGGCGCTGTCGATCAGTACCATACGCTCGACCTCGGAGGGCGGTGGCATGGTGAAGGTCAGCGGACCCTCCGACGCGTTCAGCAGCAACGACACGACCTGGATCCTGCCATCCTCGCACAGCGCCGCACGACGCATCGTCAGCGCACGGCCATTGGTGTTTTCCCAGTCCTCAGGCGACAGCTGGACACCGCGCTCGTCCCACCATTCGATGTCCTTCAGACCCTCCGCCGGGGTATCCTCGCCGTAGAGGAAATTGCCCGCGCGCAGCATCGGATAGTCGCGCCGCAACGCGGCCAGCCGCGCGGTGAAGTCGATCAATGCTTCGCCCTCGGGGGTCTTCGCCTGCGTCCAGTCGAGCCAGCTGATCTCGTTATCCTGGCAATAGGCGTTGTTGTTGCCGCCCTGCGTCCGCCCGAACTCGTCGCCCGCGACGAGCATCGGCGTGCCGAGCGAGGCGAACAGCGTCGTCAGCATCGAGCGCGCGACCCGCTTGCGCGTCTCCGCAATCGCGGGATCGTCGGTCGGCCCCTCGACACCCCAGTTGCGCGAGCAATTGTTCGAATGGCCGTCGCGATTGTCCTCGCCATTCGCCTCGTTGTGCCGTTCCTCATAGGCCGTCGTGTCGGCGAGCGTGTAGCCGTCATGCGCGCCGAGCAGGTTGACGCTCGCCCAGGGGCGCCGCGCACGGCGATCGAACAGATCCGCCGACCCGGTCAGCCGCGCCGCCAGATCCGCGCGCTGCGCATGGTCACCGCGCCAGAACTTGCGGACGGTATCGCGGTACTTGTCGTTCCATTCGGCAAAGCCCGGGGGGAAATTGCCGAGCTGATAGCCACCCGGACCGATGTCCCACGGTTCGGTGATCAGCTTCAGCCTGCCCAGTACCGGATCCTGGCGCAGCACGTCGAAGAAGCCGGCGCCCGGATCGAAGCCGGTATCGGTCCGCCCCAGCGTCAGCCCGAGATCGAAACGGAACCCGTCGATCCCGAAGCTGGTCGCCCAGTAGCGCAGCGAATCCGCCACCATCTGGATCACCCGCGCCTTGGTCAGGTTCAGCGTGTTGCCGGTCCCCGTGTCGTTGATCGAGAAGCGCGGCTGATCCTTGACCAGCCGGTAATAGCTCGCATTGTCGAGCCCGCGCCACGACAGTGTCGGCCCCTGCTCGGACCCCTCGCACGTGTGATTGTAGACGACGTCGAGGATCACCTCGATCCCCGCCGCATGAAGACGGCGGATCGACCGGCGCAGTTCGTTGTGGCTGTCGGTAGCAAAAAAGGAGCGTTCGGGCGTGAAGAAGTTGAGGGTGTTGTACCCCCAGTAATTCCTCAGCCCCTTCTCCTGCAGGAAACGATCCTGCGTATAGCTCTGGATTGGCAACAGCTCGAGCGCGGTCACGCCCAGCCGCTTCAGATGATCGATGACTTTGGGATTGCCGAGCGCGGCGAAGGTCCCGCGTTCGGACGGCTGCACCTCGTCGAACAACTTGGTCAGACCCTTGACGTGCGCCTCGTAGATGACCGTCTCGGACCAAGGCGTGTTCGGGCGGACGTCGCGCGACCAGTCGAAATGGCTGTCGGTCACGACTCCCTTGGGCATGGTCAGCGCATTGTCGCGTCGATCGAAGCTAAGATCCTCGCGCGCCGACTTGACCTGATAGCCGTACATCGCGTCGGTCCAGCGCAACTCGCCCGTCATCGCCTTGGCATAGGGATCGAGCAGCAGCTTGTTAGGATTGAACCGGTGGCCTTCTTCGGGCGCGTACCGGCCATAAGCGCGATAGCCATAGGACAGCCCCGGCTGCGCATCGGGGAGATAGCCGTGCCACACCTCGTCGGTCCATTCGGGCAGGACGTAGCGCTTCAGTTCACGGCGGCCGCTGTCGTCATAGACGCACAGCTCGATCTTCTCGGCATTGGCCGAATAGACCGCGAAATTGACCCCGAGCCCGTCGAACGTGGCGCCGAGCGGATAGGCCGAACCGGCCTCGAGCGTATCAGGCAGAAGATGCAAAGCGAGCCCCCAGATTGACGCCAACCTCCACCATTCTAGCAGCGCGGCGGCGTGTCAGGGCGAAAACCCGCCTGCTCTCGCCAATGTTCCCGGTTCGGTTTCTTTTCCCTGTCGACGAGAAATTACCGGCGGTCTCGTGCAAAGCGGGTGACCCCGATCGGCGTCACCCGGTGCGTCGCCGCCGCTATCCAAGCTGCTCGAGTTTCGCTTCCGGGGCTGCGGCCGAGGCGCGGAACCGCGCGACGCTCGCCTCCTCGAACGGCTTGGCAACAACGGTCGATACCGTCTTGAAGTCCGCGGTGGCATGGTCCGGCGTCAGCGTCAGGACGATGTACCCCTTGCGATCCTGGTCGCAGAAGCGGACCTCGTCATTGGCGTCGGCGATCAGCGTGCCGATTCCCGGGATCAGCGAGCCATAGGACGGACTGGTGATCGCGGTCGCGCCGAATTCGACCGCGACGAGCTTCCCCGATGCATCGTGCAGATCGTTCGCCCAGCCGGCATGGCTATCCCCCGACAGCACGACCGGTCGCGACCCCGACCGCTTGAACGCGGCATAAAGCCGTTCGCGTGCTGCAGGATAGCCGTCCCAACTGTCGAAGTTGAACGGCAGACCCGCGCGATAGGATGCCATGCTCGCCATCAGCGCCGTGCGCCATTTCTCCGGGAGCCGCGCCATCATCGCGGCGAAGCGATCGGGGCCGAGCTGCTTCTCGAGATCGGGGCCGGCGACGCGCGCCATCACCACCTGGTTGCCGAGTACCTGCCATGGCTTGCCCGCCGTGACCGACGCCGCCATCGTCCGCTCGATCCAGGCGAGCTGCGGTGCGCCCAGCATTTCGCGACCCGGCTGCGCGCGCTCCGCCATCATCGGGGCATATTCTGCAGGCGCAATCGCCTCGCCCTTTGCCGCGACCTGCCTGCTCCGCGCGAGCAGCCGCGTCTCGACCATCACCAGCGTCGCGAGTTCGCCGAACTCGAAACTGCGGTTGATCGCTTCCCACGGCTCGCCGGGCTTCGGGTCGCGGATCGGCATCCATTCGAAATAGGCCTGCATCGACGCGGCCTTGCGCGCCTTCCAGTCGCCCTCGGTCGCCGGGTCATGGTTCTCGGCGCCACCGATCCAGTCGTCATTGGCGACCTCGTGATCGTCCCACACGCAGATGAACGCCGCCCGGGCATGCGCCGCCTGCATGTCGGCGTCGCGCTTCACCTGCGCGTGACGCATCCTATAGTCGGCGAGCGTCAGGATCTCATGCGTGGGCTCGACCAGACGGCCGATCTTTTTGCCGATGTCGCCGCCATAGCCGTCGATGGCATATTCATAGATGTAGTCGCCGAGATGCAGCACCGCGTCGAGCCGGTCGAGTTTCGCGATCGAAGCATAGGCGTTGAAGAACCCGCCGGGGTAGAGCTGGCACGACACCACGCCCATGACGACATCCGCCACCGCGCCGCGGGGCAGCGTGCGGACCCGGCCGACGGGCGAGCGCGTGCCCGCCGCGGTTTCGAACCAGTAGCGATACTCGGTTCCGGGCTTCAGCCCCGTCACCGCAACCTTGGCGGTGAAGTCGCGCGCGGCACGCGCCGCGATACGGCCCGAACGGAGGGGCGTATCGCCCTCGCGCAGTGCGACATGCCAGGTCAGCGCGATATCGCCCGCCTGTTGCGGATCCTGCGGGGTCGCGCGGGTCCACAGGATGGCGCCGTCCGCGGAGGGATCGCCGCTCGCCACGCCGTGGTCGAAGCGCGCTGCCCCCGCGCTGCCGTTCGTGCGCGCCGCGGTGGCAAGGCCAGGAAGCGCGAGCGCGGAGCCTGAGCCGAAGAGCGTGAGGGCGTCGCGGCGATTGATCGTCATAACAGTGCCTTTTGCGGTGATGCCGCCTGCTAGGGGCGCTCGGCGTCAGTCACGTTGCGACGGTGTTACGCCGCGATGACAGGCCGTCACGCGCGGGTCATGTATCCGACGCGGAACCGTAACGACCCCGCCCTAGGTGCTCGCTCACTGACAATCGGGGGACTTCATGACGACTATTTCTACGCGCCTGGCTCTGGCCGCGCTTGCTGCATCCTGTTCGACGGGTGCGCTTGCCCAGGCGATCGTCGCACCCGATCCGGCGACCGGCCCGGCCGCCCGCGCCGACGTGACGGGCGGCGGCGACATCGTCGTCACCGCCCAGAAGCGCGAACAGCGGATCGAGGACGTGCCGCTGACCGTCACCGCGCTCACCGGCGCGAAGATGGCGGATATCGGCGTCAACTCGCTGTCCGAGGTCGCCGCCTATATTCCCGGCCTGCAGATCCAGGAGCAGAGCGCGAACAACCCCGGCTTCGTGATCCGCGGCATCACCTCGGACAATGGCTCGTCGCAGCAGGGTGCGCGCGTGACGCTCTATTATAACGGCGTCGACATCAGCCGCTCGCGCGGCGCCTATCAGGACCTCTATGATCTCGAGCGGATCGAAGTCGTGAAGGGCCCGCAGGCGACGCTGTTCGGCACCGCCGCCGCGGTCGGTGCGATCAACCTCATCTCCGCCAAGCCGCAGCCCGGCACCTCGGGTGCGATCACCGGCTCCTATGGTAATTACAACAGGACGCAGGTGTCGGGCTTTATCAACGCCGGCAACGACGTGCTGTCGGGGCGCCTGGCCTTCGCCTATAAATATCGCGACGGCTATGTCCGCAACATCGCCGGTGATGCGAACATCCCCAACCAGAACCAGGGCAAGGTCGATCAGGACGATCTGAACGGGCAGGACCAGCGCGGCATCCGCGGCTCGCTGCGCTTCCGGCCGAACGATGCGATCACCGCCGACCTCGTCCTGACCTATGACGGTCAGCGCAATCCCGGCACCGCGTTCAAGAGCCGCGCGCATGCCCCGACCGGCGGCCAGACCGGCGATTACGGCAATGCCGAACTTTCGGGTTCGCCGTTCAGCGCGACGGCGCTCGGTGCGCGCAAGCTCGGTCTCGACCGCAACGTCTACGACGCCAACCTGACGGTGTCGGTCGATCTGTCGCCCGGCATCACCTTCACCACCGTCAACGGCTATCGCCGCTTCGACGCGCTCGAGATTTTCGACGCGGATGGCGGCCCGGCCTGGTATCTCGAATTCGCCGAGGATGCGAAGGGCGACCAGTGGAGCCATGAGAGCCGCTTCGCGTTCGACGGCCCGAAATATCGCGCGTCGTTCGGGTGGAACGCCTTCTTCGAAAACGGGTCGCAGCGCGTCCCCTTCTCGACCGAGGAGGGCACCTATATCGCTTGCTCGATCGCTGCGGCCTATCAGCCGTTCCGCACCGCGCTGAACGGTGCCGGCATCCCGACCGGCCCGGGCTGTGTCGCCGCCAACGGCACGATCCCGGCTGCGACCCGCGCCACCGCGATCCTCACCGGCGGCCGTTCGACGCAGATCCCCTATTCGTCCGAGTTCACCAATTACGGCAACAACGACACCTATTCGGTGTTCGCCGATGCGACCTATATCCCGATCCCGGCGCTCGAGCTGACCGCCGGCGCGCGCATCCTGATCGAGGATCGTCAGTCGGGCTATTCGTCGATCCAGCCCAACTCTCAGATCCTCGCCGCGCTGGGCGTCCGCACCAGCCTGCTCGGGACCGCGAACACCAATGGCGTGAAGTTCGAAGCGGACCAGAGCTTCGCCGCGATCCTCCCGCGCTTCAATGCGCTGTTGAAGCTCGACGACGATGTCAGCCTCTACGGCACGATCAGCAAGGGCCGGCGCTCGCCGGTCGTCCAGTTGGCCGCACTCAACGCCGTCAATGGCGTACGCCCCAATCTTCAGATCGTGCCTGAGGAAAATGTCTGGAACTACGAAGGCGGTATCAAGGGGCGCGTCGGTCCGTTCACCGGCGCGGCATCGGTCTTCTATCAGACCTATGACGGGTTCCAGGTCTCGGTGAACGAGGTCAATCCCGCCAATGGTGCGGTCGTTGCGGTCACGCGCAGCGCGGGCTCGGCGAAGAATGTCGGCGTCGAGCTCGAGGGCAATCTGGCGCTTGGCCAGTATCTGTCGGTGTTCGGGACCTTCGCCTATCTCGACGGCGGGATCGCGGACCAGCCTGCGGGCACCTTTGCCGGCAACCGCTTCCGCCTCCAGCCGAGCACCACGGCCTCGGGCGGCGCGACGCTCCGGCTGCCCGTCGGCGGCGCGGTCTTCTATGCGACGCCGAGCGCGAATTACCGGTCAAAGGTGTTCTTCGAACTGCCCAACAGCGCCGCTATCAGCCAGCGCGGCTATACGCTGGTCAACCTGCGTGCGGGTATCGAGCTTGCGGACGGGCGCTACCGCGTCGGCGGCTTTGCGCGCAACCTGACGAACAAGCGGTACCTGATCGACGCGGGCAACACGGGCGGCGGCTTCGGCATCCCCACCTATATCGCCGGCGAACCGCGCTTCTACGGCGTCGAGCTCGGCGCCAAGTTCTAAACAGCCCTGTCCCACCCTGTCGTTCCGGCACGCGCCGGGACGGCGGGGACCATCCGCGGGCCTGGGCCAGGTGGCGGTTCGCTTCTTGGCCGGCTCCTATCCCGGCCCGGCGCGTTGACGCGCATTCCCCATCGCACGAGGTTCTCACGATGCGCGCCACTTCTATCGTTCCGGCGGTCGCCGCATGAGCGGTCCGCAGCTCTTCACGCCGTTCAAGGTCGGCAAGCTCGATCTCGCCAACCGGATCGTCATCGCGCCGATGTGCCAATATTCGGCGGTCGACGGCTGCATGACCGACTGGCACCTGATCCATCTCGGGCATCTCGCGCTGTCGGGCGCGGCCCTGATGATGCTCGAAGCCGCCGCCGTGACGCCCGAGGGGCGGATCACCTATGCCGATGTCGGGCTGTATGACGATGCGAGCGAAGCGGCGATCGCGCGGACACTCGACAGCGTGCGCCGCTGGTCGGACATGCCGATCGGCATCCAGCTGTCGCATGCCGGACGCAAGGCGTCGTGCGAGGTGCCCTGGAAGGGCGGCGGTCAGATCGCGCCCGACGCTGAGCAGGGCTGGCAGACCGAAGCCCCCTCCCCGGCCGGTTTCCTGCCCGACGATACGCCGCCGACGGCGCTCGATCGCGAGGGGCTGGCGCGACTGCGCGACGCGTTTGCCGCCGCGGCGACGCGCGCGGCTCGCCTCGAGATTGATGCGATCCAGCTGCACGCCGCGCACGGCTATCTGCTCCACCAGTTCCTCTCGCCCTTGGCCAACCACCGCGACGACGACTATGGCGGCAGCCTCGAGAACCGGATGCGCTTCCCGCTCGAAATCTACGACGCGGTCCGCGCCGCCTTCCCGGCGGATCGCCCGGTGACGATGCGCGTATCGGGCACCGACTGGGTCGAGGGTGGCTGGGACGGTGAACAGACCGTCGCCTTCGCAAAGGCGCTTGAGGCTCGCGGGTGCGACGCGATCCACGTCTCGAGCGGGGGCCTCAGCCCGGACCAGCAGATCCCGGTCGGCCCGAGCTATCAGGTCCCGCTGGCGCGTCAGGTCAAGCAGGCGGTCGGCATCCCCGTCGTCGCGGTCGGCCTGATCACCGACTATGAACAGGCCGAGGCGATCATCGGTACCGGTGACGCCGATCTCGTCGCGCTAGCCCGGACCCTGCTCTACGATCCACGCTGGCCGTGGCATGCCGCCGCACATCTCGGCGGCCATGTGAAGGCGCCCAACCAGTATCTCCGCTCACAGCCACGCCAGTACAAGGACCTGTTCAAGGCCTGACGCCAACCGCGACCCTCGCAGGTCGCGGCAATGTCTCCAGCGCGGTCAGCCGTTGTCGCGGAAACCGGGATACAGACTCATCCCGCCGTCGACGGTCAGCGTCGATCCGATGATATAGTCCGCGGCATCGGACACCAGGAACAGCGCCGCACGCGCGACATCGTCGGGTTCGCCGATTCGTCCATAGGGGATGAGCTCGAGCAGCGCGTCGGCGGCATCGCCCTTGGTCGCATCGGCGTTGATGTCGGTCGCGATCGCGCCGGGCGCCAGCGCATTGACCCGGATCCGCTCCTGCGCGACCTCCTGTGCCAGTGTCCGCATCAGCATCCCGCTGCCGCCCTTTGACGCTGCATAGTTTGCATGTCCCGCCCAGGGGATCGTCTCGTGCACCGAACTCATGAACAGGATCTTGCCGATCGCCCGGCCAAAGCCGCGATCACCCTGCGCGCGGAACCGGCGTACCGCTTCGCGCGACACGAGGAACTGGCCCGTCAGGTTGACGTCGATGACGCGGCTCCAGTCCGCGAGCGTCATGTCCGCATAGCCCGCATCCTTCTGCATGCCGGCATTGGCGAACACGACGTCGACGCCGCCGAACCGCGACACGGTCTCGTCGAACAGCCGGAGGACGGCATCCTCGTCCGCGGTATCGGCCTGACAGGCAAACGCCTTGCCCCCGCCCGCCACGATCCGCGCGACCACGTCGTCCGCCGCCTCGCGATTGCTGTTGTAATTGACCGCGACGCGCGCGCCGGCCTGCGCGAAGAGCAGCGCGGCGGCGCGTCCGAGGCCGGAGCTTGCACCGGTGACGATAGCCGTCTGTCCGGAGAGATCGATGTGCATGGGGCTCGCTTTCGCTAGACTGTCGGGAGTTGCGTCCCCAACGCCCGCCTTGCCAAAGCTATCCGTCTGCCCCCACGGGGGGCTAGTCGTCCAGCGTGTCCGCCGTCCGCAGCGCGCGCACATAGGCCTGCGCAGCCTGTTGCTCGGTCGCGGTCTTGAACGCGTCACGAGGGTCGGGCGCATCGCCGAGCGTCGCCAGCACGGCCCACAGCGCAAACCGCCGGCCGGTCTCGCGCTCCGTCCCGAACGCAATCCGGACGCGCTCCAGACCGTCATCGATCGCGATCGTATCCAGCGTATCGAGATCGGTCGTGCCGAAATAATGGGTGAGCATCGCATCGAGATCCATGACGCAGCGCTGCCCGAGCCGGGCGATCGTGGCAAGCCATGTCGAACAGCCGACCCCCTGCGTGCGAAAGAGTTGCGCAACGGTCCACCCCGACCTAGATGCCGGTCGCACACGCCCCTCCGCCATCGCGGCGGCGCGGATGCGGTGCGGAAGAGTGTCCGAGTGGTTTAAGGAACTGGTCTTGAAAACCAGCGTAGGGGTAACTCTACCGTGGGTTCGAATCCCACCTCTTCCGCCAAAGCTTCGTCTCAGCTTGCCTCACACGGGTTCCTAACGACTCCCAAGCCCCGTTTCCGGCGCGTTCGCATCCCCGGAGAACCGAACCGGTTCATAAACAGCGCTAGTAAATCGGCGTGACTGTCAGGGCACCGAGTGAGCTCGACGGTCCAGAATGGGAGCAAGCATTCTTACAGACGGTGCTTGAAGATCGTCTGTACCGGTACCCTGGTCTCGGAATGACTTGATTTCGGGTTCGGTCAGGAGCTTAATGTACATCCGAATGCTTTGAGGTAGTGCGGGGCTTCTGACAAATGAAGCGGTGGTTGCTCTTCATCCTGGGTGTGGCCGTCAGCGTCCCGGCGCAAGCGCAGCTTGCGGCACCGGTGAAGAATGGCGACTCGACCATCGTCGTCACGGGCAACCGAAGCCGCGAATCCAGGGTGGAGATGAGCGACTGGCGAATGGCGGAAACGCCGCACGTCGTCGTTTTCAGTCAGGGCGACGAAACGGCATTGCGACGCACCGCGCACAATCTCGAAAAGCTCCACTTCCTGCTCTCGGTCCTGCATGGCCGGGTGGATCAGCCTGACGAGACGATCAAGATCGCCGTGACGATGATCGGCGATGTCGCATCGTTCGAACAGCTTCGACTGACCGATTTGCGCTGGCAATATGGTCCCTTCCCGCAGGCGTTCGAAAAGACGATCTACTATGATCCGCGCGAGGAAGGGTCGGTGCTCGCAACGACCGAGGAAGGCGTGAACCTGGTTCTTCAGCCATCGGTTGGCCGCAAGACGAACCGCAATTGCACGCGCGGGCGGGACCGAAACCCTCCAATCGTTGATTACTACATAAGCCCCAGGGTGACGGCGACCGGACAGCCGACGTACGACGTGAACCAGATTCTCGAACAGCTTCCAGTGAACGAGATTGCCTTTTGCCAATGGGCCGAATCCCGCGTGTATGCCGCCTTCGCCCAGAACTACCTGATGACCTATTTTCCGGCAGCGTATCCGCGCTGGTATCTGCAGGGGTTCGGAGAATTGTTCGCGACAATGGAAGCCGGCGACGACTTCGTCGAATATGGCCACCCCCCGCCTGGCTACGCGAAGGTCATGCATCATTACGGTCTATATCCGGTCACGCACATCCTCGACGGGCGTTATCTCTCGGGCAAGGGTAGGGCCTGGACGCCCTATCACGCATGGCGGCTGGTCCACCTCCTGTATTTCTCCGAGGCGTGGAAGCCGCGGCTTCACGGCTATCTGAACGCCCTGGCACGGGGTGACGACTTGCAGACCGCCGCGAGCGCCCTTGGCGATCCGAGCCAGTTCCAAAGCGCCGTGACCACCTACCGAGGCCGCAAATTACAGGCTGAGAAGATGGCCTTTCCGGCCAATCGCGCGCCGGAACCCAGCATCCGACGCCTGACCCGCGCGGAGGCCGGGCTGATCCGTGGCCGGCTTGAACTCGGCGCGCGGATCGAGGTGCCCGACGCCGGCCGCGACCGTGAGAAGGCGCTCACACGGCGCTCCGCGTGGCTCGACCGGCTTCGCGACAACGCGACCCGCTTCCCCGCCCTGACGGAAAACCACTTGCTCCTGGCGGAGGCCGAATGCCGCACCGGCAATCCCGAAGCCTGTCTTGAAGCCGCTGAGAGGGCGATTGCACAGTCACCGACGGAAACACGCGCGCTGGTGTGGAAGGGCACGGCGCTGACGCAACTGGCTATGCGCGCTCCGGCGGCCGAACGTCGGCAGCGGCTTGCGGAAGCAAGACGTTTCATCGTCAGGGCCAACCGCCTGGACCCGGAGAGCAGCCTCGCGCTGATCGCGTATCACGACAGCTTTGCAACGGCGGCCGAGCAAGCCCCGGATGTCGCGGTGGAGGGGCTGTACAAGATCGTTCAGTCTGCGCCCGCCGCGCCCGGTCCGAGACTGAAACTCGGTGAGGAGCTGATCGCCCGCGACCTTCGGAGTGAAGCGCGCAAAATGCTGCTGCCGGTCGCCAAAGGGGCGTTCGCAACGCCGGAACAGCCCGTCGCCGCCGCTTTGCTGTCGCCAACGGGGGCGACGGAGCCGGGGCGTTAGAGGCTGCTAAAAATCCGGCGTTCGCAGACCGTAGCGCATTTCGAAAAATCGCCGGGGTCCCGATCCGGACCCCGGCGATCACGTCAGTCGGTAGCGTTACAGCCTCAGCGAGACCCCCGCAACGAGCTGCCGGCCGAGCAGGTCATACCCCATCACGGTATTGCCGCGCAGCAGCCCAATACGCGAACGGCTGTCCGGGATGAGCGGCGGATCGCGGTCGAAGATGTTGTTGGCGGCCAGCCGGAACGTCATCTGCTTGTTGATGTCGAAGCTGAGCGCGACGTCGATCCAGTTGTACGAACCGACACCCGGATATTGATCGCGCCGGGCGCTCGCGTCCTGGGCGGGGATGCCGGTGTCCTCGGGCGCATAGATGTCGAGCGGCATCGCGCCGCGGTGGCGCCAGTTGACCGACAGGCTGGTCGTGCTGTCGGGCGCGGTCCAGGTGGTGCGGAGCTGGTGCTTCCAGCGCGGCATGCTCTCGCCGCAGAGATTGCCGAAATATCCCACGCAGTTGCGCGGTTCGATCGTGGGCGACGATTGCGAGCCGACGCGGGTCATCAGCGTCCCGTTGAAGCTCATGTCGAGCCGGCCGACGCCGCCCAGACCGACATTATACTGCCCCTGGAAATCCCAGCCATGCGACTGCGACTTGTAGCCATTGGCCGAGCCGCGCGCCACCCAGCCCGTCGACGGACTGGTCGCAGGCGAGCTCGAGAGCGTGCCGGTGCCGGGATTGCGGACGATGCCGCGGCAGAAATATTCGTTCCCGGTCGCAAGGCACTCGCCGATGATGTTCTGCGGCTGGAGGAAGTCGAGCTGGTCCTTCAGATCGATCAGCCAGCGGTCGATCGACACCGTCAGGCCGGGTAGGAAGCGTGGGCGCAGCACGACGCCGAAGGTCTTGGTGAATGCACTTTCGGGCGTCAGGTTGAACCCGCCCTCGCGCACGGTGCACTGATCGTCAGGACAGATCAGCGAGGCACTGCCATAGAGATTGTCGGCGAGGCCGGTGTTACGGCATTGCTGCAACGTCGCCGACGGCGCCAGTCGCGCGCCATTGGGGTTCGACGGATCGATCCGCGGTGCGCAAGGATCGGCATAGAAGCCCTGGTTCCAGAAGATGTTGGCGGCCCCCTGTGCGGTGCTGACACCCGGTGCGGCCTGGGACTTGTTGTACGAGGCGCGGAGCGTGATGTCCGCCACCGGCGACCAGAGCCCCTCGACCTTCCAGGTATCGAACTTGCCGGCGAGCCGATTATATTGCGACACGCGGTAGCCGGCGTTGACCTGCAACAGCTCGGCGAAGCGGCGATGTTCGATCAGCGGTGCCTGCACCTCGGCATTGGCTTCGAGGATGCTTTGCGTGAAGCGCTGGTTCTCGCCGCCGTTATTCTGCTGGAAGATCTCGTTGACGATCGTGCGTTCCATTTCCTCGCGATATTCCGCGCCCAGCGCGATCGCGAGGCCCTGATCCGCGAGCGGCGAGGTAATGCCGTATCGGCCGAGATCGCCGCTGACGGTGCCGACGAACTGCAACAGGCGCGGAATGCGCGTGCTGATCCCGCCGGTCGCGCCACCATAGAGATACTGGTTGAGCGCCGTATCCTGGTTGAACGGCGCGAACGCGTTGAACGGCACACAGGACGGATCGGTCCCGTTGACGACCGAACGACAGGTCGGCGTGCCGTTGACCCGAACGACGTCGAGCGAGCGGTTGATGTTGTCGAAGCGCGCGAACGGCACGTCGATGGTGTCGAGCCGCGCGCGCGAGATCATGCCCGCGACATCGTAGGACCACACGTCGTCAAAGCCGCGACCGCGCAGCCCCGCGACGATACGATAGCCCTCGTTGGTGAAGCGCTGCCGCACCAGTGGCAGCCCGTCGAAGCGATAGCGGACGTCGATCGGCGCATATTGTCCGGCAACACCGGCGTTGGCGCCGCACAGATCCTGTGCCTGCGAGGACGACAGGAACGCGT
Organism: Sphingomonas sp. CFBP9019; assembly: GCF_034045155.1. Taxonomy (NCBI): domain Bacteria; kingdom Pseudomonadati; phylum Pseudomonadota; class Alphaproteobacteria; order Sphingomonadales; family Sphingomonadaceae; genus Sphingomonas; species Sphingomonas sp. CFBP9019. Next base: position 396,603 of record NZ_JAXCWK010000001.1, on the reverse strand, counting down.
TGTCGCAATTCACGCGGAACGGGTCCGAGCCGTACGCACCGAAGTTGAAGGTGCGGTTGAGCTGGGTGTTGTAGGATTTGTCGCGGTAGAACAGCCCGTTGCCGTACAGCTCGATGTCATCGGTGATCTTGGCGGTGAGGAAACCGCCAAGGTTGACGCGGTTGAACGCGCGCTGGACCGCCCAATTGTCATAGGGGTTGGCAGACGAGCCCTGCGGCCCGCTGTTGATCGGGATGAAGGTCCCGTTGCCGCTGGGATTGTTGACCAGGATCTGCCCGGCGCGCGGCCCCGACTGCGGAATGATCGTACCGGCGGGGGTGAAGCTCGCGCGTGAACAGCCGAGCGGCGAAGTATTGGTCGGCTGGACCGCCTCGCAGACCGAATAGGAGCGATCGACCAGCTCGATCGGATTGGACTGGCGGTAATTGATGAACCCGGTGAGGTTCACCCGGTCGTTGAACAAATTGGTGCCCGCCGCAAGGCTGACGTCCGAACGACCACCATCATTCGTCAATCCGCGCTTGGCGGCGAAACCCGCGCGACCTGCCGCCTCGGTGACCGCGTTGCTGCCATTGTCGTGATTGTAGAAGCTGTAGTTCGCGTCGAGCCGGATGCCTTCGAAGTTCTTCTTCAGCACGAAGTTGACGACGCCCGACACTGCGTCGGATCCGTAAACGGACGAGGCACCGCCGGTGAGCACGTCGATCCGCTCGACCAGTGCGTTGGGGATGATGCCGACGTCGACCGTGTTGGCGAGGCCCATGCGGAGCCCGTCGATCAGCGTCAGCGTGCGCTCATAGCCCAGGCTGCGCAGCTTGATGCGCTGACGACCTTCGGAATCGCTGAAATTCTGTTCCGAGTTCACCTGCACCTGCGGCAGGCGATTCAGCACCTCCTCGATCGTCGTCGCGCCCTGTGCCGCGATTTCCGCGGCGGTCGTCGTCACGATCGGTGCGGCGGACCGGTTGTTCGGCCGCGCGATGCGCGTGCCGGTGACGACGATGTCCGACGCTTCCCGCCGTTCGCCGGTGCGTTCGGCATCTGCAGCGAGCTTGGCGGAGGCGACGGGATCGCCGATCGCGGTCTGGCTTTCCTGCGCACCATCGGCCGCGCCTGTATCCGACGCCTGGGCCTGCGCCTGAGCCGGCATCGCAAACAACGCCGCGACGCAACATGTCGTAGTCAGAAACCCTTTGAACAGCACCATTCCATTACCCCCCATGTTGCCGATCGGGTCACATGGATGGTGATGCATCGTATCGTTTGCCGCCGACCCTGTTCGGAAGCGTTCGATGAACAACAGGACGCCCTTTCATCGGGATCTGTCGCCCCGTGACCTTGCTGACCTTGTTCGGCATCACCATCCGGACCCTCGGACAGGCACATGCTGTCACGTCCCAAATATCAAAACAATACCAATAATTTCAGAAATGACACGCGGTATGGATTTTGTGTCGTAACGGTCTCAATCGGTATCAATGACAGCACTTTGCGTTCCTCAGGCCGCACCATTCCGCTTCGGTTGCGAGTTCGTCCCCTATGGAGCTGTATCCGCTGGGGTCATTGCTATAGGTCGTCGATCAACGCGTCCAAAGCGCAAGCAAGGCGGATAAACTTGCTTGCGACGCGACGCTCTAGACCCGGCGTGACGTGCTCTCGCCTTCCATCCACTTGTGACCGGCGAAGAACACGTCCAGGACCAGTGGAGAGCGGAATGACGACGACAGGACGAGAAGCGACCTGATAAAAGAAATTTGCGAGTGACGATCGCGATCAATCGGTTAGACCCTGCCGCACAAGGGGGGATCTCTACACCATGAAGCACCACGCACTGACCGCCATCGCACTTTGCCTCGTCGCCACCGAACTGGCCGCACAGACCACGCCGCCACCGGCCGCCAGGCCCGTCGAACGGACCCAGGCGCCCGAGAATCAGGCGACGGTGCCCACCCCCGCGACGACCCGCGCCGACCCCAACCCGTCGCCTCAGCCCGTCGCCGCAGCCCCGGTCACTGCCGCCGTGCCCGCCAATGCGTCGGCTGCCACATCCAAATCGTCCGCCAAGCCGCCGGTCTGGGACGTCATGCAGCCGCGTGGACTAAAGACGCGCGAGGTCGCCCTGCGTGTCGACGAGGGCAGCTGGATGAACGTCGACGTCTCGCCCGACGGCCGGCTGATCGCCTTCGATCTGCTCGGCGACCTCTACACCATGCCGATCACGGGCGGCACGCCGCGACGCATCGCCGAGGGGCTGGCGTTCGAGCATCAGCCGCGCTTCTCGCCCGACGGCCGCCGCATCGCCTTCACGTCGGACCGCGGCGGTGGCGACAATATCTGGGTGATGAACGTCGACGGCAGCGACAAGCGCCAGGTGACGAACGAGGATTTCCGCCTGCTCAACCAGCCGAGCTGGAGCCCGGACGGCCGGTTCATCGCCGCGAAGAAGCATTTCACGACCGGCCGCTCGCTCGGCACGGGCGAGATCTGGCTTTATCACGTCTCGGGTGGCGGCGGCGTCCAGCTCGTCAAGCGCGCGAGCGAGGTGCTGCAGAAGGAACTGGGCGAGCCGATCTACGCGCCCGATGGCAAGAGCATCTTCTACACGCGCAACATCTCGCCCGGCCCGATCTTCGAATATGCGCAGAATTCGCGCACCGACCTGTTCGATATCGAACGCTATGACGTCGACAGCGGCGAGGTCAGCACCGCGGTCTCCGGGGTTGGCGGCTCGGTCCGGCCGACCCCGTCGCGCGACGGCAAGCGGATCGCCTTTGTCCGGCGCGAGAACAACGTCACCAAATTATGGGTGAAGGACTTCGCGACCGGCGTCGAACGGATGATCTATGGTCCGCTCGACCGCGACGTGCAGGAGACATGGGCCGTTACCGGGGTCTATCCCGACATGGCCTGGACGCCGGGCGACACGGCGATCGTCTTCTGGGCGGGGGGCAAGCTGCGCCGGGTGGCGCCCGACGGCTCGGGCGCGGCGGTGATCCCGTTCCGCATCGACGATACGCGCGTCATCGTCGATGCGGTCCATCCGCAGGTCGCGGTCGCACCCGACCGGTTCGCGACGAAGATGCCGCGCTGGGCCAGTGTCTCGCCCGATGGCCGCACCGTCGTGTTCGAGACGCTCGGCAAGCTGTGGACCAAGCCCGTTGCGGGTGGCACCGCGACGCGGCTGACGCGCGGCGCGGACGAATTCGAACTGTTCCCGAGCTGGTCGCGCGACGGCCGCCAGATCGTGTTCGTCGGCTGGGCGGACACGGGCCTCGGCCAGATCCGGACGATCGCGGCAGGCGGCGGCTTGCCCCGCACCGTCACGACCGTCGCCGGCCATTATCGCCGCCCGCGCTTTTCACCCGACGCGCGCACGATCGTGTTCGAACAGGGCCCCGGCGGCGGGCTGACCGCGGCGCGGGGCAATCCAGACGCCGGGGCCTACCGCGTCGCCGCCAGCGGCGGTGCGCCGGTGCGGATCGCCAAGGAGGCGAGCGGCCCGCAATTCGGGGCGGCGAACGACCGCGTCTTCCTGATGGCGACCGAGAAGGACAAGCGCCAGCTGATCAGCACCGACCTCAACGGACAGGACCGCCGCGTCCATGCCTCGGGCGAGCTGGTCAATGACTATCAGATCTCACCACAGGGCGATTACGTCGCCTTCCGTCAGAATTACGAGGCGTTCGTGATGCCGCTGATGCCGGGACGCCAGGCGGTCGAGACCGATGCCAAGGGCGGCCCCCTGCCCGTCACCCGCGTCAGTGGCGACGGTGCGGACTTCATCAACTGGTCGAACGACGGCCGGCAGATCCACTGGAGCGCGGGCCCGACGCTCTACACGGCCGAGACCGCGGCGCTGTTCCGCGCGGTGCCGACGCCGAAGGGTGAGGACGCGCCGAAGTTCGTCGCGCCGCGCACCGGCACCTCGCTGTCGATGGACATCGCCGCCGCCAAGCCTGACGCGACGGTGGCGCTGACCGGCGCACGCGTCGTGACGATGGCGAAGGCCGATGGCGGGATCATCGACGACGCCACGATCCTGATCCGCGGCGACCGCATCGTCGCGGTCGGGCCACGTGGTACGATCGCCATTCCCGCAGGCGCGAAGACCGTCGACCTGGCGGGCAAGACGGTTATCCCCGGGTTGGTCGACGCGCATGCGCATGGTCCGCAGGGCGAGGACGAGATCGTACCGCAGCAGAACTGGTCGGCGATGGCGAACCTCGCGCTCGGCACCACGACGATCCACGATCCGTCGTCGCGCTCCGCCGAAATCTTCCCGGCGGCCGAGATGCAGCAGGCCGGCATGCTGCTTGCCCCGCGCACCTTCTCGACCGGCGAGATCGTCTATGGCGCGAAAGCGCCCGACGTCTATGCGCAGATCGACACCTATGAGGACGCGCTCGCCGTCGTCCGTCGCCTCAAGGCGCAGGGCGCTCGCAGCGTGAAGAACTACAACCAGCCACGCCGCGAGCAGCGCCAGATGGTCGTCGCGGCCGCGCAGGCTGAAGGCATGGAAGTCGTGCCCGAGGGCGGCTCGCTCTTCACGCTCGACATGAGCCTGGTGCAGGACGGCAATTCCACGGTCGAGCACAATGTTCCGCTCGAGCATTTCTACGCCGATGTGGTCGACCTCTGGTCGCAGACGACGGTCGGCTACACACCGACGCTCGTGGTCGCCTATGGCGGGCCGGCGGGCGATCCCTATTGGCGCGCGCACAGCGACGTGTGGCGGCATCCGCTGCTCGCCCGCCATGCGCCGCCGGCACTGCTCGCGGCGCAGAATGCGCGGCGCGAGATCGCGCCCGAGGAGGATTATGTCGATGGCGCAACCGCGCGCGAGGCGCGCAAGCTCGCGGTCAAGGGCGTGCCCGTCGCGATCGGCGCGCACGGCCAGCAGCCAGGGCTTGGCGCACATTGGGAACTATGGAGCTTCGTCCGGGGCGGGTTCAGCCCAATCGAGGCGCTGCGTGCGGGTACGATCGAATCGGCACGATCGCTGGGATACGCCAAGGACGTCGGATCGCTCGAACCCGGCAAGCTCGCCGATCTGGTCGTGCTGACCGCCGACCCGACCCGCGACATCCGCAACAGCGACAAGGTCGCGCAGGTCATGCTCGGCGGCCGCCTTTATGATGCCGCGACGCTGAACGAGACGATCACCGGCACGCGCAAGCGCCAAACCTATTGGTGGGAGAGCGGCAGTGCGGGCGCTGATACGGGCGCCCGGATCACCGTCGGCCACGGACACGGCGATGTAGACTGACATCGCCGGTCGCGACCGGCGCTGGGGGTGGACTGACATCCGCGATCGGAACCGGCGCTGAGGTCGACGGCGGTCAGTAGATGTCGCGGCGGTACAGCCCGGCCTCGCTCATCGCCTCGACCCGGTCGTCGCCGAGGATGATCCGGAGTTCGGCATCCACCGCGCCGGCCATCCCGACCAGACTGCCGCAGACATAGATCGCCGCCCCCCGGTTCGCCCAGTCGAGCATCCGGGCGGCCTGTTCCGCGACTAGCGCCTGGACATAGCGTCCGCAGCCGGCATCACGCGAGAAGGCGCGGTCGATCCGCTCGAGCGTACCCGCGGCGTGTAGCGCGTCGAGCTCGGCCGCGAGCGGACGATCGGATGTGCTGCTGCGTTCGCCATACAGGAGCCAGGCGGGCGCGCCGCCGGTCCGCGCCCGCTCGCGAAGATGCGCCATCAGCCCGGCAAGGCCGGTGCCGTTGCCGATCAGCACAAGGGGGGTCGCCGGATCCATCGGTGTCGCAAACCCAGGATTGGCACGAAGCCGTATGGCGATAGAATCACCGATCGACGCCACTTCCGTCAGCCACCCCGAGCCGATGCCGAGCCCGCCATCGGCTGCGGGACATTGCCGCACGAGCAGCTCGACACGGCCCGACTCCGGCAGCGACGCGACCGAATATTCGCGGTGCGCAAGCGGCGGCAGCGCCAACGGATCCCGTCCTCCGGCATCGAACGTCGCCGGATCGGGCAGCGTCGCCCTGGCGAGCGCGACCGCGACCCGGCCGTCATCGACGATCCCGCAATTGGCCAGGAACCGCACGACGCGGGCCGGATCGTGACGCGGCTCGATCTCGGCGATCGCACCCGGTGCCCAGCGCGTACCAGCGGGAATGCCGAGTTCGACCCGGTACATCGGCGCGCCCGGGCTGTCGGGATTGAGCCATGTCCGTGCGACCAGCGGCCAGGCGGCATAGTCCGCCGGCTGCCAGTCGGGCTGCGCCGGATCCGCGCCGATCGCGTGAAGCTGTTGCTGCCACTGGCGTTCGCCGTCCGCATCGGCCGCATCGAGCTCGATCCGGTCGAACAGGCGCTGCGCCCCACTCGCATGCAGCCACGCGTCGACGCGCTGACCAAAGGCGCAATAGTCGGGATATTCGCGGTCGCCCAGCGCCAGCACCGCGTAGCGGACGCCGTCGAGATCGGCCGGCGCGGCCATGACGCGGCGCTCGAACACCCGGGCGGTGTCCGGCGCATCGCCCTCGCCATAGGTCGCCACGACGAACAGGACGGTGCCGGCATCGCGCAGATCGGCTGGCGACACCGTCGCCAGCGGCCGGATCGCAGCGCCCGGGAACGCCGCAGCGCTGAGGCGTGCGAGACGCTCGGCGGTGCCGGTCTGCGACGCGTGAACGACCAGCACGCCAGCCGGGTCCGCTCCCCCGCCGTCGGCCGAGGCCGTTACCACGACCGCCGCGAGCGCGCGCTTGGTCCGCCGTCGGCCCAAATACAGCAGCAGGCCGGTGACCGTGAACAGCGGCATCGTCAGGCTCGTCAGGAACAACGCGATCCGCCCGGGCAGACCGAAGAATGCCCCCGTGTGAAGCGGGTAGATGCTGGTCGCAATCGTCTCGCCGACGCCGCGCTCGGCATAGCGCTCCGCCTTGGTCAGCGCCCCGCTACGCGCGTCGAAGCGGAGCTCGTCGGTCATCCGGTCGGACGGCGCGCCAAACGGCACCATCCGCATCGTCACCGGTGCCGCGCCCTGCGGGACCGTGATCGTCACCCGGTCGAAACCCGCGCCCTCGCTGCGCAGGAACCCCGCCCAGGCCGGGGCGATCGGTCGCGACGCTTCCGCCACCTCACCCCGGTCGCCGCGACGGCCACCCGGCGCGCGCCCTTCGTGCCCGCCGCGTTCCGGACGCTCGGTCGTGCCGGTCAGCATGTACCGCGCACCCCGCTGATACCAGTCATAGGACCACCAGAGGCCGGTCGCCGCGCTCAGCAGGTAGAAGACGAGCACCCAGCCGCCGATCACCGCATGAAGCGCCCGGTACAGGTTGCGCCCGGTCTTGCGCAGATCGAGCACGAACCACGCCCGCCAGTCGAGCGGGTGGCGCGGCCAGCGCAGATACAGTCCTGACACCGCAAAGAAGACGAGCGCCAGCGCGGACAGACCGGTCAACTGGCTGCCGATGCCGTTGCGTCCGCCCGGCAGCGCGAGCCAGCGATGCAGGTTCTCGATCGTGCGGAACACTCCCGCGCCGGTGGCGGTGCCGAGCAACCGGCCGGTCCGCGGATCGATATAGCTGCGCTCGCCACCGCGCTGTCCCTTCTTCGCGGCGAAGCGAACCTGCGCCGCAAGCTCGGGATCGCGCGCGATCGTCAGGTCCTGCACCCGCTTGCCGTCGCGCTGCGCGGATGCGGCCCGGACCAGAGCATCGGGCGACAGCCTTGCCGCATCGCCCGCCCCATTCGGCAGCGGTGCGAGGGTCACCACGCCCGGGCTGAGCGCCGCCATGATCTCGTCCTCGAACGCCATCGCGGCGCCGGTCACGCCCATCAGTGCGAGCACGAACCCCGCGGTAATCCCCAGAAACCAGTGCATCTGGAACAGCACGCGGCGCAGCGTCATTGCGCGCAGTCTCGAACGATCATCATCTGCCTTCAGCCCCCCCAGATCACGGATGCCGCACTATCACGTATTGCTATTGGTTCTCAAGTGCAGCTTTGAGTGGGTGTTGGCGGACGGTCGTCGTCACGCATCGACGCTTGCCCGGACGTCGCGGATCGGCAAGCATGCACAAAAGGGGAGAGACACATGAAGACCGCGATACTGGTCGCGCTGGCCGCGGCGACCGCAATTCCGGCCGACGCGCAAACGGCGCCACCAGCTGTGACCTATATCCAGGCCGGCACGCTGCTCGATCGGCCGGGCCAAGCGCCGCGCGGCGCGACCACGATCATCGTCCGCGACGGCAAGATCGTCGCGCTGCGTGACGGGTTCGTGGCGCCGGAGGCGGGCGCGACGCTCGTCGACCTGCGCACCGCGTTCGTGATGCCGGGCATGGTCGACATGCACGTCCATCTCTGGGGCATCGGCGGCGACCCGATGCGCGCGCGGCTCGAGGCGATGACCCGCGACCGGTTCGATGACGAGATGACCGCAGTCGCCAATGCACGGCAGACGCTCGCCGCAGGGTTCACCTCAGTCCGCGACCTTGGCGGCGATCCGCGCGGCATCCGTGCTTTGCGTGACGCGATCGATGCGGGCGCGATCGAAGGGCCGAGCATCACCAATGCCGGCGAGATGATCTCCGTCACCGGCGGGCACGGCGATGGCGGCAACGGCCTCGCCGAAGAATTCGCCGATATGGTCCATGGTCGCGAGGTCAATGTCTGCAACGGGCCCGACGACTGCCGCCGCGCGGTCCGGGCGCAGGTTGCGCTCGGTGCGCGTGTCATCAAGTTTGCGGCGACCGGCGGCGTGCTGTCGAACGTCAGCGGCGGCCTGGGCCGCGCGATGACCCCGGACGAGATGCGCGCGATCATCGACACCGCGCACATGCTTGGCCGCAAGGTCGCGGCGCACAGCCACGCGACCGAGGGAACCCGCGCCGCGCTCGAGGCGGGGGTCGATTCGATCGAACACGGCACGTTTCTCGACGACGAGACGATCCGCCTCTTCAAGACCAGGGGCGCCTATCTGGTGCCGACCGAGATCGCACCGGTCGCGGCACTGGCGCAGGCACGCGGCGGCGCCCTGCCCGCGGCCACCATCGTCAAGGCCGAGTCCGCCGCCGCGGCGATGGCCGCCAGCCATCGCCGTGCCTATGCGGCCGGCGTCAAGGTCGCCTTCGGTACGGATACCGGCGTGTCGAAGCACGGCGACAATGCGACCGAATTCGCGCTGCTCGTGCAGAACGGTCTTACCCCCGCACAAGCCATCGCCGCGGCGACGAGCGGCGCGGCGGATCTGCTGGGGCGGGACGATATCGGCACGCTCGCGCCCGGCAAGACCGCGGACATCATCGCGGTGCGGGGGTCCCCACTCGACGACGTCAACCGGCTAACGCAGGTCGATTTCGTCATGCACCGCGGAGTCGTGGCGAAGGCGATCGCGGCGAAGTGATCGTCATGCGGCGGCGGCCCCTGCGCATCGAGCGCGCCGCCGCCGTAGCGGCTCAGGCGGTCAGTTGACGCCGCCGGATCTCGCCGAGCAGCGCTTCGGCGGCGGGGTCGCCGACCTCGCCTTCCGTCGCGCGATAGGCGGCAATTACATCGGCATCCGACGCCGCGGCCAGCAGCCCCCGGACCTCCGCGTCGAACGCATCGACCTCACCCGCCGCAGCATCGGCGGCGTCGTCGCTGCTGATCGCCGGTGCGTCGGCGGGCGACGGTTCATGCGCCATGATCGCGTCCTGCTTAAACACATCAAAGGCGTCTGCGGCCTCGTCACGCTCGACAAAGGCGATCTTGAGCGAGGTGAGCAGATCGAGCGGCGATGCGATATTTTCCATATGCTCACGGTAGGCACAGGCCCGCGAATGGCAAGCGCGATCGCGTCTCGGCACGGCAAGTCCGTCGCTCGCTGGCCACGGCGCGCCGCTCGTCCCGAAGCGGGGCAGCCTATTGTACGATCAATCTCGTCCGCGTCTCTTGACGATCGGGCAATGGCCTATACGATAGCGGTAACATGAGTGGAGAGGGAAATTGATGTCGCATATCGCCGCGCCGGTCCTGTCGGCGTTGCCTGCGGACTGGCGCAACGCGCTGCTGCTTGGCCGGGTTGATCTCGGCGACGGCCCCACGCCGATATTGGTCAGCCGCGGTGACGTCTTCGACATGTCCCGCGTCGCGCCGACCGTGTCGGCGCTCGTCGCGGGCGGCACGTTCGACACTGCCGCCGGCCAGTCGCTCGGCACGCTCGAATCGCTCGACCTGTCCGCGGCGGTCGATGCGCCTGCGCGCCTGCTGAGCCCGATCGACCTGCAATGCGTCAAGGCCGCCGGCGTGACGTTCGCGGTGTCCGCGATCGAGCGCGTCATCGAGGAGCGTGCGCGGGGCGATGCCTCCAAGGCGGTCGAAGTGCGTGGCCGGCTCGAAGCCCGGATCGGCGGCAGCGTCCGTTCGGTCGTGCCGGGCTCCGCCGAGGCGGCGGCGCTCAAGGCGGCGCTGATCGAGGACGGGATGTGGTCGCAATATCTCGAGGTCGCGATCGGCCCCGATGCGGAGATCTTCACCAAGAGCCCGACGCTCTCGACCGTCGGCTGGGGTGGCCCGATCGGGATCCGGTCCGATTCGACGTGGAACAACCCCGAACCCGAAGTCGTGCTGCTAGTCGATGCAGACGGCGCGATCGTCGGCGCGACGCTCGGCAACGACGTCAACCTGCGCGATTTCGAGGGCCGCTCCGCACTGCTGCTGAGCAAGGCCAAGGATAATAACGCCTCCTGCTCGATCGGGCCGTTCATCCGCCTGTTCGACGAAGACTTCTCGCTCGACGACGTCCGCGCGAGCGACGTGACGCTCAAGATCGAGGGCGAGGACGGCTATGTGCTCGACGGGCATAGCTCGATGCGCGAGATCAGCCGCGACCCGACCGATCTCGTCACGCAGGCGATGAGCGAGCATCATTACCCGGACGGCTTCGTCCTGTTCCTCGGCACGCTGTTCGCCCCCACCAAGGACCGCGACGAACCCGGCCGCGGCTTCACGCACAAGATGGGCGACATCGTCACCATCTCGAACCCGAAGCTCGGCGCGCTCGTCAACCGTGTCACCACGTCGCGCGATGCGCCCGCATGGACGCTGGGCATCGGCGGCCTGATGGCCAATCTCGCGCGTCGCAACCTTCTAAACGCATGACCTACGATCAGACGGAGACTCCCGTGTTGCAGCAGACCAGCGCCGGTGAAGGCCGTGCCATCTATCCCAGTCTCGCCGGCAAGCGGGTCCTCGTGACCGGTGGGGGTTCGGGCATCGGCGCGGGTCTGGTCGAGGCGTTCGTCGCCCAGGGTGCGCGCGTCGCGTTCGTCGACGTCGCCGACGAACCCAGCCAGGCACTGCTCGAACGCCTCGCTGTCGATGCGGCCCATGTGCCGATCTATCATCGCTGCGACCTGACCGACATCGATCAGCTTAAGGACGTTTTCGGTAAGCTCGAGCAGGCGCTCGGCGGGATCGACATCCTGATCAACAATGCGGGCAATGACGACCGGCACGGCGTCGACGAGGTCACGCCCGCTTATTGGGACGAGCGGCTGAACGTCAATCTTCGGCACCAGTTCTTTGCAGCCCAGGCCGTCGTCCCTGCGATGAAGCGCGCCGGCGGCGGCACGATCCTCAACTTCGGGTCGATCAGCTGGCATCTCGCGCTGCCCGATCTGGTCCTGTACCAGACGTGCAAGGCAGCGATCGAGGGCCTGACCCGCGGCCTCGCACGCGACCTCGGCCGCGACGGCATCCGGGTCAACACGATCGTCCCGGGCAATGTCCAGACGCCGCGCCAGGAGAAATGGTACACGCCCGAGGGGGAGGCGGAGATCGTCGCCGCCCAATGCCTCGATGGCCGGATCCAGCCGATCGACGTCGCAGCACTCGTGCTGTTCCTCGCGTCGGACGATGCGCGGATGTGCACCGGGCACGATTATTTCATCGATGCGGGCTGGCGCTGAACCATGGATAGCGAAGCCCGTCTGCTGGCCTCGGTCGGCGCCGAACTGGGCGAAGGCCCGGTCTGGTCGGCGCGCGACAAGGCGCTGTGGTTCGTCGATATCAAGGCGCCCTGCGTCTATCGATATGATCCCGCGTCGCATGCGCTCGATCGCTTCGACGCGCCATCGCATGTCGGCTGGATCCTGCCCGCGCAGGACGGCCTGTGGGTCGCCGGGCTCGCCAAGGGCCTCCACCGCTTCGATCCGCGCGACGGCAGCTTCACGCTGATGAACGGCATCGAGGCGGACCTGCCCGACAACCGCCTCAACGACGCCGCGGTCGATCCCGCCGGCAGGATCTGGTTCGGGTCGATGGACAACAGGGAAGTCCACCCGACCGGCCATATCTATCAGTGGCACCGCGGCGCCGTCAGCAGGACCGCCGTGCCGCCCGTCGTCATCACCAACGGCCCTGCCATCTCGCCCGACGGGCGCACCGCCTATCTGGTCGATACGCTGGGCCTGTCGATCGCCGCGCATCCGATCGGTCTCGACGGCACGATCGGCGAGGGTCGCCCGTTCCTCAAGTTCGACGCGAGCAAGGGTTATCCCGACGGCGCGATATGCGACGCCGGCGGTGGCGTTTGGGTCGGATTCTACGGCGGCTGGGCGGCACGACGGTTCGCCCCCGATGGCACGATGACCGACGAAGTGCGCTTTCCCGTCTCGAACGTCACCAAGATCGCGCTGGGCGGGGACGATGGTCGCACCGCCTTTGCGACGACCGCGCGACAGGGACTGTCAGCCGAGCGCCTCGCCTCGCAACCGCTCGCGGGCGACATCTTCACGTTCCGGACCGACATTGGCGGCATTCCCGTCATGCCGGTCAGCTTGGACCTTTAATCTCTAGACCTTGAACACGCCAACAGAGCGTGCATCATCAGGAAGGACGTCACTAATGAACGGCACGGCTACAGCCAGGGCCACGGGCTCACCCACCGATACGGGGGGCGTCAACAGCGCGCTGATCGCCCTCATCGTCGCGGTGGCGACGATCGGGGGCTTCATGTTCGGATATGATTCGGGCGTGATCAACGGCACGCAAAAGGGGATCGAGGCGGCGTTCGACCTCGGCAGACTGGGCATCGGCATCAATGTCGGCGCGATCCTGGTCGGATCGTCAGTCGGCGCATTCGCGGCGGGCCGCCTATCCGACGTGATCGGCCGTCGCAACACGATGATGCTGGCCGCAATCCTGTTCATCGTCAGTGCGCTCGCAGCGGGGGCGGCGAACTCGTCGTTGCTGTTCATCATCGCGCGGATCATCGGCGGGTTCGGCGTCGGCGCCGCCAGCGTGACCTCGCCGGTCTATATCTCGGAAGTCGCACCGGCCAATATCCGCGGACGACTGACCAGCATCCAGCAGGTGATGATCATCTCGGGCCTGACCGGCGCGTTCGTCGCGAATTTCGCGCTCGCCCGGTTCGCCGGCGGCTCGACCGCCGAGTTCTGGCTTGGGTATCAGGCCTGGCGCTGGATGTTCTGGCTTCAGGTGATCCCCGCCACGATCTATTTCGTCGCGCTGTTCTTCATCCCGGAAAGCCCGCGCTACCTCGTCGTGAAGGGCCATGACGCCCGCGCCGAAGTGGTGCTGACCCGTCTGTTCGGCGCGGCCGAGGCCCGCCGCAAGGTGGCCGAGATCCGCTCTTCGCTCGCGGTCGATCACCACAAGCCGCGGCTGTCCGATCTGGTCGACAAGACCACCGGCAAGATCCGTCCGATCCTCTGGGCGGGTATCGGCCTCGCGGTGTTCCAGCAACTCGTCGGCATCAATGTCGTGTTCTATTACGGCGCGACGCTTTGGGAAGCGGTCGGCTTCACCGAGGACAATGCGCTCCAGATCAACATCCTGTCGGGCGTCCTGTCGATCGGTGCCTGCCTCCTGACGATCGCGTTGATCGACCGGATCGGGCGCAAGCCGCTGCTGCTGGTCGGGTCGGCCGGCATGACGGTCACGCTCGGTATCGTTGCCTGGGCCTTCTCGAACGCCGTGCCCGCCGCCTCGGGCGTCGGCGTCACGCTGCCCGGCAATACGGGGCTGATCGCCCTCGTCGCCGCCAATCTCTACGTGATCTTCTTCAACGTCAGTTGGGGGCCGGTGATGTGGGTGATGCTGGGCGAGATGTTCCCGACGCAGATCCGCGGCTCGGCCCTCGCCGTCGCGGGGTTCGCGCAGTGGATCGCAAACGCGCTGATCTCGGTCAGCTTCCCGTCGCTCGTCCTCTCGCCGGGGCTGGCCTTCACCTATCTCGGCTATGCGATCGCCGCGCTCGTCTCGTTCTTCTTCGTCCGCGCCGCGGTCACCGAGACCCGGGGTCGCGAACTCGAAGACATGACCGGCTGAGCCGGACCATGAAAAAGGGCTGGCGGGAGGTGTTCCTCCCGCCCGCCCTTTTTCGGCCTATCGGTGGCGCGCTCGGCGCCTAGTGATTGTGCCGCGGCGTCTTCGCGGCAATCCCGCGATACTTCACCGCAAAGTCCAGCACCCCGCCCTGCGCCAGCTGCCCCGTCTTTTCACGGTACAGTTCCTCCCAGGGCGAGTTGCTCGGCGGGATCGGCGGCGCAGGCTCGGTCTTGCGACGGGCGATCTCGTCTGCATCGACCAGCGCGTCGCAGGTCCCCGCGACCAGATCGATCCGGATCATATCCCCGTCACGCAGCCAAGCGAGTCCGCCACCGACCGCGCTTTCGGGCGACACGTTAAGGATCGACGGGCTGTCCGACGTGCCCGACTGGCGTCCGTCGCCCAGCGTCGGCAACGTCAGGATCCCCTGCTGGATCAGGGCGTCTGGCGGCTGCATGTTGACCACCTCGGCCGATCCGGGCCAGCCGATCGGACCGGATCCGCGGATCACCAGGATGCACCGCTCGTCGATCCCCAGCGCGGGGTCGTTGATGCGGTGGTGATAATCGTCCGACCCGTCGAACACGACCGCGCGGGCCTCGAACCGGTTCTCCGCCCCCGGCGTCGAGAGATAGCGCGCGCGGAAGGAGTCGGAGATCACCGACGTCTTCATGATCGCATGATCGAACAGATTGCCCTTGAGCACCAGGAACCCGGCATGCTCCATCAGCGGCGCGTCGAGCGTGCGGATCATCTCGCGGTCCCGCGTCACCCGACCCGTCAGATTGTCGCCCAGGCTCTGCCCGGTGATCGTCAGGCAGCTCGTGTCGAGCAGCCCCGACTCGGCCAGCTCGTGCATCACCGCAGGCACCCCGCCCGCGCGGTGGAAGCGCTCGCCGAGATACTTGCCCGCCGGCTGCATGTTGACGATCAGCGGCACGTCATAGCCGTGCGTCGACCAGTCACTCATGTCGAGCGCGACCCCGGCATGCTGCGCCATCGCCATGATGTGCGGCTGCGCGTTGCTCGACCCACCGATCGCGCTGACGACGCGGATCGCGTTCAGAAAGGCTTCGCGCGTCAGGATCTTCGACGGGCGAAGATCCTCATAGGCCATGTCGACGATCCGGCGTCCGGTCTCGAACGCCATCTGGCCGCGTTCGCGGTACGGCGCGGGGATCGCGGCGCACCCGGTCAGCGACAGGCCGAGCGCCTCGGCGACGGCGTTCATCGTCGAGGCCGTCCCCATCGTGTTGCAATGTCCGGCCGATGGCGCGCTGTCGGTGGCGCGGGCCAGGAACTCCTCCTCGTCGATCTCGCCCGCGGCCAGCTTGCGCCGGCTGCGCCAGATCACGGTGCCCGAGCCGACGAGTTCGCCATCATGCCATCCGTCGAGCATCGGCCCGCCCGACAGGACGATCGCGGGAATGTCGACGGTCGACACCGCCATGATCCCCGCGGGGGTCGTCTTGTCGCATCCCGTGGTCAGCACGACCGCATCGATCGGATAGCCGTACAGCGTCTCGACCAGCGTCATATAGGCGAGGTTGCGGTCGAGCGCCGCGGTCGGGCGACGGCAATTCTCGAAGATCGGGATCGTTGGGAATTCCATCGGGATCCCGCCCGCGGCGATGATCCCGTCGCGCGTCCGCTTGGCGAGCTCGACATGGATGCGGTTGCAGGGCGACAGGTCGCTGCCGGTCTGCGCGATCCCGATGATCGGCTTGCCACAGCGCAGCTCGGCGGGCGTGAGCCCGTAATTCATGAAGCGTTCGAGATAGAGCGCCGTCATGTCCGAGCGGGCGGGGTCGGCGAACCAGTCGCGCGAACGAAACGGCCGTGCCGGTACGCGATCCAAAGCTTCTCTCCTCCAAGTCAATCCGATAGCGCTACCTTTACCGGCCGAACAGTCAAGCTCGGCGCGACACTTGGCGACGAAACAGCCGCCGCAACGGGATCGCCGTACGACGACTTGAGGTTCACGCCGATTGTAACACGCGTGCAACATGGCGGATTGACGCTCGATCGTGAAGCTGTTGAAACCGGTACATAATCGTGCGGGTCGGGAGAGCCGGAATGCGACAGGTCACAGGCATGTATGCCATATCGCCACGATCGCCGTCGGGCGAGCCGTGTGCCGGATACGCCATCCCCGGGCCACCCCGGTCGACCGGCATCCTGGTGAACCTCGTCCGGTGACACCGCGGCAGATCGATCTCGTCCGCGACAGCTTCGTCCATATCCTGTTCGCGGCGGACGAAGCCTCGACGATCTTCTACGACCGGCTCTTCGCGCTCGCCCCGGAATCCCGTGCGCTGTTCACGAACGACCGCATTGTCCAAGGCAGGCTCTTCATGCAGACGCTCGCCAAGATCGTCACCGGGCTGACCGCGTTCGAGGCGATGGGTCCTGAACTGAGGGCGCTGGGCCGACGCCATGTCGCGTATGGCGCCAAGGATCATCACTACGCCATTATCGGCGACTCGTTGCGCCATGTCGTCGCGCATTTCGCCGGCGCGGATTTCGATCCTGATACCGACCGAGCCTGGCAGGACGCCTATGATCTGGTCGCGCGGGTGATGATCGAAGCGAGCCACGAGCACCACGTCTAGCGGGTCCGGACGGGTCGCGAACCACGCGCCGCCGGCATCACCCCAGGCGGTCCGGGGCCACCGGCGCATAGCGCGGCACGACGAGATGAATGACGGCGAGCGCGACGAGATAGGCACAGGCCGCAACGATGAAGATCGGTTGATAGCTGCCGACGGTCTCGAGGATGCGACCCGCGAACTTCGCCATCAGCATGCCTCCGATCGCGCCCGAAAGGCCCCCCAGCCCCACCACCGACCCCGTCGCCCAGCGCGGCAGCAAATCGCCCGGCAGCGCATAGAGATTGGCCGAGAACCCCTGATGCCCGGCACAGGCCACGCCGATCATCAGCACCGCCCACCACATGCTCGGCACCTGGGTCGCGAACGCGATCGGCACCGCACACAGGGCGCAGGCGAACATCGCGGTCTTGCGCGCGCGATTGACGCTGTAGCCGCGCCCGATCAACCGCGACGAGAACCAGCCGCCCCCCACCGACCCGACATCGGCGAGCAGATAGACCGCAATCAGCGGCGGGCCGAAGGCGAGCATCGTCACGCCATATTGCCGGTTGAAGAAGTCCGGCAGCCAGAACAGGAACGTCCACCACACCGGGTCGATGAGGAACCGCCCGAGGATATAGGCCCAGGTCTGACGTTGCCGCAGCAGTGTCCACCACGCGACGGGCCGACCGGGTTCGACCGGCTCGCTCTCGATATAGGCGAGCTCCTCGGCCGTGACCCGGGGATGCTCGCGGGGGCGGCGGTAGAAGCCGAGCCAGACGATCAGCCATATGAGCGTGAGCAGCCCGGTCAGGATGAACGCCCAGCGCCAGCCCATCGTCACCGCGATGATCGGCACCAGCAACGGCGTGAGGATCGCGCCGACGTTCGACCCGGCGTTGAAGATGCCGATCGCAAGCGCCCGCTCGCGCCGCGGAAACCATTCGTTGGTCGCGGCGATCGCGGCGGGGAAGGTCCCGGCCTCGCCGAGCGCGAGCGGAATCCGCGCGAGGATCATCCCGCTGGTCGAGGTGAAGAAGACGTGGCCGACATGGCCAAGCGTCCACAGCGCCACCGCGAGCGCATACCCGATCCGCGCGCCGAGCCGGTCGATCAGCCGGCCGAAGACGAGATAGCTCAGCCCGTACGCCGCCTGGAACCAGATGGCGAGATCGGCATAGCCCGTCTCGCTCCAGCCATAGCGTTGCTGCAGATCGGGCTTGAGCGTCGGCAGGACGAGCCGGTCGACATAGCTCAGCACCACCGCCGCGAACAGCAGCGCGCAGACGATCCACCGGACCCGGCCCCGCGGCTGTACGACGTCGGCGGGGCTCGATCCGTCGGCGCTCACCAGTTGCACAGCGTGCCGTCTTCGAGCCGCGCGACCGGAAGATAGGCGCGCCGATAGTCATGGGTTTCGGCCAGCGCCTCGTCGATGTCGACGCCGAGGCCCGGCGCCTCCCCCGGATGCATCATGCCCGCGTCGAAGCGATAGGCATGCGGAAAGACCGCGTCGGTCTCGTCCGTGTGCGGCATATGCTCCTGGATCCCGAAATTGGGGACGGAGAGCCCGAAATGCAGCGCGGCGGCCATCGCCACGGGGGACAGGTCGGTCGCGCCGTGGCACCCGGTCCGGATATGATAGAGGTCGGCGAGCGCGGCGATCCGGCGCAGGTGCGTGATGCCGCCTGCATGTACGACGGTGGCGCGGATATAGTCGATCAGCTGGTGCTCGATCAGATCCTTCGCGTCCCAGATCGAATTGAACACCTCCCCCACCGCGATCGGCGTCGTCGTGTGGTGACGGATCATCTTGAACGCCTCCTGGTTCTCGGCAGGCGTCGGGTCCTCCATCCAGAACAGGTTATAGGGTTCAAGTGCCTTGCCGAGACGCGCCGCCTCGATCGGGGTGAGCCGGTGATGGATATCGTGGAGCAGGTGGACGTCCCAGCCCATCGCCTCGCGCGCCGCCTTGAACAGCTCGGGGACGACGCGGAGGTATTTCTCGGTCGACCACACGCTTTCGCTGGGCAGATCCGCATCGGCGGGTTCGTAGCGCGCGCCGTGCTTCGCGACGCCATAGGTCGAGGCGAGTCCGGGCACGCCGCATTGCAGCCGGATCGCCTTGTAGCCCTTGGCCTGTTCCGCCTTCGCGACCGCGATCGTGTCCTCGATCGTCGTGCCATTGGCGTGCGCATAGACCATGCACGCGTCGCGAGCGGCCCCGCCGAGCAGCTGATAGACCGGCATGCCCGCCAGCTTGCCCTTGATGTCCCACAGGGCCGTGTCGACCGCGGCGATCGCCGCCATAGTGACCGGGCCACGCCGCCAATAGGCGCCCTTGTAGAGAAACTGCCAGACGTCCTCGATCCGGTGCGCGTCGCGACCGATCAGGCAGGGCACGACATGATCGCTGAGATAGCTCGCGACGCTGAGTTCGCGACCGTTGAGCGTCGCGTCGCCGAGCCCGGTGGTGCCGTCGTCGCACTCGATCTTGAGGGTGACGAAGTTGCGCCCGGGGCATGTCACGATGACGCGGGCATTGACGATCCTGGGCATGACGATCCTTCAGGCGATTTCGAGAATAACGGTCTTGAGGCGCGTCGAGTCGGCACCAACGGAAATGTCGAACAGACCCGGCTCGACCACCTCGCGCATCGTGATGTCGAAGAACCGGAACGCGTCCGGGCCGAGCGTGAACTGGACCGTCCGGCGCTCGCCGGGGGCCAGCGTCACGCGTTCGAAGCCCTTGAGCTCGAGGATTGGCCGCGCGACGGACGATACCTGATCGCGCACATAGAGCTGGACGACCTCGTCGCCCGCGCGCGCACCGACATTGGCGATGTCGACCGAGACGGTGACACTAGCCGCGATCCCGATCTTCGCCGACGACAGGCGCGGCGCACCGATCTCGAACTTGGTGTAGCTGAGCCCGAAGCCGAACGGGAACAGCGGCGCGGTCGTGTCGAACAGATAGCCGCGACGCGCCGAAGGCTTGGCGTCGTAGAAGACCGGCAGCTGCCCCGTCGACCGCGCGACCGTCACCGGAAGCTTCGCACCCGGGTTGATGTCCCCGAACAGCGCCTCCGCGATCGCGGTGCCCCCCTCCTGCCCGACATACCAGCATTCGAGCACCGCATTGGCCTGCGCCGTCACGCTCGGCCAGGATGGCGGGCGCCCGTTGATCGCGACCACGATGACGGGCTTCCCCGTCGCCTTCATCGCCGCGAACAGCGCATTCTGCTCGCCAAGCAGGTCGAGACTGGTGCGATCGCCGAGATGCGTCTTGGCATAGCCCTCCCGGCTCGTCTGTTCGGTGTCGCCGACCGCGAGCAGGATGACGTCCGCGGTGCTGGCGACGGTAACCGCCTCGGCGATCAGATCCCGGTTGCGCGCCGGATCGGCCAGCAGCACTTCGTTGGCGGAGCGGTCCTCGCTCTGCGTGATGAAGACGCCCTGCGCATGAACGACTTCGGCCTTGCCCTTCAACCGCGCACGAACCCCCTCGAGCAGCGACACGGTCGCCTTGGGGATCGACGAATAGCCACCGAGCCGGGCGACGGCCGCGTTCGGACCGATCACGGCGACGCGCTTGTGCGTCCCCGGGCTGAGCGGCAGGACACCGTCGTTGACGAGCAGCGCGATCGATCGCCGCGCCGCCTCGAGCGCCAGCGCGCGCGCCTCCGCATTGCCGGTCATCCGCGCCGCCGCCTGCGGATCGACGATCGCCTGTTCGAACATCCCCGAGCGCATCTTCAGTGTCAGCATCCGGCGGCACGCGGCATCGACTGCCTCGATCGCTACCCGACCCGCACGCACCTGATCGGCGAGCGAGCGATAGGCCTCGCCGTCCGGCAGGTCGGAATCGACGCCCGCCGCCAATGCGAGGCGCGCCGCTTCAGCCTTGTCCGCGGCGATGTGATGCAGCGACGCAAGTTCGCCGATCGCCGCATAATCGCTGACGATCGCGCCGTCGAAGCCCCATTCGCCGCGCAGCACGTCGTTCAGCAGCCAGCGATTGGCATGGCTCGGGACACCGTCGATCTCGTTGTACGACGGCATCACCGCGCCGATCCCGGTCCGCGCGACGACTGCGCGAAACGGCGGGAAGAAATTCTCGCGCAGTTCGCGTTCGGCGATCGGTGCGGGGGCGACATTCTCGCCGCTTTCGGGCTGGCCATGCCCGGTCATGTGCTTGAGCGTCGCGAACACCTTGCCGGGTGCCAGCGTCTTGCCCTCGCCCTGCAGGCCGATCACCGCCGCGACGCCCATTTCCCCGCACAGATAGGGGTCCTCGCCGAACGTCTCCTCGATCCGGCCCCAGCGGGGGTCACGGGCGATGTCGACGACCGGCGACAGCGCCAGCACCGTGCCATGCGCCCGCACCTCGCGCGCGATCACCGCGTTGACCCGGCGGACGAGGTCGCGATCGAACGATCCCGCCAGCGCGATCGCCTGCGGGAAGCTGGTCGCCTCCGGCGCCATGAAGCCGTGCAGCGCCTCCTCGTGGAACAGGATCGGAATACCAAGCCGCGTGCGGGTCGTCGCCCAGCGCTGCGCCGCGTTGACGAACGCGATTGTATCCGCCGGCGCACGCCAGCGGCCGGTAACGGCGGCGGCCGTGTTGGCCGCGGTCGCCGCACCGCCACGGTCGGACGGCCGCGCGATCTGGCCGATGCCGTTGGGATAGGCCGTATCGGCGCGCGCCGGGTCGAAACGCAGCGCATCATCCATCACCTGGCGCTTCGTCGTCGACAGCGTGATCAGCTGCGCCACCTTCTCGTCGAGCGTCATCCGCGCCATGAGATCGCGAACCCGCAGGTCGACGGGCGCGCGCGCATCGCGGTAGACGGGAGACTCCTTGGCGGCGCCGGCCATTCCAGGGGCCAGGCCGGACGTCAAAGTCGCGAGCGACGCCGAACCCATCCAGCGGAGCATGCCGCGGCGACTGGTCGCGATTGTCCTGAAACTCGTGCCGGTCACCCATCGTCTCCTGTCTTCAAACGCGGCATTGCTGTCGATGCCGTCATCGTGATAGCGATAACATGTTCGACAAGCAGACCCGTTGTCAATGCGGGAGGCTGTGCCGGGAGAGGAAAGAATGATGCGAGTGCGTTGGCTTTGCGTGGCGGTCGCGGTTGCGATGGCGAGTACGACCGGGGCGCAGGCGGAGGACGGTTACGACCTCTGGATGCGTTACCGTCCCCTGGCGAAAGAGGCGGCGACGGCGCTCGACCGGGATGCCGAATCGGTCGAAGTGCGCGGCCAGTCGGCGACGTTGCGCGTCGCCGCGGACGAGCTTCGCCGCGGTCTCGCGGGGCTGACCGGACACGCTCTTGCCATGGGTCCGAGCCCGCATCCGATCCTGCTGGCGACCTCGGCGGACGGTGACGTCGGCCGGCTCGGGCTGCCGCTGAACGACCTTGGCGACGAAGGCTACATTGTGCGGCAGGTGCGTCTCGGCGGCCGCGACGTCACGCTGGTGACGGGGCGTACCGACCGCGGCGTGCTCTACGGCAGCTTCGCGCTGCTGCGCCACATCCAGACCGGCGGGCGGATCGACCGGATCGCGCTCGCCTCGGCACCGCGAGTGAAGCTGCGCGTGCTGAACCACTGGGACAATCTCGATGGCGTGGTCGAGCGCGGCTATGCCGGCCAGTCGCTCTGGGACTGGTGGACGCTCCCCGACTTCAAGGATCCCCGCTACACCGACTATGCGCGCGCCAATGCGTCGATCGGCATCAACGGCACGGTTCTCAACAACGTCAACGCCAAGCCCGACAGCCTGTCCGCCAGCTATATCGCCAAGGCGGCCGCGCTCGCCGATGTCTTCCGCCCCTATGGCATCAAGGTCTATCTGTCGGCCCGCTTCTCGGCGCCGATCGAGCTTGGCAAACTGAAGACGGCGGACCCGCTCGATCCGCAGGTCGCGGCGTGGTGGAAGGCGAAGAGCGACGAGATCTACCGCGCGATTCCGGATTTCGGCGGCTTTCTCGTCAAGGCCAATAGCGAGGGGCAGCCGGGGCCGCGCGACTATCACCGCAGCCACGCCGACGGCGCGAACATGCTCGCAGCGGCAGTCGCACCGGGTGGCGGCATCGTGATGTGGCGGGCGTTCGTCTATGCCGACACCGACTCGGACGACCGCGCGAAACAGGCCTATACCGAGTTCAAGCCGCTCGACGGCAAGTTCGCCGCCAACGTCATCGTCCAGGTCAAGAACGGCGCGATCGACTTTCAGCCGCGCGAGCCGTTCCATCCGCTGTTCGGGGCAATGCCCAGGACACCGCTGATGCTCGAGTTTCAGATCACGAAGGAATATCTCGGCTTTGCGACGCACCTCGCCTATCTCGGGCCGCTCTTCGCCGAGACGCTGGGCAGCGAGACCTTCGCCGGCGGCAAGCGCGCGACGGTCGCCCAGATCGTCGAGGGCAGCGGCAATCGCCACGCGCTGACCGGCATGGCGGGGGTCGCCAATATCGGCCGCGACCGCGACTGGGCCGGATCGACGTTCAATCAGGCGAACTGGTTCGCGTTCGGGCGGATGGCCTGGGATCCGACGATCGGTGCACAGCCGGTTGCGCGCGAATGGGCGGCGATGACCTTCGGGCCGAACCCCGCGATCGTCGCACCGGTGACGGACATGATGATGGGCTCGCGCGAGGCGGTGGTCGACTATATGACGCCGCTCGGGCTCGCGCACGTCATGGCGACGGGCCATCATTATGGCCCCGGCCCGTGGGTCGCCGACCTGAAGCGTCCGGAATGGAATCCTGTCTATTATCACCGCGCGGACAAGGCCGGAATCGGCTTCGACCGGACGCGCACCGGTAGCAACGCCGTCGCGCAATATGCGCCAGAGCTTGCCCGCCGTCTGGCCGATCCAGCGACGACGCCGGAGCGTGACCTGCTGTGGTTCCATCACGTGTCATGGGACCGGCCGATGGCATCGGGGCGCAGCCTCTGGGCCGAGATGGTCCATGATTATGATCGCGGCGTCGGCTATGTCGCGGACATGCGCCAGCGCTGGGACGGATTGCGCGGCCAGGTCGATGCCGAACGCTGGGCCAAGACCGCGACCTATCTGGGGATACAGGAGCGCGAGGCGCGGTGGTGGCGCGATGCCAGCCTCGCCTATTGGATGTCGGTGAACGGCCGGTCGCTGCCGGCCGGCGCCGCTGCCCCCGCGCATGACCTCGACTGGTACAAGGCGCAGCACGCCGCCTTTGCCCCGGGCAACCCGCAATGAGCGGCCTTATGGAGAAAGCGCTGACGGTAGGATCTTCGGTAGCCAGGCCGACGGCGTGGTTGTTGGCAGCATTGCTCGCGACCGGCGCGGATGCCCAGCGCGCCGCGCCGACTCAGCGGTGGACCGGGAGCTGGGGCTCTGCGCAGATGATCGCGACCGGCGACAATGCGCTGCCGGCCGACCGCGCCGGCGCGATCACGCTCCGACAGGTCGTCCGTCTGTCGGCTGGCGGCACACAGGTCCGCGTGCGGCTGTCCAACGCGTTCGGCACGCACCCGCTCAGGATCGGCGCGGCGCATATTGCACGGCCGACCGCTCTCGGCACCGCGCGTATCGCGGGCGGCACGACGCTTCGCTTTGCCGGTCAGATGACGGCGGTCATCCCGGCGGGTGGGGAGATTTATTCGGATCCGGTCGCGCTCGCGCTCGCGCCCGGGGCCGACCTCGCCGTCAGCCTCTATCTGCCCGATCCCACCACGCCCCAGACCGGGCATCCCGGTGCGCGGGCCACCAGCTTCACGGTCGCGGGCAATCACGTCGCCGACCCGCTTCTCGCAGGCGCGACCGCGACACCGCACTGGTATGCGCTCGCCGATGTCGAGGTGGCGGGGCCCCGCGTCGCCCAGGTCACCGGCGCGGCACGCCCGACGACGATCGTCACGATCGGCGATTCGATCACCGATGGCTATGGCGTCGCCCCGGAACGCAACACCCGCTGGCCCGACATCCTCGCCGAACGGCTGCGCGCGGCACCGGCGACACGCCCGCTCGGCGTCGTCAATGCCGGCATCGGCGGCAACCGGATATTGCTCGACGGGCTCGGTCCCAACCTTGTTGCCCGGTTCGACCGCGACGTGATCGCGCGCAGCGGCGTCGGCTGGGCGATCCTGCTCGAAGGGGTGAACGATCTCGGCGTCTTGACGCGCGACGCTCCGGCATCGCCCGAAGACCATGCGGCGCTCGTCGCGCAACTGACCGCCGGCTTCCGCCAGCTGGCCGACCGCGCGCATGCACATGGTATCAAGATCATCGGCGGCACGGTGATGCCGTTCGGCGGCAATGACTATTATCACCCGGACGCCGCGCTCGAGGCCGATCGCCAGGCGGTCAACAGCTTCATCCGCAACTCGGGCGTCTTCGATGCGGTGATCGACTTCGACCGGGTGATGCGCGATCCGCGCCGTCCCGACCGTCTCGCGCCGGCGTTCGACTCAGGCGATCATCTTCACCCGTCCGAAGCGGGCTATCGGGCGATGGGTGCCGCGGTGCCGCTCGCGCTGTTCACCACGCCGCAGCGCTGAGCACGCGCCCGGCATGACGGTCGCGCCGGTCCCCCGCCTGTGCCGCCGGACCGGGTGATCAGTTCGCCCGTTCCTGCGGTTGGTCCGAACCTGCCTGAACAGGCCCCGCCCCGCTTTCCAATGACGGGGCAGGTCTCTCCCTGTCTCAAGTATTAAATAATCATATTTAAGTTATTTTATCGGCTATGGCTTTACTGCCACTGTGTCTAAAATACGCGACACAGAATACAGATTACCGTTGACAGTATTCGTGCCCATGGTAGCCCTATCACACACCGCCAATAAGAGCGGTTTCGGAAGGGCTGCGGTCATGCCGCAAAGGGGGAGAGAATGATGAGGGGTTCGTCCATACTCAATGCACTCGTGCGTTCGAGTTCGATTGCCACAGTTGCCGTTTGCCTGCTGAATCCGGCACAGACCTTCGCGCAAATGGCGCCAGGCACCGAGACAGGGTCGCCTGCGACTGCCGCGCAGCCAGCGCTTCCGGCGACATCCACCGCGCAAGACGCAGGGCAGACCGCGAGCCAGGATCCACAATCGGCCCCCGGGGACGAGATCGTCATCACCGGCATCCGCGCCAGCCTTGGTCGCGCTATCGACATCAAGCGCAACTCGGCCGGCGTCGTCGACGCCATCTCGGCCGAGGATATCGGCAAGTTCCCCGACACCAACCTCGCGGAATCGCTGCAGCGCGTCACCGGCGTCTCGATCAGCCGCGCCAACGGCGAAGGCTCGCAGGTTGCCGTCCGCGGCTTCAGCGGCGGCTTCAACCTCGTCACCCTGAACGGCCGCCAGCTTCCGGCGACCAGCATCGACACGAGCACCGGCAACGCGTTTGCGACCGGTACGGGTCGTTCGTTCGATTTCCAGAATCTCGCATCCGAGGGTGTCGCCACGCTCGAGGTCTACAAGACCGGCCGCGCCAACATCCCGTCGGGCGGCATCGGTGCGGCGATCAACGTCGTCACCCGCCGACCGCTGTCGTCGAGCGAGAGCGGCCTTTCGGGGTCGATCGGTGCCAAGGGGCTGTATGACAGCTCGGTCGAGAAGGCGGAAGGCGATCTGAGCAAGATCACGCCAGAGCTGTCCGGCCTCATCAACTACAAGAACCCGAACGAAACCTTCGGCGTCAATGTGTTCGGCAGCTATCAGCTGCGCGAATCCGCTTCGGTTCAGTCCAACCCCAATTACTGGAACATCGTGCCGCTGGCCGATTTCCTCAACACGGCGGGCGCCTATATCCGGCCGACGACGGTGATCACCAATCGCCCGACGACTGAATATGTCCAGATACCGAACGACAGCCGGTACCAGTTCTCCGAGAACCGCCGCGAGCGTCTGAACGGCCAGGCCAACATCCAGTTCAAGCCGTCCGACCGGTTCGAAATCTCGATCGACGGCATGTATGCCCGGAACAAGCTGAGCGAAGAGCGCAGCGAGCAGACCAACTGGTTCCAGCGCCCATTCACCGAAGTCACCTTCGACGACAACAAGCAGATGCAGAGCGCGGTGATCCTCGCCGAGTCGATCCAGGCGGACAAGGGTTACGAGCAGCAGCGTTTCGCGACCAAGACCGAGCTCTATTCAGTCGGTGGCAATGTGAAGTGGGACTTCACCGACAATCTGCGACTGACGCTCGACGCCAACCATGCCAAGTCGAAGACCAATCCGGATAACGCGAACGGAACCTCGGCGACGACGATCTCGATCGGTGCGCCGGTACGCTCCTCGCACAAGGTCGACTTCACCACCGGCTTCCCGCAGCAGTCCGAGACGATCAACGACTGCACCGCAACCAACGGTGGTCGCGGCGGCAACTGCAACAACACGCTCGACATCGCGGATCTGGGTAGCCAGGTCGCACGGAAGATCACGTCGACCCAGGAAGCCCGGATCAACCAGTTCGGCGGCGACGTCGCCTGGGACCTGGGCGGGGGCAGCAAGTTCAACGTCGGCGGCAACTATATCGACGCGAACATGCGCTCGACCACGGTCAACACGATCCAGACCCTCGGCGACTGGGGCATCACGGATACCGGTCGCGTCGCAGAACTCGCCGGCGATCTCGTCGACACCTTCTGCCTGACCTGCAAGTTCGACAAATATGATCCGAAGTCGACAGGCTCGTCACTGGTCGCCTTCCGCGCCAACGCGGTCGATCTGCTCGACGTCTTCGAGCCTTTCTACGCCGCCCGCGGCAACGCGGTCTCGCCGAGCCCGTCCTCGGACGATACCGTCGGTGAGAAGACCTGGGCGGCCTATGGCCAGATCACCTGGGCCGGTGAACTCGGCGGACGCCGCGCCAATGCGCTGATCGGCGCCCGCTATGAAAAGACGCGGGTCAAGTCGATCGGCATCCAGTCGGTGCCGAGCGGCATTCGCTGGTCGCAGGACAATGACTTCGCGGTCGATGGCGGGCCGCCCAGCGGCGCCGTCACGGTCAAGGCGAGCTACGACAATCTGTTGCCATCGCTCGATTTCAACATCGAACCGATCGACAACGTCATGGCGCGCGCCTCGTTCAGCCGCACGCTCGCCCGTCCCGACTATGGCAACCTCTTTGCCTCCGTCAGCGCCGGGGCGCCGAACCGCCCGACCGCGCTCGGTGCGGCCCCTGCGGGCGCAACGCGTCAGGATCCGGCGCTGTTGCCGCTGGTCTCGGACAATTTCGACGTGTCGCTCGAATGGTATTACAAGCCGACGAGCTTCGTGTCGGTCGGCTTCTTCAACAAGGACGTCCGCAACTTCATCGGCAACCAGGTCACCAGCGGCAATCTGTTCGGACTGCGTGACCCGGGTTCGGGCGCTGCCGGTTCGCGCTCGGGTACCGCGCTGGCCTATCTCCAGGCCAACGGGCTGCCGCTCAGCGACATCAACCTGTTCTCCTACACCGCGTTGCTGACGCAGAATAACGGCAACCAGGCGGCCGCATCCGCCGCGTTCCAGAACAATATCGATCCCGCGACGGGTGGCCTGAGGACGCAGTTCGTCGTCGATCTGGCCAATGCGGTCGATATCGTTGCCGATCCCAACGATCCCCTGTTCGAGTTCGCGATTAGCGGCCCGGTCAACAACCGCGAGGGCAACATCCACGGGTTCGAAGTCGCCTGGACCAACTTCTTCGGTCAGACCGGCTTCGGCTTTGCGGTGTCGTACACCAAGGTCAATGGCGACGTGAACGTCGATCCCTATGCCGATCCCAACGTCAACATCTTCGCACTGACCGGCCTCGGCGACAGCGCGAACCTGACCGGCATCTATGACAAGAACGGGCTTTCGGCGCGTGTCTCGTACAACTGGCGCGACAAATATCTGTCGGGCACCAACCAGGGCGGCAACCGCAACCCGCTCTTCACCGCAGCCTTCGGGACGCTCGACGCGAGCATCAGCTACGACATCGCGCAGAGCTTCTCGATCTCGCTCGAGGCGGTCAATCTGACGAGCGAGCCGTTCCGCCAATATGCCCGCACCGAGACCAATCTGGTCTATGTGCAGGAACTGAAGCCGCGCTTCTATCTGGGCGCGCGCTACCGCTTCTGAGCACAGGCCGGCGTGCGCCTCGGCGCGCGCCGGCCACCGCATCGGACATTGGAAGGGCCGCAGCACCGTGCCGCGGCCTTTTCCTGTTGTCCGTCGCCGCCTGGCTGATAGACCCGGACAAAAAGGGACCGGAGCGGATGAACCCCGTACAGATCAATAATATCGATCATGCCGACCTGCGCGTCAGCCCGCGCGCGGGCGCCGCATTCAATGACGCGGCCAATCAGGCGCTGGTCTTCCCCGCCGAATTCGAGGAACTGCAACGCGAATTCGCAATCGTGTTCCGCCGCCGCGACGAGGGTCTTCAGGCCTATGCGCTGCTGGGGCTCGACCGCGACGAGAATCTCTTTCTCACCGACGACCGCTGGACGAGCCGCTACGTTCCCGCCAGCCACCGGCGCGGTCCCTTCTCCATCGGCATGACCCGGTCCGCACAGGACGATGTCGGCGAGGCGATGTTGCAGGTCGATCTCGACGATCCGCGCGTCGGTGACCCGGCCGGCCTGCCGCTGTTCCTCGAGCATGGCGGCAACACCCCCTATCTCGATCACGTCACCGGCGTGTTGCGGCTGCTGTACGAGGGGATGGGATCCGCGCCCGCCGCCTATGCCGCGCTTGACGAAACCGGCCTGCTCGCGCCGGTCACGCTCACCATCGATGTCAGCGATGAGCGCCGCTACACCGTACCCGACGTGCTCGTCGTCGACCTCGAGCAGCTTGCGGCGCTGAACGGCGCCCCGCTCGAACAACTGCATCGTTCGGGCATCCTGCGGCTCGCCATCCTTGCCGCGTCATCGCTCGGCAATATCCAGCAGCTGATTGCACACAAGCAACAGCGGCTCGCGGCAGTCGGTTGACCCCGGTGCCCGCCATCACCCGCCGGACCCGCGTGATCGAAGGGGCGGACGCGCGGACCCTGCCCGTCGCCGATCTGATCGCGGAGGGCCGTCCGACGATCCTGCGAGGGCTCGCCCGCGACGTCCCGCTCGTCGCTGCGGCGCGTCAGGGTCCCGCGGCCGCGGTCGGCTGGCTCAAGCAGTTCGATGGCGGCCAGCCGGTGACGGCCTATATCGGCGACCCCGCCATCGGCGGCCGCTTCGGATACACGGCCGACTGCACCGCGCTCAACTTCACTCGCGAGCGCGGGTCGTTGTCCGCCTATCTCGACCAGCTTCTCGCCAGCATCGACGATCCTGCCGCACCCAGCATCTATATCGGCTCGACCGACATCGATCAGTATCTCCCCGGCCTCCGGGACCAGGCAGTGCTCCCCTTCGGCGATCCCGAACTCGTCGCGCATCCACCGCTGGTCAGCATCTGGATCGGCAACCGGACGACCGCGTCGGCGCATCACGACATGTCGAACAACATTGCGGTCACGTTGGTCGGGCGGCGGCGCTTCACGCTCTTCCCGCCCGATCAGGTCGCCAACCTCTATCCGGGGCCGCTCGAACCGACGCCCGCGGGCCAAGTCGTTTCGATGGTCGATTTCGACGCCCCCGACTTCACCCGCCATCCCGGCTTTGCCGATGCGCTGGCGGTGGCCGAAGTCGCGGAGATGGAGCCCGGCGACGCGCTCATCTACCCGGCCTTGTGGTGGCATCAGGTCGAGGCGCTCGATCCGTTCAACGCGATGATCAACTATTGGTGGAACCCGACGCCGCGCTTCATGGACACGCCGCAGAACACGTTGCTGCACGGCCTGCTCAGCCTGCGCGACCGGCCCGAGCATGAGAAGCGCGGGTGGCAGGCGTTGTTCGACTATTATGTCTTTGGCGATGCGGCACGCGCCGGCGCGCATCTGCCGGCAGACGCGCGCGGCGCACTCGCACCGCTGGATGCGATGGCCGCGCGAAGGCTGCGCGCCACGCTGTTGCAACGGCTCAATCGATGAAGGGATATGCGATGGATACCCCGCCAAAGACCCGCGTGATCATCGCCGGTGGCGGCACCGCCGGCTGGCTCGCCGCGGCGCTGCTGACGCGACAACTCGGCGCGCTGGTCGACGTCACGCTGATCGAATCGGACGAAATCGGCACCGTCGGCGTCGGCGAAGCGACCATCCCCACGGTCCAGGCCTTTCACGCACTGCTCGGCCTCGACGAGCGCGCGTTCATGGCCGCCACCGGCGCGACGTTCAAACTCGGCATCGCGTTCGAGGGCTGGGCACGCCCCGACGATCGCTATGTCCATTCGTTCGGCGATGTCGGGCGGTCCACCTGGATGGGCGACTTCCAGCATTTCTGGCTCGAAGCGCGCGCCAACGGTCTGGCCGGCGACTTTGGCGACTATTGCCTCGAACTCCAGGCCGCAGAGGCGCGCCGCTTCACCATCGGTCAGCAGGGTCCGCAGCTCAACTATGCCTATCATTTCGACGCGGGCCGCTATGCCCGCTTCCTGCGCGAGCGCTGCGAGACCGCGGGGCTGACCCGGATCGAGGGACGGATCGCCGGGATCGATCGCTCGGCCGAGACCGGCCATATCGATGCGGTCATCCTCGCCGACGGCTCGCGTGTCGCAGGCGATCTGTTTCTCGACTGCAGCGGGTTTCGCGGCCTGCTGATCGGTGATGCGCTGGGTGTCGGCTATGAAGACTGGAGCCACTGGCTTCCCGCCAACCGTGCGCTCGCAGTGCAGACGACGTCGGTCGAGCCCGCCCGGCCCTACACCCGCGCGATCGCGCACGATGCCGGCTGGCAGTGGCGGATCCCACTGCAGCACCGCGTCGGCAACGGCATCGTCTATTCGAGCGAGTACCTCTCCGATGATGCGGCCCAGGACCGACTGCTGGCGTCCGTCCAGGGCCAACCGCTGACCGACCCGCGCCTGCTGCGCTTCACGACCGGTCGTCGCCTGCGCGCGTGGGAGGGCAATTGCATCGCGCTGAGCCTCGCCGGCGGGTTCGTCGAACCGCTCGAATCGACCAGCATCCACCTCGTCATGACCGCGCTGACGCGGCTGCTCCGCGCCTTCCCCTTCGACGGGATCAGCCCTGCGGTCGTCGCGCAGTTCAACGCGCAGACCCGGCGCGAGATCGAAGGCGTGCGCGATTTCGTCATCCTCCACTATCATTTGAATCAGCGCAGCGAACCGTTCTGGAAGGCCTGTGCCGCAATGCCGATCCCCGACACGCTGGCGGAGCGCATCGCGCTGTTCACCGATGCCGCGCAGGCTTATCAGTCGCCGGACGACCTGTTCCGCGTCAGCTCCTGGACACAGGTCATGCTGGGCCAGCGGCTCGAGCCGCGCGACTGGCATCGCCTCGCGCGGATGATGCCGCCCGAGCGGCTCGGATCGTCACTCGCGGACCTGAAGGCGGGGATCGCGCAACAGGTGGAGCGGCTGCCCGCGCATCAGGTGTTCATCGATCGCTATTGTGCCCAGGCCGCGACCGAGGTTGCGGCATGAGCGTCGGCAAACCCCGACCCGACGCATCGCCTCAGGTCAGAGATTGGCCTGTTCGTCGGTCGGCAGCTCCGCGTCCGGGCCATAATAAAGCACGGCGCATTCGGCCTTCAGGCACCCGCCCTCGATGACGATGTCGTCGCGATAGGCGTCGTGAATGAAGGCGAGCGTGTCGACGTGCTTCGCCTCGAAATACATCGGATGCACGTCGTCCCGGCCAGCGCCGTAGACGACGCGCCCGACTTTCGACCAGATCGACGCCATCGTGCACATCCCGCAGGGTTGCAGCGTCGAGTAGAGCGTCGCCCCGCGCAATTCGAGCTCGCCCGTATCCTCGCAGGCGCGTCGGATCGCCATCATCTCCGCGTGCGCGGTCGCGTCGGGAAGCTCGTGCGTCTGGTTGCGTTCGCCCGCGATGATCTTGCCGTCGAGCACGATCACGCAGCCCAGCGGTGAGGTCGACGGATCCGATCCCTTCGACCGGGCGATCGCGATCGCCTCGCGCATCCAGCGTTCATCATCCTGCATCATGGCGTCACCTCCCGGAATCACCGTGTAACGCGCGGAAGCAGGTCTTGTTCGCCCGGTTCGGCAGAGCGAGCCCTAAATCGGCGATCGGCCTTTGCCGCCGGGTCAAATTCTTCGAAACGGCTGGGCGAAATCCGGCGATGCGCGTTGTCATCACGCGTTGCAGGACGGCCGAAAGCCCGTCGTGCAGGACCTTTCGCATCCCGAGGAGCCATTGATGCCGACCACTCTCAAAGCCAAGTTCGACACGCGCCGCGAAGCCGAGATGACGGTGGAACGTCTCGTCCAGGAAATGCAGGTCGAGCGGACCGACATCTTCATCACGACCGACGGCGCGGACAACAGCGCTGGCGACGAACGCGCGGGCGCCGACACCGCAGGCGATAATCCCACGCCCGCGTCGCGCGCCGACGCCGCGCTCGAGGGCAAGATCATCGTCTCGGTCGATATCGCCGACGCCGGGCGCGCCAGCGACATCAAGGCCGCATTCGCCGAGTTCGACGCCTCCGAGGTGGCCGAGCGCTAAACGCCGTGAGGGCGGGGCGGACGACACGGTGACCGCCCCGCCCCTGCGACCGTCTTTACTCCCTCCCCGACACCATGGAATTCGACATGACCGACACTACCGCCATCATGGCCCGCCAGCGCGAGATCGCGTCCGAACATCTGCTGTTCAAACTGATGGAATATGTCGAGGCGCAGCACCCTGGGCTGCTCGACTTCATGGAAGCCAGCCTCGACCATCTCGGCGACCCGGCGACCGACGAGACCAAGGATGATGCCGGCGTGCGTCAGATCGCCGCGCGCATGATCACCGGCGCGCGCAAACAGGGCGTCGACGCGGGCTGACACGTCCGACGACAGGCCGACGGCGGGGCTGCAAAACGCCTCGCCGCCCCGCCGCTAGCAGGCGTCCTGTCCGCCCAGCACGTCGAGCGCCATGACGTGCGCAAGGTGCGACAGTCCCTGCGGCAGGTTGCCGAGAAACATGCCCGTCTTCGGATCGGCCATCTCCGTCATGATCCCGACGCCGCGATCAAGCGCCTCGGAAATGCCCGCAAGCGCCGCCTCTGCCCGATCACGCTGGCCAAGCAGCGCACGAGCCTCGATCATCCAGAAGGTGCACGCCAGGAAACACCCCTCTTCGGCCCACACGTCGCTGTACCGATAGTGATAGGGCCCCGCCCCCAGTTCGCGGTCGATCGCGTCGAGCGTCTTTTCCAGCCGCTCGCGCCCGTCGAAGCCGAACCGCACCGCCAGCGCGAGCGACGCGTCGAGCTTGTCGCTGCCGGGGTAGAAGACGAACGCCTGCTTGGTCTCGGACCAGCATTCATCCTCGATCCACTGCGCGATCCGGTCGCGTTCGCGCGACCAGCGGTCGCGGCACGTGGTCGGCAACTGCCCCTGGTCCGCCAGTTCGACCGCGCGCGCCAGCGCCTGCCAGCAGCTGATCTTCGACATGGTGTAATGCTGCGACTCCTCGAGCTCCCAGATGCCGGCATCCTTCTGCCGCCACGCGTCCGCGCACCGGTCCGCGAGATGCGACAGCAGCTCGGCGCTCGACGCGTCGAGGATATTGCCGCAACTGACGAAGCGGGCCGCGGTCTCGAATATGTCGCCATACACGCCGTGCTGGTTCTGGTCGGTCGCGGTGTTGCCGACCTGCACGGGTTTCGACCGCCGATATCCCGGCACGTCGATTTCGCTCAGATCGGGGACCAGCGCGCCCTCAAGCGTATAGCAGACGCGCGGGCCGTGTTCGGCCAGTCGCTTCAACAGCCAGGTGAACGCCGCCTTGGCCTCCATCTGCGCCCCCGCGGCAAGGAACGCCTTGATCGTATAGCCGGCGTCGCGGATCCAGGCGTAGCGATAGTCGTAATTCTTCTTGCCGCCGATCCCTTCGGGAACCGAGGTGGTCGCGGCGGCTGCGATCGCACCGGTCGGTGAATAGAGCAGCAGCTTCAGCGCAAGGACGCTGCGGATGAACGCGGGGCGCCGTTCGCCGTCATAGTCGATCCGCTGCGACCATTGCCGCCATTCCGCGTCGGAGATATCGATCCGCTCGTCGATGTCGGCGATCGTCGGCACGACCAGCGGCTCGTCCTCACCCGCAACGATCGCGACGACCTCTCGCTGCCCCTGCGCGACCGTCAGCACGCCCGTCACCGCCTCGTCAGCGCGCTTCACGACGACGCCGTCGCTGTGCAGGAACAGCCCCAGCACACGGTCGACATGGAAGACCGGATATTCGCCGATCTTCGATTGATAGGGGCTCGCCCCGCTGGCCCTGCGCCCCGGGCGCATCTCGATTCTGAACCGGACGGCACCGTCGAGCCCGTCGATCCGGCGTGCGAGTTCGGTCCAGGGCAGCCGCCCGGCCGTACCGCTGTTCATCGATTCGGTTAGCCGCGCGCGACCGCCATCCGTGATGAAGAGCGTCTCGAGCACGTTGCTGCCGGGCAGATAGCGGCGCTCGACGGTGAACGGCTCGGTCGGGGTGATGCTGAACCGTCCCCCCTCCTCCGGATCGAGCAGCCGGTCGAACAGCGGCTGAGAATCGAGATTGGGCACGCACCACCAGTCGATCGACCCGTCCGCCCCCGACAGCGCGACCGACCGCCCGTCACCGAGCGCGCCATAATCCTCCAGCCGCAGATAGCCGTCATAGCGCACCCCGTCGCGTACATCGTCGCGCGCGGGTCGGGTTGTGGAGCGCAGCACGTCGCTGGCCAATGCGGCAAGGGTCTTGGCCATGGAAGTATCTGTCCGATCGCGTCTCTGCCCCCCACCAGGCCGGGTATTCGACGCTGGGGAAGCCGTGGTCGGACATGAACGTCGCGGCGTGCGCCAATATCCCGCCCCAACGCTATTTTCCTGGCCGCAGCCCGCAACGCGCCGACCGGGTCCGTCCGCCGCTCAGAGCGGGGACACGTCCGGCATGAAGATATAGCCGTTGCCACGTACCGTCCGGATCAGTTCGGTGCGGTCGTGCCGCTGCACCTTGCGCCGCAGCCGGCTGATATTGACGTCGATCGTGCGTCCCTTCGCCGGGCCGTCGCTGCGCCCCAGCGTCGCGATCATGTCGTCACGCGAATGGATCGTCTGCGGTTGCGCCACGAACAGATGCAGCATCTGGAACTCGCCATCGGTCAGCCGGACATTGGTGCCGTCGGGTGCGGTTAGCGTCCGCATCCGGCAGTTCAGCGCCCAGCCCGCAAAGCCGACCAGATCGTGGCTCTGCACGGGACTTGCGGCGCCAACGGGTCGCTCGATCGGCGCGGGGTCGGCAGGATCGGGCGACGCGCCGCTGGCCAGTTGCGCCCGTTGCCGCCGCAGGACCGACCGGATCCGCGCGAGGATCTCGCGCGGGCTCGACGGCTTGGTGACATAGTCATCCGCGCCCAGCTCGAGCGCGACGACCCGGTCGATCTCGCTCGACAGCGCGGAGAACATGATCACCCGCGGCGGATCCTGCGTCTGGGTCAGTGCGCGCAGCACCGACAGCCCGTCCTCGCCGGGCATCATCATGTCGAGCACGACGAGATCGCAGGGGCGATGCGCGAGCCGGGTTCGCAGCGCGGCGCCGCTCGCCACGGCTTCGGCGCGCAGGCCGTGATCGACCAGAAACCCCGTCAGCAACTCGCGCAGCCCGGGATCGTCGTCGACGATGACGATCCGCGCGCTGTCATCCGCCCCTCGCGTGCCGGCATGGAGATCAGGGCCGGGCACGGCGACGGAAACGCTGTTGGTCAAAATCATGCGCCTCGCCTGCAGGTCAGTTCTTTCCGGCATATGTCTGGATGTTGCGCAATCCGTCGCGCCGGCAACGACCGGCGGTGGCGTGGCATGATGCGAAATCGCTGAAACATCGCGAACACATACGTGGCATAGTGGCCGGCGATGCACTGCGCCGCTCCCGAACCCGCCGATACGATGCTGCTCGTGGTCGATGACGACCATGCGATCCGGACGCTGCTCGCGCAGAGTCTGGGGATGCACGGGTACCGCGTCGAAACCGCGACCAATGCGCAGGAAATGGACGTCGCGCTCGCACGGCATCCGATCGCGCTGATCCTGCTCGACGTGATGATGCCGGGCGAGGACGGTCTGGCGGCCTGTCGCCGCCTGACCCGCAAGGGCGCCCCCCCCGTCGTCATGCTCAGCGCGCTGGGCGACGAACCCGACCGGATTCTCGGGCTCGAGATCGGCGCGAGCCATTATCTGACCAAGCCGTGCAGCCCGCGCGAGATCCTCGCGACGGTCCGCGCCGCACTGCGTGAACGCAATGGCGCGGCTGCCGAGACCGGACGCAGCTATGGCTTTCTCGGCTGGCGGGTGGATTTCGCCGCGCACGAATTGCTCGACGGCGACGGCATGCTCGTCGACCTGACCGATGGCGAATTCGCGGTGTTGCGCGCCTTTGTCGAGCGTCCGCGACGCGTGCTCGCGCGCGACGCGTTGCTGGAGGCGGCGCGGGGCCCGGACACCGACGCGTTCGACCGGGCGATCGACGTCCAGGTCAGCCGGCTGCGACGCAAGCTGCGTTCGCGCGGGGACGAGATCATCCGGACGATCCGCAACGAAGGCTATTTCTTCGTTCCCCGCGTGATCCGGCTGTGACCACGCCGCCACGCACGGCCGGCGCGACACCCGTCGGCGCTAGGGTCGGGCATCCACGACGCTGGCCGCTGTTCCTGCGGATCTTCGCGTTCATCCTGTTCACCGTCCTGCTCGTCCAGCTGCTCAATTTCGCCGCCGTCCTGCTCGTCCCGCCGCCGACGCCGGTGGTCTATTCGACCAGCCGGATCGCCTCGGTCGTGCGTGCCGGACGCGACCCGAGCGGGCTGCTGACGATCGCGGTCGCGACCGCCCCGCCGACCGAGCAGGGCGATGCGCGTGATCGCCATCTCGGCCGGGTGATCGCCGCCGATCTGGGCGTGCCGGCACGCGCGGTGATCGTCGAGGCGCGGCGCTATGGCCCCCCCTTGATGGCGGGCGCGTTTCGTCCGCCCATGCCGATGGGCATGCCCAAGATGCCGCCACAGTCGGTCGTCGACAACACGCTGTTCGGCGCGTTCGTCGTCTGGGTCCATGCCCCCGATGGCCAGTGGCGGACGATCCGCCCGGCGCGGCCGGCGTTCGGCTTGTGGCAGGCGCGGCTGATCCTGTGGTTCCTCGTCGCGATGGCAGTCGCGGCACCGGTCGCGCTGGTGCTGGCGCGGCGCATCGCCCGGCCCGTCGCGCTGTTCGCCGCCGCCGCCGACCGGCTCGGTCGCGATCCCCGCGCCGATCCGATCCCGCTGACCGGACCGCCCGAGATCATGGAGGCCGCAACCGCCTTCAACGTCATGCAGGAGCGGCTCAATCGCTATGTCGAGGATCGCACGACGCTGATCGCCGCGGTCGCACACGATCTGCGCACGCCGCTGATGCGTCTCGCGCTCCGGCTCGAAAAGGCGCCGGACGAGATCCGCGAGGCGAGCGAGGAGGATATCCAGGAGATGAGCCAGCGGATCGGCGCGGCGATGGCGTTCGTCCGCGACATGACCCGGCATGTCCGCCGCCAGCGGCTCGACCTGCGCTCGCTCGCGGAAAGCATCACCGATGATTATGCCGACCGCGGCGAGCAGGTGGTGCTGGCTCCCGGTCCGTCGCTCGCGATCGACGGCGATGCCCCCGCGCTCAAGGCGTTGCTGGTCAATCTGGTCGACAATGCCGTCAAATATGCCGGGCATGCCGAGGTCCAACTTTACCGCGACCGCGACACGGTGGTGATCGAGGTCGGCGATCGTGGTCCGGGCCTCTCCGCCGCCGATGCGTCGCATGCCTTCGAGCCGTTCTTCCGGGCGGAGCGGTCGCGCAACCGCGATACCGGTGGCACTGGCCTCGGGCTCGCCAGCGTCCGCGCGGTGGCGCATGCGCATGGCGGTGCCGCGTCACTGGAGAATCGCCCCGAAGGCGGTCTGATCGTGCGCGTCATTCTGCCGGCATGATCCGGCGCCGAAACAGGAGAAGACCGATGTCGATGCGCGCATGGACCGTGATCGCCGGCGGGATGCTGGCCGCGCTGGCGCCCGCCCCGAATGCCGCGGCAACAGCG
Organism: Sphingomonas sp. CFBP9019; assembly: GCF_034045155.1. Taxonomy (NCBI): domain Bacteria; kingdom Pseudomonadati; phylum Pseudomonadota; class Alphaproteobacteria; order Sphingomonadales; family Sphingomonadaceae; genus Sphingomonas; species Sphingomonas sp. CFBP9019. The sequence goes on along the minus strand of NZ_JAXCWK010000001.1, from coordinate 357,581 downwards.
CAGTTGAGCCCCGAGCCGGCGCGACCTGCCCGGCAGCGCCCGCAACAGGGCCGCGGCCAGCTGTTCATCAGCCCGATGGGCGAGCCGTTCCGCTCGACCCAGAAGGCCGGCGCCGCGCAGGCATTATGGTTCCAGGGCGCCGACCGCGACGGCGATGGCCGGATCACCCGCGCGGAGTTTCAGGCCGATGCGACCCGGGTCTTCGCGCATCTCGACCGCGGCCGCGATGGCGAGATCGATCCTGAGGACATCGCCTGGTACGAAAACATCCTCGTCCCCGAAATCCGCGTCCGCGGTGGAGGACGCGGCGGATCGGGGGGACGTCCCGACACCGGATCCGGCAAGCGTGGCAACGCCGCCAGCCGCCGCACCAGCACCGCCGACGCGACCTTGCGGATCGGCGCGGGTCGCTTCGGGCTGTTCGACCTGCCCGAGCCGGTCACGTCGGCGGATCTGGATTTCAACCGCGGCGTCGACCGGGCAGAGTTCGCCAAGGCCGCCGCCGACCGGTTCGCCGCGCTCGACCGCAATGGCGACGGCGCGATCCGGCGTCGCGAAGTGCCGCGCGCGGGCGGCGACACCTGGCGCAACGGCGACGACCAACTCGAGACTCCAACGCTGACGCCCGCGCGCTGACATGCCGCATCAGCCGGGTGGCGGCCCGGCCCCCAACGGACCACCCGGCCCACCCGGACCGGGGGGCGCATGGCGAAGCCGCATCAGCGCCTCGAACCCCGCGCGCTGCGGCGTGTCGAGACTGTCGTAGAAGCTGCGTGCTGCCATCAAGCGCGACCGGTCATGCGCTGCGTGCGCGGTCGCCTGCGCTTCGAACCGTTCGAGATGGCGGGCGAAATCCTCGCCACCCGGCATCGACGGGCCCGGGCGCATGTTCGGCCCCTCCCCGCCATCGCGCGGCGGCGGAGGCGGCCCCCAGGCGGACAGAAACGCAACGAGCGCGCCACGCTGATCGGGCCGCAGGTGCAGCAGCAGCGCGATATCGTCAGCCTCCCGGGCCTGCATCGCGTCGACATTTGCGGGCCCACGCTCCGGCCCACGCGGGCGCTCGGCACTGGCAGTGCAGGTCACACCGAGCAGCAGCATCGCGGCCAGCCAGCGTGCCGAACGCGGTTTCGTCATAATCATCGTCATCGTACTTTCCCCGTTCCGGCGCCGGTGTCAGCCGAGCATCCCGGATATAATCCAGCGCCGGCTCAGCGCGGATTTGGTGATCGTCGCCCCGCATCCACGGCAGGCGGCGCGCTGGATCGACGCGCCGGCGACATCGCGGTGCCGCGACCGGGGCAGATGACGCCCGACGCTGCAATCGGTGGTGCGCGGTGATGGCATCGACATGGCTGGCTCCCCGGTTCATTCCGTCGGGCCGGATATCGCAGCGCGGTTTGTCCCGAATATTTCAGCGAGCTGCCCCCCGGACGACAGACGGGAAAAAGCCCCGCCATCACGCTGGATGGCGGGGCTTTTAACAGTTGTACGGTTCGCCTCCCCTAGAACTTTACGTTCGTGCTGACGAAGAAGGCACGGCCATAGGGGTCGTAGGTCGACGGATAGGTGTTCGCCTGTTGCTGGTTGTCGCCCAGAATCGGCGGCTGCTTGTCGAACAGGTTGTTGACCCCGACCGACCAGGTGAAGCCGTCCTTGATCCGGAACGCCGCGGTCAGGTCGAAATAATCATAGGCCTTGATCCGCTCGACCGCATAGGTCGTCGCGCTGTCGTCGTCCTTCACCGCCGACAGATGGCGATACAGCACCGATACCGTCATCGGCCCGGTCGAATAGGTCGCCCGCGTCGACAGCCGCCATTTCGCATAGGGATTGCCGCAGGTCTGGCCGAACTTGCCCGCACAGTCGATCGTCAGGTCGGGGATCGCCGCCAGCGGGTTATAGTCGAACGCGATCAGCCGCGTACCGCTGAAGCGCAGGTCGAGCCGGCTGGTGTCGCTGCCGAACGCGCCGAAGCCGAGCGGCAGGCCGTAGCGCGCCTCGAAATCGACCCCGCGCGTCGTCACGCCCCCCGTATTGGCCAGCGTGTTGGCCGCATCGGTGATCGCAAAGCTGTTCGCGTCGCGCGGCAACGATCCGCAATAGCTCGCGTCATAGGGCGTGTAGCCATTGTCCGCGTCGCCGTAACAGGCGCGGATCAGGTTGGTGGTGCCGACCGTCGAGATATAGTTCGCGATCTTGATCTTGTAGTAATCCGCGGTGAACGAGAAGCCGGGCAGGAAGCGCGGCTGGAGCACGATGCCCGCGGTATAGGTGTCGGACGTCTCCTCGCGCAGCGCGGGGTTGCCGCCGTTCACCGTCTGGATCTGCGTGCTGCCGCCGTCATAGGCGGTGCCGATCACCGACGCCGCGACACCGTTCGACAGGCAGCTCGCATTCAGATTGGTGTTCGTCAGCGCCACCGCGGTCGTGCACGGATCGGTCGCGGCGGGAAAATCCTGCGACGCGCCGCTGAACAGGTCCGAAACGGTCGGCGCACGCACTGCCCTCGAATATTGGCCGCGCAGTGCGATGTCGTCGATCAGCGACCAGACCGCACCACCCGAATAGGTGTTCACCGATTTCGCCGCGGTCGAATAATAGGAATAGCGATAGGCGCCGTTGACCTCGAGCTTCTTCACGAAGGGCAGATCCGCGAGCAACGGTACCGCGACCTCGGTATAGACTTCCTTGACGTTATACCCGCCGCCCAGGCCTTCGCCCGCGTTGAAGCCGACCACGTCGCCCGACGACAGCGAGAAATCGGGATTGTAGCTGCCCTGTTCGCGGCGATATTCGGTCCCGAACACGATCCCGACCGGGCCCGCACCCAGATCGAACAGCTCGCGGTTCGAGATCGACGCGCTGGCGACCTGCTCGCTGATCGTGCTCGAATTCTGGACGGGGATGGTGATGAACGCAGCGGCCGCGTCGCTGATGTTGCCCGCCCCGAAGATGTTCAGCGGGACGCAGCCGTTGCTCGTATCCGAACACACCAGATTGCCGCCGGTGTCATAGGTCGTCCGCAGCGCCTGGAGCACGCGGCTGCGCGAGACGTTGCCGGTCTGGCTCTCGATCGATTTGGTCCGCGAATAGCTGTAATAGGCGTCGTAGTTCCAGCCGCCACCGATATCGCCCTTCGCGCCCAGCACGGTGCGATAGGCGGTGTTGTCGAGGCTCGACACGCGATTGCCGACCTCGCTCAGCCGTCGGTAGATGGTCGAGGTGACATAGCCGTCGCCATCCGTATCGAGCCCCTGGAGCAGCGCGCGCGAGCCTGCGGAGAGAAACGAGGAATCGGCGTCGAGCGAGACCGACCCGGTGAACGGCGTCGGCGCAAGCTGGTTCTTCACGCGGTTGTTGATGAACTGGCCCTCGGCATAGACGGTCAGCGCATCGCTGACGTCGTAATGCGTCTGCGCGCTCATCAGGAACCGCTCCTGCGGGACCTGCAGATAGTTGGACGGCGCATAATTATAGGCGTCGGTCGCAGCGCTATAGGCGGAAAAGCTCCCGTCGCGTTCGAACTTGCGGTTCACCCCGCCGATCGCGAACCGCGTGCCCTCGATCGAGCCCGACCCGCCTGCGATCAGGCCACCCTCGCCATCATCGACCTGCGCCTGTCGCGAATAGTCGCGCGCCGACTGAAGGATGCCGTTGCGCTTGGTATAATCGAAATAGACCGTCGCATTGCCGCGCCCGTCCTCGAAATTGCCCCCGAGCAGCAAATTGCCGTTGAACGTGCCGCCATCGCCCGCTTCGTTGATGCGGTAGTTCGCATTCACCTCCGCGCCGCTGAAATCCTTCTTCATGACGAAGTTGATCACGCCCGAAATCGCGTCGGAGCCATAGACCGCGGACCGGCCACCGCTGACGATGTCGACGCGTTCGATCAGCCCGGCGGGGATGGTGTTCAGATCGACGACCTGGTTCGAGTCATAGGCGACGTAGCGACGGTTATCGACGAGCACGAGCGTTCGCGTCGAACCCAGCCCGCGCAGATCCGCGGTCGCCACGCCGCCCCCGGGGTTGTTCGACGCCCCCGTCGTGCTCGGCACGAGCTGCGGCAGGTCCTTCAGGACATTCTCGACATTGGGCTGGCCCGACAGTGCGAAGTCCTGCGCGCTGACCACCGCGATCGGTGACGCCTGCTGCAACTGGAGACCGCCCAGCCGCGATCCGGTGACGACGATCGTCTCGCCATCGGCCGGCGCAGCGTCGTCAGGCACCGCCTGCGTAGCCGGGTCGACGGTCTGCGCGACGGCCGGTGCACTTAAGCCAAGCAGAAGCGTGGACGCCAGAAGGCGTTTGCGAAAGTCCAGACGCATGGTGATACTCCCTGAGCCGCAACACTTTGGGTTGCGCGGCATTTTTTGCGATGACGGATATGGTCCGTCCGGCAAAGCTGCAGGGATTTGACGGGGTCGACAACGGCTAAGTCGTCATCGAACCGTCATGCGTTCGACCTGTTGTTAGGCAGCCACGGTTTGTTACAAACCATGTCGCAAGCAAGACTGTATCGTGTCTTTGATCGCAGCGCGGACATCAGCCAAGCATCACGCCGCCGGTCGGCGGAACACGACGGTCACGCTCCGCACGCGTTGACCCACAGCTCGGCTCTGTACTCGAACGCCAAACCGCAGCGCTTCGATCGCCACGGCCAAGCCGGTGGCCGACGACCCGCGGATACCGGCTTGGGGCGGCACGGTCGCGCGGCTCATTGGAACGTCGACCCGGCGGCCATCGCCTTGCTTGGGCTCAGCCCCTGCTGCTCGAGGAACTGGTTCAGCGCCGCGACCAGATCCTGCGCAGCCCCGCTGGTCAGCGCGACCCGCCCGACGACGACCCGCTCGACCGACGGCGCGTCGCGCGTGTGATCGCACCGCGCGCTCTCCAGCGTCAGCACGATCACGCCCGACAGATTGGCGAGCCCGGCGAGCCCCGTGGCGAAGACTTCGGGCGCGAACGGATTGTCGACGAGCGGCGGCAGCGTCGGCGCGCTGATCGGCGCGGATGACGGGACGGATTTGATGGCGACACGCATGGCGATGGTCCTCGCAGGATGAAGGGGCGAGCCGATTGGCCCGCACGGCGCTCTAGCCAGCGACCATGTCCCGAACATTTCCCGCCACTTGCTCCATGTGTCAGCCGGTCCCGGCGACCGCGCGGTCGCGCTCGTTGGTGACCCAGTGTTGCAATCCGGCCGGCGCGCGCCATCCGCCGGAAACATCGCCCGCCCAGGCGCCCGGTCTCACCCGGAGACCTCCCCATGATGTTCGAATTTGGCGCCAGTACGATGGCCCTAGCCTTGGCCGGCACGATCGGCGGCACGGCGGTCGCAGCGCCCGTCCAGCATGCGAAGCCCCCCGCCCCGACGCCACCAGCCGGTGCCGCCGTCCGGACGATCCGAACCTTGCGCATCGAGGGCGCGCAGCGGATCGAGCCCGAGACCGTGCTGAGCTACACCAAATTGCGCGCCGGCATCCCCTATACGGCGGAGACGCTCGATCAGGCGCTCAAGGATCTTCAGGCGAGCGACCTGTTCGCCGATTATTCGATCGCCGGCGTCGAGGACGGCAATATCGTCGTCCGCATCCGCGAGAACCCGATCGTCAACCGCATCGTCGTCGAGGGCAACAAGGCGCTCAAGAGCGACAAGATCACCAAGGAGATCAGGCTCGCACCGCGGCAGATCTTCACGCGCAGCGCGGTGCGGCAGGATGTCGCGCGGATCGTCGAACTCTATCGCCGGCAGGGCCGCTTCGCCGCGATGGTCGATCCGAAGATGGTCAGCCTCGATCAGAACCGCGTCGACATCGTCTTCGAGGTCAGCGAGGGCCCGAAATCGAAGGTCCGCCAGATCAACATCCTCGGCAACAGCGTGTTTTCGGACGCACAAATTCGCGGGCAGATGGCGACCAAACAGGCACGGCTCAGCCGCATGCTGTCGTCCGCAACCAGCTACGACCAGGATCGCCTGAGCTACGACCAGCAGAAGCTGCGGCAATTCTACCTGACGCAGGGCTATGCCGACTTCCGCGTGACGTCCGCGGTCGCCGAACTCACCCCGGACAAGAAGGACTTCATCATCACCTATGTGGTCGAGGAGGGCAAACGCTACACATTCGGTGACGTCACCGTCGACAGCCAGATCCGCGACTTCGACAGCAGCAAGCTCGCCGCGACGCTGCCGCTCAAGAAAGGCGCCTGGTACAACGCCAAGCAGGTCGAGGACGCGGTCGACAGCCTGAGCCAGACCGCCGGCCTGTTCGGCTACGCCTTCACCGAGGTCAATCCGGAGTTCCAGAAGGACGCCGACACGCTGACGATGGGGATCAACCTCAACATCGCCGAAGCCAAGCGAACCTATGTCGAACGCGTCGAGATCAACGGCAACACACAAACCAAGGACAAGGTCGTGCGGCGCGAGATCCGCCTGGCGGAGGGCGACGCGTTCAACAGCTTCCAGGTCAAACGCTCGGAGGACCGGATCAATTCGCTCGGCTATTTTCAGGACAAGACGGAGATCAAGCAGAAGCCCGGCTCCGCGCCCGATCGCGTCATCCTCGAGACCAACCTCGAGGAAAAATCGAGCGGCGAGCTTCAGCTCTCGGCCGGCTATTCCAGTCTGGAGAATTTCATCGCGTCCGCCACGATCACCCAGCGCAACTTCCGCGGCATGGGACAGGAGCTACGGGCCGGGGTCAGCTATTCGAGCTATTCGAAATCGGTCAATCTCGGCTTCACCGAACCCTATCTGTTCGACACCAACATCGCGCTGGGCGGCGACATATTCCGACGGGATTACAGCTCGTACAGCACCACCGGCGACACCGACAGCACGACCTATGAACAGATCTCGACCGGATTCCAGATCCGCGCGGCGGTACCGTTGACCGAATATTGGTCGGCCACCGCACGCTACGGCCTGTCCTATGATCAGGTCACGCTCGATGCGGACACCTATTACACCAACGGCGCGTGCGATCCCGCGGTTGCCGGCCAGTATCTGTGCGACGCGGTCGGCAATCGCTGGACCTCGTCGATCGGCTATTCGCTGGTGTTCGACAGCACCAACAGCCGCACCCGCCCGTCCAAGGGCAGCAAATTCAGCGTCAGCCAGGATTTCGCCGGCCTCGGCGGCGACACGCGGTATCTCCGCAGCACCGCCAACTATTCGAAATATGTCGATCTCGGCTCGCGCTTCATCCTCACCGCGCATGCCGAGGGCGGCTATATCAGGGGGCTCGGGCAACAGGTGCGACTGACCGACCGCTTCTATCTGGGCGACCCGCAGATGCGCGGCTTCGATATCCGCGGCGTTGGGCCGCGCGTGACGCGGACCTATTACGACACCAGCACGATCCCCGCGACGATCTCGACCGACAGCAGTTCGAACACGCAGACCGCGCTGGGCGGCACCGCCTATTACCAGGCCCGCCTCGAGGTCGAGCTCCCGCTGGGCTCGGGCGCGCGCGAACTCGGCCTGCGCCCCTCCGTCTACATGGACGTCGGCGCGGTGTTCGGCGGCAGGACGCCGACGCTGACCGACAGCTGTGCCGCCGCGAACGCGACCTCGATCGCGTGCGTCGCCGCGACCCGCCAATATACCGACAGCGCCGGCAATCTGCTCTATCTCGATTCCGCCGGCGCAAGCACCACGACCAACACCGGCACGCCCTACAGCTATTCGCTCGGCGCCTATCGCGAGACCTATACGGGCAATAGCGCCAGCCCGCGGCTGTCTGTCGGCATAGGCGTCAACTGGGCCTCCCCGTTCGGCCCGCTGCGGATCGATCTCGCCAAGGCACTGCTCAAGGCCGATGGCGACGACAGCAAGCTGATCACCTTCAATATCGGCGGCCAGTTCTAGTGTGCACGGCGTCCTCCTGCAAAACGCCCTGCGCGTGGGGAAGCCGCCCGGTTGAGCTTGCCGCGGAGCTGCCCTAGACCCGTCACGCCACCGGCTCGCGTCCGCACGTCGCGGCGACGATCCGGGGCATGATGGAGAGCGTCCCCCATGTGTTTTGACCCCGCCCCGAAGCGCAAACCCGCGAACTTCCCGACGGCGGTGACACGATGATCCTCCTGCTGCTGGCCGCGCAGGCCGCGACGCTCGGCGCGACCAATTACGGGCTCGACGCACCGATGCCGACACCCAAAACGACGCCCGCCTTTGCCGACGAATTCAACGGGCGAACGATCGATCGCCGCAAATGGCGGTTCGACACCTCGCGCAATGCCGAGGGCTGGGCCAATCACGAGCGCCAATATTATGCCAAGGACCGGCCCCGGAATGCGCGGATCGAAAAGGGCTCGCTGATCATCGAGGCGCGTCGCGAGACGCTGTCCAAGGCACGCTTCCCCGACTGGGGCGGCCAGAGCTACAGCTCGGCTAAGCTCGTCTCGCGGGTGCCTCGCGGCTATGGCTTCTACGAAGTCCGCGCGATGCTGCCCTGCGGTCGCGGCAGCTGGCCCGCGGTCTGGCTGTTGCCGAGCGGCGGCCGCTGGCCCGACGAGGGCGAGATCGACATCGTCGAGCTGGTCGGATGGGACCCGAACGTCGTCCATGCGACGGTGCACAGCGGCGCGTTCAACCACACCAAGGGCACGCAGCGCGGCGCGCAGAAGCGCGTGCCGACCGCCTGCACCCGCTATCATCGCTATCAGCTCGACTGGCGCGCCGATGTCATCACGATCGGCGTCGACGGCCGCGCGGTCATGCGCGTCGCCAATGACCAGCCCGGCGGCAAGGCGGCCTGGCCGTTCACCCGGCCCTATGACCTGATCCTCAACCTTGCGGTCGGCGGCGACTGGGGTGGGCAGAAGGGGATCGACGACACCGCCTTCCCGCAGCGCATGGCGGTCGACTATGTCCGCTACTGGCGCCCTGCCCCGAGCCGGTCACGCCGCTGATCGCGGCTGCGCCGAGGCCGGGCCCGGATCGGCCTCAGCGCCGCCCCCGCGCGGCGAGCAGGATCATCCCCCCGCCCAGCGTCAGCACCGCGAGCACGACCAGCACCGCATCGAAATCGCGCGGCGTCGCCAGCGCCCAGGTGATCACCGGCCCGAGCAGCCCGGGCAGGGTGTTGGCGAGGTTGAGCAGCCCGAGGTCGCGTCCCCGGTGCCGCGCGCTCGGCAACAGCTGCATCGCAAAGCCCGCGTGCAGCGCCAGGAAGACGGACGTCCCGCCCGTATAGACGCAGAACGCCGCCGCACCGCTGGTGAAGTCGCGCGCCGCCATCATCGCGATCAGCCCCGCCGCCGCGATCAGCGCTGCCGCGAACAGGAACGGCTTGGTCCGCCCGGTCCGGTCGGCAAGCCGGCCGACCAGCACTGCGATCGGCAGCGGCACGCTATAGGCGACGATCATCACCGTCCCCATCCGCGCGGCGAGCACCGACTCCGGTACCGACGGCGCGACGGTTTCGAAATAATAGAGCAGATAGACGAACAGCGCGCTGCCCGCGACCTGCACGAGCAGCCGCGCGGTCCAGGCGAGCAGCAGATCGCGCCGCAGCATCGACCGCAACACCGGCGGCGGCGCTCCCGCCTGCCGCGTCCCGCGCACGATCACGAGCGGAAGCGTGCACATGGCAACGGTGACCGCGATGACCACGAACCGCGCCGGCTCGCCGAACCGGCTCGCCCCGACCAGCGCGGCGGACAGCGTCGCCGCGACCGGATTGGCCATCGCCAGCAGCCCGCCCGCGACCCCCTTGCGGCCATCGGGCACCTCTTCGGCGATGATCGCCATCAGCGGCGCGATCACCGCGTTCAGCGCGACCTGGAACAGGACGATCCCCGCCACCAGCAAGGCAGGCGTGGTCGCGGCCGCGAGCCCCGCATAAGACGCCATCGTCGCAACGACGCCCCCCGCCATGATCCCGCGGCGGCCTCCGCCCCGGATGACCAACCGGTCGCCCAGCCAGCCAAAGCCGATATTCGCCACGCTAGCCGCGATCGCTCCCGCGATCACCGTCACCGTCAGCAGATCGAGCCGACCGTCGCCCGCGACCTGATCGACCTTGATCGGCAGCAGCAGCGTCAGCAGCGGCAGATAGCCGACGACCGCCCCCGCATAAGCCAGCGCGCAGACGAGGAGGAAAGCGGCCGGTCGCGGCGCGGGTGACGGCGACCGGCCATGCGGGGAGAAGGGAACGGTACGCGGCACGATGGCGCCCTTGTGACCCGCTCGCCGCCGTCGGGCAACTCCCGAACCACCCCCGCCGCCGCCGCGGCTGGTCTACGCCCCCGTCAGGGTTTCATCGTCATCGGCTCGAGCGTCGTCGTCAGCAGCTGCGACCGGTCCGCGGCATCATGCGCCAGCGCGACGCGGTAGCGGCCCCCGGCAATCCGCCAGCCCGGCAGCGCGGTGTCATATTGCGCGACGACCCGCGGCTCCGCGGTCAGCGTCACGCGCCGCGACTCGCCCGGCTTCAGCGTCAGCCGCGTGAAACCCGCCAGCCGCATCGGCGTCGCCGTCCCCGCCCCGTCCGCCGCCGCCTGCGCGACATAGATTTGCGGGACGTCCGCGCCCGCACGGCGCCCGGTGTTGACGACGTCGAACGTCACGCTGAGCCGCCGGCCGCCGGTTACCACCGGGTTGCGATAGGCGAAGCTCGTGAAGCTCAGCCCGTGACCGAAAGCGAACAGCGGCCGCTGGCGCTGCTTTTCGTACCAGCGATAGCCGACGTCCGCGCCCTCGACATAGTCGACGGGAAAGCTTTCGAGCTGGATCGCGGCGGCGTTCGCCGGATTGGCGGCCGCCTGCGCCTCGACCGACGTCAGCCGGTCGAGACCGACCGGCGCCGGGCGTGGCGCCTGGGACGCGGCGGCGGGGAAGGTGATCGGCAGCCGGCCCGACGGCGACACCCTGCCGGTCAGGATGTTCGCGATCGCCTCGCCGCCGCGCTGTCCCGGATACCAGGCCTGCAGCACCGCCGGCACCGCATCGATCCAGGGCATCAGCACCGGTCCGCCGGTTTCGAGCACTGCCACCGTCCGCGGCTGCGCCTTCGCCACCGCCGCGATCAGCGCGTTCTGATTGTCGGGCAGCGACAGCGTCGGCACGTCCTGCGCCTCGGTCGTCCACTGCGTCGCAAAGACGATCGCCATGTCCGCGTCGCGGGCGGCGCGCGCCGCCGCATCCGTGTCCTTGCCGTCGACAAAGGTCACCACCGCGCCCGGCATCGCCGCGGTGATCGCCTTGAGCGGCGACGAGGCGTGATAGGTATAGCGCGCGAACGACATCGCCGCCCCCGATGTCAGCGGGATCTCGATCGGCGCGCCACCGACCGAGCGGACCTGGCTCGATCCCCCGCCCGACAGCACGCCGACGTCCGCTCGTCCGCCGATCAGCACGATGCGTTTGGCGGTGAGCGCGATCGGCAGCATGTCGCGGTCGTTCTTGAGCAGCACGATCCCCGCTTCCGCCGCGTCCTGCGCAACGGTGGCATGACGGGCATAGGGGATCGGCGCCTCTGCGGCGGGCATCGGCGTGTCATAGGCGCCGGTTTCGATCAGGCCGGTCAGATAGCGGACGATCATGTCGTCGAGCCTCGCCCGCGATACGCTGCCGTCGGCCACCGCGGCCTTGAGCGGCGCGCCGAAGTAGATCGCCTTGTCGAGTTCCTGTCCCGACTGCTGGTCGAGCCCCGCATTGGCCGCCTTCGCGGTCGAATGCACCGCACCCCAGTCGCTCATCACCCAGCCGCGATAGCCCCAGTCGCGCTTGAGCACGTCGGTCATCAGATGCTTGTTCTCGCACGCCCAGTCGCCATTGACCTTGTTGTACGCGCACATCACCGATCCCGGTTTCCCGCGCTCGATCGCGATCTGGAACGCGAGCAGGTCGCTCATCCGCAGATCGGCCTCGCCGATCCGCGCGTCGACGACCATGCGACCGGTCTCCTGCGCATTGAGCGCGAGGTGCTTGACCGTCGAGACGATGTGGTTCGACTGGACCCCGGCGATATGCGCTCCCGCCATCGACCCTGCCAGCAGCGGATCCTCGCCGAGATATTCGAAGTTGCGCCCGTTCCAGGGATCGCGCGTCAGGTTGACGCCCCCTGCCAGCAGCACGTTGAACCGCTTCGCCCGCGCCTCCGCGCCGATCATCGCGCCGCCTGCGCGCGCGATTTCGGGGTCGAAGCTCGCCGCGGTCGCCAGTCCCGACGGCAGCGCGGTCGCCACGTCACCCTTGCGCTGTTCCACCTGGTTGGCGACGCCGAGCGACGCGTCGCTCTCGCGGACCAGCGGCACGCCTAGCCGCGCGATGCCGTCGATATGACCCGCCGACGGGATCAGCGTGTCCGTCGTCTTGCCCGCCGCCATCGGCGGGAACAGGCCGTGTGCCAGCTTGATCTTCTCGTCGATCGTCATCCGCGCGACGATCGCCTCGGCCCGCCGTCGCGCATCGGGTCCGGCGTCCTGCGCCGCCGTCGCTGGCGCCTTGGGCGGAGCAACCTTCACAGGCGTCTCGCGCGCCTCGACCATGGCGGCGATCCCCATCAGCGATACGCCCAGCATCAGCGCCCGATACCCCGTCGACATCCTCATTCCCTTCCGGTTTTCCGCCTCCCCCTGCAGACTGCGACACGCATCCGGCCGGGCTGTGGCACCATTGTCACTGTTCTCAGCATATTTAGTGAACGTTCACAACCAGCAGTCCAAATCCTTGACACGAATCGCGAAAAGGGAAAGTGAACGTTCACACGGAAGGCGCACTCATAGCGTCGGCTACAGGGAGGATTACCATGCGTGGCTTCACGGCTCGCTCGCTTTCGCGTCTTGTCATCGGCACATCGGCACTGGCGCTCGCCGCCATTCCCGGCGTCGCTCTGGCGCAGGATGCCGCAGCCACGGTCGGCAATCCCGGCCCGTCCGACATCGATCCGCAGGCCGCACCCGCCACGCCCGCCGATCCGAACGCGGTCACCGACGACATCGTCGTGACCGGCATCCGCGCATCGCTGCGCGAGGCGATCGACATCAAGCGCAACGGCCAGGGCGTGGTCGACGCGATCTCGTCCGAGGATATCGGCAAGTTCCCCGACACCAACCTCGCGGAATCGCTCCAGCGCATCACCGGCGTCTCGATCGATCGCTCGAACGGCGAAGGCTCGACCGTCACGGTCCGCGGCTTCGGTCCCGAATATAACCTCGTCACGCTCAACGGTCGCCAGATGCCGACCTCGACGCTCGGCGACGGGGCCAGCGCACCCGCCTCGCGCTCGTTCGACTTCGCCAACCTCGCCTCCGAAGGCGTCGCCGCGGTCGAGGTCTACAAGACCGGTCGCGCCGCGGTCCCGTCAGGTGGTATCGGCTCGTCGATTAACATCCGCACCCCGCGTCCGATCGACAAGCCCGGCACGCGCGGCAGCGTCGCCGTCAAGGGCGTGCTCGACAGCTCGCGCAACGGCAAGGATCCGATCACCCCCGAAGTGTCGGGCATCCTGTCCACCACCTTTGCCGACGACCGCATCGGCGTCCTGCTCAGCGGCGCGTATCAGCGGCGCAAGGCGAGCAACAATTCGGCGGGCGTCGGCTTCCGCGACGGCTTTCTCGGCGCGGAGAACAACTGGGGCACGCTCGCCCAGCCCGGCACGCCCGGCGGTGCGAACATCACCAACCGTCCCGGCCCGACCGACGTCTACGAAATTCCGCAAAGCGCCAATTACGATGTCGTCGACATCGATCGCGAGCGCATCAATGGTCAGCTCGTGCTGCAGGCCAAGCCGACCGACACGCTGACCGCCACGCTCGACTTCACCTATTCGAGCAACAAGGTCGAAGTCCGCAACAGCAGCGTCGGCATCTGGTTCAACTTCGGCGACACGCGCAGCGCCTGGACCGATGGCCCCGCGGCTGGCCCGGTCTTCTATTCGGAGAATTTCGCGCCCGGCAAGGATCTGTCGTACAGCAGCTCGCTGACCGCGAACAAGTCCGAGAACAAGTCGCTCGGCGGCAACCTCACCTGGGAAGCGCCAGGCAACGTCACGATGTCGCTCGACGCGCATCATTCGACCGCGGTGTCGAAGCCGACCAACGATTACGGCAGCAGCACGTCGATCGGTGGCGCGATCTTCGGCGTCCAGTCGCAGAGCATCAATTTCGAGAAGGACCTGCCGGTCATCTCGTACCAGATGTATCCCGGGATTGACCCGCTGAACGCGTCGCTGATCACGCCGACCGGCAACGCGTTCCGCAACGCCTATTTCAAGAACGAGATCAACCAGCTCCAGCTGAAGGGTCATTACGACCATGACGGCGATTTCCTGAGCAGCATCGACTGGGGCTTCTCCTATGTCGATAACAAGGTGCGCTCGGCTTACGGCTTCATCCAGAACGAGACCTGGGGCGGTGTCGACCCGCGCGGTGCGTCGTTCGGCGCGGCGGCCGTGCCCGACGATTTCTTCAACCTCACCAGCCTGCCCGACAAGTTCAAGGGTGTCGCCGGATCGAACGATCCCGCGCTGCCGCCGTCGATCTACACGTTCAATTTCGAGCAGATGGCCGAACTGCTGCGCTCGCAATATGCGATCTGCAGCGCACCGCAGACGGGCGTCGCGGCGGAAGGTACCTGTCTTGCCAATTACACCAACGATCGCCGCATCCGCGAACGCACGATCTCGCCCTATATTCAGTTCAACGGCAAGTTCGACATGTTCTCGATGCCGGCGCACCTCATCGGCGGCGTCCGCTATGACGAGACGCAGGTGAACTCGTCGGCGCTGGTGCCGATCCCGAACGGCACCCGCTGGACGGGCGCCAACGAATTCGCGCTCACCTACGGCGCCAATTCGTTCACCTCGCTGAAGGGCCGCTATCACAACTGGTTGCCCGCGGTCGATTTCGACATCGAACCGCTCCGCAACGTCAAGCTGCGCGCGTCGTACAGCCACACGATCACGCGCGCCGATTACGGCAGCCTGCAGGGTGGCCTGAACATCGACTCGAACCCGCGCATCGGCGGCGGCACCGGCAGCCAGGGCAATCCGAACCTCGTCCCCTTCAAGTCGAAGAACATCGATCTGTCGGCGGAATGGTATTACGGTGCCGAAAGCTACATCTCGGTCGGCTATTTCAACAAGGACGTGAAGAACTTCATCGGCACGACGCAGGTCAACACGTCCGCGTTCAACCTGCGCAACCCGGGCTCGGGCCCCCGCTATCGTCAGGCGGTCGCAGCACTTGGAACGACGGACAATCTCCAGGTTCGCGACTACATCCTGCGCAACTTCCCCGCCTCGTCGCAGGTCACGGGCACCAGCGATTCCGGTCTGCTGAACGGCAACATCTTCGGTCTGCCCGAGGACGATCTGTTCAACTTCCAGCTGAGCCAGCCGTTCAACAGCGACCAGACCGCCAATATCGACGGGTGGGAATTCGCGCTGCAGCACAGGCTCTGGAACACCGGGCTCGGCGTCATCCTGAACTACACGATCGTCAACGGCGACGCGAAATATGACAACACGCTCGATCCGAACATCGGCCAGTTCGCGCTGACCGGGCTCAGCGACAGCGCCAACGCGGTCGCCTATTACGACAAGAACGGCATCCAGGCGCGTGTGGCCTATAACTGGCGCGGCCAATTCTATGCCGGCGGCGCCTTTGATCCGCTCTATGTCGAATCCTATGGGCAGGTCGACGCCAGTGCGAGCTATCAGGTCACCACGGGGCTGGCCGTGTTCGGCGAGGTCATCAACCTCACCGGCCAGGGCCGTCGCGGTCACCGGCGCTCGGATAATTTCGCCACCTTCGCGCAGCCGGGCTATGCCCGCTACGCAGCCGGCCTGCGGTTCAACTTCTGACCCGCGGCGCCGCCGGCCTACGGAACGACCACTCCCCCGCGGGGGGTGGTCTTTTCGGCGCCCGGGCGGCACAGAATGACAGTATCGGACATGCAAACTGACGGGCTGGACATGGATCGCGCGATCACGTCGATCGTGATCGTCGGCGGTGGCACCGCCGGATGGCTCGCCGCGTGCCTCATCGCCGCCCGCGCGGACCGCGATACGGAGTACCCGCTTCAGGTCACCCTGATCGAATCGCCTGACGTCGCGACGATCGGCGTGGGCGAAGGCACGTGGCCGACGATGCGCCGTACGCTCGAACGGATCGGCATCTCCGAAACCGAATTCCTCCTCGCCTGCGATGCCGCGTTCAAACAGGGTTCGCGGTTCGACGGCTGGCGCACCGGCGCGCCCGACGACCGCTATCTCCACCCCTTCACGACCCCCGCCGATGCAGCCCCCCGCGATCTCGCCTCGGCCTGGTCCGACAGCGGTCTGGCCTTTGCCGAAGCGCTCTGTGCGCAACATGCCGTCTGCAGCCAGGACCTTGCCCCGCGTCAGCGCGCGATGCCCGATTATGCGGGCACGCTGAACTATGCCTATCATCTCGATGCCGGCAAGTTCGCCGCCCTGCTCGCCCGCCACGCGACCGAACGGCTCGGGGTGCGCCACCTGCGCGACCATGTCGTCGGCGTCGATGGCGTGGCCGATGGCGACATCTCTGCGGTCCGCACGCGCGCATCGGGCAGGATCGACGGCGACCTGTTCCTCGACTGCACGGGTCATGCCGCACTTCTGATCGGCGAGCATTACGGCGTCGGCACGATCGACCGCGGACGCGAACTCTTCAACGACCGCGCGCTCGCAGTCCAGCTGCCGGTCGCCGCCGACAGCGCGATCGCGTCGCAGACCAATGCCACTGCGCACGCCGCGGGCTGGATCTGGGATATCGGCCTGCCCGCGCGCCGCGGCATCGGCTGCGTCTATTCGTCCGCGCATCTCGACGACGACGCGGCGGCCGACACGCTCACCCGCTATCTGCGCGCGACCGCCCCCGACGCACCACTCCCCGACTTTCGCCCCCTGCGGTTCCAGTCGCGTCACCGCGACCGCTTCTGGCATCGCAACTGCCTTGCCATCGGTCTGTCCGCCGGGTTCCTCGAACCGCTCGAGGCATCCGCGATCGTGCTCGTCGAGCTCTCGGTCGAGGCGCTGCTCGACAATTTCCCGGCCACGCGCCGCACGATGGATCTCCACGCCGCGCGCTTCAACACGCTGTTCCGCTATCGCTGGGACCGGATCGTCGAGTTCCTCAAGCTGCACTATGTCCTCAGCCAGCGCGACGAACCCTATTGGTGCGACCACCGCGACTCCGGGTCGATCCCGCCGCGTCTCGCCGAGCTGCTCCAGCTATGGGCCGACCAGCCCCCGTCGCACGCCGACTTCCCGATGGTCGACGAGATCTTTCCCGCGGCGAGCTATCAATACGTGCTATACGGCATGGGCTTTCCCGCGCCGCGCCGCACGCCTGTCCGGACGGGCGCGCGCGGGGCCGCCGACATGCTGGTGCAGCAGGTCGACCGGCACGGTCGCATGCTCGCCGCCGCCCTGCCGACCAATCGCGCCTATCTCAATGCCCTGCGGCATGCGATGACAAGCGCTACCATGGAAACGAGAGCCTGATGCCCGACCACGCGATCCTGACGCCCGAAGATCACAGCGACCTGCGGATCCGCACCGACCGGTCGGATGCGCTGGGCGACGCCGTGATGGCGTGCATCACTGTCCCCAGCGAATTCCGGCGCGTCCAGACGCACTATCCGATCCTGTTCCAGCGCGACCAGACCCGCGACGGCTTCACCGCGCTCGCGATATTCGGGTTCGAGGCGGGCGAAAACCTGTTTCTCGAGGGCGGGCGCTGGGATGCCCGCTATCGCCCGCTCGCGATCGACAGCCAGCCCTTCCTCGTCGGTCGGGGGCCGGAAGGCTCGTCGCTGCGCCAGGTGCATATCGACCTGGCGAGCCCGCGGATTGGCGCGGGCGAAGGCATGCGCGTGTTCGACGATACCGGTCGCCCGACGCCGTTTCTCGAACGCATCGCCGATCAACTGCGCGCGCTCGACGAGGATTATGTCGCCGCGACCGCGTTCTTCGCCGCGCTCCAGCGCCACGACCTGCTCGAACCGCTGACGCTCGACGTCACGCTCGAGGACGGATCGAAGAACCGCCTGGTCGGCTATCACGTCATCGACGAGGATCGCCTGGAAGCGCTCGACCCCGCATCCGTCGCCGAGCTCCACGCCGAAGGCCATTTGTTGCCGATCTTCATGGCGCTCGCCTCGCTCGGCCAGATCGGGGATCTCGTCGCGCGCAAGAACCGACGGCTCGCGCATGGCTGACGCCGGCACCGCGGGGATCTTCGCTGCCCTGCCGCGGATCCGCGAAGTCGACATCAGCGGGCCGGCGGCGCTCGACACGCTGTTGCGCGAAGCGACGACGCCGTTCATCGTCCGAGGGCTCGTCGCCGACTGGCCGATGGTCGAGGCCGGTCAGCAATCGGGACGCGCGGCGCGCGATTATATCGAACGCCATGCCCGGCCCACGCCCTTTGCCGTCTCGGTCGGTGCGTCACAGAGTGGCGGCCGGCTGTTCTACGGCGACATGCAGGGCATGAACTTCCAGATGATGCGCGCGCCGCTGCCCGAGATCTTTGCGCGGATGACCGAGAATGAGGGGGTCGACGGCGCACCGTCCATCTATCTCGCCTCGATCGACATGCAGAATTTCTTCACCGGACTGCACGAGGCCAATCACGTCGATCTCGGCGACCGCACACCGCTCGCGAGCATATGGATGGGAACGCCGACGCGGATCGCGGCACATAACGACGCGCCCGATAACCTCGCCTGCGTCGCGGTCGGTCGTCGCCGCTTCACGCTGTTTCCGCGCGACCAGTTCCGCAATCTCTATCTCGGGCCGGTCGACAATACCCCCGCGGGCCGCGCGGTGAGCATGGTCGACTTCCACGACCCCGACTTCGCCGCCTTTCCCGGCTTCCGCGACGCCTTGGCGCAGGCGCAGGTCGCCGAGCTCGACGCCGGCGACGCGCTCTACATTCCGGCCCTGTGGTGGCACCATGTCGAGGGGCTTTCGGACTTCAACGTGCTGGTGAACTACTGGTGGCGCGACACACCCCGCTGGCTCGGCCAGCCACAGGATGCGCTCAACCACGCATTGCTCGCGATCCGCGACCTGCCCGAGGACGAGAAACGTCACTGGCGCGCCATGTTCGATCACTATGTCTTTTCGGACGACCCCGCGGTCGCGGCGCATATCCCCGAGCCCGAACGCGGCGTCCTCGCCCCGCTCACCCCCGACAGCGCAGGCAAGCTGCGCGCCTTCCTCCTGCGAGCACTCAGCCGATGACCACGCCCCCGATCCACCGCGTCGTCATCGCCGGCGGCGGCACCGCCGGCTGGATGGCCGCCGCCGCGATCGCGCGGACGATGGGCCGCACCGTCGCGGTGACGCTGGTAGAATCCGAGGCGATCGGCACCGTCGGCGTCGGCGAATCGACGATCCCGCCGATCGTGACGTTCAACCGCCTGCTCGGGATCAACGAAGCCGAGTTCATGCGAGAGACGCAGGCGACGTTCAAGCTCGGCATCCTGTTCGACAATTGGAAGGATCGCGGCGACACCTATTTCCATTCGTTCGGCACGACCGGCAAGGATCACTGGTCCGCGGGCTTCCAGCATTTCTGGCTGCACGGGCTGACCCGCGGCCATCATCAGCCGTTCGACGATTACTGCCTCGAACTGCGCGCCGCACTGCAGGGCAAGTTCGCGCATCTTCCCGATGGCCGGATGAACTATGCCTATCAGCTCGATTCAGGCCTCTACGCCCGCTTCCTGCGCAAGATGGCGGAGGCCGACGGCACGACCCGGGTCGAAGGCCGGATCGCGCAGGTCGAGCTGAACGGCGAAAGCGGCGACATCGCCGCGCTGACGCTCAACTCCGGCGCACGGATCGAGGGCGACCTGTTCCTCGACTGCACCGGCTTTCGCGCGCTGCTGATCGAACAGGCGCTGCATGCCGGGTTCGACGACTGGACGCATTTCCTGCCGTGCGATTCCGCGATCGCGGTCCAGACCGAGAGCGTCCGGCCGGCGCTGCCCTATACCCGTGCGATCGCGCACGATGCCGGATGGCAGTGGCGCATCCCGCTGCAGCACCGCACCGGCAACGGCATCGTCTATTGCAGCCGCTATCTCGATCACGATGCCGCGCTCGAGCGTCTGCTCGGCACCGTCGAGGGACCGACCCTGACCGAGCCGAACAGGATCCGCTTCGTCACCGGCGCGCGACGCCAGCAATGGCATCGCAACTGTGTCGCGATCGGCCTGTCCGGCGGGTTCATGGAGCCGCTCGAATCGACGAGCATCCATCTGATCCAGCGCGCCATCCTCCGTCTCCTGCGGATGTTCCCATCGGCCGGGATCAGCCCGCGCGACGTCGCCGAATTCAACGAACAGCAGCATACCGACATGCTGCAGATCCGCGATTTCCTGATCCTCCACTACAAGGCGACCAACCGCCGCGACAGCGCCTTCTGGCGGCAATGCGCGTCGATGCCGGTGCCCGACTCGCTCGCGCACAAGATCGCACTGTTTCGCGAAACCGGCCGCGTCTTCCGCAAAAATGACGAACTGTTCGCCGAAAACAGCTGGGTGCAGGTGATGCTCGGCCAGGGCATCGTCCCGGAGAGCTATCACCCGATCGCGACCAAGATGCGCGACGACGAACTTGTCCGGCTGCTCGGCGGGCTGCGCGACACGACCAACGCGACCGTCGACGCGCTGCCCGACCATGCCGCCTATGTCGCGCACTACTGCAGCACAGCGCCGTCCGCCTCGGCGGGATCCCCGCATCTTGGCTAGGCGCCGTCAGGCCGTGACGATCAAGCATGTTGCAGCGGACGCCGGCGTCTCGCTGCAGACGGTCAGTCGCGTCGTCAACAAGGAGACCGGCGTCCGCCCGCAAATGGCCGAGCGTGTGCAGGCGTCGATCGACCGGCTCGGCTATGTCCCCTCGATCGCCGCGCAGCGGATGGGCGGTTCGCGCTCCTATCTGATCCTCGCGCTCAACGACCGCGAACGCACGATCGCCGACTGGCGCGCGCGGCAGGGGACCGACTGGGTCGACCAGATGCTGCTCGGCGGGATGCTGACCTGCGCCGAACATGGCTATCGCCTGATCGTCGAGCTGGTCGATACGCATAGCGATCATATCGAACGCGAGCTGCTGGGCGCGATCGCGGCGCTGCAGCCCGACGGCGTGATCCTCACCCCGCCGCATTCGGGCAATCCGCTGATCATCGATCTGCTCGCGGCGCAGGACATCCGGTTCGTGCGGATCGGCTCGATCAGCGAAGGGCCCGGCGTCCGCCTGATGATGGACGACGCGCGCGCGGCGCGGATCGCGACCGAGCATCTCGTCGCGCTCGGCCACCGGCGGATCGGCTTCATCGCCGGGCCTGCCGAATATGAACTCAGCGGCTGGCGCGTCGATGGCTGGCGCGCGGCGATGGAGGATGCAGGGATCGACAGCACCGATCTGCTCGCATCGGGGGATTTCAGCCATGCCTCGGGCCGGGCCGCCGCCCGGACGCTGCTCGCGCTCTCCGAGCCGCCGACCGCGATCATCGGCAGCAACGACCAGATGACGCTCGCGACGCTCGAACTGGCGCGCGAAACCGGGCGGCGCGTGCCCGAGGATCTATCGCTGATCAGCTTCGACGACACGCCGATCATCCGCCTCGCCCACCCGCCGTTAACCGCGATCGTCCAGCCGATCGCCGAGGCGTCGGCGCGCGCGGTGAGCCTGATCATCGCCGGGCTGGCGGGCGATCCTCCGCCGGACGCACCGATCACGGTCGCGGCGGAACTGACGGTGCGCCGTTCGACCGCGCGCCCACCCGCGAGCGGCTGACCGGTCTGCTCGCGCCGGCGGGTCCGGCGGGCCTTGCGACGCACGGCCAACTCCCCCACAGGCGGCGCGGGGACGAACGGAGACCGTCATTTTCAATCTCATTTTCGCGACGCCCTGCCTGGTCGTCCTTGCCCGCTGGCTCTGGCCGCTGTCGATGTCGCTCTGGCTCAAGGCCGGCGTGGCGCTGCTGCTGCTGGTCGCCTCGCAGTTCCATTTCTGGAACCGGCTGTCCTCGGGATCGATCTTCGCGCCCGAGTTTCCGCGCGGCGTCGTCATCCTGTTCAACTGGGCGTTCGCGGCGATCGTGCTGCTCGCGATGCTCCAGCTGCTGCTCGACATCGGCACGCTCGCGACCGCGATCCTGCGTCGCAGCACCACCGCCGCGCCCGACGGGCTGCGCTATGCGATCGCGGGGCTCGCGGCACTGATCTCCGCGATCGGGGTCTCGAACGCGCTGCGCGTGCCGCCGGTCAAGGACGTCGCGGTCACGATCGCCGACCTGCCGCCGCAGTTCGAGGGGTATCGCATCCTCCAGCTCACCGATCTTCACATAAGCCGGCTGTTCCCCGCACGCTGGGCCGAGGCGGTGGTCACCCGCGCCAATGCGGCGGGCACGGACCTGATCGTCGTTACCGGCGATTTCATCGACGGATCGGTCGCGATGCGCCGCGCCGACGTCGCCCCGCTGCGCGCGCTCCGCGCCCCCGACGGCGTCTATGCGATGTCGGGCAATCACGAATATTTCTTCGATTACGCCGCCTGGATGCGGCACCTCGACGGACTCGGCTTCCGCATGCTCCCCAACAGCCATGCCGTGCTGTCCCGCGGCGACGCGCAGCTCGTGCTCGCAGGGCTCACCGATCTCTCCGCCCCCTCGGTCGGCCAGCCCGGTCCCGATCTCGACAGCGCGCTGCGCGGCGCGCCCGCGGGGGCACCGATACTGCTGCTCGATCACCAGCCCCGCAATGCGCGCAACGCCGCGGCACACGGCGTCGCGCTCCAGCTGTCGGGGCATACGCATGGTGGCGTCGCGCCCGGCTTCGACCGGCTATTCGCGCGCGCCAATGGCGGGTTCGTGTCCGGCCGCTACGACGTCGCGGGGATGACGCTCTATGTCGGCAACGGCACCGGGTTGTGGCCGGGCTTCGCGGTCCGGCTCGGCCGCCCGTCAGAGATGACGCGGTTCACGCTTCACGCCGCCGGGTCGGACGTCAATCCACGGGCACCAGCGTCTTCAGGTCGACCGTGATATCGGCCAGCAGCGCCGGCTCGACCTCCGCCGACGCGACGACCAGCGCGCGCCCCTGCACATAATCCCGCGTCTTGTTGACGCAGTCGAGCGCGACCACGCGGCCCCCCTTCAGATACACCACCGAGAAGCTGCGGCTCGCCGGGTCGCCGCGCAGCAGCGCAAGATCATGCCCCGTCGACAGCCCGACGCTCTGCAGCTTCAGGTCATACTGGTTCGACCAGAACCACGGCACCGCACCATACGCCTCCTCCACGCCCGTCAGCGCCTTGGCGACGATCGCCGCCTGGTCGTTCGCATTCTGCACCGATTCCACGCGGATCACGTCCCCGCCGGCAAAGCGACTGGCATGCGCCGCGCAATCCCCGACCGCAAAGACATCGGCCAGGTTCGTGCGACACTGCGCGTCGACCATCACCCCGTTACCGCCCGCCGAACCGGCGCCTGCGGCGATAAGCGGCGCGACCGCGGGCACGATGCCGATCCCGACGATGACCATTTCGCACGGCAGCACCGTACCGTCCGCCAGCCGCACGCCCGACGCGGCTCCGTCGACGCCCTCGATCGCCGCCACCGTCACGCCGGTCCGCAGGTCGACGCCGTGCGCGCGGTGCTCGGCCTCGTAGAAACGCGACAGCGCCGCCCCCGCCACCCGCGCAAGCACCCGGTCCTGCGCTTCGAGGACCGTCACCTGCTTACCGAGCTTGGTCAGCACCGCCGCCGCCTCCAGCCCGATATAGCCGCCCCCGACGACCACGACCCGCGTGACGCCCGGCAGTTCGGCGATCATCCGGTCGACATCGTCGCGCGTCCGCACCCCGTGGACCCTGGCGAGATCATGCCCGTCGCACCCCAGCCGCCGCGGCGATCCCCCCGCGGCCCAGACGAGCGTGCCATAGTGCAGGCTCGTCTCGTCGGCGTTCTCGCTTGCCTGCGCGTCGACATGGCTGACGCAGTGCGCGGCCGCGTCGACTTGGCTGACGCGACGCCCGGGGATCAGCGTGATCCCGCGCTCCCCCCAGAAGCTGGCAGGGCGCAACAGGATGCGATCGAACGCCTTTTCGCCGGCCAGATAGTCCTTCGACAGTGGCGGCCGCTCATAGGGGGGCGACGTCTCGTCACCGATCAGCCCGATCGTCCCCGCATAGCCGCGTTGCCGCAACGCGATCGCGACCTGCGCACCGGCATGGCCGGCCCCGACGATCAGGACGTCATGATGATTGCGAGCGGACATGCATCGACCTCTGTGATTGGCCGGTCTCGATGCCCGTACCGACGCCGGTCGACAAGGGCGCGACGATGGTCGTAATGGCCAATTGTCGCGATCGACCGGATAGAGGCCTGGAACCAGGCGCCGCCGGACGCGCTCAAACCGCGAGTCAGGATCTGTGCAAACCACCCCCTCCCCCCAGGCCCGCTCCGGCGACGGCATGCCCCACGCGGTCCCGCGCGGTTGCGCGATCATCGTCATGGGCGTCAGCGGCAGCGGCAAGTCGACGCTCGGCCAGCGTCTCGCCGATCAGGCGGGTCACCGCTTCCTCGAAGGCGATGGCTTCCACAGCGCGGAGGCGGTCGCCAAGATGCGCGCCGGCCATCCGCTCGACGACGCCGACCGCTGGCCCTGGCTCGACCGCGTCGGTCACGCGATCGGCGATGCGGTCGCGGCCGACGGCTTTGCGGTCGCCGCCTGCTCTGCGCTGAAGCGGGTCTATCGCGAGCGGCTTGTCGCTGCCGCGGGCGTCCCGCTGCTGTTCGTGCTGCTCGACACGGATCCGGCGGAACTCGCGCGACGGCTCGGCGCGCGCGCGGGGCATTACATGCCGGCCAGCCTGCTCGACAGCCAGCGCGCGACGCTCGAGCGCCCCGGGCCCGACGAAACCGCGATCACGCTCGATGCGCAGGCGACGCCCGACACGCTGGTACGCGACGTCTGGGCCTGGATCGATGACCGCGCCAGCGCGGATGGCGCCAACGGCACGGATCGGCGATAAGACCGACCAAGGTCGTAATGGCCACGCGACAGCCGGTAGCCGAACAGGGTGGCCGACAGCGCTTGCAGGATGGGGATCTGATCGTGACGATAGGACGACGCGAATTTGTCATCGGCGCAACCGCGCTGGCCGCGGTGCCCGCGATCACGCAGGCGGCCGCCCCGACGCGCAAGCTCGGCTATGCGATCGTCGGGCTGGGCTATTACGGGCTCGACGTCATCATCCCCGAATTCGCCAAATGCGCGCACAGCCGGCTCGCCGCGGTGGTCAGCGGTGACCCCGCCAAGGCGCGCCGCGTCGCGGCCGCGCACGGCCTGCCCGACCGGTCGGTCTACAGCTATGCGACCTTCGATCGGATCCGCGACAATCCCGATATCGATATCGTCTATATCTGCCTGCCCAACGCGATGCATGCCGAGTACACGATCCGCGCCGCGCGCGCCGGCAAGCATGTCCTGTGCGAAAAGCCGATGGCGGTCTCGGTCGCCGAATGCGAGGCGATGATCGCGGCCTGCAAGGCGGCGGATCGCAAGCTGATGATCGGCTATCGCTGCCATTTCGAGCCCTGCAACGTCGAGGCGATGCGGCTCGCGCGTGCGGGGACGATGGGCAGGACGCGTTACGTCCGGTCCGAACACGGCTTCGTCCAGCGCGATCCGTCGAAATGGCGGCTAAACAAGGCGCTGGCGGGCGGGGGCTCGCTGATGGACATGGGCATCTACAGCCTCCAGGCCGCACGCTACATGACCGGCGAGGAGCCCGTCGCGGTGACCGCGCGCGAGTCCACCGATCGCACCGATCCGCGGTTTCGCGAGGTCGAGGACATGATCGACTGGACGCTCGAATTCCCGTCCGGCGCGATCGCCAGCTGCCAGTCGATGTACAGCGCGAACCAGAACCACATCCTGTTTATGGGCGAACGCGGGCGGATCGAGCTCGAACCCGCGACCCGCTATGCCGACAACAGGATGTGGACGGGCGCCGACGGGCGCGAGCGCGATGTCACGCCAGCGGCGTCGGGCCGCACCCAGTTCGCCGGCCAGCTCGATCATCTCGTCACCTGCATCCGCACCGGCCGAGAACCGATCGTGTCGGGTGCGGAGGGCCTGCGCGACCTGCGTATCGTCGAGGCGATCTACCGCTCGGCGCGCGAGGGGCGGACGATCCGGCTGGCATCGGGCACCAAGGCGTGATGCGCGTCCTGCTCGCGCTGGCGACGGTCGCGGTCGCCACGGTCGCCCCGGCGCAGGAGGCGGCGCGCGATTTCGCCGCGGCGACCGATATCCCCCGCGCGGTCGCGGCGCTCGAAGCGACGATGAAACCGGGTCAGGGCTTCGCGATGCAGACGCTCGTCAGCGGCGGCGGCAGCGTCGTCGCGCTCGAATATTGGAAAGCCGAAGGCCGTCCTGCGGTGCATCCCGACGACAATGAATATGCGACCGTCGTCGCGGGATCGGGGACGTTGCTTTCGGGTGGACGCCTGGTCGATCCGCATGTCGTCAACCCCGGCCTCACCGACGGCGCGCGGATCGAGGGCGCCACGACCCGCGCGCTCCGCCCCGGCGACGTCCTGCTGATCCCCGCCGGCGTTCCGCACGGCTTCGGTGTCGGGCCCGAAGGGCTGGTCCTGCTCGGTACCAAGATCACGCCGCGCCGACCGGCTGCCCCTGCGCGATAAGATGCGTCCGCCAATCGCGACGTCCCGATCGGGCGTCTCGATCCGCAACCTGATCTGCCGGATCTGATGACTGCGCCGGATGTCGGACCCGCTTCGAGCGCACGCATGCTACAACCGCGAATGCGCGTATTTGTGAGGATCTATAGGGTTGGTCTGGCGCGCGTATAAACTCAGCAAATCGCAAGATCAGCGCCCGGATTCGACGTCGCGAACAGAATTCCCGGTCAATTGAGCGCTTTAATAATATTTGCGGGTGTCATTTTCTGCCAATAGCGCGTAGTCGCGCGAATGGAGGGGGAAAATTTTTCAACAATCAAGGATCCCGTGTGACCGAAACCATCAATACCGTCGAACTGGCGGCAGAACTGACGGCAGCCTGGCTGGCGAACCCCAACACCCGCACCGCTGCCGAAGACGTTCCTGCGTTTCTCCTGTCGATGCACACCGCCGTGACCAAGCTCACGACCGGCGCAGAGATGACGGGCGATACCGTCGAGGCGACGACCTATGAGCCCGCCGTGACGGCGCGCAAGTCGCTTGCATCGCCTGACCACATCGTCTCGATGATCGACGGCAAGAAGTACAAGACACTGCGTCGCCACCTGACGACGCATGGCATGACGCCGGAGCAGTATCGCGAACGTTTCAACCTGAAGGCCGACTATCCGATGGTCGCTGCGACCTATTCGGAAGCACGCCGTGCGATGGCGAAGTCGATCGGCCTCGGCCGCAAGGCTGGTTCGAAGGTCGAAGCCGCTGCGGAAGACGCAGGCAAGACTTCGCGCAAGACCGGCAAGGCCGCGCTCGATGCCGCCAAGCGTACGCTCGGCAGCGACGATTGATGCGCCACGGGGAGGGCTGATCGCCCTCCCCGACCGTTAAAGCCATTCTGAGCGCTCTGCCGGTCGCGCTCTGAATCACGCTATACTGCCGTCTGGCCCGATCCGGGTTTCGCGCGTTACACAGATCGATGACCGAACCGATCTCCCCCGCCATTCCGGCTGCCACGTTGGTGATCTTTCGCGATCGCCCGTCGCTCGCCCCCGAACTGCTGATGGTCGAGCGCGCGGGATCGATGGCGTTTGCCGGCGGTGCACTCGTCTTCCCCGGTGGCCGGGTCGACCCGGCCGACCGCACGCTCGCAGAGCAACTCATCCCGCAGCCCGCTGATCCGGTCATGATCGAAGAGGTCGCCGCCCGCATCGCCGCAATCCGCGAGACGATCGAGGAGGTCGGGCTCGCCATCGGTCTTCATCCCGCACCGTCCGCCGATACGCTCGCGACACTGCGCGCGGCGTTGCATGCCGGAGGGGAACTGGGGCCGATGCTCGACGAGTTGGGGCTCCGCTGTGATCCGCACATGCTCACCTATTTCGCGCGGTGGCGACCCGCGCATCATCTGACCCGGATCTTCGACACACGCTTCTATCTCGCGGGCCTGCCCGCCGACGCCGCCCCCGCCCGCGTCGACGAGACGGAGAATGTCCGCCTGCTCTGGGCGACCGCTGCCGAGATCCTCGCGCATGCCGATGCCGGCCGCGCACAGGTGATCTTCCCGACCCGCCGCAACCTCGAACGCCTCGCGCTGTTCGCCGGCTTCGACGAAGCAGTCGCCGACGCGCGGCGCAGACCGGTCCGCACCGTGACGCCGTGGATCGAGCTGCGCGACGGGATCGACCATTTCTGCATCCCCGACGATCTCGGCTATCCGGTGACCAGCGAGCCCGTCACGCGTGTGGCGCACGGCTGATGCGTGCGGTGCGGCGGACGCTGGGCTGGATCGTCGCACTGGCGGTGATCGCGGGCCTCGGCTTGATACTCTGGTCGACGCTGCGCGGTCGTCCGCAGGACCTGCCCTGGACCCCGCTCGATCTCGGCCAGCCGATCGGGCTGATGACCGGGCGCAAGCTCAATGCGCTGACCCAGTCCTATCCCGCCTGTCGGGCCGCGCTCGAGCGTGCCGGTGTCCGCTACACCGCGCTGCCGCCTCGCAGCGGTGAAGGCCAATGCGGCTATAGCGACGGCGTCCGGTTCACATCCGGCGGCGCACGGCGGATCGACTTCGCGCCCGCGGGTCTTGGCGTCGCCTGCCCCGTCGCCGCGGCGCTCGCGATATGGGAATGGAATGTCGTCCAGCCCGCGGCCGAACGGCATTTCGGCACCAAGGTCACGAGCATCGACCATTTCGGCAGTTATAGCTGTCGCCGCATCTACGGCCGCGACGCCGGCACGTGGAGCGAGCACTCGACCGCCGACGCGGTCGACATTGCGGGCTTTCGGTTAGGCAATGGCACGCGGATTACCGTAGCCCGCGACTGGCAAGGCGATACCGCCAAGGCCGCCTTCCTCCGCGAGGTCCGCGACGGCGCCTGCCAGCTTTTCGCGACGACGCTCTCGCCCGATTACAACACCGCGCATGCGGACCACTTCCATCTCGATCAGGCGGATCGCGGCGCGATGGGCTGGCGCGCCTGCCGCTGAGCCGTCAGGTGGCGAGCGACGTCCCGCTGTCGACCTTCTCCACCCAATAGGGGAAGAAGACGGGTTCCCGGCTCGACCAGCCCGACGCGGTCGCCGCGGCTTCGCTGATCGACTGGAGCAGCTTGCGGCGGAGTTCGGGATGGAGATGCGGCAACGCCGCCGCCGCGCAGAAGGCGGACGGCAACCAGGGTCGCACATCCGCGCCGGCAAGCCGCTCGTACAGGAACCGGAAGGCGGAAAAGCTCGTCAGCCGCCCCTGCCCCAGATCGAAAGCGGCCAGCGTCACCAGTTTTCCCAGAAACCGGTCCGCCCCGCCGAGCCCCGCATCCTCGGGCAGAAGTTCGCGAAGATCGTCAAGACCAACATAGAGCCGCGCCTGTGCGCGGATGCTCGCTTCCTCGACCACGTCGCGCGACCAGCGCGTCATCGCATCCTCGCGGTCGAGACCGACATCGAGCGAGCGCCGGATATATCGCTGCGTCGCGCTGGAAAAGCCGGCGAATTCCTTCATTTCGGCGAGCGTCGTGATGCCCTTTGCCGGTTTCATCCGTGAAGCCATATCGTCACCCCGCCTTGCTGCAAGTAACAGGCGTTCCCATGCATTTGGGGCAGAGGACGGTCCCTAACGCATCGTCACGTCACGGTGTATAAGCGACCATGAAATCTGTTGCGCTGCAACACGCAATGCGACCAGTCGAGGCCAGGCATCAAACTTTTCGCCAGGGGCGGTATTTACGCAACAATCGAACTTGGAACGGTGGAGCGCCGCCCGCGCCCGGCATCGGCCAGGCGCGAGCACACCCCGCGATAGATCAGCCGTTCTTTTCGGCCAGCTTTCGTTCTGCTTCCGCATCATAGCCGGACGACGGCGCCGGCCCCTGATTGTGCACCGGCTGGGTCGATGCGGGCGGATCGCTCGCATCCATCGACTCGTCGAGCGCATTGTCGAGACGCGCATCGTTGCTCAACGGGTTCTTCTGCAGCCGCTTGCCGATCGACTTGTCCTGACCGGCCTCCTGGCGCGGGTCGCGGCCGTCGGTCCGGCCGTTGGCAGCATCGCCATCCTGCCCATCCGGTGCAACCGACAGGCTGTCGAGCGCGCGTTTGTCGATATCGTTCATGTCGAGACTCCTGTGAAAATCGTTACGGACGCAAACGGTTCAGCACGCCCGGTGTTCCTGCCGCTGCGACGAGCGACTCGCGTCGCGGACCGGTCACGCAGTTTCGTCGTCGAGCGCGCGGACCCGGACAGTCTGCGTCCACAGCGTCGCCTGCCCGAACACCGTCATGAACGCGATGTCGGTGGCGTCGCGCCCGATGCAGACACGCGCGATATCGCCGCACGACGCCATCCCCGTCGGATCGACCAGCCGCCACGCGCCATCGAGCCAGAGCTCGGCGACCGCGTGGAAGTCGGGCGGATCGACCCCCGGCGCATAGGCCGAGACGCAGCGCGCCGGGATCCCCCCCGCGCGTGCGAGCGCGACCAGCAGATGCGCATAGTCGCGGCACACGCCCGACCGCGACGCGAAGGTGTCGAGCGCGGTCGTCTCGCCCGAACTCGATCCCATCCGGTAATCGAGCGCATTGCCGACCCAGGCACTCAGCGCCGCCGCCAGCGCGCCGCCGTCGAGCCCGGGAAACTCGCGCGCGACGAACCCCTCGAACCGGTCCGACTGGCAATAGCGGCTTGGCATCAGATAGGCGGTGACGTCACCGGGCAGCAGCCGGGGCGGCGTGGTGCCATAGGCGCCGAGCGCGACGACCGGCCGCTCGACCTTCACCACCGCGCGGTACGCCGCGGTCAGCCGGCCATGCCCCCGCGCCCAGCAGCGCTGGCCGATGCCGTCCTCGCCCGGGACCGCGCGGATCGGGCTGTCCGACCAGATCGTCAGCGACTGCTCCTCGATCCGCTGGTCGGGCATCGCCGCCGCCTCGATCTGCAGCAACACGTCGGCGTCGCCGGCAATTCCATAATCCAGATGAACGTCGATCGAGAGACGCATTGTGGTCTTAAATCCTGGCCAGGATGCAAAAACGGCCCGGCAGTTTCCCGCCGGACCGTCACTCAGAGAAGGTGCGAAGCGCTTAGTTGCGGCTGCTGCCGAACAGGCGAAGCACGAACATGAACATGTTGATGAAGTCGAGATACAGGCTCAGTGCCGACATGATCACGACCTTGCCGACCATGTCCGTACCCGCGACCTGCATGTACAGGCTCTTGGTACGCTGCGTGTCATAGGCCGTCAGACCCGCGAACAGCAGCACGCCGCCGCCGCTGATGACCAGCTGCATGACACCCGACTGGAGGAAGATGTTGATGATGCTCGCCACCAGCAGACCGACCACGCCGATGATCAGGAACGTCCCGAACGCCGACAGATCACGCTTCGTGGTGTAACCGTACAGACTCAGCCCTGCGAAGCCGGCGGCGGTCGCGAAGAACGCGCTGGCGATCGACGTGCCGCTATAGACCAGGAAGATCGTCGACAGCGACAGACCCATCAGGATCGCAAAGCCCCAGAACAGCATCTGCAGCGTCGCGGTGCTCATCCGGTTCTGGCCGAAGCTCATGCCGAACACGATCGCGAGCGGCGCGAACATGATGACGTACTTCAGCGGACCGCCGCCCATGAACACCTGTGCGGCAGGCGACGATGCACCGCCCCAGGCGAACAGAAGCGCGACGATGCCGGTCAGCAGCACGCCCGAGCCCATATAGTTATAGACCGACAGCATGTACGAGCGGAGACCCGCGTCATATGCTGCCGAACCGGGGGTGGTGGCCGTCGCTCCGAACGGCGCGGCACGAGGCCGGGGATCAGACCAATTAGCCATTGAAATTACAACTCCTCTATCCGGCCACATGCCGCTTGCGTGCAACATCGGTGCTGGGAGGACGATTTTCAAGCGGAGACGTTCCCAATTCGGGGTGATCGGCGCTATCAATCCCGCCGATGCTACGCCTGTTTCTCGCGCTCCGCCCGCCCCTCCCCATCCGCGAGATGCTGTTCGACCTGATGGACGGGATCGGCGGTGCGCGCTGGCAGGATGACGAGCAGCTCCACGTCACGACGCGCTTCCTCGGCGAGGTCGATCCGCGTCTGGCCGACGACATCGTGACCGAGATCGACCGGCTCCGCCTGTCGCTGACGCCGGCGGCGCCAACGGTGGCGTTGCATGCGGTCGGTCAGTTCGCGAGCCGCGGGCGTACCGACACGCTCTGGGCGGGCGTCACCCCGCACGCCGCGCTCACCGCGCTGCACCGCAAGGTTGATCAGGCGGTGGTCCGCGCCGGGCTGCCACCCGATCGCCGCGCCTATCTGCCGCACGTCACGCTCGCGCGGCTGCCGCGGTCGCTCGGCACGTCGCCGGAGATCGACGGCTGGATCGCCCGCCATGCCGGGCTCGCCAGCGCGCCGTTTGCGATGACCCATCTGACGCTGTACCAGAGCCACCTCGGCCGCGACGGTGCCTGGTACGAACCACTGCTGCGCTGGCCGCTCGAACCCGACGCCGGAACCGCCGGCGACTTTGGCGGGTTCGCGTCGGATCAATAGGGAGAGACGGACATGCGGATTGCAACATTTGCGCTGGTCGGTGCAGCAGCGCTCACGCTGGCGGCCTGCGATCAGAAAGGGCTCGAGACCGGGACGCCGATCGCAGGCGGGCAGAGCGCACGCGCGATGCTGATGAACGCCGCCGGGGTCGATGTCGGCCGCGCGACCGCGACCGACGTTGCCGGCGGACTGCGCTTCACCGTCGACGCCAAGGCGCTGCCGCCGGGCACGCACGGCGTCCATATCCACACGACCGGTCGCTGCGACGCGCCCGACTTCACGACCGCGGGGGGCCATTGGAACCCGACGTCGATGAAGCACGGGTCGATGAACCCGCAGGGGCCGCATGAGGGCGATCTGCCCAACCTGATCACCGGCACCGACGGCCGCGGCACGGTCGGCGTCACGATCCCGGGTGCGACGATGGCCGGGCTGCTCGATGCCGATGGTTCGGCGTTCGTGGTCCATGCCGGTCCCGACGATTTGATGACCGACCCCGCCGGCAACAGCGGCGGCCGCATCGCCTGCGGCGTGTTCCAGCCGAGCTGAACCACTTAGCCTAGCCATGGCATCCTCGGCGAGGGACCATGGCTAGGCGACCTCCCCCGCCGCCCGGGCCCGCGCCTCGCGCGAGGCCTCGGCGGCAGGGACCAGCCGGTACGCCGCGACCGCCGCGGCCAGCGTGATCGGCACGCTGACCAGCAGCGACAGCATCCCGACCGACAGGCTCCCACTGAGCGTCGACACCCGACCCGCCAGATACGGCCCAAGCGCCAGCCCGATCAGCGTCGTGCCGATGAAGAAGGTCGCGGTCGCCGTTCCCCGCATCCGCGGCAGCACCAGATCCTGCGTTGTCGCCGCGGCGGCACCGAGCGCACAGCTCGCGGTGATCTGCGCGAGGAAGATTCCGGCATAGAAGGGCAGCGGCACCGACGCGGTAAAGGCGAGGCACAGGAACGGCACCGGCACGACCGCGCCGAAGATCACCACCAAAAGCCGCCCGGCAGGGTTGGTCCGCCGCAACCGGTCCGAGACCACTCCGCCCATCGTCAGCCCGAGAAACCCCGCAAGCGCGCCCAGCCCGCCGAGCAGGAACCCAGCGCTCGACGGCGTCGCGCCGAGCACGCGCAGCGCATAGGGCGCCGCCCAGAAGCTCGCCGCATAGCTCAGGAACGCGTTCAGGCCATAGGCGACGACCGTGCACAGGAACGCGGGCGTGCCGATGATCAGCGCGAAGGTCGGCGGATCGCGGCGGCGCAGCGCACAGGCCCAGGAGAACACGGCATAGACGCCGGTCCCGATCGCCACCCATTGCGGCCAGGGCTCGCCCGCTCCAACCAGTCCGACCACCGCCAGCGTGACGATCGCCAGCCCGGCGAGGTTGACGACGAACGCCCTGACCCCGCCCATCGCCGCACCGATCAGCGTCAGCGGCGGCACGATGGTCAGCAACTCGCCGGCGAAGGCGCGAAACGGTGCGGGGTGCGGCGCCGGTTCGGGAAGCCCCTCGACATGCCCGCGGATCGGTTCCCTCAGCGTCGCGATCCAGATCGCGAGCAGCAGACCCGGCACACCGACCGCCATGAACGCCGCCTGCCACCCGACCAGCCCGAACGGCCCGCCCCCCGGATAGGCCCGGTTCCAGCCCTGCACGATCGCCCCGCCGATAAACAGCGAGCAGCCGCCACCGACATAAAGCCCGGCCGAATAGATCGACAACGCAGTCGCACGCAGCCTTTTGGGGAAATAATCGGAAATCAGCGAATAGGCCGACGGGCTGGCGGTCGCCTCGCCGATGCCGACGCCGATCCGCGCCGCCGCGAGATGCCCGCCGGTCCGCGACAGGCCGGACACCGCCGTCATCACCGACCAGAGCGTCAGGCCGATCGTCATCAGCCGGACCCGGTGCCAATTGTCCGCAAGCCGCCCGAGCGGGATCCCGAACAGCGCATAGAAGACCCCGAACGCGGTCCCGTAGAGAAACCCGAGATCCTGATCCTTCAGCCCCAGATCACGCTTTATGTCCTCGGCAAGGATCGAGATGATCTGCCGGTCGACGAAGTTGAGCACATAGACCAGGAACAGGATCGACAGCACATACCAGCCATAGCGGGTCGCCCCCGCCTGCCCGTCCGGCTCGGCAGGCGGCGCCGCTTCTTCGAACTTCGATTGATCCGCGACCTGCGCCATGACCCCTCCGACCGTCGTTTTCGAGCAATCGGTATCAGAGGTTTCTTCGTATCAACAGCGGTTTCACGCGGTCGCGGTATGTCAGCCCGATGTCGCCTGACGCCGCCGGGTCGCACCCTGCTCCAGCCGCCGCAACAGCGACTCGATCGAAGGCGGTGACGGCGATGCAGCCGGCGCCGGCGTATCGACCAGACGCGGCTCATGGCGCGCCGCACCGTTGACGGCGCCAACTGACGGTGGAGCCGACGATGGCGCTGACCAAGCCACCGAGACCCGCGGTGCGACCGGCTCGCTCACCATGATCGGGACCGTCGCGGCCTCCACCGGCTCGTCGATCGCGACGGATTCGTCAGCTAATGCTACGACCCGCTCATCGTCTTCCACCGGAGCGGCTGACGCGACCGGCGCCGCCTCGGCCTGCACCAGCGGCGTGACCGGCCGGATCGGCGCCATCGGCACCGGCAGGATCGCATGCGGGTCGAACGCCGCGAGCGGCTGGTCGAGGTCCGCGGGGATCGATCGCTCGAGCGTGACCGGGTTCGCCGCGGTCACCTCCATCATCGGCGTGCCGAGATCGGCCGCGGTCATCGGCCGGCGTGGCGGCGCGTCGGGATGCGCATCGGCCCGGCGGACGACCGGCACGCCGTCGTCGCGGCGACGCGGCGGACGCACCAGCAGACCCCCCGGCCCCACCAGCAGGAACAGCGCCGACCAGGTCACCGCCGCGCCGATGACCGCGGTGGCGAGCGCGAGGACGACGCGCGCCGTCGTCCCCAGCGGCGGCTGTGCGGCGGGGATCAGCGCGGCGACGCCGGTCCGCCAGACCAGTTCCTCGAGCATCGTCCCCGGCATCGCGACGAAGCCAATCATCGCGGCGACCGCGACGAGCAATGCTGCGGCGACGGGAAGGTGGCGGATCGGGGACTGTCGATGGAATTCGGTCATGCCATGGTCCGTCATTCGGCCTGTATCAGCCGATGGTAAAGCGGTTCGTAACGCAAAATGTTTGACGACCAGTTACGGTCGCGCTCGACGAACGCCCGCGCGCGCTGGCGGCGCGACGGCCAGTCCGCGCGATCGTCGAACATCCCCGCCAGTGCCGCCGCGATCGCTGGCGGATCGTCGGGTGGGAACAGCGTGCCCGTATCCCCGTCACGAATCAACTCGCGGTGTCCGCCGACGTCCGACGCGGCCACCATCCGCCCCTGCGCCATCGCCTCGAGCGGCTTGAGCGGCGTCACCAGATCGGTCAGCCGCATCCGCTTGCGCGGATAGGCGAGGATGTCGATCAGCCCGTAATAGCGCTCGACCTCCGCATGCGGCACCCGGCCGACGAAATGGATCGCGTCCGCGACCGGCGAGGCCGCAGCCTGCGCCGCCAGCGCATCCGCCATCGGCCCGCCCCCGACCAGCAGCAGCCGCGCGTCCGGCCGTGCCGCGGCCAGCGCGGGCATCGCCGCGATCAGGTCGTCCAGTCCCTCATAATCATAGAAGCTGCCGATGAAGCCGACCACATCCTTGCCGTCGAGCCCCAGCGTCGTCGCCAGCGCGTCGTCGCGCGGCGGCACCGCCCCGAACAGCGTCAGGTCGACGCCGTTGGGCGACACCATGATCTTGCCCCCGTCGATCCCGCGCGCGATCAGGTCGTCGCGCAGTCCCTCGCAGATCACCGCGACGCCGTCCGCACGGCCGACCGCCCAGGTCTCGAGCGCGCGCGTCGTCCGATAGGCGAGCGATCCCTCGGCCCCGGTGCCGTTACCGACCGCGGCATCCTCCCAGAACGCCCGGATCTCGTAGACCAGCGGCAGTTTGCGCCGCCGCGCGACGATCAGCCCCGCCAGCGCATCGAGCACCGGCGAATGCGCGTGCAGGATGTCGGGGCGAAAGGCGTCGACCGCCGCCTCGATCCGCCGGGCAAAGGCGCGGATCCCGGCAATCTCCCCCAGCGGCCCCGACCGGCGCGTCGCCGGCGTCCGGTGAAAGGTCAGCCCGTCGACCGACTCCACCGCGGCGGCGGCCGACCCATGACGCTGCCCGGTCACCGCCGCGACCGTCCAGCCGCGCGCCTCCTGCGCCTTGAGGATCGCCCGCGTGCGAAAGGTATAGCCGCTCTGCAGGGGCAGGCCGTGGTCGAGGATATGAAGAATGCGCATCGTGAGTAGCGTGTTGCCATGACAGCGCTTAACGGCGCGTCAACCGCCATGGCCTATGCCGCGGCGACGGACACAGGCGGCAACGGGACCGCGCAGACACGGAAAGGCGGGCCGATGATCGACAATTTCGCGCTGGGCCTGACGCACGGCCTGATGATGATCGCCGCGATCCTGCTCCTGCGCCGCGCCGATCTCGATTCCGAGCCGGAAGCCGGCAA
The DNA here is from genome assembly GCF_034045155.1 of Sphingomonas sp. CFBP9019. Classification (NCBI taxonomy): domain Bacteria; kingdom Pseudomonadati; phylum Pseudomonadota; class Alphaproteobacteria; order Sphingomonadales; family Sphingomonadaceae; genus Sphingomonas; species Sphingomonas sp. CFBP9019. Next base: position 320,273 of record NZ_JAXCWK010000001.1, on the reverse strand, counting down.
CGATCGTGAGGGTGGCAGCCCGCCCGCCGGTGACCGCCCGGCGGCACGCGGTACCGGACGCCGCCCGCGTGCGTGATCTCGCCTTCATCGGCTTTCTGGCTGCGATCTTCGCGCTCGGGTTCCGGCGTCCGTTCCTGCTCGTCCTCGCCTATGTCTATATCGACATCGTCTCGCCGCAGCGGCTGACCTATCTGCTGCTCAACACCGTCCCCATCTCGCTGATCGCGGTCGCGCTGGCGGTCGGCGGCTGGCTGATCGCGGACGACAAGCGCGACACCCGCGTCGCGCCGCGTCAGCTGCTGATCGTCGTGCTGCTGCTCTATTGCTGGGCGACCACGCTTGCCGCAGACTTCCCGATCGAGGCGAAGGACAAATGGGACTGGGTCTGGAAGGCGCTCGCCTTTGCCGCCTTCCTGCCACTGACGCTGCGCACCCGGCTCCGGATCGAGGCGCTGCTGCTGTTCATGATCCTGTCGGCGGCCTCGATCATCATCGTCGGCGGGATCAAGACGATCGCCAGCGGCGGCGGCGGCTATGGTCAGCTGAACCTGATGGTCGACAATAATTCGGGGCTCTACGAAGGCAGCACGATCAGCGCGGTCGCGGTTGCGATCATCCCGATCATTATCTGGTTCATGCGCTACGGGACGATCTTCAAACCCGACTGGCGCGTCCGCGGCTTCTGCGTCGCGCTCGTCTTCGCCTGCCTGCTGATCCCGGTCGGCACCTCGACGCGCACCGGTCTGCTCTGCATCGCGCTGCTCGCGGTCCTGTCGCTCCGCGTCGTCAGACGCAAGGCGCTGTATCTGGCGGGGCTGACCGCACTCGGGCTGATCGCCATCCCCTTCCTGCCCTCGACCTTCACCGACCGCATGAACACGATCAAGACCTACCAGGCCGACGAATCCGCCTCGACCCGGATCGCGGTGTGGCAGTGGACGATCGACTATGCCAAATCGCATCCGTTCGGCGGTGGGTTCGAGGCCTATCGCGGCAACCGCATCCGCTACGACCTCGCCGGCACCGGTGCTGCGACGCCGGGTCGTGTCGAGGAAGACAAGGCGCGCGCCTATCACAGCGCCTATTTCGAGATGCTCGGCGAACAGGGCTATTTCGGTCTCGCGCTATGGCTGGTCCTTAATCTCGGCGGCCTCGTCCGGATGGAGATTTTGCGCCGCCGCTACCGCGATCCGGAAGGGCAGTTCGCCTGGGCCGGCCCGCTCGCCGCCGCATTGCAGACCGGCCATCTCGTCTATCTGCTCGGCGCGGCGTTCATCGCCATCGCGTTCCAGCCGTTCATCTACATGCTGATCGGCGCACAGATCGGGCTCGACACCTATCTCGGGCGCAAGCGCCGCGAGGCGAGCTTCCGGCCGATGCGTCGCCCTACGCGCACGCCCCTGCCCGCATGACCGAACTCCGGGCGCTGACCGGCGCGCGCGGCGTCGCCGCCTGGTTCGTCGTGCTGTTCCATCTCCGCGCCGCGCTCGGCGTGTCCGACGGCGTGCAGCGGTTTCTCGCCAAGGGCTATCTCGCGGTCGACTTCTTCTTCCTTCTCTCGGGCTTCGTGATCTGGCTGAGCTATGCCAACCGGATCGCCGTGCAGCGCTGGCGCGCCATCCCCGGCTTCCTGCGCCGCCGGGTCGCGCGGATCTGGCCGCTCCACCTCGTCATGCTCGGCTTCGCGCTGCTGATCGTCGCCGCGCTGGCGCTGACCGGACGCCCCCCTGACCCGCGCTTCCCGCTCGACCGCTTGCCGGTGCATATCCTTCTGCTCCAGAACTGGCCGATGACGCGCGACTGGTTAGGCATCACCGCGCTCGACTGGAATGATCCCGCCTGGTCGATCTCCAGCGAGATGTTCGCCTATCTCGTCTTCCCGCTGCTGCCGCTCGTCATCGACTGGCGACGCGTCCCGACACCGGGCCTGATCGCAGCGATCGCCGTCGCGCTGGGCTTGCTCGCTTACGTGATGCGATCGAACGGCATGGCGACGCTCGGCCAGGCGATCCCCTGGTTCGGCATCCTGCGCTGCGTCACCGAATTCGGCGCAGGCACAGCGGTCGCAGCTTTGTGGCTACGCCACCGCGAGCAGCCCCGGCGCGCACTCATCGCGGCAGTGTGTGTCAGCGGCCTGGGCTTTGCGAGCTTTGCTAGCGGCCTTCTGAACGAGATCGTCGCGGTGCCGGCCGCACTCGCGGCGCTGCTGCTCGCGCTCGCGCTGACCTCGAGCCGGCGCCGCAACCCGCTCGCCTCATGGCCGCTGCACCGGCTCGGCGAGATCAGCTTTGCGACCTATCTCAGCCATTCATTGCTCTGGACCGCGTTCAAGATGGCGTTCGTCGCCAGCGCGGTCGCGGTCCCGCCGTTCCTGATCGGCGCGCTTCTCATCGCGATCCTGCTCGCCTCCCTCGCGCTGTACCACGGCGTCGAGCGGCCCGCGCAGGCCTGGATCAACCGCTTCGGACAAGCAGCAAAAAGGGGCCAGCAAACACGCTGACCCCCGGTATCTCTTCGTGTCTGGCCGTCGAGCGTCAGTCGACCGGCTCGTCCGCCAGCTCTTCCTCAAGCGCGGCGATGATCGCCTTGTTGAACGCGGGGATGTCGTCGGGCTTGCGGCTGGTGATCAGATTGTCGTCGACCACGACCTCCTCATCGACCACGTCCGCGCCGGCATTCTCCAGATCGGTGCGGATCGACGGAAAGCTCGTCAGCCGGCGCCCGTCGATCACGTCCGCCTCGGCCAGCAGCCAGGGCGCATGGCAGATCGCCGCGACGATCTTGCCGTCCTCCATGAACTCGGTGATGATCTCGATCGCGCGCTCCTGGACGCGCATCGCGTCCGGGTTGGCGACGCCGCCGGGCAGCACCAGCGCGTCGTAATCGTCGGTATCAACCTCGTCGAGCGTCAGCTCGGGGGTGATCGTCTCCGCCTTGTTGATGTCGCCCTTCATGCCCTGGATCGGGTCGGTCTTGATCGACGCGAGCGTCACCTTCGCGCCCACCGCCTCGAGCGCCTTCTTGGGTTCGAACAGCTCGACGGTCTCGAAACCGTCGGTGGCGAGGATCAGAATGCGTGCCTGGGAAAGATCGGCCATGTCATGTCTCCAGTGAAATCCCGTGCCCCCTCAACCCCGCGCCGCGCCGGTCGTTCCGGAACGATGCGCCCGCCCGAACATTTCGAATGTCGGCCGGAAGGAACGACGCATTGCCCAGCAGACTCGTATATTCAGATGACAGCAAGCCCGGCATTTCCCGCCGCAAGATTCGCGCCGGCTGGGGCTATTGGGACGCATCGGGCACCCGCATCACCGACCGTGACGAGATCGACCGGCTGAACGCGGTCGGCCTGCCCCCCGCCTACAGCAACGCCTGGTTCTGCCCGAAGCCCAATGGTCATATCCAGGCGGTCGGCTGGGACGAGAAGGGTCGCAAGCAATATCGCTATCACGCCGGCTTCCGCGAGGCGCAGGACGCCGCGAAATATGAGCGCTGCGCCGATTTCGGTCTCGCTCTCCCGAAGCTGCGCAAGGCGGTCGAGGCCGATCTGCGCAAACGCTCGCTCAGCCGCGACCGCGCCGTCGCCGCGGTCCTCCGCCTGCTCGACGGCGGGCATATCCGCATCGGGAACGAGGCCTATGCCGCCGCGAACGAAAGTTTCGGCGCGACGACGCTCCGCAAGCGCCACGGCGCGGTGAAGGGCGCCACGCTCCGGCTCGAATATAAGGGCAAGTCGGGCAAGATGCGCACGCTCAAAATCACCGATCGCTCGCTCAGCAGCTTCGTGAAGAAATGCCAGGACCTCGACGAACAGCATCTCTTCGCCTGGCTCGACGATGACGGCGTCGCGCATCCCGTCACGTCGAGCGACGTCAACGCCTATATCCAGGCGGTCACCGGGACCGACTTCACCGCCAAGCACTTCCGCACCTGGGCCGCCAGCGTCGCCGCGTTCGAGGCACTCGCCTCGGCAGAGCGCGATCTCAGCCTGAAGGCGATGCTCGAGCCGGTCGTCGCGCGGCTCGGCAACACGCATGCCATCGCGCGCAAGAGCTATGTTCACCCCGCCCTGATCGACCTCGTCAAACAGGGCCAGTCGACCTTCCGCAAGGCGCTCCGCCTGCCGCGCGCCAAGCGCTATCTCAGCCGGGAGGAATGCGGCCTGATCGCCTTTCTCGAGGCCGGCACCCCCGCGACCATCACCGTCGCGGCCTGACGAGTATCCAGATGTCCAATACGAACAGCATCGCTAAAGCCCCCATCTTCAACGCGAGTGATGTCGGCAGCCAGGCACAGGGCTTCGTCACCGCCAGCCTCGCTTGGGTCCAGGCCTATTGGCTGCAGATCCTCATCGCGTTCGGCGCCGGCGCGCTGATCGTCCTCGCGCTCCACACCGCACGCCGCTTCGGCAGCCGGCTATGCGAACGCCCGCGCGCGCTCAACGGCTGGGGGATCGTCGTCGGCAAGGCGGTCTCGCGGACCAGCAACTTCTTCATCGTCATGCTCGCCGCCAAGCTCGTCGACGGCTATTCCGCCGCACCGGGCGAGGTCGCGACCACGGTCAACTTCCTCTTCACCGTCGCCGCGGTATTCCAGGTCGCGGTCTGGGTGCGCGAGATCATCCTCGGCGCGATCGAGCACCGCACCCAGTCCGAACATTATTCGGGTGAGGCGCTGCTGTCGGCGATGGGGCTGATCCGCCTGCTCGTCACCTTCGTCGTCTTCGCGGTCGCGATGGTCGTCGTGCTTGACAATCTCGGCGTCAACGTGACCGGCCTCGTCGCGGGCCTCGGCGTCGGCGGCATCGCGATCGGTCTGGCCGCGCAGGGCATCTTCGCCGACCTGTTCGCCGCGCTCGCGATCATCTTCGACCGCCCGTTCCGCCGCGGCGATTCGATCAGCTACGACACCGCCTCGGGCAGCGTCGAGGCGATCGGCCTGAAATCGACGCGCATCCGCGGTATCGACGGCGAGGAGCGCGTGATCTCGAACAAGAACCTCCTCAACAAGGAGATCCTCAACAACACGCAGCGCAACCATCGCCGTGCGAAGTTCATCATCGGCGTTACCTATTTCACCCCCGCCGAAATCTGCGCGCGCATCCCCGACATGCTGAAGGACGTGGTCGAGGCGCAGGGCAAGATCTTCGTGCGTGCAGGCTTCACCGGCTTCGGCGCATCGAGCCTCGATTTCGAGGTCCAGTTCGACAGCGACGGCCCCGACTATGCCAGCTTCTACAACGGCCGCACCGCCGTCGGCATCGCGATCCTGCAGCGGTTCAACGACGACGAGATCGAGATCGCCTTCCCCACCCAGGTCAACCTCACCGCCGCCCCGGACGGGTCGATGGTGATGCCATTCCCGCAGGTGCAACAGGCGCGCGCGAATACACCATCCACCTGACGCCGCCCCCGGGTCTGACGGAACTCGCCACACCAACCCATTACCCCTCCCCGGCGAAGGCCGGGGCCCAGTTGGTGAGGCCGCAGTAACGGAACGCACCCGTCGTTACGCCCGTCCCCCAACTGGGCCCCGGCCTCCGCCGGGGAGGACGAACGAAGCGCGGCACGCCTGCTGCAAGGGGGAAGCCCACCCCCTCCGTCATCCCCGCGAAGGCGGGGATCCATATACTCAACGGATCGCGATACCCCCCACCGCCAGCCACTATGGATCCCCGCCTCCGCGAGCATGACGAGGCGAAGGTAAATAGGCCTAGAAAAGCCCCCTCAGATCCCCCCCTCATCCAGCGACAGCAACGTCGCATTCCCGCCCGCCGACGTCGTATCCACCGACACCGCGCGCTCCGCACAGAAGCGGTAGAGATAGCGCGGCCCGCCCGCCTTGGGCCCGGTCCCCGACAGCCCCTCGCCGCCGAACGGCTGCGATCCGACCACCGCACCGATCATCGACCGGTTGATGTACAGGTTGCCGACCGCCGCCTCGGCCTCGATCACTTCGGCGGCGCGCGCGATCCGGCTGTGCAGCCCCATCGTCAGGCCGTAGCCCTTGGCGTTGACCCGCGCGATCGTCTCGCTCAGCTTGCCCGCTTCCCAGGTCGCGACGTGGAGGATCGGCCCGAACCACTCCTCGTTCAGATCCTCGATCGCACCGATCCGCACCAAAGTCGGCGGCACGAACAGGCCATCTGCGGGCACGTCGAGCGTCTTGACGGTCTTCGCCGCCACCCGCGCGCGATACGCCATCAGCCGGTCATAGGCGGCCTGGTCGATCACCGGCCCGACATCGGTCGCCGGATCGCCCGCACGGCCGATCCTCAGCGTGTCCATCGCGCCCGACAGCATCTCGATCACGCCGTCCGCGATATCCTCCTGCACCAGCAGCAGCCGCAGCGCCGAGCAACGCTGCCCCGCCGAGCGGAAGGACGAGGCGATCACGTCCGCCACGACCTGCTCGGGCAGCGCGGTCGAATCGACGATCATCGCGTTGATCCCGCCCGTCTCCGCGATCAGCGGCACGATCGGCCGGCTGTCGTCCTCGAGCAGCGCGCGTGCGATCTTGCGCGCGGTCGCGGTCGACCCCGTGAACGCCACGCCCTGGATCCGCGCGTCCGCGGTCAGCGCCGCACCGACCTCCGGCCCGCCCGTGACGAGGACCAGCACGTCGGCCGGCACGCCCGCCTCATGCGCGAGTTCGACCGCCCGCGCGGCGATCCGCGGCGTCTGCGGCGCGGGCTTGGCCACCACTGCATTGCCCGTGACGAGCGCCGCCACCGTCTGCCCCAGGAAGATCGCCAGCGGGAAGTTCCACGGCGCGATCGTCGCCCAGACGCCGCGCCCCTCGATATGCAGCATGTTGCGCTCGCCCGTCGGCCCCGCCAGCTCGATCGGCTGCAGCTTCGCGCGCGCCTGCTGCGCGTAATAACGACAGAAATCGACCGCCTCGCGCACCTCGCCGATCGCGTCGGGGATCGTCTTGAACGCCTCCTGCACACAGATCGCCATCAGCTCGTCGCGATGCGTCTCGAGCAGATCGGCCAGCCGATCGAGACACGCCGCGCGCTCCTCGACGGGCGACCGCGACCAGCCCGGGAACGCCGCATGCGCGCGGGTGATGGCGGCCGTGACCTGATCCCCGCCCAACCCTTCTGCTCCCCCCCGGCGCAGGCCGGGGTCCAGTTGGGAAAGCTGCCGTGACGACGCGCCGTCCTCCGTCACACCACCGCCCCCAACTGGGCCCCGGCCTTCGCCGGGGTGGTACCCTGACGCAGCGACCGGCGCATTCACCACCTTAACAGTCGCCGCCAGCGTATCCACGTCACTCAAATCGAGCCCCGCCGAATTCCGGTGCCCGCCCGCCCCGAACAGGTCGACCGGCAACGGAATGCTCGGATGCCGCTTGCCCCCGACCGCGGCGATCTTCGCCACCGGATCCGCGAGGATCTCCCCCTCGGTCAGCCGCTCGTCCGCCAGCTGATGCACGAAGCTCGAATTCGCCCCATTCTCCAGCAGACGCCGGACGAGATACGCCAGCAGGTCGCGGTGCCCGCCGACCGGCGCATAGACGCGGCAGTGATAGCCATTCTCCTGCACCAGCCGCTCGTACAGCCCGTCGCCCATGCCGTGCAGCCGCTGGAACTCGAAATCGCGGCTGTTGCCCGCCCATTCCATGATCGTCGCGACCGTCAGCGCATTGTGGCTCGCAAAGGCCGGCCGGATATTCTCCGCCGCCAGCATGTCCTTGGCGACCGCCAGATACGACACGTCGGTCGCCGCCTTGCGCGTGAACAGCGGATAGTCCGCCAGCCCCTCGACCTGCGTCCGCTTGATCTCGCTGTCCCAGTAGGCGCCCTTGACCAGCCGCACATTCATGATCCGGTCGAGCCCGTTCGCCCATGCGATCACCGGCCGCGCGCGCTTGCCATACGCCTGCACCGCCATGCCGAACCCGTCCCAGCCCTTCAGCGACGGCAGCCCGGCGACCGTGCCGATGATGTCGAGGCTCATCTCGAGCCGCTCGGACTCCTCCGCATCGACGGTCAGCGCAATGCCCTTCGATGCGGCCTGCGCCGCCAGTGCCTCGAGCATCTCGGTCAGCGCGGGCACGCACTCGCTCCACCGCGCGACCTCGTAGCGCGGGTGCAGCGCCGACAGCTTGACCGAGATCGAATGCCCCGCCGCCGGATCGCGCCCGACCGCATCGACCGCACCAACATAGGCCTGGAAATAGCGCTGCGCATCGGCATGCGTCCGCGCCGCCTCGCCCAGCATGTCGAAGCTCGCGGTGAAGCCCTTGTTCTCGGGCCGCCGCATCCGCTTCATCGCCTCGTCGATGGTCCGGCCCATCACGAAGATCTCGCCCATCATCTTCATCGCGGCACCCACCGCCTGGCGCACGAACGGCTCGCCAGCACGGCTGATCAGCCGGCGCAGCGGCCCGGTCGCGCCCTCGCCGACCAGCACGCGGCCGACCACCAGCCCCCAGGTCGCCGAATTGACGAGCTTCGAATTCGACTTGCCCGCGTGCGCACGCCAGTCGGCATCGCCCAGCTTGTCCGCGATCAGCAGGTCCGCGGTCTCGGGATCGGGCACGCGCAGAAACGCCTCGGCCAGCGAGAGCAACGCGACCCCTTCCGACGAATTCAGCCGATATTCCTGAAGGAACTGGTTCACCCAGCCCTTGCTCTGCGCCGCGCGAAGGTCGGCGAGCAGGCCGAGCGCATGCCCCATCACCCGCTCTCGCGAATCCGAATCGAGCGCGGCACGCTCCAGCAGCGGTTTTAGAACATCGGGTTCGCTTGCGCGGTACAGCTTTGCCATGGTGTTACGGGCATTGGACGTTACGGCAGTCGACATTTTCCAGCTTCCGGTTGGGTGAGGCTTGCGGTCGGCCAGCCTGTACGCCTAGAGACGTCGCTGCGCTTAGCGCCAAACAGGCTAGGAGGGGAATGCCGTGGCGACGATCACCACCGCCGAGATGCAGAACCGCGTCGGCACCGAGACGCTGTCCGACTGGGTCGAGGTCACGCAAGGCATGATCGACAAGTTCGCCGACGCCACCGGCGACCATCAGTTCATCCATATCGATCCCGCCCGCGCGGCCCAGACCCCGTTCGGCGGGACGATCGCGCACGGCTTCCTCACGCTCTCGCTGATGCCGCTCCTGTCGTCGAAGATCCCCGACGCGCCGACCATCGAGGGCGCGAAGATGGGCGTCAATTACGGCGGCAATTCGGTCCGCTTCCTCACGCCCGTCCGGTCGGGATCGAAGGTCCGCGGCCGCTTCAAGCTGCTGTCGTTCGACGAGAAGCGCCCCGGCCAATGGCAGCAGACCAACAGCTTCGCGGTCGAGATCGAGGGCCAGGACAAGCCCGCCCTGATCGCCGAATGGATCAGCCAGGTTTTCGTTTGATACCGCTCCCCTCCCGCTTGCGGGAGGGGACTTCAGAAAAAAGGATAGCATCATGCGTTCAGCCGTCATCGTTTCCACCGCCCGTACCCCGATCGGTCGCGCCTATCGCGGCGCGTTCAACAACACCCCCGCGCCGACGCTCGCCTCGCATTCGATCAAGGCCGCGGTCGAGCGCGCTGGCATCGACGGGGGCGAAGTCGACGACGTCGTCTTCGGCTGCGCGCTCCAGCAGGGGCATCAGGCGGGTAACATCGCGCGCACCTCGCTGCTCCGCGCCGGGCTGCCGACGACGGTCAGCGGCATGTCGCTCGACCGTCAGTGCGCCAGCGGGCTGATGGCGATCGCTACCGCCGCCAAGCAGATCATCACCGACCAGATGGACATCACCATCGGCGGCGGGGTCGAGAGCATCAGCCTCGTCCAGACGCCGCAGATGCGCGTCGCCCCCGATCCCGAACTGCTCGCGATGCACCGCGACGTCTATATGCCGATGCTCCAGACCGCCGAGGTCGTCGCCAAGCGCTACGGCATCACGCGCGACGCGATGGACGCCTATGCGCTCCAGTCGCAGCAGCGCACCGCCGCCGCGCAGGCCGCGGGCTATTACGACGCCGAGATCGTCCCCGTCACCGCGAACATGGCGATCGTCAACAAGGAGACCAAGGACGTCACCTACAAGGAGGTGACGATCGCCCGCGACGAGGGCAATCGCGCCGACACGACGCTCGAGGGCCTCCAGTCGCTGAAACCCGTGATGGGCCCCGACATGACGATCACCGCGGGCAATGCCAGCCAGCTGTCCGACGGGTCGTCCGCCTCGGTGCTGATGGAGGAGAAGATCGCGTCGCAGCGCGGGCTCCAGCCGCTCGGCCGCTATATCGGCATGGCGGTCGGCGGCACCGAACCCGACGAGATGGGGATCGGCCCGGTCGTCGCGATCCCCAAGCTGCTCAAGCGCTTCGGCCTCAAGATGGACGATATCGGCCTGTGGGAGCTGAACGAGGCGTTCGCGGTCCAGGTCCTCTATTGCCGTGACACGCTCGGCATTCCCGACGAGCTGCTCAACGTCAGCGGCGGCGCGATCTCGATCGGTCATCCCTACGGCATGACCGGCGCACGCGCGACCGGCCATGCGCTGATCGAGGGCAAGCGCCGCGGCGCAAAGCATGTCGTCGTGACGATGTGCGTCGGCGGCGGCATGGGCGCGGCGGGCCTGTTCGAAGTCCTGTGATGCTCGCGGGGCGGCGGTGGCAACCATCCTCCGCCCCGCCCGTTCTCTGTGGCAATCCAAGCCAATAGGAGAACGACGATGGCCGACAAGGATACCCCGCAGGAAGTCGCGAACACCTTCCTCGACAAGCTGAAGTCCAGCCCGTTCGTGATGATCGGCCTCGACGACGGCCAGCATTCCGAGCCGATGACCGCGCAGCTCGACGACGATCAGCCAAACGTGCTGTTCTTCTTCGCCGGTCGCGACAACCGCATCGCCAAGGGCGGCGCGGCAATGGCGCAGTTCGTCGGCAAGGGGCATGATTTCTTCGCGTGCATGGCCGGCACCGTCTCGCAGATGAACGACCGCACGCAGATCGACAAGCTGTGGAACAACCAGGTCGAGGCCTGGTTTCCAGGCGGCAAGGAAGACCCCAACCTCACGCTGCTGCGCTTCGACATCAACAGCGCGGAACTCTGGGAAACCGACATCTCGCTGACCGGACGCGTCAAGATGCTGTTCGGCGGCACGATCACGTCGAGCGAGTCGAGCAGCCACGCGGTCGTCGACTCGGTCGGCTGACCCAACTACCGATCGCGACCGCAGGTTATATCACCGGCGGTCGCGATCGACCTTTATACTGGCGGATCCTTATCCGTTCGCGGTGATGAACTCCTCGACCACCGGCGCGATCGTGTTGCGCCAGCGCGATCCGTTGAAGATCCCGTAATGGCCGGCCCCCTCGGCGATCAGATACCGCTTCTTTGCCTCGGGAAGAGCGGTCGCCAGCGACAGCGCCGCCTTGGTCTGCCCCAGCCCCGAAATATCGTCGCGTTCACCCTCGATCGCCAACAGGCCGATATCGGTGATCGCCGCCGGATCGACCGGCCGTCCACGGTGCGTCAGCAGGCCACGCGGCAGCGCGTGGGACTGGAACACCACGTCGATCGTCTGCAGATAGAATTCGGCGGTCATGTCGCAGACCGAGCGATATTCCTCGTAGAACCCCTTGCTCGCCATCGCGCTCTCGCCGTCGCCCTGGACGAGATGCTTATACATCTCCCAGTGCGAGACCATGTGGTTGCCGAGGTTCATCGACATGAAGCCGGCCAGCTGCAGGAAGCCCGGATAGACCTTGCGCCCCGCGCCCGGATAATTGGCCGGCACCGTCGCGATGACATTCTGTTCGAACCACGTATGCGGACGCTCGGTCGCCAGCGTGTTGACCGCGGTCGGCGCCTCGCGCGTATCGACCGGCCCGCCCATCAGCGTCAGCGTCTTCGGCCGGCACGGATTGCCGTCCGCGCTCATCAGCGCCGCCGCGGCATAGCAGGGCACCGACGGCTGGCAGACCGCCAGCATATGCGTGCCGCCCTGCCCCTCGTTCGCGCCGATCGCCTCGAGGAACGCGATCACGTAATCGATATAATCGTCGAGATCGAACCGTCCGGCGGACAGCGGAACGCTGCGCGCGTCGCGCCAGTCGGTGATGTACACATCGGCGAACGGCAGCATCCGCTCGACCGTGCCGCGCAGCAGAGTCGCATAATGCCCCGACATCGGCGCGACGATCAGCATCTTGGGTCCGCCCTCGACGCCCTCCCGCACGAACCGCTTGAGCTGGCCGAAATCCTTGCGCAGCACGATCTCCTCGCGGACCGCGACTTCGCGTCCGTCGATGATCGTGTGGTCGAGGCCGAACGCCGGCTTTCCGCGAGTCGCATTGACGTGCGCGAACACCTCCAGCGCCGATCCGACGACCGCGCCGCCGCCCAAATAGGCGAATGGGTTTGCTGGATTGTTCAGCATTCCCGCCCCGAAACTGGCCATTCTGCTGGCGCCTGCCATCATCGACCGCTGGAATTCATAGGCATCGTAGAGCATTCGGTATCCTCTACCCCGATAGGGGTTAACATTTCCGTAACGCAATTATGCCGTCGCGCAACGGGGCATTGATCGGATGCGCACGCGTTTCTGTCCCGCTCGGCCGCGCACGTCCCGTTTGTTCAACGACCCGGCCGTCATGCGGTTGCCGTTGAGCGTGACCCCCGCCGCTGCTAGGCGATCCGCCATGGCCAAGCCGATACTCGACGAAAAGACGCCCCGCCGGATCGGCGACCTTGCAATGGTGTGGCGACACGCCGCGAACTACCCGCGCCAGATCACCTTTGCGGGACTCGCGCTGGTAACCACCTCGGCCGCGACGATCGGCATACCCTACGGCTTCAAGCGCGTGATCGACCGCGGCTTCGGCCCGGGCGCGAGCGGATCGGTCGGGACCTCGTTCCACTATCTGCTCATGATCGTCGTCGTGCTCGCGGTCGCGACCGCGGTGCGCTTCTATTATGTGTCGTGGCTTGGCGAACGGGTCGTCGCGGACATCCGCACCACGGTCCAGCGTCACCTGCTCACCCTGACGCCGCGCTTCTTCGAGGAAAATCGCCCGTCGGAGATCGCCTCGCGGCTGACCTCGGACACTGCGCTGATCGACCAGGTCGTCGGCAGCACCGTCTCGATCGCGCTGCGCAACACCTTCACCGGGGTCGGCGGGCTGATCTATCTGTTCGCGATCTCGCCCAAGCTAGCCGGTCTGCTGATGATCGGCATCCCCCTGATCGTCCTGCCGATCGCGCTGCTCGGCAAGCGCGTCCGCAATTATTCGCGCACCTCGCAGGACCGCGTCGCCGATGTCGGCTCGATCGCCACCGAGACGCTCGGCGCGATGAAGGTCGTGCAGGCGTTCGGGCAGGAAGACCGCGAGGCGACCCGCTTCGGTGACGCGGTGCGCGCGACCTTTGCCGCGGCGCGTGCGCGGATCCTGTTGCGCGCGATCATGACCGCGATCGTCATCGGCCTGCTGTTCGGCTCGATCACGCTGGTGCTGTGGGAAGGCGCGGTCGACGTCGCCGCCGGGCGGATCAGCGGCGGCGCGATCGCCGCCTTCGTCCTGACCGGCGGGATCGTCGCGGGCGCGTTCGGGGCGCTGACCGAGGTTTACGGCGATCTGCTGCGCGGCGCGGGTGCCGCCGGGCGGCTGTCCGAACTGCTCCGCGAGACGCCCGAAATCGCGCCGCCCGCCACGCCCGTCGCGCTGCCGCAGCCGTCGCGCGGTGCACTCGCCTTCGAGGGCGTCCGGTTCCATTACCCCACCCGCCGCGACGTCGCGGCGCTCAACGGCTTCTCGCTCGACATCAAACCGGGCGAGACGGTCGCGGTCGTCGGCCCCTCGGGCGCGGGCAAGACCACGCTGTTCCAGCTCGTCCAGCGCTTCTACGATCCCGATGCGGGTCGCGTGACGCTCGACGGCGTCGACCTGCGCGACGCCGATCCCGCCGCGGTCCGCGCCCGGATCGCGATGGTGCCACAGGAAACCGTGATCTTCGGTGCGTCGGCGCGGGACAATCTCCGCTATGGCGACTGGACCGCGACCGACGACCAGCTCTGGGCCGCCGCCGAGGCCGCCAACGCCGCCGAATTTCTCCGCAAGCTGCCCGAAGGACTCGACACCTTCCTCGGCGAAGGCGGCGCGCGGCTGTCGGGCGGCCAGCGCCAGCGCGTGACGATCGCGCGCGCGCTGCTCCGCGACGCGCCGATCCTGCTGCTCGACGAGGCGACCAGCGCGCTCGACGCGGAGAGCGAACGGCTCGTCCAGGAGGCGCTCGAACGGCTCATGGCGAACCGCACCACGCTCGTCATCGCGCACCGCCTCGCGACGGTCCGCGCCGCCGAACGGATCATCGTGATGAACGACGGTCAAATCGTCGAGGAGGGCTCGCACGGGGCGCTGATGACCAACAGCGGCCTCTATGCACGGCTCGCGAGCCTGCAGTTCAACGACGCGGCCTAGCCCTTCGGCGATTTCGCCCGCCTGGGCTTGGGCAGCGGCAGCTCGGCGGCCGAGATCCGGACGATCTCGGCCATCCAGTCGGCATCGTCCCAGCGATCCGCGTCGATCACCAGACAGGGTTTCGCCCCCGGATAGGGCGATGCCTCCTCGATCGCCGCGCCGTCGCTGCCCGCGAACGCGCGCCCGCCCGGGGTCGGCTTGAGGAACAGCCGGTCGTCGCAGATCAGCGCCACCATCCGCCCGTCGCAATAGACGCCATATTCGCCGAACACCGGCCGCGCGGCGACCTCGCCCGCCGCGGCGATCTGCTCGACGATGAACGCGACGATGCTCGGGTCGGAGGCCATTGCCCGATCCTGACAGATCCGCCCCGCCTTGACGAGACGCGGCGTTTCGCTTGCGAGGCGGCGTCGGTCGGGGCAGACTTGCGGCAAAACGGGAGATGGACATGCGCGACTTCGACATCGTCATCTATGGCGCGACCGGCTTCACCGGCCGGCTGGTCGCCGAATATCTGGTCCAGACCTATCCTACCGGCCTGACCTGGGCGATGGCCGGGCGATCGCGCGCCAAGCTCGAGGAGGTTCGCGACCTGATCGGCGCGCCCGCGGACACGCCGCTCATCACCGCCGACTCGGACGATCCGGCAAGCCTGCGCGCGATGGTCGAGCGCGCGACCGTCGTGATCTCGACCGTCGGGCCGTATCAGCTCTACGGCTCCGACCTCGTCGCCGCCTGCGCCGCATCGGGCACCGCCTATGTCGATCTGTGCGGCGAACCCGCCTGGATGCGGCACATGATCGACGCGCACGAGGGAGAGGCCACGCGCACCGGCGCCCGGATCGTCTTCTCCTGCGGTTTCGACAGCATCCCGTTCGATCTCGGCGTGCTCACGCTCCAGGAGGCGGCCAGGGCACGCTACGGCAGTCCTGCGCCGCGCGTGAAGGGCCGCGTCCGGACGATGAAGGGCACCTTCTCCGGTGGCACCGCGGCCAGCCTCAAGGCGACGCTCGCCGCCGCCGCGCGTGATCCCGGTATCGTCAAGCTGCTGACGAGCCCGTTCGCACTCACCCCCGGCTTCACCGGGCCGCATCAGCCGAGCGGGCTGATCCCCGAATATGACTCGACGCTCCAGACCTGGGTCGCGCCGTTCGTGATGGCGCCGATCAACACCAAGAACGTCCACCGCACCAATTTCCTGCTCGGCGAGGCCTATGGCGCGGACTTCGTCTATGACGAGATGATGGTCGCGGGGCTCGGCGACATGGGCAAGGCCGCGGCGGAGGCGATCGCGAAGTTCAATCCCTTCGCCGGCGACAAGGGCCCGAAGCCCGGCGAAGGCCCCTCCAAGGCCGAACGCGATGAAGGCCATTACGACCTGCTGTTCGCAGGGATCATGCCCGATGGCAGCCGCATCGACACGGTCGTGACGGGCGACCGCGACCCGGGCTATGGATCGACCAGCAAGATGATCGCGGAGGCGGCGATCTGCCTCGTCCGCGATGTCGCGGGCGATGGCGGCATCTGGACGCCGGGCGCGCTGATGGGCGCCAAACTGCGCGACCGGCTGATCGCGCATGCCGGGCTGACCTTCGTCACCAGCTGAGCGATCACGGCGTAAACGTTTGATATAAGGGTGATCGCGCCCTATCTGAACGGGGGATTACAAAGGACCCTCGCCTCGATGCTCGTCGGCCATTCCCTGTCGGACCCGAACGGTCTGCTACTGACGATGGACCAGACCGTCGAGGACCTGCTGCAGCGGCCGCTTAGCGAACTCGTCGGGCGGTCCTATGCCGACGTGACCCACCCGGACGACCGCGTCCGCAACATCGATCGGGTCACCATGCTCGCCCCCGGCGCGGGCCCGGTCTGCATCCGCAAGCGCTATCTCCAGCCCGGCGGTGCCGCGGTGTGGGTCGACGTCCATGTCTCGCGGCTCGACCGCGGGCTCGAGGCCGGCCGGCTCGTCGGCACGCTCTACCTTCCGCAAGCCAAGGCGCTCACCGCGGTGCCCGACGTCGTCATGCCCGAACGGCTCTGGCAGGTCGCGCTGAAGGTCGACCGGAGCCTGCGCCGACGACGCGAGCAACTGGGCGACGACCTGTTCGGCGACCATGCCTGGCTCGTGCTGGTGCAGATCTATCTCGCCGAGGCCGAGGGTCGGGTGATCGATGCGGCAACGCTGGGCGCGCTCGCTCTGCTCGATCCGTCGCGCACGCACCGCTGGATCGGCGCGCTCGCCGAAAAGGGCCTGGTCGAACGCCCGGACTGCAGCGCGGGCGTGATCCAGCTCACCGCCACGGGCCTCGCCAGGACCGAAACCCTGCTCGCCACCTACTCCGACTTGGCGTAACAGCGACGGCGCCATCTTCGATCCGGACCGTCCTGCCCATGCCTGCCGACCCCTTACCCGCCGCCGATCCTCTGGCGAGCCATCCCGAGTCCCTCGGACCGGTCCGCGTCGCCGCGCTCTACCGCTTCACGCCCTTTGCCGACATCGCCGCGATCAAGCCGCCGCTCGCCGCACTGTGCTGCGCGCAAGGGGTGAAGGGCACGCTGCTGCTCGCAGCCGAGGGGATCAACGGCACGATCGCGGGGACAGACGCGGCGATCGACACCGTGCTCGCGCATATCCGCGCACTGCCCGGCTGTGCCGCGCTCGACGTCAAGGATTCGCGCGCCGAAACGATGCCCTTCCACCGCATGAAGGTCCGGCTGAAGCGCGAGATCGTAACGATGGGCGAACCCGATATCGACCCGCTCGGCGATGTCGGCCGCTATGTCGAGCCCGGCGACTGGAACGCGCTGATCGCCGATCCGGACACGATCGTGATCGACACGCGCAACGATTATGAGGTCGCGGTCGGCAGCTTTGCAGGCGCGATCGACCCGAAGACGCGCAGCTTCCGCGACTTCCCCGCCTGGTTCCGCGACCACCGCGACCAACTGGTCGGCGATGGCCCGCCGCCAAGAATCGCGATGTTCTGCACCGGCGGGATCCGCTGCGAGAAGTCGACCGCGTTCCTGAAAGCGGAAGGGTTAGACGAGGTCTATCACCTGAAGGGCGGCATCCTCAAATATCTCGAAACCGTGCCCGAGGCCGAGAGCCTGTGGGAGGGCGAATGCTTCGTCTTCGATCAGCGCGTCGCGGTGGGCCACGGCCTCGCCCCCGGCACGCACGGCCTGTGCCACGCCTGCCGCATGCCCGTCAGCCCCGCCGACCGCGCCTCGCCGCTTTATGTCGAGGGGATCAGCTGCCCCGCCTGCCACGACGCCCGCGACGCGACCCAGCGCGCCGGCTATGCCGAACGCGAACGCCAGATGCGCCTCGCCGAAGCCCGCGGCCAGACGCATGTCGGCGCGGTCCTCCCGCAGACGCACGCGGATGACGACGGCCAAACCCACCCGTCACCCTAAGGAACGTCCGGACCCACCCCCTTCCCGTCATCCTGACGAAAGTCAGGATCCAGAGTAACGGGCGGCACCTTCATGGCTCTGGATCCTGACTTTCGTCAGGATGACGACGTTCAGGCGGCGGATCCCAACCCGTGCGAACCCTCAGCAAACCGCGCCGCCAGCGCCGCATTCCCCTGCGACATCGCCAGCGACGCCACGCTGTTCCCCGCCGCATCGACCACCGCCGGATCCGCACCCTGTTCGATCAGCAGGTCGATGATCGCCCCCTGATTGAACAGAGCCGCCATCATCAGCGCGGTCTGCCCGACGCCGTTGCGCCGGTTCACGTCCGCCCCCGCCTTGATCAGCATCCGCGCGATCGGCGTATAGCCCTTGAAGCACACCCCCATCAGCGCGGTATTGGCGGTGCTCGCCGGATCGCCATCGACCCGCGCGCCCGCGTCGAGCAGCAGCCGCGTCGTCGACTCCTGCGCATTGTAGCTCGCCAGCACGAGCGGCGTGTACCCCCGCGCATCGGTAACCTCGATATCGACCCCCGCCTGCAGCAGCGCGGGGATCATCTCGTCCCGCCCCATCCGCGCGGCGTCGAACATCAGTTCGACCAGCCGCTCGATCGGCGGCAATGGCGGCAGCTCACGTACGTCAGTCATCATTCGCCTCGATGATATGCGGGACGAAGCGCGCCATGTTGCGCGTCACCACCGTCTCATCCTCTCGAACGCCGATCCCCGCGGCTTCGTTGCCGACGATCCACGCCCCGATCACCGGATGCCGCCCGTCGAACACCGGCGGCGGCGCATAGGCCTGGAGGATAGCCCCTTCGGCACCATAGCCCTGGTCGAGAATGGCGGGCGTGCCGCCCTCCCCGCCGACGATCTCGACATTCGCACCCTCGCGCGAGAATAGCGGCTTGCGGACATGGCGCGGCCCCAGGATCTTCGCCGCCGGATCGCCGTCGAAGAACGCGGGCAGCAGGTTCGGGTGCCCGGGATGCCGCTCCCACAGCAGCGGCAGGATACCCTTGTTCGACAGGATCGATTTCCACGCCGGCTCGATCCAGCGCACGTCCGCGCGCGACAGGTTCGGCGCATAGGGTTCGCGCAGCATGAACTCCCACGGATAGAGCTTGAACGCCGCCTGCACTTCGAAGCCTTCGGGGTCGACGAACCGGCCATCGGCGGCGAGGCCGATATCCTTCATCTCGACGAACTTGGGCTCGATCCCGACCTGGCTCGCCAGATCCTCGAAGAACCGCACCGTCTGCCGGTCCTCGATCGCGGTCGCATCGGCTGCGAAATGGACGAAGCCACCGCTCGGGAACAGCGCGCGGAAGCGTTCGCGCAGCTTGTCGAACAGGCTGTTGAACTGGTCGGTCCCCGCCGGCATCGCCCCGCTCGCGAGCAGGTCTTCGAGCCACATCCACTGGAACGTTGCGCATTCGAACACCGATGTCGGCGTGTCGGCATTATATTCGTAGAGCTTGGCCGGCCCCGTCCCGTCATAGGCGAAGTCGAACCGGCCATAGAGCGACGGCTGGCGCGTCCGCCACGTCTCCGCGACGTAATTCCACTGCTCGCGCGGGATCGCGAGCCGCTCCATCAGCTGCTGGTCTCGGACCACCTCGTCGACCAGTTCGAGGCACATCGCGTGCATCTGTTCGGCCGCGGGTTCGAGATCCTCCTCGATCTCCGCCAGCGTGAAGGCATAGGCGGCGCTCTCGTCCCAATAGGGTTCGATTGCGTCGCCGACCGCCGTGCCGTGATAGACGAACCCGATCGCGTCGGCCCGTTCGCGCCAGTCGCCGCGCGGGTCGACCGCGATCCGGCGCATCAGTTGTCCTGCGTCTTGCTGTCGTCGCGCTGCTCGATCCGCAGCGTCTGCCCGAGCTGGTCGGTCTTGGGCGCGGTCAGCCGGGCGAGCACGTCGTCCGCGGACGACTGACCCGGCAGGATCCCCGCCTGGCGCAGCTTCTCGTCGAGATCCGCGCCGGTGCGCCGATCCTCCAGCTCGCCGGCCGCCTTGATGCGCTCGCCGCGGATCGCCTGCCGCTCGCGAATCCGCGCGAGGCTGTCCGCCGCGGAGCCCAGCTTGTTGCCCGCGCCGATGCTGCCCGATGCGACCGTCGCCTGTGCCTTCTGCACCGACTCGTTGACCTTGACGACCTCGACCTCGCGGCGGAGCTGCTCGATCTTGCGGTCGGTCTGCGCGACCGCGGTGTGGATCTGCTCCTCGGCGGCGCGCATGTCCTCGACCTGCGGGCTCTTCAGCGCGATGTCCTGTTCGAGATCGGCGATCCGCTGCGCGACCTGCCGCGCGAGATCCATATTGCCCTTCTCGACCGCGATCCGCGCCGAGGCCTCGTATTTCGCGGCCTGCGCGCGGAAGCTCTCGACCTCAGTCTCGAGGATGCGACGGCGGGCGACCAGCCCGGCCAGGTCGTCGCGCGCTTTCCCTTGCGCCTTGTCCGCGTCGCGGATTTCCTGGTCGAGGATCCGCAGGGCGTTCGCGTCGACGACCGCCGCGCCGGCTTCATGCGCGCCCGCCCGGCCGAGGGTGAAAATCTTGCTCCAGATGGCCATGCCAGTCTCTCCGTATGATGCTTTGGGTCAGGCGGCGGGGATCTGCGCGTTGCGCAGGTCGGTGGCCGCATCGATCGCGTTCTCGGCCAGCGTGCGCAGCTCGATCACGATCGTGTCGAGCCGGCTCGACGTCGCGAGTTCGCCGAACAGTTCATAATAATCGCGCCCCTCGACGCTGCCGATCCCGAAGTTCGACAGCGGCACCAGCTTCTGCGTTTTCAGCAGGAACGCGTTGAACGCCGCCTGGTCCTCCTGCTCGTCGCACGGCCAGAGCAGGGTCGAGGCCGAGATCTGCGCCTCGCTGACATTGACGAACAGTTCGAGGTCGCCATGCTCGTGCATCGTGACGAGCAGGATCGGATCCGCCCCCTCGACGATACGGACGCTCAACTCCCCCGTTTTCGCAGGCTCGGACGTATCGAGCGCGGCCTTCAGGCTGCGGACGGTCCAGATGTCGGTCAATGCAAGAACTCCCGTGCTTGTCGCGTGCCCGCACACATAGGCGTCGGCGAAGGGCGCGCCAATGGCGCTTTGCGAGCATCGCCGCTTTCGCCTATGCACAGGCCGAACCATAACGTGAGGATTGCATGTTCGATCGCCTGTTCGGCCGCAAGCAACCGCTTGAAGGCTCCGGACTTCCCGTCATCCGCAACGTCACGCTCGGCCGCACGGTGATCGTCGACCCGCTCGCCTGGCGCCGGTTCGGGTCGGAGCTGCTGTTCCCGTTCGACCGCGACACGCTGGTGATCGTCGCGCAGGGTCTCGTCGACCTCAACGAGGGCGGGTTCGTCCACCGGTTCTACACCGATGACGACATCATGTTCCAGGCGGTCTCGAACGACCGCGCGGGGCAGGACGTGACCGACGTCACGATCTTCGCGCCCTGGGACAGCGCCTACCCCTCCTCCGCCGCCGAACGCCCCGCCTGGAAGTCCCGGCTCAAGGCGCGCAGCTTCACCGCCGAGGGGCTCCCCGACTATGACCGCGTCTGGTTCGGCCCCGAGGCGAGCGAGCAGGAACCGGTGACCTTCTGGGAGGATCTCCACGACGACCGCGACGGCATCGTCGACCGCCGCATCTTCCAGACCTGCATGCTGTTCGGCCGCGACCTGCCGGGCGACGACGGACGCGAACTGCTGCTCGCGATCGACCAGGAGAATGAGGCGGGCGAGGTCTCGTTCGAGATCATGCTCGGCGTCGCACTGGAACTCGGCGAGTTCCGCGCCTAGCATCGTCGCATCAGCGTTCCGGGGGATTCAGATGATCGACTATTACAGCTTCGGCGCCAGCGCGGCGGCCTTCCTGATCGCGTTCGTCGCGGCCGGGCTCTTCACCATCGCGTTCAAGATCATCTTCCAGGCGACCACGCCCTATAACGAGAAGGCGCTGATCCGCGACGGCAATACCGCCGCGGCGATCACGCTGGGCGCGGCGCTGCTCGGCTATGTCCTCCCGCTCGCCTCCGCGCTGACGCACACCGTCACGCTGGTCGAGTTCGCGGTGTGGGCGGTGCTCGCAGGCGTGATCCAGATCGTCGCCGCGCTCGTCGTCCGCCGCCTCGTGATGCGCGACATTCACGACCGGATCGTGCGGGGCGATATCGCCGCCGCCACCTATATGGGCAGCATCTCGCTCTGCGTCGGCATCCTCAATGCCGCCTGCATGACGAACTGAGAGGCAAAGACATGAAGCGTTCCAGCTCGATCGTCCTCACCGGCCTGATCGCGGGCTCGGGCATCTCGCTGACCGCCTGCGACGGCGATGTCGGCGGCAAGCCCGTCGACGCGCAGAGCTATGCCTCGGTCGCCGAATGCCGCTCGGCGGGGGCGATCCCCGCCGCGCAGTGCGACACCGCCTATGAACAGGCCAAGACCGACGCCGCCAAGACCGCACCACGGTTCGAGGACAAGCAGACCTGCGAGGAGCAGTTCGGTGCCGCGCAGTGCGAACCGCGCAACAATGGCAGCGGCGGCAGCTTCTTCACGCCGTTGCTGACCGGGTTCATCATCGGCCAGGCGCTCAACGGCGGCTATGGCTATCGCGGCGCACCGATGTACCGCGATCGTCAGGGCAATTATTATGGCGGCGCCGGCGGCCGCATCAGCCGCGATTACGTCACCGGCCGCACCCGCGTCGGCTCGGACGCCTTTACGCCTACCACGGCGCGTGCTCCCGCGCGGGTCCAGACCCGCAGCTCGGTGATCTCGCGCGGCGGGTTCGGCGGCGGCTTTGGCGGCCGCGGCGGCTTCGGCGGCTGACCCCTGATCCTCCCCCGCCAGGGGGAGGGCAGTATCTCAGGCGTCCCGCGGCACCCGCAGCATCGCCAGCGCCGCGACGCCCATCACCCCCGCCGCGATCAGCATCGCCCAGACCGGATCGCCCGGGAACACCGTCCGCATCACCTGCCCCATCACCGACGACACGATCAGCTGCGGCAGCACGATGAAGATGTTGAACAGCCCCATGTAAACGCCCAGCTTGGCCTGCGGCAGCGCGTTGGACAGCATTGCATAGGGCATCGTCAGAATCGACGACCAGGCGATCCCGATCAGCACCATCGACCCGATCAGCGCATGCGGATCGCGCAGGAGCAGGAACGACCCGAACCCCGCCGCCCCGCTCAGCAGGCCGAGGATATGCGCATTGCGCCGCCCGATCCGCCCCGCGAGCCACGGCATCACGAACGCCCACACCGTCGCCACGCCGTTATACACCGCGAACAGCACCCCGACCCAGTTCGCGCCGTCATTATACGCCGCACTCGCCGTGTCGGTCGTCCCGAACGCGCGCTGCGTGACGATCGGCGTGGTGTAGATCCACATGATGAACAGCGCCGACCAGGTGAAGAACTGGACGAGCGCGAGCCGCTTCATCGTCTGCGGCATGGTCGCAAGATCGCCGACGATCTGGCTGAGAACATTGGACTCTCTACCCGACCGGACGAGCGCGGCGCTGACCAGCAGTGCGATACCGAACGCGATCAGCCCGGCGCCGAGCAGATAGACCGGCTTGTCGAGCCCGAACCGCGCCACCGCCGCGATCACGATCGCCCCCAGCGCGATCCACACCGGCGCCAGCCGCGCGCCCGATCCGACCGGTGCCGCTATCGCCGGCCCCGCCTCGACCGCGCCGCCAACATGCTCGAACGCCGCCATCTCGTCGGGCGAATATTCCTTCGTCGTCAGCACCGTCCACAGCACCGCGCAGAACAGCGCCGCGGCACCCAGATAGAAGCCATAGCGCACCGATGGCGGGATCCCGCCCCCCGCCGCGGTGTTGGCGACGTGGAAGACGTCGGTCAGGATCAAAGGCGCCAGGCTGCCGATCACCGCGCCCGCGCCGATGAAGCCGGTCTGGAACGCATAGCCCGCGGTCCGTTGCCGACTGCCCAGCATGTCGCCGACGAACGCACGGAACGGCTCCATCGCGACGTTGAGCGATCCGTCGAGCATCCACAGCAGCGCCGCCGCAACCCACAGCACAGGCGCGTTCGGCATCCCCAGCAACGCGATGGTCGCCAGCACCGCACCGCCCAGGAAATAGGGTCGCCGGCGCCCGAGCCGCCCCCAGGTCCGGTCGCTGTAATGCCCGATCACCGGCTGGACGAGCAGCCCGGTCAGCGGCGCGGCGATCCACAGAAAGGCAAGATCGTCGACGCTGGTGCCGAGCGACTGGAAGATCCGGCTGACATTCGCATTCTGCAGCGCGAAACCGATCTGGATCCCGAAGAACCCGAACGAGATGTTCCACAGACCCCAGAAACCCTGACGCGGCTTCTCGCGCGTCACGCCGCAGCCTCGCCCGACGAGCGCCGTACGACCAGTTGCGTCGGCAGCACGATGCTCGTCACAGGCCGATCGTCGATCCGCGCTAGCAGCATCTCGACCAGCCGCCGGCCGCCCAGCACCGTGTCCTGCGCCACCGTCGTCAGCGGCGGATTGGCGAGGCTGGCGGCGGGAATGTCGTCGAACCCGACGATCGCGACGTCGTCGGGCACGATCCGCCCCGCCCCCGCCAGCACCCGCATCGCCGACAGCGCGATCAGGTCGCTCGCCGCGACGATCGCATCGAACGCGACCCCGCGCGCGAGCAACGCCTGCGCCGCGCGCGTGCCGTCTTCCTCGGTGGTGATCGCGTCGACCTGCAAGTGCGGATCGGCATGTAGGCCATGTTCCTCGAGCGCCGCGAGATAGCCGCGGTGGCGGTCGTAGAATTCCGGATAATGATCGGTCGCATCCCCCAGGAACGCGATCCGCGTCCGCCCCTGCGCGATCAGGTGCCGCGTCGCCTCCGCACCGCCCGCGACATTGTCGCACCCGACGGTCAGCCCGGGCTGGTCGTGCCGCACCGATCCCCAGCGGATGAAATGCGTCCCCTGCGCCACGAGGTGATCGAGCCGCGCTCGATAATCCGCATAATCGCCATAGCCGAGCAGGATCAGCCCGTCGGCGCGGTGGCTGTCCTCGTAATCGGTATGCCAGTCGGACGAGAAATTCTGGAACGAAACGAGCAGGTCATAGCCATGATCGGCACACGCCCCCATCATCGCGCCCAGCATGCCCAGGAAGAACGGATTGACCTCGGTCTCGTCGGGCGTCGGATCGCGGAACAGCAGCAGCGCGATCGTCCGCGTCTTGCCGCTGCGCAGGTTCGATGCACTGCGGTCGACGGTATAGTTCAGCTGCTTGGCGATCGCCTCGATCCGCTGCCGCGTCGCCGGGCTGACCGTCGGGCTGCCACGCAGCGCGCGCGACACGGTCGGCTGCGATACGCCCGCGGCCTGCGCGATGTCGAACGACGTGGATTTGCGCTGGGCACTCAAGACAGGGATCCTCTCGGGGGCGCTCGGACGGCGTCGCCGTCGCAATCATCACTCCAGTTTGCCCGCAACGTCAACGCATTGGCCCCCGCGATCCGTGGCAAATCGGCAACACGGCCGGAACGGCCGCACTGAATACGTATGTCGATTGATTGGCTTTCGCGGGGCGGAATTCCATTGGAACGCCACACACGGCCCACGGCGCGAAAGATGCAGCGGGGCTTTCAGGGGAGTTGAACATGACGACGTCCAAGCGTTTCCCGGCATCTGCCGCGCATCACCTTTTCACCCTATCGGCCAGCGGCACCGCGCTCGCCGTGGCGCTCTTCGCCGCGTCGGTCGCCGACGCGCAGGTCGCGACCGATCCCGCCCCGGCCTCCGCCGACAACACCGTGTCGAGCGCACCCTCTACGCCCGCCCCGACCGTCGCGACGCAGGACGCCACCGCCCCGAGCAGCGGCCCCGCAGCAGAGTCCAGCGACGACATCGTCGTCACCGGCTTCCGCGCCAGCCTGCGCTCGTCGATCGCGGTCAAGCGCAACCTCGACGTCGTCGCCGAGATCGTCTCGGCAGAGGATATCGGCCGCCTGCCCGACGTCTCGATCGCCGAGTCGCTCGCCCGCCTGCCCGGCGTCACCTCGCAGCGTACCGGCGGCCAGGCGTCGGCGATCAACATCCGCGGCCTCAGCCAGGATCTCGTCTCCGCCACGCTCAACGGCCGCGAACAGGTCGCGACCTCGGGCAACCGCGTCATCGAATTCGACCAGTATCCGTCCGAACTCATCAACCAGGCCGCGGTCTACAAGAGCCCCAAGGCCTCGCAGATCGAGGGCGGCGTCGCCGGCAAGGTCGAGCTCAGCACCGCGCGCCCGCTCAGCATTCCCGGCAAGACGCTCGTCAGCGTCAACGTTCGTGGCGTCTATAACGACCGCGCCGGCCAGAACCCCGACGCCAGCGAATTCGGCTATCGCGGCAGCGCCTCGATCCAGACCAAGCTGCTCGACGACACGCTCGGCCTCGCGGTCGGGTATGCCCGTCTGAAGCAGGCGAACGTCGCGACGCGCTTCGTCGGCTATGATTACACCGCGACCGGCCAGAACGGCAGCCCGGCGATC
Source organism: Sphingomonas sp. CFBP9019 (assembly GCF_034045155.1). Lineage (NCBI taxonomy): Bacteria > Pseudomonadati > Pseudomonadota > Alphaproteobacteria > Sphingomonadales > Sphingomonadaceae > Sphingomonas > Sphingomonas sp. CFBP9019. Next base: position 293,914 of record NZ_JAXCWK010000001.1, on the reverse strand, counting down.
CGCGACCTCGACGGCAACGGCCGCGCCGACGCGATCGGCTATGGCTTCGAGGCGGTCCAGTCGGGCGGCAACGAGACCCGCGACGGCGTCCTCGGCAGCGTCCAGTATGAGCCGACCGACACGTTCCGCGTCCTGCTCGACGGCTATTATTCGCGCTTCAAGTCGGACGTGTTCCGCCGCGGCATCCGGGTCGAGAACCTGCAGCAGACCAGCAGCAACCTCACCGACCCGACCGTCATCGGCAACACGATCGTCGGCGGCAACGCCTCGGGCATCCGCACCCGCACGATCCAGCAGAACGAGAACCGCCTCGACAAGCTCTACACCTTCGGCGGCAACGTCCAGAAGGACATCGGCCAGCTCACGCTGACCGCCGACGGCTCCTATTCGCGCGCCTCGAGCTTCTTCAACAATTCGGGTCTCGACGACAACGGCAACACGACCGCGACGCCGACGACGCTCAGCTACAAGCTCGACGGTCTGAACGTCGGCTCGTTCTCGACCAACGCCAACTACACCGACCCGGCCGCGAACACGTTCGAGGGCTTCTACATCGTCCCGCAGAAGGACACCGACCGCCTCTATGCGTTCGCCGGCAGCGCGCTGCTCAAGATCGACGGTCCGTTCCTCAAGTCGTTCGAGGTCGGCGGCCGCTATGGCAACCGCAAGGCGGAGCGGACGATCACCAGCTTCAACGCGTTCAGCTTCGCTGCGCCCGTCACGCTGACCGGCTCGAATTCGACGACCGCGGGCTTCAAGGGCAAGTTCTCGTCCTTCCCCGACTTCATCGTCGCCGATATCGGCAGCATCTTCGACTCGCAGCTCGGGCCCGACCGCGTCGTCGACCAGACCCAGGCGTTCACGCAGGACCAGAGCTTCACGATCGACGAGAAGACCTATGCCGGCTACGGCCAGCTCAACTTCGACACGATCGCCGGCTCGCTGCCGTTCAAGGGCAATATCGGCCTGCGCGTCGTCCATACCGACCAGAGCTCGTCCTCGACGATCTCGGACGGCGGCACCGGTCGCTACCTCAACACCCGTGGTCGCAAGTTCACAGACTGGCTGCCCCAGGCGAACTTCATCCTCGGCCTGACCGAGAACGACCAGGCCCGCCTGTCGCTCTCGCGCCAGATCTCGCGTCCGCGCTTCTTCGACTTCCGCAACTCGATCAGCACCAACCTGGTCAGCATCGGCGGCACCGCGGCGCGGCTCGACGGGTCGGGCGGCAACCCCGCGCTCCAGCCGTTCCGCGCCAACCAGTTCGACGCCACCTATGAGCATTATTTCGGCAACAGCGGCTCGCTCGTGCTCGGCGCCTTCTACAAGGACGTCCGCAGCTTCGTGATCGGCGGCGTCATCCCGAACTACGACTTCGCCGCCAACGGCATCAGCACCCCGCCGCTCGCCGGGACCGGCTTCACCAGCGTCGTCACGACCGGCAATCTGTTCGCACCGATCAACGGCAATGGCGGCTATGTCTATGGTTTCGAAGGCGCCATCACCAAGACGTTCGACTTCCTGCCGGCGCCGTTCGACGGCCTCGGCGCGGTGCTCAACATCTCGTACAACCAGTCCGACGTCAGCATCACCAACGCGATCAGCGGCAACACGCTCTCGCTGTCGCTGCCCGGCCTGTCGAAGATCGTCTCCAACCCGACGCTCTTCTACGAGAAGAACGGCTTCCAGACGCGCGTTTCGATGCGCTACCGCTCGAAGTTCGTCGCCCCGCAGTTCGGCCTCAGCGAGCAGATCGTGACCAATGCCGCCGAGACCGTGTTCGACGCGCAGATGAGCTATGAATTCCCGCAGGGCAGCCCGCTCGCCGGGATGACGCTGCTCGCGCAGGCTAACAACCTGACCGACCAGCCGACCCGCTCCTATTTCGGCCAGACCGCACAGACGGGCACGCTGCAATATTTCGGGCGCCAGTTCTATCTGGGTGCAAGCTTCCGCTTCTAACGACCTGTAATACCGCCGTCCGCCCGGGGTCATCCCGGCGGACGGCGACCCGGCGCCGGTGGCGCCGTCACCGATTCCGGTGCGAAAAGGACATCCGATGATCAAGAGCGTCGCCACCATCCTGGCAGGGTTGCTCGCGCTCTCGCCCGCCATCGCAGACCCCGGCCCGGCATCGCGGGCCGCACGCAAGCCGGTACCGGCGACCGACTATCGCGCGCGGCTGCCGCAGGACGAGGTCATCTATTTCGTCCTCCCCGACCGGTTCGAGAATGCCGATCCCGCCAACGACCGCGGCGGCCTCACCGGCGATCGCCGCGTCACCGGCTTCGACCCGACCGCCAAGGGCTTCTACCACGGCGGCGACCTCAAGGGTCTGACCAAGCGCCTCGGCTATCTCCAGCAGCTCGGCGCGACCGCAATCTGGCTCGGCCCGATCTTCAAGAACAAGCCCGTCCAGGGCGCGCCCGGCAAGGAATCCGCTGGCTATCACGGCTACTGGATCACCGACTTCACGCAGGTCGACCCGCATCTCGGCACCAATGCCGACATGACCGCGCTCGTCACCGCGGCGCATGCGCGCGGGATGAAGGTCTATATGGACATCATCATCAACCATACCGCCGACGTGATCCAGTACCGCGAATGCACCGAGGGCACCCCCTGCGCCTATCGCGACCGCGCCAACTACCCCTATCAGCGCAAGCTCGGCCTGCGCGGCAAGGCGATAAACCCCGGCTTCGCGGGCGACGCCGTCCGCACGCCTGAGAACTTCGCGCGGCTGACCGACCCCGGCTTCGCCTACACGCCCTATGTCCCTGCGAAGGAACGGACCGTGAAGGTCCCCGCCTGGCTCAACGACCCGATCTATTACCACAACCGCGGCGACTCGACCTTCACCGACGAGAGCTCGACGATGGGCGACTTCTCCGGCCTCGACGATCTCGCGACCGAGAACCCCCGCGTCGTGTCGGGCATGATCGACATCTTCGGCGGCTGGATCGACCGGTTCAAGGTCGACGGCTTCCGCATCGACACCGCGCGCCACGTGAACCCCGAATTCTGGCAGGCCTTCACGCCCGCGATGCTCGACCGCGCCAGGGCGAACGGCATCCCCAATTTCCACATCTTCGGCGAGGTCGCCTATGGGACGATGGATCCGGGCTATCTCGCGCGCTTCACCCGCGTCGACAAGCTGCCCGCGGTGCTCGACTTCGGCTTCCGCTGGGGCGTGACCGACGTCGTCGCGGGCAACAAGGGCACGAACGAACTCGCCGCTTTGTTCGACGGCGACGCGCTCTACGAACACGGCGCCGACACCGCGATGATCCTGCCGACCTTCCTCGGCAATCACGACCAGGGCCGCTTCGCGCGCGACGTCCGCCGCCTCAACCCGAACGCGAGCGAGGCCGAGGTGCTGGCCCGCGTCAAGCTCGGCCATGCGATGCTGCTGACGCTGCGCGGCGTGCCGACCATCTATTCGGGCGACGAGCAGGGCTTTGCCGGCGACGGCGACGACCAGGACGCACGCGAGGACATGTTCGCCTCGAAGGTCGCGGTCTATAACGACAACCGCCTCGTCGGCACCGACGCGACCACCGCGACCCCCAGTTTCGGTACGACCCACCCGCTGTTCCGCCAGATCGCCCAGCTCGCGCGCCTCCGCGTCGCGCACCCGGCGCTGACCCGCGGCCGCACGCTCGTCCGCGCGCGCGGCGATACGCCCGGCCTGTTCGCGGTCTCGCGCTTCGATCCCGTGACCGGCGCCGAGATGCTCCTTGCGTACAACACCAGCGCAAAGCCGCTGACCAGCGCGATCCAGGTCGAGACTCGCTCGACCCGCTTCGATACGCTCGCCGGCGCTTGCCCCGCGCGCGCGACCGCCCCCGGCAGCGTCACGCTGACCATCCCCGCCTTTGGCTATGCGGTCTGCGCCGCGGAGACCCGCTGATGCCCGACGATACGAGCCTGCCCGTGCACCGACCCTGGTGGAAGGGCGCGGTCATCTACCAGATCTATCCGCGCAGCTTTGCGGATTCCAACGGCGACGGCATCGGCGACCTGCCCGGCATCACCCGCCATCTCGACTATGTCGCGAGCCTCGGCGTCGATGCGGTCTGGCTTTCGCCCTTCTTTACATCGCCGATGAAGGACTTCGGCTATGACGTTGCGAACTACCGCGATGTCGACCCGATCTTCGGCACGCTGGCCGATTTCGACACGCTGATCGCGCGCGCCCACGCGCTCGGGCTGAAGATCATCATCGACCAGGTCTACAGCCACACCTCGGACGAGCATCCCTGGTTCGTCGAGAGCCGTTCGTCGCGCACCAACCCCAAGGCGAACTGGTATGTCTGGGCCGACGCCAAGCCCGACGGCAGCCCGCCGTCCAACTGGCAGTCGGTCTTTGGCGGCCCCGCCTGGACCTGGGACGCGCGCCGTCGCCAATATTATCTGCACAATTTCCTGAAGGAACAGCCACAGCTCCACCTCCATGACGCGGACGTTCAGGACGAGATCGTCGACACCGCAAAATTCTGGCTCGACCGCGGCGTCGACGGCTTCCGTCTCGACGCGATCAACTTCGCGATGCACGACCCCGCGCTGACCGACAATCCGCCGGTCACCGACAACAGCCTGAAGACGCGCCCCTTCGACTTTCAGGCGCATGTCCATAACCAGAGCCATCCCGACATACCCGCCTTTCTCGAACGACTGCGGCGGCTGATCGACGGCTATGGCGACCGCTTCACCGTGGCCGAGGTCGGCGGCGCGGACAGCGACCGCGAGATGAAGCTGTTCACCCGTGGCCAGACCCGGCTCAACAGTGCCTATGGCTTCGACTTCCTCTACGCGTCGGACCTCCGCCCCAGCACCGTCGCCGACGCGATCACGCTCTGGCCGTCGGACGCGGAGATGGGCTGGCCGAGCTGGGCGTTCGAGAATCACGACGCCCCGCGCGCCGTCTCGCGCTGGATCGGCCCCGATCACCGCGACGCCTTCGCGCGGATGAAGATCGCGCTGCTTGTCTGCCTGCGCGGCAACATCTTCCTCTATTATGGCGAGGAACTGGGGCTCACCCAGGTCGAGGTGCCGTTCGACCAGCTCCAGGATCCCGAGGCGATCGCCAACTGGCCGCTGACGCTGTCGCGCGACGGCGCCCGCACGCCAATGCCGTGGCGGGCCGATGCGCCGCATGCGGGCTTCACCGATGCGTCGCCGTGGCTCCCGGTCGGTAACGACCATCCCGAGCTCGCGGTCGACCGGCAGGAGGGCGATCCCGACTCGCTGCTCGCGCTCACCCGCCGCCTGCTCGCGCTGCGCCGCGCGATCCCCGCGCTTGCGATCGGCGATCTGGTGCTGACCGAGGTCACCGACACGCTGCTCGCCTTCGAACGCCGTGACGGCGACCAGATCCTGCTCTGCGTCTTCAACATGGCCGCGACGCCCGTCGCGTGGAGCCCCGCTACCCCCGAACACTGGCGCGTCCGCGACAGCATCAACGACGCAACGATAGGACGACTGGGCGGCTATGCCGCGCTGATCGTCGAAAGGACCGGATCATGAAGACCCTCTCGCTCACACTTGCGACCCTGCTCGCGACGACCGCACCCGTGATGGCGCAGGATCAGGCCGCTCCCGCGGTCACGACGAACGAGACGATCAAGCCGCAGCCCGTCCCGACGATCCCCTCGGCGATCGCGACCTCCCCCGACGGCAGCATCGCGGTCACCGTCGCGACCGACGGCGAAGGCCATGCGACCTACAGCGTCACGCGCAAGGGCACGCTGATCGTCAAGCCGTCGCGGCTCGGCTTCCTCTTCACCGATGCGCCCAAGTTCGACCGGCATCTGAAGATCGAGACCGTCACCCGCGACAAGGCGGACTCGACCTGGACGCAGCCCTGGGGCGAGTGGAAGACGATCCGCGACAACCATAGCGAGATGCGCGTCCGCCTGCGCGAGACCGACCGGCTGCAGCGCGCGATCGACGTCGTGTTCCGGCTTCAGGACGACGGCATCGGCTTCCGCTACGTCTTCCCCGACCAGCCCAACTTCAAGACCGTCAACATCGCCGAGGAGCTGACGCAGTTCGCCTTTGCCGAGGACGCGACCGCCTGGTGGAAGCCCGGCTTCGAATGGAACCGCGAGGAATATCTCTACAACCGCACGCCGCTCGCCGATGTCGGCACCGCCGCGACGCCGATCACGCTGAAGCTCGCGGGCGGCACGCATGTCGCGCTGCACGAGGCCGCGCTGGTCGACTATGCCGGCATGAACGTCGCCAAGGTCGAGGGCAACACGCTGAAGGCGGTGCTGACCCCCGGCGCCGGCGCGCCCAAGGTCACGCGGACCGGCCCGTTCGCGACGCCCTGGCGCACGCTGATCCTCTCGGACGACGCGCCCGGCCTCTACATGAGCCATATCGAGCTCAATCTGAACGAGCCCAACAAGCTGGGCGACGTCAGCTGGGTCAAGCCCGGCAAGTTCGTCGGCGTGTGGTGGAACATGATCACCGGCAAGTGGAGCTGGGCGACCGGCCCCAATCACGGCGCCACCACCGCGCATGTGAAGACCTATATCGACTTCGCCAGCGCGAACAAAATCCCCGGCGTGCTCGTCGAGGGCTGGAATGTCGGCTGGGACGGCGACTGGTTCGGCGACGGCACCGCGATGCAGTTCGACACGCCGACCCCCGATTTCGACGCCGGCTATCTCGCCAAATACGCCAAGTCGAAGGGCGTCTATCTGATCGGTCATAACGAGACCGGCGGCTCGGCCAGCCATTATGACGGCCAGCTCGACCGCGCCTTCGCCTTTGCGCGTGATCACGGCATTCCCGCGATCAAGACCGGCTATGTCACCGACGCGGGCCAGATCGAACGCGTCGATCCCGACGGGTCGCAGCACCGCGAATGGCATGAGGGCCAGTGGATGGTGAACCACTATACCCGCGTCGTCACCACCGCCGCCAAGTACAAGGTGTCGATCGACAGCCACGAGCCCGTCAAGGACACCGGCCTGCGCCGCACCTATCCCAACTGGATCGCGCGCGAGGGCTCGCGCGGGATGGAATATAACAGCTGGGCCGGCAAGAACCCGCCCGAGCACGAGGCGAACCTCGCCTTCACGCGCATGCTCGAGGGGCCGATGGACTTCACCCCCGGCGTGCTCAGCCTCAAGGGCACCGACGACAGCGATCTCCTGTCGACGATCGCCAAGCAGCTCGCGCTCTACGTCGTGCTCTATTCGCCCGTCGTGATGGCGGCGGACACGCCGGAGAACTACGCGAAATATCCCGCCGCGTTCCAGTTCATCAAGGACGTGCCGACCGACTGGTCCGACACCCGCGTGCTCAACGGCGAGGTCGGCGACTTCGTCACCTTCGCGCGCAAGGACCGCAAGTCGAACGACTGGTATGTCGGCAGCGTCACCGACGAGAATGCCCGGACGCTCACCGTCGCGCTCGACTTCCTCGACGCCGGCCGGACCTACACCGCGCAGATCTACCGCGACGGCCCCGGCGCGGACTACAAGACGACCGCACGCCACGCGATCACGATCGAGACCAAGCGCGTCCGCAAGGGCGACACGCTGACGCTCGCGCTCGCGCCCGGCGGCGGTCAGGCGATCCGCTTCAAGGCACGCTGAACCGGAGGGACCGGCGCTGCCGTATCGCAGCGCCGGTTCCGTCCCCCGTCAGCGCCGCGGTGGCGAGAGCGGCCCGCCAATCTCGATCGCCTTCTGATAGCCCGGCACCGCCTTCAGCCGCTCGAAATACGCGCTCACCTCCGGCTGGTCCCTGAGCAGCCCCGCGCTCTCCGCGGTCGCGAGCAAATACGACATCTGGATATCCGCCAGCGTCAGCTTCGCCCCCATCAGATACGGTCCCTCGCCAACCGCGTCGGCGATATACGCAAACGTCTTGGCGACCTCGGGCTCGGAGAATTTGCCGAGGCCTTCGGGCAGTCCGCCCATCATCTTGCCGATCACCGTCATCATGATCGGGAACGCCGCCGAACTCTCGACATAGTGCAGCCATTCGTCATGGATCGCCGCCTCGGGCGTGCCCTCGGGCGGGCTGAGCCGCGCGCCCCCGTACTTGCGATCGAGATAGGACAGGATCGACGCGCTCTCGGCGAGCGTCAGGTCATCGTCCTGCACGATCGGCGCCTTGCCCAGCGGATGCACCGCCTTCAGCGACGCAGGCGCACGGAAGCTCGCATCCCGCTCGTACCGGACCAGCTCATAGGGCAGCTGCAGCTCCTCCAGCAGCCACAAGATACGGAAAGACCGGGAGAAATTCAGGTGATGGACGGTCAGCATTGCGGGTCCTCGGATCGTGGTGATTATCGGATCGGCATGCGGAACGGGTCAGGCGGTTGGAAGGTTTCGCTGCCATGACCGGAATGCTCCGGAGACGGAGTCGATCATGCCGAACACCAGCCCAGATCTCAACGGCCCCGATCTCACCTGTGACGTAGCGATCATCGGCGCAGGCACCGCCGGTCTCGCGGCCGAGCGCAATGCACGGCGCAACGGCGCGCGCACGCTGCTGATCGACGAGACCTTCTCGGGCACCACCTGCGCCAGCGTCGGCTGCATGCCCTCCAAGCTGCTGATCGCCGCCGCCCACGCTGCGCATGCGGTCCGCCAGGCATCGGTCTTCGGAATCGCCGCCGAGCCGCGGATCGACGGGGCCGCGGTGATGGCGCGCGTCCAGCGCGAGCGCGACGCGTTCGTCGCGGGCGTCTGCGACTCGCTCGACAAGCTCCCCGACGGCGTAAAGGTCCAGGCCCGCGCGCGCTTCGTCGACGCGACCACGCTCCGCCTCGACGACGGCCGCACCGTGACCGCCAAGACCGTCGTGATCGCGACCGGGTCCTACCCGAACATCCCCGACAGTTTCGACGCAGTCCGCGACCGCGTGCTGACCAACGAGACGATCTTCGACCTGCCGACCTTGCCCGGCTCGGTCGGCGTGATCGGCGCCGGCCCGATCGGCCTCGAACTCGCCCAGGCGCTCGTCCGGCTTGGGGTCGAGACGATGGTGTTCGACCAGTCCCCCGGCCTCGCCGCGCTGAAGGACGAGAAGGTCTCGGCGGCGCTCCACGGTATCCTCGACAAGGAACTGCCGATCCATCTCGAAATGGAATTGAAGGCCGAACCCGACAGCGATGGCGTCCGGCTGTCCTGGTCGGGCGAGCAATCGGGATCCCGCCGCTTCGACTATCTGCTCGTCGCGACCGGCCGCCCGCCCCGGCTGAAGGGCCTCGGGCTAGAGACCACCGGGATCGCGCTCGACGATCACGGCACGCCGCTCTTCGACAGGACGACGATGCAGTGCGGCGACGCGCCGATCTTTATCGCCGGCGACGCGGATCACGACCGCACCGTGCTCGGCGAGGCGTCTGCCGAGGGGATGATTGCCGGCCGCAACGCCGCGCAGTTCCCCGACGTCACCCCCGGCCCGCGGATGGTCCCGCTCGCGATCATGTTCACCGACCCGACCGTCGCGGTGATCGGCGACATCACCCCCGACGACCAGGACGGCATCGTCATCGGCGAAGCCTCCTACGAGGATCAGGGTCGCGCCAAGGTCATGGCGCGCAACGCCGGGCTGATCCGCTTCTATGCGGAGGCGGGCACCGGCCGGCTCACCGGCGCGACGATGGCCGCCCCCGGGGTCGAGCACAGCGCGCACCTGATCGCCTGGGCGATCCAGCAGGGCCGCACCGCGACCGACCTGCTCGACATGCCCTTCTATCACCCGACGCTCGAGGAAGGGCTGAAGCCTGCACTCCGCGCGATCTGCAAGGCGGTCAGCGCGCCCGTTCCCGCCGACCGCGACGACGGCTTCACCGCGGGCGCCTGAGCCTCACTCGTCGAGGTCGAGATAGGCGACGACGTCGTTCTGGGTCGCGATGTACAGCCCTGCCTGGACCTCATCGCTCTGCTGCGCGGCGATCGCCAGCGCCTCGCCGAGCGGGCCGTAGAAAAGCGTCGTCGCCGCCCCGCCCTCGAGCGCATCGTCGAGATGATAGAGACGAACGCCGACGGCGGAGGAGATGGTACGCATCGCCCATCCCTGCCGCGCTGCGCCGCGCGGTGCAACCGCTGCGCGTTACAGGCCGGTCAGGACGCGATCCGCTCGAGCGCCTGCGCCTCGATCTTCTCCAGTTCCTCCAGCGTCTGCGCGATCGCCGCCTGCTGCTGCTGGAGGTCGTCGATCCGCTGGCGACAGCGTTCGGCAAGCGCACGCATCTGTTCGACATGCTGCGGATCCGCATCGTACAAAACGAGGAACTCCTCGATGTCGCGCAACGAGAATCCCAGCCGCTTGCCGCGCAGGATCAGCTGCATCCGCGCGACGTCGCGCCGCGTATAGACGCGCGTCGTGCCGATCCGGCACGGCTCGATCAGCCCCTTGTCCTCATAGAAACGCAGCGTCCGCGCGCTGACCCCCAGCGCCTGCGACACGTCCTGAATCCCGGTAAGATCGTCCTGCCGCTCGTTCACGGTGTCGCTCCCCTCTCCCCCGACGCCGCCCCGGCCGGCATTGCGCGTGCCAGCCTGGCCTCTTCCTCCGCGACAAGTTCCTTTTTGGATAGCTTGCCGATCAACGTCTTGGGCAGAGTGTCGCGGATTTCGACCTCGCGGGGAAGCTCGATCTTGCTGATCTTGTCGCGCAGAAAATCACGCAATTCCACAGGGGTTGCGACCGCACCTTCGACCAGCGTGACGAACGCCTTGGGCGCCTGTCCGCGATAGGCGTCGGCGACCCCGATCACCACCACCTCGGCGACTGCGGGGTGCTCGTACAGCGCCTCCTCGATCACCCGCGGATAGACATTGTAGCCGCCGCACAGGATCAGGTCCTTGATCCGGTCGACGATGAACAGATAGCCGTCCGCGTCGAGATGCCCGACGTCGCCGGTGCGCAGCGCCCCGTCCGCGAACAGCGCCGCGCTCGCTTCCGGCTTGTGCCAATACCCTTGCGTAACCTGCGGACCTCGCGCGCAAATCTCGCCATTCTCACCGACCGGCAGCAGCCGGGTCGGGTCCTCGCGGTCGCGGATCTCGATGATCGTGCCGGGAAAGGGCAGCCCCGCCGATCCCGGCTTGTTCAGCCCCTCGATTGGATTGCAGGTGATGATCGGCGAGGCCTCCGACAGGCCATAGCCCTCGACCAGCTTCGACCCCGTCGCCGCCTCGAACGCGGTACGCACCTCGGCGGGCAGCGGCGCGCCGCCCGAGATGCACGCATGGATCGACGACAGGTCGATCGGCTGCGTTTCCGCCGCCTTGGTGATCGCCGCATAGATGGTCGGCACCGCGGGGAAATAGGTCGGCTTGGTCCGCACGATCGTCTTGAGCAGCTGCTGCAGCTCGAACCGCGGCAACAGGATCATCTGCGCGCCCGCGCGGATCGAATAGGTCAGCACCGTCGTCAGCGCGAAGACATGGAACAGCGGCAGCGCCCCCATCACCCGGTCCTGCTCGGGCGTCTCGCCGCCGACGAACGTCATCATCGCGTCTGCGTTCGACACCAGATTGGCGTGGCTCAGCATCGCCGCCTTGGGCTCGCCGGTCGTCCCCCCGGTATATTGCAGCACCGCGACCTCGTCCGGCGTCACCGCGACCGGCGCGGGCGCGCCCTTTGCGCGCACCAGCGAGTCGAAGCTGCGATGCCGCGCGTCGTTCGGCGCGCGCGCAATCTCGGCGCGCTTGAAGATCCGGTAGGCGATCGACTTCAGCGTCGGCAACGCGCCCGCGATCGGGCAGGTGATGACATGCCGCAGCCCCGTCTCGCCCGCGACCTTCAGCACGCGCGCATGGATCTCGGTAATGTCGCAGGTCGCGATGATCTCCGCGCCCGAATCCTTCAGCAGGTGGCACAGCTCGCGCTCGACATAGAGCGGGTTGACGTTGACGACGATCCCGCCCGCCTTCAGCACCGCGAAGAACAGCACCGGATAATAAGGCGTGTTCGGCAGGCACAGCGCGACGCGCGTCCCCTTCACCACGCCCAGATCCTGCAGGCCCCGCGCCGCATGCGTGACCGCGTCGCCAAGCTCGGCATAGGTCATCGTCGACCCGAGGAAATCCAGCACCGTCCGCGACCCGAATCGGCGGACCGCCGTGTCGAGCATGTCGCCCAGCAAACGCGCTTCGCCTTCTAGCGGTACGCCGATCGCACGGCCGTCGGTGTCCAGCATCTCTCTCTCCTTTTCGGCGTGCGCTCTCGACTGATATTGTAGGCCGCATCACCTTGACGTATAGGAGAGGTATCGCACCTTAAGGGTAGCCCGCAAGTCTTAAGCGGACCGATTGCAATTGGAGAGGATCATCGTGACCAACGTCGTCATCGCCGGGTACGCCCGCTCGCCGTTCCACCTTGCCGGCAAGGGCGATCTCGCCCGCGTCCGCCCCGACGATCTCGCCGCGCAGACGATCCGCGGTCTGCTCGACAAGACCGGCGTCGATCCCGCCGCGATCGAGGACATCATCCTCGGCTGCGCCTTCCCCGAGGGCGAGCAGGGCCTGAACGTCGCGCGGATGATCGGCCTGCTCGCCGACCTGCCGCTGTCGGTCGGCGGCATGACGGTCAACCGCTTCTGCGGCTCGTCGATGAGCGCGATCCACATCGCGGTCGGCCAGATCAACATCGGCGCTGGCGACGCGTTCATCTGCGCCGGGCTCGAATCGATGAGCCGCGTGCCGATGGGCGGCTACAACCCGCTCCCCAACCCCGATCTCTTCAAGAAGAACGCCGGCGCGTACATGGGCATGGGTGAGACCGCCGAGAACGTCGCGCGCGATTATCAGATCACCCGCGCCGAGCAGGATGCGTTCGCGGTGAAGAGCCAGGACAAGGCCGCCGCCGCGCGCGCCGATGGTCGCCTGTCGGACGAGATCGTGACGATCCAGACCAAGGCCGGCCCGGTCAGCCAGGACGGTACGATCCGCGCCGGCACCACCACCGAGGCGCTCGCCGGCCTGAAGCCTGCGTTCAGCGCAGACGGCTCGGTCACCGCCGGCACCTCCTCGCCGCTGACCGACGGCGCCTCCGCCGTCCTCGTCACCTCGGAAGAGTTCGCGACGAGGTACGGCCTGACCATCCTCGCGCGCATCAAGTCAATCGCGGTCTCGGGTAACGAGCCGTCGACGATGGGCCTCGGCCCGATCTACGCCTCGCAAAAGGCGATGGAGCGCGCCGGCATCACCGTCGCCGACCTCGACGTGGTCGAGATCAACGAGGCGTTCGCCAGCCAGGCGATCGCCTGCATCCGCGACCTCGGGCTCAAGGACGAAACGATCAACCTCGATGGCGGCGCGATCGCGATCGGCCATCCGCTCGGCGCGACCGGCGCGCGCATCGTCGGCAAGGCCGCAGCCTTGCTCGCCCGCGAAGGTGGCCGCTACGCGCTCGCCACCCAGTGCATCGGCGGCGGTCAGGGCATCGCAACGGTGCTGGAGCGCGCATGATGGACAACGCCGTAAAGAAAGTCTGCGTCATCGGCGCGGGCGTGATGGGCGCCGGCATCGCCGCGCAGGTCGCAAACGCCGGCATCCCGGTCTTGCTGCTCGACATCGTCCCCCGCGAGGGTGACGATCGCGACGCGGTCGCCAAGGGCGCGGTCGCGAAGATGCTCAAGACCGACCCCGCCCCCTTCATGTCGAAGCGTGCGGCAAAGCTGGTCGAGACGGGCAATATCGACGACCATCTCGACCGCGTCGCCGATTGCGACTGGATCGTCGAGGCGATCGTCGAGCGGCTCGATACTAAGCAGGCGCTCTATGCCAAGCTCGAGGCGCTCAAGCGTCCGGGCACCGCGGTCTCGTCGAACACCTCGACGATCCCGCTCGGCCACCTCGTCGACGGCCGCTCGGACCAGTTCAAGGCCGACTTCCTCATCACGCACTTCTTCAACCCGCCGCGCTACATGCGGCTGGTCGAGATCGTCCGCGGTGAGCATACCGACGCCGCGGTCGCCGGGAAGGTCGAGGATTTCGTCGATCGCTTCATGGGCAAGCGCATCGTCCGCGCGAAGGACACGCCGGGCTTCATCGCCAACCGCATCGGCACCTACTGGCTGGCGATCGCGATCAACGCGGCGATGGATCAGGGGCTGACCGTCGAGGAGGCCGACCAGATCGGCGGCCGTCCGATGGGCGTGCCCAAGACCGGGATCTTCGGGCTCGTCGATCTCGTCGGCGTCGACCTGATGCCGCTGCTGTCGAAGAGCCTCTCGTCGACGCTCCCCGCGGGCGATCCCTATTTCGACACGGTCCGCGACATGCCGCTCGTCGACAGGATGATCGCGGAAGGGTGCACCGGCCGCAAGGGCAAGGGCGGCTTCTACCGCTTCGACAAGGCGACGCGCACCAAGCTCTCGCTCGACCTCGCGACCGGCGACTATCGCCCTGAGGCGAAGCCCGCCGAACTGCCCGGCAAGACCGGCAAGGATCTCGCCGCGCTGATCGCCGAGCCCGGCAGGATCGGCACCTATGCCTGGACGATCCTCGGCAACACGCTGGCCTATGCGGCGATGCTCGTCGGCAAGGCGGCGGACGATATCGTCGCGATCGATGACGCGATGAAGCTTGGGTACAACTGGAAATACGGGCCGTTCGAGCTGATCGACCGGATGGGCCCGGGCCTGCTCGCCCAGCGTCTCGCTGCCGAAGGCCGCGACGTGCCTGCGATCCTGACGACCGCGGGCGACCGCCCCTTCTACCGCGTCGAGAACGGCAACCGCCAGTATCTGACCGCCGACGGCGACTATGTCGACGTGCCGCGCGCCGACGGCGTCGAGTTGCTCGAGGACATCAAGCTCCGCTCGCAGCCCGTCCTGACCAACGCCTCGGCGTCGCTCTGGGACGTCGGCGACGGTGTCGCCGCGCTCGAATTCCACACCAAGATGAACGCGCTCGACGATCAGGTCATCGCGCTCATCGAGGAAGCGATCCCGGTCGTGCGCGAGCGCTTCAAGGCGCTGGTCGTCTATAACGAGGGTAGCAACTTCTCGGCCGGCGCCAATCTCGGCGCGGCGATGTTCGCGGTCGGTGCGGGCCTGTGGGACATGGTCGAGGCCAGCGTTTCGCGCGGCCAGCAGGCGTACAAGGCGCTGAAATACGCGCCCTTCCCCGTCGTCAGCGCGCCCGCAGGACTGGCGCTCGGCGGCGGCTGCGAGATGCTGCTCCATTCGGACGCGGTGCAGGCGCATGCCGAGACCTATGCCGGCCTCGTCGAATGCGGCGTCGGGTTGGTGCCCGGCTGGGGCGGCAATGGCGAGATGCTCGACCGCTGGACCAAGTCGCGCACGCTCCCCAACGGCCCGATGCCCGCGCTGACCAAGGTGTTCCAGGCGGTCTCCACCGCGCAGGTCGCCAAGTCGGCGGCGGAGGCGAAGGAGATGATGATCCTGCGCAAGGACGACGGCATCACGATGAACCGCGATCGCCTGCTCGCCGACGCCAAGGCGAAGGCGCTCGCGCTGGTCGAGGGCTATGTCGCCCCGGAGCCGCCGACCTTCCGTCTGGCGGGCGCGAGCGGTCGTACCGGTCTGTCGATGGCGGTGTCCGACTTCCACAAGAAGGGCATGGCGACCGACTATGACGTCGTCGTTGCCGACCGCCTCGCCGAGGTGCTGACCGGCGGCGAGGCCGACCTCGTCGACACCGTCACCGAAACGCAGCTCCTCGACCTCGAACGCGCCGCCTTCATGGCGAGCGTCAAGGACCAGCGCACCCAGGCGCGCGTCGTCCACATGCTGCAGACGGGCAAGCCGCTGCGGAACTGAACACCCGTCATCCCCGCGAAGGCGGGGACCCATAAGGGCTGACCTGCGTGCGTGATCGCGCCGTCAGCCCCTATGGGTTGCCGCCTCCGCGGGAATGACGGCCGTGACCCCGATGACCATGTTTTTAACCGCCCCGGATCCGTAAGAAGACTTGACTTGTCTTTGTACAAAACTAAGGGCGGAACGATTACTGCCGTATACGGCAACAAGGTCTCGCTTACGTCGCTGATCTTGCGAGACATTCACGATCGTACACATACGACGACCCCGGAACCTTAGGAGAGGATAGACGATGTCCCTGATGATGATCGCCGCGCTGCTCGCCGGCGCGCCCGCGACCGCCGACACCGTGGTCGGCCGCTGGCGGACCGAGACGCACAACGCCATCGTCGAGATCGCGCGCTGCGGCCCCTCGATCTGCGGCAAGATCCTGACCTCCGACGCGCTGCGCGCCAACCCGTCGATGAAGGACGCCAACAACAGTAACACCGCGCTGCGCAGCCGCCCGATCCAGGGCATGCAGATGCTCAGCGGCTTCAAGTCCGACAAGGACGGCGTCTGGAGCAGCGGCCAGGTCTACAATGCCGAGGACGGCAAGACCTATAGCGGCAAGATCACCCCGGTCGGCGCGAACCAGTTGAAGCTGCGCGGCTGCGTCTTCTTCCCGCTCTGCAAGACCCAGACCTGGACGCGCGTCCGCTGATCCTAGGTCCCTTTCATCTCCCCAAAAGTTAGCGTTCAGGAATTTTGTAAATGTCGTTTCGTACCAAGGCCCCGTTGCTGGCCGTGACCGCGCTCGTCTCCGCTTTCGGGTTCGCCAGCACCGCCTATGCCGACGCCTTCTATCTCCAGGCGCAGTCGGCGCGTGGCGCGGGCCGTGCATTCTCGGGCGAGGCCGCCGATACCGGCGCCGCGTCGCTCTGGTGGAACCCCGCCGCGATCGCCGGCATCCGCGACGGCAGCGCGACGCTCAGCGCCAGCGCGATCATCCCGCGCGGCGACGTGGTCGACACCGGATCGCAGATCTGCCGCCCGGGCGGCCAGCCCTGCACCGCGATCAGCGGCCAGTCGAACTCGAGCGACCCGGTCAACAAGGGCGTCGTCCCCTCGGGTGCGGTCGCCTATCCGCTGACCGACCGGATCGCGGTCGGCCTCGTCGTCACCTCGCCGTTCAGCTTCACGACCAACTATGACGCCGACAGCTGGGCCCGCTACAGCGCGGACAAGACCCGCCTGCGCACGATCGACATCCAGCCCTCGATCGGCGTCGAGCTGACCGACTGGCTCCGCGTCGGCGGTGCGCTCAACGTCGAATATACCGACGCGATCCTCAGCAACGCGCTGCCCAACGTGTCCGCAGCACAGCCTGACGGCCGCCAGGAACTGAGCGGCGACGGCTGGGATCTCGGCTGGACCGCGGGCGTCCAGCTCCACAACGACTTCGCCACCGTCGGCGTCACCTACAAGTCGAGCATCCGTCACAAGCTGAAGGGCGACCTCGTCGTCACCGGCCTGCTCGGCCCGCTCGCCGGCGGCAATACCGAAGTCTCGGGCGCGACCGCGGAGTTCAACACCCCCGGCCAGGTCATCGTCGCGGGCCGCGTCCGCGCCACCGACCAGCTGACGCTCAACGCCCAGGTCATCGCGTTCAACTGGAGCAAGTTCGACACGATCGATCTCGGCGCACCGCTCAACACGGCGATCCCGGAGAACTACCGCGACAGCTGGAGCCTCGCGGGCGGCTTCGACTATGACGTCACGCCCAAGCTGACCGTGCGTGGCGGTGTCCAGCGCACCAAGACGCCGACCCAGGACGGCCAGCGCGACGCGCGCGTTCCCGACGCCGATCGCTGGACCTATGCCGCCGGTGCCTCCTACCAGGTGACGCCGCGCATCGCGGTCGACGCCGCGGCGCAATATGTCGACTTCGAGAACACGACGATCGACCGCGCCACCTTGGTCGCGGGCAGCATCATCCGCACCAACGGCGCGCTCCGCGACGCCAGCGCGATCGTCACCTCGCTCGGCGCCCGCGTCTCGTTCTGACGCTAACCGCCCCTCCCCATATCGGGGAGGGGCACCCTATCCCTTCATCCGGATCGTCAGCCCGGACACCGCGAGATCGACCGTCTCGACCGCAGCCGCGACCCGCTGGTTGAGCATCCCGGCCAGATCGCGGAACCGCCGCGCCATCGCATTGTCGGGCACGATCCCCATCCCGACCTCGTTGGTGACCAGCACCAGCCGCCCCTCGATGCGACCGATCGCGTCCAGCAGCGCGGCGATCGCGGTATCCGCATCGGCCTCCGTCAGCATCAGGTTCGACGCCCACAAGGTCAGGCAGTCGACCAGTATCACCCCGTCCGGCGCATCCGCCTCGACGATCGCCGCCGCCAGCGCGAGCGGCGCCTCGACCGTCCGCCACCGTTCGTCCCGTTCCGAGCGATGCCGCGCGATCCGCTCGGTCATCTCGCCGTCGAAGGCCTGCGCGGTCGCGATATAGACCAGCGTGTGGCCACCTGCCGCCTCTGCTAAAGCCTGCGCATGGCGGCTCTTGCCCGAGCGCGCACCGCCGGTGACCAGCACCGTCTTTCCAAACCCCTGCACGACCGTCTCCTCCATCGCCTCTTGCGCTATCCCCGGCGAATGGCGAAGGCCAGCAGCAACGCCGCGGCATTGCCGGCGCAGGGGACGCATGTGCACGCGCTGATGGAACATGGCGGCCGGATCGACAGCGCGCAGGCGCTGTACCCGCACGCGCCGCGTCCCTGGCTCGACCTGTCGACCGGGATCAACCCCTGCGCGTGGGAGCCGCCCGCCGATCTCGCGGTCGACCTGCGCAGCCTCCCCTCGCCCGCCGCACTCGCCACGCTCGAGGCCGCCGCCGCGCGCCATTTCGGCGCCGACCCCGCGCGCGTCGTCGCGCTGCCCGGCACCGAAATCGGCCTGCGCCTGCTCGGCGCGCTCGGCCTGCCCGCCCCCGCCCGCCATGTCGGCCCCAGCTACGCGACGCACGAAGCGGCCTTCCCCGCGCGTATCTCGATCGACAGCCTGACCGACGAAGCGACACACGGCGGCACCATCCTGCTCGCCAACCCGAACAACCCAGACGGCCGGCTGGTCAGTCCGGATGCGCTTCGGCCAGTGATCAACGCGCTCGGCGAGAATGCAGGCTGGCTGGTCGTCGACGAGGCCTTCGCCGACATGCTCCCCGACGCCGGCCTGGCCTCGCACCTGTCCGCAGAAGATCCAGTCATCCTGTTCCGATCATTCGGGAAGTTCTTCGGACTCGCCGGCGTGAGGCTCGGCTTCATGATCGCACCGCCCGGCATCGTCGCGCGGGTCCGCGACCGTCTGGGCAGCTGGCCGATCTCCGCCACCGCGCTCGCGATCGGCACAGCCGCCTATGCCGACCGAGCCTGGATCGAGACCACCCGCGCACAGCTCGTCACCCGTGCGACCGCGCTCGACGCGATGCTCCTCCGCCACGGACTCACCGCGACGGGCGCCTGCCCGCTCTTCCGCCTCATCGCAACAGACGACGCCAAGCCCCTGTTCGAGCGCCTGAATATGGCGGGCATCCTGACCCGACCCTTCACCTATGACCCCCGCTGGCTGCGTCTCGGCGTCCCCGCCGACGCGGCCGCACTGGCGCGTCTCGACGCGGCGCTCGCGCATGGCTGATCCCGTCGCGCTCATCGCCCTCGCACTCGACGCCGGGATCGGCTGGCCGGAACGGCTCTACCGTCGGGTCGGCCACCCCGTCGGCGCGATCGCCGCGATCATCGGTTCGCTCGAAAAAGCGCTCAACCGTCCCTCATGGCCCGACGCGACGCGCCGCATCGCCGGGGTCGCGACGCTCGCGATCACGCTCGCGGTGACGGGCGGGATCGCCTGGGGCGCGACCTGGCTGCTCGCGACCTATCTCGGCGGCTATGCCTGGCTCGGCATCGGCCTCCTCGCCGCCCCCGGTCTCGCGCAGAGGAGCCTCAACGATCACGTCGCGCCGATCGCCGCCGCGCTCGGCAAGGGCGACGTTCAGGGCGCTCGGATCGCGGTCGGCCGGATCGTCGGTCGCGACACCGACCGGCTCGACTCCGCCGGCATCGCCCGCGCCGGAATCGAAAGCCTCGCCGAAAGCTTCTGCGACGGCATCGTCGCGCCGCTCTTCTGGCTGCTTATCGGCGGGCTTCCCGGGCTCTGGATCTACAAGGCGATCAACACCGCCGACAGCCTGATCGGCCACCGCGAGCCACGTTGGCGCGCGTTCGGCTGGGCGTCCGCACGGATCGACGATCTCGCCAACTGGATCCCCGCGCGGATCAGCGGCGCCTCGCTGTGCCTCGCCGGCCCCGGTGGCTGGCACGTGATGCGGCGCGACGCGCGCAAGCACGCCTCGCCCAATGCCGGCTGGCCCGAAGCGGCGATGGCGGGCGTGCTCGACCTCCGCCTCGCCGGCCCGGTCAGCTATGACGGCGTCACCCAGCTGAAGCCCTGGATCGGCAGCGGTCGTGCCGCCGCCACCGCCGCCGACATCGCCCGCGCGCTGCAGGTCTATCGCCGCGCCTGCCTGCTGCTCTGGCTCGTCACGGGGGCGCTGCTGTGGGTGCGGTGATGCTTCAGGGCACCGGCTCGGACGTCGGCAAGTCGGTGCTCGTCGCCGGCCTCTGTCGCGCGCTCGCCAATCGTGGCCTCTCCGTGCGCCCCTTCAAGCCGCAGAACATGTCGAACAACGCCGCCGTCACCGCCGATGGCGGCGAGATCGGCCGCGCCCAGGCGACCCAGGCGATCGCCGCACGCACCGCTGCGACCACCGACATGAACCCCGTCCTGCTCAAGCCGCAAGGCGACCGCAGTTCGCAGCTCGTCGTCCACGGCAAGGTCCGCGGCATCCTCCGCGCGAGCCGCTGGCGCGAGGGGCGCGCGGGGCTGATGGACGACGTGCTCGCCAGCTATCACCGGCTCCGTGCGCAGGCGGACATCGTCGTCGTCGAGGGCGCGGGCAGCCCCGCCGAGATCAACCTGCGCGCCGCCGACATCGCCAACATGGGCTTTGCGCGCGCCGCGGGCGTCCCCGTCATCCTGATCGGCGACATCGACCGGGGCGGCGTCATCGCCTCGCTCGTCGGCACGCGCGCGGTGATCGATCCCGCCGACGCCGCGATGATCCACGGCTTCCTCGTCAACAAGTTCCGCGGCGACCCCGCGCTGTTCGACGACGGCTATCGCGCGATCGAGGCGCGGTCGGGCTGGCGCGGCTATGGCGTCATCCCCTGGCTCCCCGAGGCCGCCCGCCTGCCGAGCGAGGACGCGGTCGTGCTCGAACGCCGCCCCGGTCACGGTCGGCAGGACGGCCAGGTCGTCATCGCCTGTCCGATCACCCCGCGCATCGCCAATTTCGACGATCTCGATCCGCTCCGGCTCGACCCCGGTGTCACGTTGGTCATGGTCCCGCCCGGCGAACCGATCCCCGACGCCGACATGATCATCCTCGCCGGCTCCAAGGCGACGATCCCCGACCTCGCCTTTCTCCGCGCGCAGGGCTGGGACATCGACATCCATGCGCACCGCCGCCGCGGCCGCCCGGTGCTCGGGCTTTGCGGCGGCTATCAGATGCTCGGCCGCAGCATCGCCGATCCGGACGGGCTGGAGGGTCCCGCCGGTATCGCCCCCGGGCTCGGCCTGCTCGATGTCACGACGATCCTGTCCCCCGCCAAGACGCTCGAACGCGTCGCCGGCACCGCGATCGGCGCACGGTTCGACGGCTATGAGATCCATATCGGCGAGACCAGCGGCCCCGACACCGCGCGCGCGCTCACGACCCGCGACGATGGTCGCCGCGACGGTGCGGTCAGTCCCGACGGGCTCGTCTCCGGCAGCTATGTCCACGGCCTGCTCGGCCTCGCGGATCAGCGTCGCGCCTGGCTCAGCCGGCTCGGGGTCGACGCGGTCGGCCCCGACCATGCGGCGTCGATCGACGCTGCGCTCGATGCGATTGCGGAAACGCTCGAACGCCGTCTCGATATCGACGCGCTGATCGCATTGTCGAAGCTCGCGGGGTCAGACGCGACCGGCAATGGCGAGCGCGACTAGCATCCCGGTCTCGACGAATTCGATCCCCGCGCCGTGGCAATCCCCCGATACGCCCCCGACCCGCCGGATGAGCCACCAGCCGAATAGCGCGATCAGTGCAGGGGCCCCTGCAACGGCATGCACAGGCCCCCCTAAACACCCTGTTACGCACCCCCAAAAGACCAGATCGTGCACCCTGATCTTCCCTGCCACCATCCCTCCCAGCCCGCCCTCCCGCAGAAGCGGCACCCACCGCGCCCAGCACAACGGCCCGATCCGCGCGAGCATCGGGACGAGGATCACGACTGCCCATCCCTGACTCGAAACAGCATGCAATAATACAAGCTTTGCAATGAGTTGCAGCGCGATCATCACAACGCCGAAGCTGCCGATATGCGGATCGGCCATGACCGCGATCAGCCTGTCGCGATTGCCATGCGCGGCACCCAGCCCGTCTGCCAGATCCGCCAGCCCATCCAGGTGCAAAGCCCCTGTAATCGCTACCCAAATTGCCAGCGCGGCGAGCGCACCGGTCCATGGATCGACCTGTGCGCCGACCCACCCCGCTCCCGCGACGACCACCCCGATGCACGCCCCGACGACCGGGTACCACCGAATCGCGGCGGCAAAATCCTCAGCGTCCGCAGTGACTTGCGGCATCGGCACGCGCGTCAGGAAGCCGAAGGCGACGATCAGCCGCTTCACGAAGCCGGATCCGTCTGCAGCGCCACGATTTGCGCCGTCCGGTCCGGCCAGATCCGCAAACTAATCAGCGCCGCATAAGGCAAATCGAACGCCCAGAGCTCGCGCAACCCGAACCCGCACAGTGATTTCAACGCCGCACGGATCGCCCCGCCATGTGTCACGATCAGTGAGGTTTCGGGTGTAAGTTCTTCTATCGCATCAGTAATTCTTGCGACCAGATTGCTCCACCGTTCCCCACCCGGTGGCGGTGCAGCATCCGGATCGTCCCAGAACCGCTGCAACGCCGCAGCGTCGATCTCCGCCGCAGCCAGCCCGTCCCAAGCCCCGAAATCCAGCTCCCGCCACCGCGCATCGGTCGTTGGAGCCAGCCCCCGCTCCCGCCCGATCGCATCCGCAATAGCCTGCGATCGCATGAGATCAGAACAGACGATCTGCTTGAAATACAGTGATTTTACCCGCGCCACACAGGCCGCCAAACCCTCCGCCGTAACCGGACTATCGGTCCGCCCCAGCATCCGCCCGGTCAGTTCAGGCGCGCCATGCCGCAACAGGTGAAGCAGGAACGCCCCACTCACGCCACCGACACCCCCGCCTCGGCAAACGTCGCCATCCCGTCATGCGCCGCCAACGCCGACCGGATCACTCCCACCGCAACCGCCGCCCCGCTTCCCTCCCCCAGCCGCATCCCAAGTCTCAGTAAAGGCTCGAGTTTCAGCGCTTGAAGCAATCGCTCATGCCCCGGCTCGGCCGAACAATGCCCGGCAATGCAATGCTCTGTAATGCTAGGATACGCCGCCGCGATCGGTGCGATCGCCGCCGACGAAATGAATCCGTCCAGCATCACCGGCACCCCCGCCAGCCGCGCCGCCACCACCGCGCCAGCGATCGCGACGATTTCACGCCCCCCCACCCGCCGCAACGTCTCGAACGGCGTACGCGGGAAATCAGCATGCCGCGCAATCCCCGCCTCGACGACCGCGATTTTCCGCGCGATTCCCGCCACATCAACCCCCGTCCCCGGGCCAACCCAGTCGGCGGCGGTTCCGCCGTAACTGCGCAGACACAGGGCTGCGGCCGACGTAGAATTCCCGATCCCCATCTCACCCACGACGAGTATGTCGAGCCCAGGCACGACGACGTCGGCACCGATGTTGAGTGCGGCGAGACACGCGGCTTCGTCCATCGCCGGCCCCGTCGTGAAATCCGCCGTGGGGGTTTCCAGATCGATGTCAGCGATGACGAGTTCGAGCCCGACGGCATCCGCCAGCGCATTGATCGCCGCGCCCCCACGACGGAAATTCTCGACCATCTGTGCGGTCACGGAGACCGGGAAAGCGCTCACCCCGTGCACCGCAACGCCGTGATTTCCGGCGAAAATCGCCGCCCGCGCACGCTCGAACCGCGGCCGCTCGCGCCCCTGCCAGCCCGCCATGAAGACCGCGAGGTCTTCAAGTCGGCCGAGCGATCCGGGCGGCTTGGTCAACTGTGTTTGCCGCAGCGATGCGGCCCCTCGCGCGGCTTCGTCTGCCACGGGAAGGGCCTCCAGCGCCGCCTCGAACGCCGCGACCGTCGGGAACAGCGTCACTGCGCGACATAGCCGGCGGGGGGCGTCCGGGTGATGAAATGCCCCTTGATCCCGGCCGGCCACTGCCGAAACGGCACCTGCCCCTCCGCACTCTCCGCATGCAGCACGGCATAATCGAGAATCGCGCGCGCAGCCTCTTCATCCGGGGTAAAGCGCCCCAGCACATAGCCGATCTTCGCGGGCCCGCGGACGTGGATGGTGCAGAAGTCCTGGCAGGCGAACAGGCACGGCATCGCCTGGACCGCAATCCCGGCATAGCGCGGATCACTCGCCTGGACCGCCTGCAACGCCGCGACGAGTCTCGCACCGCCCCGCATGCCCTCGGCATCGTCCTTCGCATCGGTGGACACGCGGCAGGTGCTGCAGGCGACGACGGCCGCACCGTCTTCGGCGGGAACCAGTATATTCGGCATTGAAACCCCATGACATACGCGCCCGCGGCACAGGCCACAGGCTGGTTATGTCGTCGTGCGGGTTTACCCCCGTCCGCTCGGCGCACCCTGGCCGGACGAAAGACGACTGCGACGGGCAGGTCTCCTGGCTCACGGGTCACAGCCCTTCGCGCCGCCTTCTCGGGACCGGGATCCCAATGGCATGTTGGCACGATGGCTCGCCGCTTACAGTTGCAGGGGCAGCCGGGGTTCTCCCGTTCCCTTTTCATCCCCGTCGCCGGGGAACCTGTCGCGGCCAGAGGGATAGGCCGGGCGAGCGGCCCGGGTCAATCGCCCTGCGCGCTGTCACGCGTCAGCGGTACCACGACCGGTACGCCCTCGATCGATCCGAACCACGCCCTAACGCCATAGGTCTCACGCAGCCGAACCGGCGTCAGCACCGCCGAAGGCGCACCGTCGGCGACGAGCCGGCCCGCGTCGAGCACGAGGATACGATCGCAATAGCGTGCGGCGAGGCCCAGATCATGCAGCACGGCGATCACCAGGACGCCGCGCGCGGCCTCCGCCCGCAGGATGTCCATGACCGCGATCTGATGCGCGGGATCGAGCGATGCGAGCGGCTCGTCGACGATCAGCGCCGGCGCCTCGACCGCGAGTGCCCTTGCCAGCAGGACGCGGGCCCGCTCGCCCCCCGAGATCTCGGTCGCGACACGCGCCGCAAGCGGGGTCACGTCCGCCGCCGCCATCGCACGGGCAATCGCATCACGATCCTGCTGAGAAATGCGCGACAACGGTGCGAGATGGGGCAACCGGCCCAGCGCGACGAGACGTTCGACGCTCAGCGGCCAATGAAGACTTTGACCCTGCGGCAGATACGCGACCGTCCGTGCAATCTCGCGTCGCGAGCGCTCCGCCAGCGGAACCCCGTCGAGCAGGATCTCCCCCGTAGCGGGAACCAGCCCGAGAAGCGCCTGAACCAGCGTCGATTTGCCCGCCCCATTGGGGCCGACGATCCCGATGAGCGCACCACCCTCTGCCGCGAAGCTGACATCGTCGACCACGACCCGCCCGGCACGGCGGACGCTGAGGCGGTCCGCGGAAAGGGCTACCACAGCCGCCGCTCGCGCATGAGGTGCACGAGGAACACCGGCACGCCGAGAAACGCAGTAACGACCCCTAGCTTGAGTTCGTTCGACGTCGGGATCACGCGTACCAGCACGTCCGCAAAGGTCAGCAATGCAGCACCGCCCAATGCGGAGGGGAGCAGGATCGCCGATGGCGAGCGATCGGTCATCGGCCGGACGAGATGCGGGACGATCAGGCCGATGAACCCGATCGCGCCCGATACCGCGACCGCCCCGCCGACCCCGATCGCCACCCCGACCAGCATCCGCACGCGCGTCCTTCGCAGATCGACGCCGAGCGCGCGTGCGCCATCCTCGCCGAGCGTCAGCGCGTCGAGCGCATGGCCGTCCCAGGCGACCAGCACCATGCCGATTGCGATACAGGGCAGCGCCAGCGCGACATGGCTGAACGACCGGTCTTCAAGCGACCCGAGCAACCAGGTCATGATCTCCATCGCCGCAAACGGGTTCGGGGACAGGTTGAGCGCCAGACTGACCCCCGCGACCGCCAGCGTTCCAACCGCAATCCCCGCGAGGATCAGCGACAAGGCGCTTTGCGACCCGGCCGCCAGCACGAACAGCAACCCCAGCGCCGCGAACGCCCCAGCGATCGCCACGATCGGCAGCATCGCCGGATGAAGCTCCGCCAGCCCGAAATACAGCGCGATCACCGCGCCCAGCGATGCCCCGTTCGACGCGCCCAGCACCGATGGCTCGGCCAGCGGATTGCGCAGGAACCCCTGCAGCGCAGCACCCGAAAGCCCCAGCATCGCGCCGACCGCGAGCCCGAGGATCGCGCGCGGCAGACGAAGTTCGAACAGGATCGCGCGTTCGATCGGATCGCCCTGCCCGCTGAGCGCCCGCACGACATGCGCCAGCGGGATGGCCGCACTCCCCACCGCGACCGACGTAGCGCCGGCCAGCAGCGCAAGCAGCGCGAGGCTACCGACCAATCGCGCACGCGTCACGCGTTCCATAGTGCCAGATCCCACCGCATCCTTTTCCGCCTAGCGCATAAGCGGCCGCTGCGGCAGGGCTTTGCGCATGCGCGGACGCCGTCTCCTGACCATCCTGATCATCGCTGCCGCTGGCGCATCTGCTGCGGCGGCAGCGCCTCGACCGCCGGCGCGTATCGTTTCGCTCAACCTGTGCGCTGACCAGTATCTTCTGGCGCTGGCCGACCCCGCGCAGATCGTCGCACTGACCCGGTTCGCGCGCGATCCGAACATGTCCGCTGCCGCCAACGCCGCGCGTACCATGCCCGTCAGCCGTGGCAGCGCCGAAGACGTCCTGATGCTCCGCCCCGATCTCGTGATCGCATCGCCGTTCCGACGCCAGACGGTCACGGCCGTTCTCGCCGGCCGGAACGTCGCGACGCTCGATCTGCCCCCCGCGGACAGCTATGCCGCGATCGTGACGCAAGTCCGGCAGGTCGCCGCAGCCATCGGGCACCCCGATCGCGGCGAAACGCTGATCCGCCGGATGGACACCGCGCTCGCACGATTGCCGCGCGCCCCGGGAGGTGGTCGTACGGCGGCCTATTATCAGCGTCGGGGTTTCCTGACGGGTACCGGCACGCTCGTCGACGAACTGATGCAGCGTCTCGGGCTGGCCAATCTCGCGACCCGGCTCGGCAAGCCGGCACTTTCGCAACTGTCGCTCGAACAAATGGCGCTGGCACGCCCGGACTATCTCGTCGTTGAGAGCGCCACCGACCGCGTGACCGATCAGGGCACCGAAATGCTGCATCATCCGATTCTCGACGGGATTCCCCGTCTGCGCATCCCCGAGGCGTGGACCGTCTGCGGAGGTCCCGCCTATGTGCTGGCCGCGCAAAGCCTCGCGGCGCAGTTGCGCACGCAGCGTCCAGCTAGTCCTCGCCGCGGCCGTTAGAACTCGACGCCGGCCTGGGCCTTGACCCCGCCCCGGAACGGATGCTTGACCAGCCCCATCTCGGTGACGAGATCCGCTGCGGCGATCAACGCCTCGGGCGCGTTGCGCCCCGTCGCCACGACATGCGTCATCGCCGGTCGCGCTGCGAATCCCGCAAGTACCTCGTCGAGTGGCAGATAGTCGTAGCGCAGGACGATGTTGATCTCGTCGGCGATGACCATCGCATAGCTCGGGTCGAGGATCATCCGGCGGACCTCGTGCCACCCTTCGCGCGCCACGGCGATATCGCGGGCCCGATCCTGCGTATCCCAGGTAAAGCCCTCGCCCATCGGCTTGAATTCGACCAAATCGGGGAAGGCGTCAAAGATGACCTTCTCGCCGGTCGTCATCGCACCCTTGACGAACTGCACGATCCCGACCTTTCGCCCATGCCCCATCATCCGCACCGCCATGCCGAGCGCCGCGGTGGTCTTGCCCTTGCCCGGTCCGGTGTGGACCATCAGCAGGCCCTTCTCGATCGTCTTGGCCGCGACGATCTTGTCCTGGACGACCTTCTTCTTGGCCATCCGCGCCGTGTGCTCCGCCTCGCTCCGCATCAGAATGCTGCCTTCACGCCGGCATAGGCACCGCGCCCCTGACCGACATAGCTGAACACCTCCTCGTACCGCTCGTCGAACAGGTTTTCGACCCGACCGAAGACCGATAGCCGGGGCGTCAGCTTGTACGCCGCGTTCAGGTTGACGAGGACATATTCCTGGAGCGAAACGCGGACAGGGACATAGCTCGGATCGGTATAGGCATCGTCCTGCTGCCGGCCATTATACCGGACGGTGAGGGTCGCCGAGGCGCTCTCGTCGCGGCTGAACGCAGTCATGTTGACGCTGCCGATATGGTTGGGGCGCCGGATCTCCACGCCCCCGTCCTCGCGCGCCTTCAGATAGGTATAGGCGAGGTCGAAGCGCAGCTGCGGAATCGGCTGGGCGGTGGCAAACACCTCGACGCCATGCTGCGTCGATCGCGTATTGCGGTTGCCGGGCGTCGCGACGAAGTCGGGGGCAGGATAGGTGGTAAAGATCTCGTTCGTCAGCCGACTGTCGAAATAGGTCGCGCCGATCGTCGCACGATCCCCCCCGAAAGCCTGTTCGACCCCGGCTTCCCACCCCTTTGACTTTTCGGGCTTGAGGTTCGGATTGCCGATGTAACGACCGTCGGAATAGCCGAAGAGATCGAAGTAGCCGGGGTTCTTCACGCCGGTACCGTAGGCGCCGCGCACCCGCGTTCCGGTCGCAAAACGATAGCTCGCCTGCGCGCGGTAGGTGGTGGTGTCATCGAACCGGTTATTCTCGTCGCGCCGCACCGATCCGCCGATCGCGAGCGCATCGTCGACGACGACGTCATACTGGCCAACGATCCCGATATTGTCGGTATGCCGCCGTCCCGTAAAGACGAACTCCGAAGGAGCCGCGCTAAGCGTCTGAAATTCCTCACGCTCGACATCGACTGCGGCGGTCAGCCGATGCCGGATGCGATCGGTGCCGAACCGGAAGGCGCTTTCGAACGATCCCTTGTACCGCCGGCCCTTGTTGCCAAAGCTCAAGGCATCGTCGACCAGCGCCCGGCGTGTCGTATCGGCAAACTGGCCGCTGAGCGCATTCGTCCAGCGGCCATCCGCCAGCGCCAACTCGGCCCGGACGAGCCCGTAATATGCCTCGACCGTGCTGCGCGCGCCTGGCGTATCGACGATCGTGCCGAACTGCGGGCCGCTCAATGCCGTGTCGTTGCTGTCGGCATCGGTATAGCTGTAGCGCCCGACGCCCGTGACCTTCAGCGTGTCGGTGGGCGACCAGCTGAGCTTGCCCGTCGCGCCGACGCTCTTCGCGCCGATGTCGCGCGATCCGCCCCGTGCGGTCGGCGTGCCGTCGGTGAGATAGGTCGAACTCGACAGCGCGTAGTCGAGATTGCCCGCTACGCCCGCGACCCGCGCGCCGCCCGAAAATGTGCCGAACGATCCCCCTTCGGCCCGCAGTGATACACCCGGGGCCTCCGCGCCGCTGAGCGTGAGATACTGGACGACGCCGCCGATCGCATCGGACCCGTACAGCGCGGACTGCTGGCCGCGCAGCACCTCGACCCGTGCCGCCTCGTCGGCGATCAGCGTGCCGAAATCATATTCGCCCTGATAGGGATCGGACACTTCGATCCCGTCGATCAGCACGAGCAAGTGATTGCCCTCCGACCCACGGATCCGGACCTGCGTCGTCCCCCCGACCGCGCCGGTCCGGCTGACCGCCAGTCCAGGGACGTCGCGCAACACGTCGGACACGATCCGGGTCTGGCGCTGGTTGAGCGTAGCGGCGTCGAGCACCGTCACCGACGCCCCGAGCTGATCGGCGGGAACAGCGTCGCCTGATCGCGATGCGGTAACCACCAGCTCGGCGCCGCCCGCTGCCGCCTCGCCCGTCGCCGCAGTAACCGGATCGGGCTCGGCCGCGCCCGGCGATGCAAAGGCCGTGGCGGTCGCGAGCGCCGCAAGCGAAACGAAAACTCTGGTCATGAAACGATACTCCCGGCGTCGCGAGCGACCGGCCGGGGCCTGCCGTCCGATGCCACGGACAGCCGGCGCAACGCTTGGGGTGTACGCCGAACTGCACCCGCCACGCGCACCGAAGCGGCCCCCGCCGCATGGTTCGTCGCTCAGACGGAGTACCGTGCCGCGGCCATCCCCTGGACCATGGCAAGAGCGACCGAGCGCCGGCAGGTCTCCTGGCTCGCGGGTCGACGCCCGGTACGCGACCTTCCCGGGCCCTGCGCTTACGCTCAGGCCTAGTGGTCGTCCCCTCATAACGAAGGAACATGCGCACCGCGCTCACCGCTTACAGTTGCAGGGACAGCCGCGGCATGAGGAGGCTCGCCTCCCGCACCGCATTCCCTTTGAAGCCCCGAGGGGCACCGACGCGATCTGCGACCCCGGCCTTCACCGGTTTCGCGGGGCGACGGTAGCGCAGAAAATTCCTGCCGCCAATGGGCCTAGAGTCTCGCGAGGATCGCCCGCGCCTGGCGCAGGTGCGGCGCATCGATCATCCGTCCATCAAGCTGCAGCGCGCCGGCCTCGGGAGCCGCCGCAAACGCTGCGACGACGGCATGCGCACGTGCCACGCTCGCCGCATCCGGCGTGAACGCGGCGTTGATCGTGGCGACCTGCGACGGGTGGATCGCCATCATGCCGGTGAAGCCGTCGCGGCTGCCGCGCGCGGCATAGGCTGCCAGCCCGTCAATGTCCGCGATTGCTGGATAGACCGTTTCGATCGCCGCTACGTCCGCCGCATGCGCGCCGAACAGCAGCAGCGATCGTACGAGCTTATAGGGCTCGGTATAGGACCCGTCGTCCTCCCGACTGGTCGCCGCGCCGATCGCCGCGGGCAGGTCTTCGGCGCCCCAGGTCAGGCCGCATAACCGGCCGTTGACCCGCGCATATTCGCCCAGTGTGAAGATCGCGGCGGGCACTTCGGTCGCGATCGGCAGGATCGGCGGACAGTCATCGCCATAAGCCTCGACCAGCGCGAGGACGGTCGCGGGTCCGGTCGCCTTGGGCAGCATGATCGCATCGGCGCCCCTCGCCGCAGCGATATCGTCGTCCAGCCACCCCGAGTCGACGGGATTGATCCGGACCATCCGCACGACGTCGGTGTGGTCCTGCAACGCGGCCCGGACCGCCTCGCGGGCAACAGCCTTGCGGGAGAGCGAGACCGAATCCTCCAGATCGAGGATGATGGCATCGGCCCCGCTCGCTGCGGCCTTCGCAAAACGCTCGGGCCGGTCTGCGGGCACGAATAGCAGCGAGCGCAACCTCATGCCGACGTCCGCAGCAGCAGCGCCGAGCGAAGGCACTGACAGACGATCTCGTCACGCTGGTTGATCAATTGGTGCATGAATGTGACGATCCCGGCGTTCGGGCGCGACCGGCTGGGCTTGAGCTCGGCGACCTCGGTCTCGGCGCGCATCGTGTCGCCGATAAAGACGGGTTTTGGATGCACGAGCTTGTCGTAACCGAGATTGGCGACGAGCGTCCCGAGCGTCGTGTCCCCCACCGACAGGCCGACCATCAGCGCGAAGGTGAAGGTGCCGTTGACGAGGATCTGGCCGAATTCGCTCGCCTTCGCCGCCTCCGCGTCGAGGTGCAGCGGCTGCGGATTGTGCGTCATCGTCGAAAACAGGAGGTTGTCCGTCTCCGTGACGGTGCGGCGGATCTCATGGACGATCCGGTCGCCGACTACCCATCGGTCGAAATAGCGGCCGGCCATCAGTCATCCTTCTCGATACGCGCGAGCACCATGCCATCGCTCACCTGCCCGCCTTCGATCGCGGTCAGTTCGGCAACCGTCCCGTCGAACGGCGCGACGAGCGAATGCTCCATCTTCATCGCCTCCAGCGTCACGAGCTTCTGCCCCTTTGCGACACGGTCCCCGACAGCCACGTCGACCGCGATGATCCGTCCCGGCATCGGTGATAAGATCGCGCCATCCGCTGCCGCCCCCATCGCCGCGCCAGACGCACGCCAGGGCCGCAACTGCCAGGTCTGCCCGGCATCGGAAACGAGGGCGGCATCGACCGGTTCATGGACGCCGCGACCGTCGAGATCGATCGTCACCGCGTCGTCGTCGAGCAGGAACCGCGCGGCCTTCAAAGGGGCCGCGTTGAGACGAAAGCCCGCCATCGGCTCGGCGCGTACGAGCGTGCGCGCGGCCTCGATCAGCGCTTCCTCGCTGGGCTGCGCCGGGGGCATCAGCGCCGCACCTTCGCGGGCGATCAGCCCGGTATCGAGCGTTCCCGCGACAAATTCCGAATGGTCGAGCGCCTGGACGAGAAACCCCGCATTCGACCGGACCGGCCAGACGACCGCCTTGTCCAGCGCCTCCGCCAACGTCTCGCGCGCGGCTTCACGCGTGTCGCCCCAGGCAATCACCTTGGCAATCATCGGGTCATAATAGGGCGAGATGTCCGCCCCCTGTTCGACGCCCGTATCGACCCGCGCCGCATCACCCAGATCGAACGCCTCGAGCCGCCCGATCGACGGCAGGAAACCCTTGGCGGGATCCTCCGCATAGAGCCGCGCCTCGATCGCCCATCCGCGGATCGCAAGATCATGCTGCTGCAGCGGCAACGCCTCACCGCTGGCAATCCGCAGCTGCCATTCGACCAGATCCTGTCCGGTGATTTCCTCGGTGACGGGATGCTCGACCTGCAACCGGGTGTTCATTTCCATGAACCAGATCCGATCGGCGCGCAGGCCTTCGCTCGCATCGGCGATGAACTCGATCGTACCCGCGCCAATATAGTTCACGGCCTGTGCCGCGCGCACCGCCGCCGCGCAGATCGCCGCGCGCGTCGCATCATCCATGCCGGGCGCCGGGGCCTCCTCGATCACCTTCTGATGCCGGCGCTGCAACGAACAGTCGCGTTCGAACAGATGGACAACGTTACCCTGACGGTCGCCGAACACCTGCACCTCGATATGCCGCGGCGAGAGGATATATTTCTCGATCAGCACGTCGGTATTGCCGAAGGATGCGGAAGCTTCGCGCTGGCACGACGCGAGCGCGTCGGCAAAGTCGGCGGACGCGTCGACGCGGCGCATACCCTTGCCGCCGCCGCCGGCGACGGCCTTGATCAGGACCGGGTAGCCGATGGCATCCGCCTCACGCTGGAGCCTATCAGGCGACTGGTCTTCCCCCAGATAGCCTGGCGTCACCGGGACCCCGGCCGCCATCATTCGCTGCTTCGCGGCATCCTTCAGCCCCATCGCGCGGATGCTGTCGGGATCGGGGCCAACCCACAGGATCCCTGCATCAAGCACGGCCTGCGCGAAGTCCGCATTCTCGGACAGGAACCCGTACCCCGGATGAATAGCCTCAGCGCCGGTGGCGAGCGCGGCGGCGATGATCTGCTCTCCGACCAGATAGCTCTCGCGCGCCGGGCTCGCACCGATATGCACCGCCTCGTCCGCGTGCCTGACATGCAGCGCGCCCGCATCGGCATCGGAATAGACCGCGATCGTGCGGATTCCCAACGCCCGAGCTGTGCGGATGATGCGGCAGGCGATCTCGCCACGATTGGCGATGAGCAGTGATTCGATCATTGCGCGGGGCATCCGGTGGTCCGCTTAGACCAAGTGATGTTGAGGATCTTCCACCGGCCCGCGTCGCGCACCATGTCGAAATGGTCGGTCCCGCAATGCGCGACCCGGCCGTCGATGGTGAAGACATAGGGCGACCATACCATCGCGATATCGCCATCGATATCCACGGCGGGATCCGTCAGGCGTTCCGCATATCGCTCCGGTCCGGGCTTCAGACGGGCGGCGAAGTCGGACCAGCCGGTCCGGCGGATGATGCGCGTGCCGTCGGCCATTTCTTCCACTGCCGTAGCACCCCCCTCGGGGCGTACCTGTGCGAGCAGTGCCTGGCCATCGCGGGTGGCCAACGCAGCGAACATCGCGTCGATCGGCACCATGACGCCAGCCTCCTCGGTCACCACGACTGGCGGCAAGCCGGTGCCCTTGACGATCGGCTGGACCGGTGTGACCTGACCCGCGGCCAGCAGAAACGATAGCAGGATCATCGGCTTACATCCTGAACACACCGAACGCGGGGCGTTCGGCGATAGGAGCGTTGAGCGTCGCGGCGAGCGCGAGGCCGAGAACGTCGCGGGTCTGCGCAGGATCGATGATCCCGTCGTCCCACAGCCGCGCGGTCGCGTACCAGGGATTCCCCTCGTCCTCATATTTCTGACGAACCGGCGCCTTGAACGCTTCCGCCTCCTCCGCCGTCCAGTCGTCCGCGTCGCGGTGAACGGTGGCGAGGACCGAGGCCGCCTGCTCGCCGCCCATCACGCTGATCCGGCTGTTCGGCCAGCTGAACAGGAAACGTGGCGAATAGGCGCGTCCGCACATGCCGTAATTGCCGGCGCCGAAACTGCCGCCGATCAGCACCGTGATCTTCGGCACGGTCGCGGTCGCGACTGCCGTCACGAGCTTTGCACCATGTTTGGCAATGCCTTCCGCCTCATACTTCCCGCCGACCATGAAACCCGAGATGTTCTGGAGGAACAACAGCGGTACCTTGCGCTGGCAGGCGAGCTCGATGAAATGCGCGCCCTTCTGTGCGCTTTCGCTGAACAGGACGCCGTTGTTGGCGAGGATCGCGACGGGGAGCCCGTGGATATGTGCGAACCCGCACACCAGCGAGGTACCATAAAGCGCCTTGAACGCATGGAATTCGCTGCCATCGACCAGCCGTGCGATCACCTCGTGCACGTCATAGGGTGCGCGCACATCGGACGGCACGACACCGTAAAGCCCCTCAGCGTCGTATTTCGGCGGGCGTGCCGGTTGCCGGTTCACCGTGACAGGGACCTGTGGCGGCAAAGTCGAGACGATGTCGCGAACGATCGTCAGCGCGTGGTCGTCCGATTCCGCGACATGATCGACGACGCCCGACCGTCGTCCATGCGTGTCCGCTCCACCGAGGTCCTCCGCGGAAATCACCTCGCCCGTCGCCGCCCTGACCAGCGGCGGCCCGGCAAGGAAGATCGTGCCCTGCCCGCGGACGATGATCGTCTCGTCGGACATTGCCGGGACATAGGCGCCGCCCGCGGTGCAGCTTCCCATCACGCAGGCAATCTGCGGAATCCCCAGCGCCGACATCTGCGCCTGGTTGTAGAAGATACGCCCGAAATGCTCGCGATCGGGAAACACTTCCGCCTGATGGGGCAAATTCGCCCCGCCACTATCAACGAGATAGATGCACGGCAGACGATTTTCCTGTGCGATTTCCTGCGCTCGCAGGTGTTTCTTGACGGTCAGCGGGAAATAGGTCCCCCCCTTCACCGTCGCATCGTTGCACAGGATCATGCATTGCCGCCCGGCAACGCGGCCGATCCCCGCGATCACTCCCGCGCCGGGGACCGCGTCGTCATACAGGCCATTGGCGACGAGCTGACCAATCTCGAGGAACGGCGAACCCGGATCGAGCAAGCGCTCGACCCGGTCGCGCGGAAGCAGTTTGCCACGCGCAACGTGCCGGTCGCGCGAACGGGCGTCCCCGCCGAGCGCGACGCGCGCAACGTCGTCGCGCAGGCGCTGGGCGAGCGCGCGGTTGTGCGCCGCATTCGCCTGGAACGTTTCGGCGTCGACCGACAGCTTCGTATCGAGGACGGGCCCGCTCACCGTTCACCCCGCAGCGACCTGATCCGCACGCTCATTGCATCACCTTGGGTGCGGCACCGATCAGTTCGCGTCCGATCAGCATCCGGCGAATCTCGTTCGTTCCCGCGCCGATGTCGAGCAGCTTGGCGTCGCGCATGAAACGCTCGACCGGCCAGTCCTTGGTATAGCCAGCGCCACCCAGAGCCTGGATCGATTCCAGCGAGACCTTCACCGCGCTCTCGCTCGCCAGCAGGATCGCGCCCGCCGCGTCGAACCGCGTCGTCTTGCCCGCATCGCACGATCGCGCGACGGCATAGACATAGGCGCGCGCGGAACTCAACGCGACATACATGTCGGCGATCTTGGCCTGGATCAGCTGGAACTGCCCGATCGCGGTCCCGAACTGCCTGCGTTCACGGACAAAGGGGATGACCACGTCGAGACAGGCCTGCATGATGCCGAGCTGAATGCCCGCAAGCACCGCGCGTTCATAGTCGAGGCCCGACATCAGCACACCGACGCCGCCATTCTCCGGTCCCATCACCGCGTCGAACGGCACGTGGCAATCGGTGAAGACGAGCTCGGCGGTCGGGGAGCCCCGCATGCCCATCTTGTCGATTTTCTGCCCGATCGCGAAACCCGGCATGTCCTTCTCGATCAGGAAGGCGGTAATCCCCTTCGATCCCTCGCCCGTCTTCGCATAGACGACGAGCGTATCCGCATAGGCCGCGTTGGTGATCCAGAACTTGGTGCCGTTCAGGACATAGCCGCGCTCAGTCTTCACCGCCTTCAGCTTCATCGACACGACGTCGGATCCCGCCCCGGCTTCGGACATCGCGAGGCTTCCGACATGCTCGCCCGACACCAGCTTGGGCAGATATTTCGCCTTTTGCTCGGCATTGCCCCAGCGGCGGATCTGATTGACGCACAAGTTGGAATGCGCGCCATAGCTCAAGCCGATCGACGCCGATGCGCGCGATACTTCCTCGACCGCAACGACATGCTCGAGATAGCCGAGCCCGAGCCCGCCATACTCTTCCTCGACGGTGATGCCGTGAAGCCCCAGCTCGCCCATTGCCGGCCAGAGCTCGCGGGGAAACCAGTCGTCCGCATCGATCTTCGCAGCCAGCGGAGCGATCTTCTCCTTCGCAAAACGCTGCGTCGTGTCGCGGATCATGTCCGCGGCTTCGCCCAGCGCGAAGTCGAAATCTGGCGTCACGAAACTCTCCTTACCGTATTGTTCCCGTGGCTTGCCGGGCTGTTCTCTTTACCGTTCTCGCCCGATGCTCAGCGAGGGTCAGGGACCGCAGCCGTCGCGCCGAGCGTCGTGATCACGCCGTCTACGACCGTGATCGGCCAGACCGCAAGCGCTTGACCCACGCAGGGGCCGCCGACGCAGCGGCCATCGTCGATTCTGAACAGTGCGGAATGCCACCCACAGACGATCAAGTCGCCATTCGGGCTCAGATAGTCGTCGAGGGCGCGCGCCAGTGGCAGTCCGGCGTGCGGGCAGCGGTCGACATAGCCGACGACCCCGTCACCGCGCCGAACCGCAAAACCGTGGAACCGCCCCGCGCGCATCTGCACGACATAGCCTCTCGACTGGCCGGGTGCGATCGCCTCGATCGACCCGAGCGCGATACCGGCCGGCGTGGCGAACAGCCGCACCGGCGACGGCGCATCGCTCACGGCACTGTCGTCGCCCGGCTGGCCCTGCATGTCCGTCATGACGTCGTCACGCGTCGACCGTGATCACCCCACGCCGGATCTGGTCGAGTTCGATCGATTCGTACAGCGCCTGAAAGTTGCCGTTGCCGAACCCCTCATTGCCCTTGCGCTGGATGACCTCGAAAAAGATCGGCCCGAACAGCGGTTCGGTGAAGATCTGGAGCAGCAGCCCCTCTTCGCCGACATTGCCGTCGAGCAGGATCCGGTTGCGCCGCAGCCGCTCGAGATCTTCGCCATGGTTCGGCACACGCTTGTCGACCAGTTCGTAATAGGTCTCGATCGTGTCCTGCAGCCGGACGCCGCGAGCCCGCAGTTTCTCGACGGTCGTGTAGATATCGTCGGTGGTCAGCGCGAGATGCTGGATGCCTTCGCCGTTATAATCGCGGATGAACTCCTCGATCTGGCTGTGGTCGTCCTGGCTCTCGTTCAGCGGGATCCGGATCGCGCGATCGGGCGCGATCATCGCCTGGCTGAACAGGCCCGTCGCCTTGCCCTTGATGTCGAAATATTTCTGCTCTTCGAACCCGAAAATCTGACCGTAAAAGGTCGACCAGGTCCGCATCTGCCCGCGCTTTACGTTGTGCGTGAGATGGTCGAGCAGATCGAGACCGACCGAATTCTCCGCCTCGGCCTCCGCCGCGCCCGGGATTTGATCCCAGGCATCGTACAGGCTGCCAGCGCCGCCATGACGGTCAACAAGATAGAGCAGCGATCCGCCGATCCCCTCCAGCGCGTAGCTCTCGTCGCCCAGCGCACCGAGCGACGCATCGGCCGCCTTCGCGCCCCGTGCCAGCGCAGCGTCGAAGGCCGCCTTGGCGTCCGCAACACGGAACGCCATGCCGTTCGCCGAAGGACCATGGTCGGCGCGGAACGTCGCGGCCTGCCCCGTCGGTTCAGCGTTGAGCAAAAGGTTAATGCGACCCTGTTTGTAGCGGGTCACTGCCTTGGTCGGATGCCGGGACGCGGGCACGAAACCCAATTGCTCGAACTGTTTGCCCATCGCCGCCGGATCGGGCGATGTGAACTCGCAGAACTCGAAACCATCCAACCCCATCGGGTTGACGTCCATATGCTCCATGATGCGACAGCCTCTCACAGCTTTATAGTATCGTTGGATACCAACTGCGCGTTTACGCAGATCGTGTCAACTGATACTATCCCGGGCCATGACCGCTTCATCCGACCGCCCACTGCTGCTCGACGACTTCATCCCGTTCCGGCTGTCGTTCACGTCGAACCTCGTCAGCGACACGATCGCGCGCAGCTATGAATCGCTGTTCGGTCTCTCGATCCCCGAATGGCGGCTGGTCGCCGTCATCGCCGAAACCGGCGGCATCACGCAGGCGGAAATCGGGCACCGCACGCGCATGGACAAGGTTACGGTAAGCCGCGCGGCGATTGCGCTGGTCGAACGCGGGCTTCTCGAACGGCGCGCCAATGCCAGCGACCGTCGCTCGCACCTGTTGATGCTCAGCGATGCCGGGCGCACGCTTTACGCTGCGGTCGCACCCAAGGCACGCGATCTGGAGGCGCGGATCTTTGCACAGTTCGACCCGGCCGAAGTCGCCGCGTTCACGGCGATGCTCCGCCGGATCGACGCGGTGACCAGCGCGCTTGATCAGCCGGCCCAGGGCGGTGACGGTGTCCACAGCGTCCGCAAATAGTCGAGCAGCGCGACAACCGACGACGGCACTGCGCCGCGCGGGTGCAGCGCAAAGATCCCGACATCCGCGCTCCCCTCGATTGCCGGCAGGACGCGAACGAGCCGCCCCGCCGCCAGATCGCTGCTGACATCCCACAGCGACCGCAGCGCGATCCCCACGCCCGACAGCGCGAATTCTCTCACGACCTCGCTCGAATTCGTGCGCACGTGGCTCGCGGCATCGATCGTGAAATCGCCGTCAGGCCCCGTCAGCCGCCACGGCATTTGGCCGCGCGCCGCAAGCAGCCGATGGTCACCCAGCGCCGCCGCGCTGTCGGGAATGCGCGCCGTTTCGAGATAAGCGGGTGCGGCACACAGGACCCGGCGGCTGTCGCCCAGCCGGTGCGCGTCAAAACCCGGCTCGACCGTCGGCGCGATCCGGATCGCGAGGTCGATACCTTCGCCGAGCAGGTCCGAAAAACCGTCTGACAGATTTAGTTCGAGCGCGATGTCGGGATGCGCATCGAGAAAGGGCTTGAGCCGAGGTGCGATATGCAAGCGCCCGAACGACGTCGGCGCGCTGACGCGGAGCGGACCGCTCGGCCCGGCGGCCCGGTCGCCCACCCGCCCCTCGGCCTCCCGGATCGCGGCAAGGATCGCGACCATGTCCGCGTGATACCGCTCGCCTCGCGCCGTCGGCTCGAGCCGCCGTGTCGTACGATTGAGCAGCCGCACTCCGAGCCGCGTCTCTAGCCGGACGATCCGTTTCGATACCATCGCCGGAGAGATGCCGCGCAAGCGGGCAGCTCCGCTCAGGCTTCCGGCCGCGACGACGTCGACAAACAAGGCGGCATCCGGATCCATTCGTTCCCCCGGTGATCGACAGCTTCAACACTTGATCGTCTACCGAACAGCCTGGCGTTCGTATAGAATGATCTTCAGATAGGGAGAGAGCAATGAGCGCGACGTCAGAAGGCATGATCGACAAGGCGGGGCTGCGTGTCGCGGCACCGCTGGCACGCTTTCTCGAGGACCAGGCGCTGCCCGGCACCGGGGTCGACCCGTCCGCCTTCTGGTCCGGAATGGCCGACATCTACGCCCGCTTCGCACCCGAAAATCGCGCGCTGCTTGCCCGCCGCGATGCGCTGCAGGCGAAGATCGACGCCTGGTACGGCGCGCTTGCCGGCCGCCCCGTCGATCCGGATGCACAGGCACGCTTCCTCCGCGAGATCGGTTATCTCGTCGAGGAGCCTGCGCCGTTCGTGGCGACCTCGACCCGCGTCGATGACGAGGTGGCACGGCTGGCAGGCCCGCAGCTGGTCGTGCCGGTCCTCAACGCCCGGTTCGTCCTCAACGCCGCAAACGCGCGCTGGGGCAGCCTGTACGACGCACTCTACGGCACCGACGTGATCCCCGGAACGCCGTCCGGTCGGGGCTATGATCCGGACCGCGGTGCACAGGTGATCGCCTGGGCCAAGGCGTTCCTCGATTCCAGCGTGCCGCTTGCGACGGGTTCGTGGACCGACTGGGACGGCAGCCCGCCCGTGCTGGCACAACCGGATCAGCTCCGCGGCCATGCCGGCAGCACGATCCTCTTGCGCCACAATGGCCTGCACATCGAGCTTGTCATCGATCGCGACCATCCGATCGGCGCGTCCGACCCCGCCGGACTCGCCGATGTCCGGCTCGAATCCGCGCTCACGACGATCGTCGACCTCGAGGATTCGGTTGCCGCGGTCGACGCCGACGACAAGGTCGCGGCCTATGCCAATTGGCTGGGCCTGATGAAGGGCGATCTGGAGGCGCAGTTCGACAAGGGAGGCCGGACGCTGACCCGGTCGCTGGAGCACGACCGCCGCTACACCGCGCAGGACGGGTCGGAGATCGTCCTGCCGGGACGCAGCCTGTTGTTCGTCCGCAATGTCGGCCATCTGATGACCACGCCCGCGATCCATCTGCCCGATGGGACGGAGGCGCCCGAGGGCATTCTCGACGGGATCGTGACCGCGCTGATCGCGCTTCACGATCTGAACGGTACTGGTCGCTTCCGGAACAGCCGCCAGGGTTCGATCTACATCGTCAAGCCGAAGATGCACGGCCCCGACGAAGCGGGCTTCACCAATCGGCTGTTCGACGCGGTCGAGGATCTGCTCGGCCTCGACCGCAACACGATCAAGGTCGGCGTGATGGACGAGGAACGCCGCACTTCGGCCAATCTGGCCGCCTGTATCGCCGCGGTGAAGGACCGCATCGTGTTCATCAACACGGGGTTCCTCGATCGCACGGGTGACGAGATGCACACCGCGATGCGCGCCGGACCGATGATCCGCAAGAGCGAGATGAAGGCCAGCGGCTGGATCGCCGCCTATGAGGATCGCAATGTCCAGATCGGCCTCGCCTGTGGCCTCAGCGGTCGCGCTCAGATCGGCAAAGGCATGTGGGCCGCGCCCGATCGCATGGCCGACATGCTCGACCAGAAGATCGCGCACCCGATGACCGGCGCCAACACTGCCTGGGTCCCCTCGCCCACCGCGGCGACGCTCCACGCGACGCATTACCACCGCGTCGACGTCTTCGCGCGGCAGGCAGCACGACAGAGCGAGCCCGTCACGCCGCTCGAGAAGCTTCTGACGATCCCGCTGGCACACGGCCATAACTGGTCCCCCGACGAGATCCGCGACGAGCTCAAGAACAATGCGCAGGGCATTCTCGGCTATGTCGTGCGCTGGATCGATCAGGGCGTCGGCTGCTCGAAGGTGCCGGACATTCATGACATCGGCCTGATGGAAGATCGCGCGACCCTGCGGATCAGCTCGCAACATATGGCGAACTGGATGCTCCACGGCATCGCGACGCCCGCCGCCGTCGATGCCGCCTTTGTGAAGATGGCGGCAAAGGTCGATGCGCAGAATGCGTCCGATCAGCACTATCGGCCGATGGCAGGGCACGAAGCAACCAGCCTTGCCTATCGCGCCGCCCGCGCGCTCGTCTTCGAGGGCCTTGATCAGCCCAATGGCTATACCGAACCCCTGCTCCACCGCTTCCGGCAGGAGGCGAAAGCAGTACAAACTGGTAACAGTTGACACCATATTAGCCGGGGGCCATCGTTCGGAGCGAAACCCCCGGCCACCGCGGCACGTCGAACAGGGGTGCGCGAGGAGAGTGTTACGATGGCCAACGACCCGGCCGACACCGGCTATATTTCGGGTTTCGGCAACCATGTCGCGACCGAGGCCGTCGCAGGCGCGCTGCCCGTCGGGCGCAATGCGCCGCAACGACCTCCCTTCGGGCTGTACACCGAACAGCTATCGGGCACGGCCTTCACCGCACCGCGTCACGAGAACCGGCGGAGCTGGCTATACCGCATGCGCCCGACCGCCGAACATCCGCCCTATGTACGATATGACGGCGCCGCACGTTTCACGGCGGGCGCGCAGGACGGTCCGCTGGCGCCCAACCGTCTGCGCTGGGACCCGAGCGCGCCGCCGCCAGCGGGAACCGACCTGATCGACGGCATGACGACGATGCTCGCCACCCGCGATCCTGCGGATCTGGAGGGCGTCGCGGTGCATCTCTATGCCGCCAATCGCGACATGACGGCGCGGGTCTTTGTCGATGCCGATGGCGAACTGCTGTTCATTCCGCAGTCCGGCCGGCTCGAACTTCTGACCGAGCTCGGGCGGATCATGGTCGCGCCCGGCCAGATCGCGCTCATCCCGCGCGGTGTTCGTTTCCGGGCTTTGCTACCCGATGGGCAAGCAACGGGCTATGTCGCGGAAAACCATGGCGCCCTGTTCCGTCTGCCCGATCTAGGTCCAATCGGCGCGAACGGGCTGGCCAATCCGCGCGATTTCGAAACGCCGGTCGCCTGGTTCGAGGATCGCGACACGCGGTTCGAGGTTATCCAGAAATTCATGGGAGCGCTGTGGTGCACGACGCTCGAGCACAGTCCGCTCGACGTCGTGGCGTGGCACGGCAATCTGGCGCCGTGGCGTTACGATCTCGCGCGGTTCAACACGATCAACACGGTGAGCTTCGACCATCCCGATCCGTCGATCTTCACCGTTCTGACCTCGCCCTCCGACGTACCCGGGCGCGCGAACGCCGATTTCGTCGTCTTCCCGCCGCGCTGGATGGTCGCCGAGGACACGTTCCGCCCGCCCTGGTTCCACCGCAACGTCATGTCCGAGGCGATGGGGCTGATCCACGGCGCCTATGACGCCAAGGCGGCCGGCTTCACGCCCGGCGGTCTGAGCCTGCACAATCTGATGGCAGGCCACGGTCCCGACCTCGATAGCTGGACTGCCGCGACCAACGCCGATCTCAAGCCGCACAAGATCGACGGGACCATGGCCTTCATGGTCGAGAGCTGCTGGCCCTACCGACCGACGCCGCATGCGCTGGAGCATGCCCAGCTCGATTATGACGCTGTCTGGGCCGATTTCCCCAAGGCGGT
The DNA here is from genome assembly GCF_034045155.1 of Sphingomonas sp. CFBP9019. Classification (NCBI taxonomy): domain Bacteria; kingdom Pseudomonadati; phylum Pseudomonadota; class Alphaproteobacteria; order Sphingomonadales; family Sphingomonadaceae; genus Sphingomonas; species Sphingomonas sp. CFBP9019. The sequence continues at coordinate 250,348 of NZ_JAXCWK010000001.1, read as the reverse complement.
GCTGCCGGCATGATCCTGCACGGCTATTGGCGGTCGACAACCTCGTACCGTGTGCGGATCGGGCTGAACCTGAAGCAGTGCGCTTATGAGCAACGCACGCACGACCTCAGGACCGGCGAGCAGCGTGACGCGGCCTATCTCGCGCTCAACCCGCAAGGGCTGGTACCTGCGCTCGAGATCGGCGACGGCACGATCCTGACGCAGTCGCCTGCCATCCTCGAATGGCTCGACGCGACCTATCCGGCGGCGCCGCTATTGCCCGCCGATCCGACCGAGGCCGCGATCGTGCGCGGCATTGCGGCGACGATCGGGTGCGACATTCATCCGGTCAACAATCTGCGGATCCTTGATGCACTCAGGACAGATTTCGCCGCGACGCCCGATCAGGTATCGGCCTGGATGACGCGGTGGATGACCGCGGGATTCGATGCGATCGAGCCACAGATCGCTCGCCATGGCGACGGCTATGCCTTTGGCGCCACGCCGACGCTGGCCGACTGCTATCTCGTGCCGCAGGTCTATGCGGCCGGACGCTTCGCCGTCGATCTCTCACGCTACCCCTGTCTGGCCACCGCCGCCACGAACGCCGCGACCCTGCCGGCCTTCGTCGCTGCACATCCCGACATGCAGCCTGACCGCGACCCGCTATAGTATTGATATAGATTAGCACAAACAAGGTCCGAGTTGCGGACATAAAAGCCGAATTGATGCGTTTCTCACCGAATCGACGCGATTTAGATCGTGATCGCTGGTGAAGGGGCCGGAATGCGAATCGCAATTATTGCGCATCTCAAATATGCCATCCGCGAGCCTTTTGCTGGCGGTCTCGAGATGCATACGCACCTGTTGGCGACCGCGTTACGCCGACGTGGACATGCGGTCACAGTATTCGCATCGATGAAATCCGATCCGGCAATGGGGCTCGAGGCAATCTGCGACGAAACCTCGCTTCTCGAAACCGGCACCGCCGAAGCGCAGGACGTGACGTTCTTCCGCGAACACCATGCCTATCTGCGGTTGATGAGCATGCTGAGAAATCGACGGTTCGACGTCATCCACAACAACTCGCTCCACTATCTTCCCGTCTCGATGGCGGAAACGCTCGATACGCCGATGGTCACGACGCTGCACACACCCCCGTTCTGCTGGCTGGAAAGCGGCATCCGCCTCTGCAAGTCACCATCGATGCGCTTCGTTGCCGTATCAGATACGATCCGTGGTCTGTGGAGCCACGTGACGCCGATCGACCGGACGATCCCGAACGGTATCGACCTTGCGAGCTTCCCCTTCCAACCTGCCGCAAGTCCGGACCGCTATCTCGTCTGGTATGGGCGGATCGTCGCCGAAAAGGGCCTTCATCTGGCGATCGACGCGGCGAGGCTGGCAGGCTATCCGCTCCGCATCGCCGGACCGATCTCCGATCCGGATTACTATGCAGCCGAGATCCTGCCGCGGCTCGGCGCCGACGTCACGCATGTCGGGCATCTCGAGCATGCGGCACTCGGCGCGCTCGTCGGCGGCGCGAGTGCGTTCCTCTGCACGCCCCGCTGGGAGGAGCCGTTCGGGCTGGTGGTCGCCGAAGCCCTCGCGTCCGGGACGCCCGTCGCCGCCTTTGCGCGCGGCGCGATTCCGGCGCTCCTCGACGAGTCCTGTGGCACGCTCGCACGCGCGGACGATGTCGCATCGCTCGCGGATGCCGCGCGGCGGGCGGTGCTGCTCGACCGCCGCGCCTGCCGCCTGCGCGCGGAGGCGATCTGCGACGCCGACGTCATGATCGACCGCTATGAGGATTTATACGAAGAGATGATCCAGCCGACACGCCACGCCGCACGGGGCCGCGCGTCTGACTATCCGATCACGTTGGCGGGGGCGGCATGACGGACGCCCGCTTTTGCGTATGCGTGCCCGCGCGTGACGAGGCAGACCGCCTGCCAATTCTGCTCGACGCCCTCGCGCGACAGGACGTGGATGGACCGATCCGCGTCTCGATCTTGATCAACAACACCGTCGATGACAGCGTCGCCGCGGTGGCCCGGGCACAGGCAGCCTGGGGCGAGCGACTGCATCTTGCCGTAGCCTGCCACGATCTTCCGCCCGAGCGCGCGCATGCCGGCACCGCACGACGCTTGGCGATGGAGGCCGGCTTTGCACGCATCGATCCGCATCGCGGCGTTCTCATCTCCACCGACGCGGACACCCGGCCGCCGCCCGACTGGATCTCGGCGATGCTTCGCGCGATCGACGCGGGGCTCGATATCGTCGGCGGCCGGATCGTCGTCGACGATGCCGAACCGCTCGCGGCGGACATGGACGCGATGCAGATCAAGCTCGACCGCTACTGGGCCTGTGTACGCGCGATCGAGGACGACATCGATCCGTGCCGCTGGGATCCGGCGCCCCGTCACGGCGATCATACCGGCGCAAGCCTGGCAATTCTTGCCCCGCTCTACCGTGCGGCGGGCGGTGTCCCCGCTATCCCCGCCGGGGAAGACCGTGCACTGGTCGAGGCAGCGGTCGCGGCAGGTGGTCGGCTCGGTCATCCGATGAGTGTGTGGACCCGTGTGTCCGCGCGCACCATCGGTCGCGCGACCGGGGGCATGGCGGACCATATGCAGGCGCTGTCCGATCGCGTGGCGCGCGGCGAGCCCACTTTTCTGCCGTCGTTCGATCAGTGGCGCGCACGCGCGGCGTGGCGACGGATGCGGCGCGACCAGCCGGGTGGTGATTCCGGGGTCGCGCGCGATGAACCCCTGCTCCCGCCAATGCGCTGCGACATGCCGCTGGGGCTCGACCGATGAGTGGCCCGACTGCACGGCCGGCCGCCGCGACGCCGTCCCTCGACCTCGTCGAGACGCTCGCGTCCTGCGGCGAGCGTTATGATGCCGCCCCGATGTTTCCCGCGGACAGCATGGCCGCACTGGTCCGCCACGGCCTGCACCGGCGGTTCGCCCCGCGGGCGCTCGGTGGGCAGGCCAATTGTGCACCCGATGAACTGCTCGATGCGCTGCGGACGGTCGGACGCGGCGACCTCAGCGTCGGGCGGCTGTTCGAGGGCCATGTCAATGCGCTCGCACTGTTCGACTGGTATGCATCGGCGGATCAACTTGCCTGGCTCGATACCGAACTCGACCGCGGCGCCTGGTTCGGCGTCTGGGCGACCGAACCTCCGCCCGGCGTCGCGGTAACCGACGGTCCTGACGGCCCTGTGCTCGATGGGGCCAAGCACTTCGCAAGCGGCGCCGGCGGTATCGATTACGCGATCGTCACCGCGCGTCCGGCGGCGGGCCAGCGTCCGATCGTCGTCATCCCGGCCGATGATCCCGTGCGTACCGACGCGTCCCGCTGGCGCGTGCGCGGCATGCGCGCGAGCATGAGTGGTCGCTACGAATGTTCGGGCTATCCCGCCGGCGTCATGCAGACGCTAGGCGCACCGGGCGACTATGACCGCGAACCCCGGTTCACCGCGGGGGCATGGCGGTTCCTGGCGGTCCAGCTTGGCGGCATGGAGGGGCTGCTGACCGAGACCCGGCGCGCCTTGTCCGACGCCGCGCGCGGCGACCCCGTCCAGCGTGCGCGCTTCGCCGAGGCGGTAGTTGCCGCGCGCACCGCCTACCTCTGGATCCGCGAGGCTGCGGGACGTGCCGCGCGTGAGGAGGCCGACGCCATCGTCTTCGTCCAGATGACGCGTGGTGTCGTCGAGCGTGCCGCGCTTGACGTCATGGAAGCCGCCGCCCGTCTGCTCGGTACGCGCAGCGCGTTTGATGGTGAGCGTGCGGACAAGATCAGCCGCGACCTTAGCCTCTATCTGCGTCAGGCAGGCCCTGATTATGCGCGCGATCAGGCGGCGCTCGCCTGGCTCGACCGCGACGTCTGGGGCGCCGGTGACCGCTTGTGGTGACCCCCGCGACTGCACTGAGCCGAAGTCCCTGGCGCAGCGCGCGGTGGCTGGTGCTCGCGCCGCACGCCGATGATGAAACGCTCGGCACGGGGGCATTGATCGTCGATACGGCGGCGCGCAATCGCCTTGCCGGGGTGATGATCCTGACCGACGGATCGGGTTCGCATCCCTGCCCGACGCCGGCGGATCGTAGCGCGCTTATCCGGCGACGGCGCAGTGAAGCACGACATGCCGTCGCGCTGTTGACCGGCGAACGGCGGATCGTCCCGCGGTTTCTCGACTGGCACGATGCAAACCCGCACCGCCCCGGAAGCGCCGCGTTCCGTCGGTCCGTGCGGCAACTCGCGGCCCTGTTGCGCCGGCACGCGGTCAACGCGATCGCGACAACCGCGGCAGGCGAGCCGCATTGCGATCATGCCGCGTGCTTCACGCTTGCGGTGCATGCTGCGTACGCGGCGCGCAGGCCGGTCGCGATCTTCGAATATGCCGTCTGGGGCGAACGCCCCGCGGGCAAGCGCGTCGTCCGCACCGCGGCGATGCCGACCGGCCGGCGCAGCGCCGCGCTTCGCGCGCACCGCAGCCAGTTGACCGGATTGATGGGCGACGGCTTTCGCCTGCCGCGCGCGCAGCAGCGCATGCCGGGCACCGATCTCCTCTATCTGGCGAGCCGACATGCGACCCGACCATAGCCTCGACGCGCGCTATTTCGACGACGTCTTCACCGGCGACGATGATCCCTGGTCGCTCGCCTCGAGCCCGTATGAAGCCGCAAAGTTCGATGCGACGATCGCCGCGATCGACGATCGACGCTATCGTTCCGCCCTTGAGATCGGCTGCGCCCACGGCGTGCTGACCGCGCGGCTTGCGCCTTTGTGCGATACCCTGACCTCGATCGACATCAGCCTGCGCGCGGTCGAGCTTGCCCGGTCGCGCTGCGCCGCACTGTCCAATGTCACGGTCACCCGCTGTAGCTTCCCGGCCGAGTCACCCGAAGGCGCGTTCGATCTCGTCGTGCTGTCGGAGGTCGTCTATTACTGGGACGACGCGGATATCGAGCGCGCAGCCGCTGCGATCCGCGCCAGCGCCACGCCCGATTGCCGGATCATACTCGTGCACTGGACGGGCGATACCGACTATCCACAGACCGGCGACGCAGCCGTCACCAAGCTGCGCGACCGGCTCGGCGATTTTGCGATCGAGCGTGCGGAACGGACCCACGCGTACCGCCTCGACCTGTGGTCCCTGCGATGACGCCGCTCTCCGTCCTGACCCTCGTCAAGGACCGCGAACCCCATCTGATCCAGCTGGTCGAGGGCCTGAAACGGAGCGCGGTTGCCCCCGCCGAACTGATTGTCGTCGACATGAGCAGCGACCCGGTCGCGCAGCCGGAGGCGCCCTTCCCCGTCCACGTCCACCGGCTCCAGACCGGCACCCTCGCGCTCGCCGCCGCACGCAACCTTGCGGCGCGGCACGCGACGTCCGCACATCTGCTGTTTCTCGACGTCGACTGTATCCCCATGAAGCAGTGTCTCGGCAGGATGGGTGCGGTGCTCGATAAGGACGATGCGTTGCTCTGCGCGGATATCCGCTATCTCGGGCCCGACGACGCACGTTCGACGTGGAACGAAGAGGTCCTGCTGGCGGCAGGGCGGCCACATCCGGTGCGCAGTTTTCCCGCCACGGGCACGCGGCGCGAAACCAATCCCGGTCTGTTCTGGTCGCTGGCGTTCGCGATCCGCCGGAAGCGGTTCAAGGCACTGGGCGGCTTCGACGAGGCGTTTGTTGGCTATGGTGCGGAAGACACCGACTTCGGCTTTCGCGCCGAGCATGCACAAACCCCGCTGATTTTCGTCGGCGGGGCGATCGCCTGTCATCAGTATCACGACAGCTATGATCCGCCCGTCCAGCATCTCGACGACATCGTCCGCAACGCAACGATATTCCATGCGCGCTGGGGCTGGTGGCCGATGCAGGGCTGGCTCGACGCCTTTGTCGCGATGGGGCTGGTCGAATATCGCGACGACGGCATCCGCATCCTGCGCGGTCCGAACGCCGCGGACCTGATCGCCGCGCATTCCGGCTAGTCCTAGACCGCGGTACCGATCGGCAATGTGACCGAAGCCGAGAGCCCACCGCCTGGGGCATCGTCGAGGACCAGCACGCCGCCATACAGCGCCGCGAGCTCGCGCGCGATCGCCAGGCCGAACCCATGACCATCCTCGCGTTCGTCGAGCCGCACGCCGGCTGCGGTCGCCCGCTGACGGTCCGCCAGCGCGATGCCCGGGCCATCGTCGATGACGCTGAGCCGGATCATGCCCTGATCGACCCTCGCGGCGACACGCACCGTCGTTCGCGCATGCCGCGCGGCATTGTCGATCAGATTGCCCGCCAGCTCGTCTAGATCCGCGGCATCGACCGCGACGTGCAGCGCGGAATCGATCGCGGCATCGATCACGACGCCGCGTTCCATCCTCAGCCGCCGGATCGTCGACACCAGATCGGCGATCGCGGGGGCGAGTGCGGTGCGGCTCGCATGACCGCCGGCGATGTTGCGTGCCCGGGCAAGATGATGCCGGATCGTTGCGTCGATCCGTGCAAGCTGCGCCGCCTGGGCCGGATCGTCACGCACCGTTAGCGCAAGCGTCGCGACGGGGGTCTTCAGCGCATGCGCCAGATTAGCCGCCGACGCGCGCGCGGTCGCGAGCGCCGCCGCATTGTCCCGCGCGAGTGCGTTCAGTTCGATCGCGAGCGGACGAAGCTCGTCGGGCTGCGCTTCGGACACACTGGCGGCCCCCCTGCGCATCGCGGCTACACCGTCGCGCAACGCGCGCAGCGGTCGCAATCCGATCCGCACCTGCACCAGCGTCGCAATTCCTAGCAAGATGCCAAGGATGCCGAGCGTCGCGAGCAACGGCACCACCGCCGCCTGGATCGGTCGGGCGACGACGTCGCGCGGTGCCGCTGCGGTCAGCACCACCGGCCCCGCGTCGGTCGCGATCGAAATCTGTCGAGCATGGACCCCGTCGCGTCCCTCCAGTGGTTGCGGACGCGCCTCCCCTTCCCCGCGCAGCGCGTCTCGCGGTGCCGGGCCGGGCGTCCGCAGCGTCGGAAATTCGGCGGAACTCACTGTTTGTGCCGGACCGCTGATCTGCCATTGCCAGCCAGGGCCGGCATCGAGCAGGCCACGAAGCCGTGTCAGTCGCGCCCGGTCGATCCGCCCATCGCCATCGACCGCACCGGCAAGCAGGGACAATTCGGCATCGAGCCGCTGGTCGAGCCCCTGGGTGACGAACCGCTGCAGCACGCCGGCGATCGCCGCGCCCGCAACCGCGAGAGCAACGAGGGTGGCGAGCAGTGAAAGGCCGAGCATCCGCCCATGAATCGACCGCGGGATCAGCGTCATCGGGGTATCGGCGTCGCAAGCCGGTAACCTCGACCGCGCACGGTATCGATCAGCGACGCGCCGATCTTCTTGCGCAGGCGACCTACGATCACCTCGAGGCTGTTCGAATCGACGTCCGCATCGCCCTCATAGACACGCTCCATCAGCGCCAACCGCTCGATCACGGCGTCCTTCGACAGCATCAGCGCCGAGAGCACCCGCCATTCGAGCGCAGTCAGCTTAATCGGCAAACCGTCCAGCTCGAACTGGCCGATCTGCGTCTCGAAGGCGAGCGGGCCGCATTCGAGCCGCGTGGCGCCATGCCCCGCCGCCCGGCGCACCAGCGCACGCAGCCGCATGACCAATTCCTCGACGCGGAATGGCTTGGTCATGAAGTCATCGGCCCCCGCCTTGAACCCCGCCACCTTGTCCGACCATCCGTCGCGCGCGGTGAGGATCAGCACGGGAAGGTCGCGCCCCGCCGCCCGCCAGTCCCGCAGGATCGTGACGCCGTCTCGGCCCGGCAGGCCAAGATCCAGCACGGCGGCGTCATAGGCCTCGGTGTCGCCCAGATGCCCCGCATCGACGCCGTTTGCGGCAAGATCGACCGCGCAGTTCTCGCCTCGCAAGGCCTTGGCCAGCGCGGGGCCGAGATCGGGATCGTCCTCGACGAGCAATATACGCATGACGACCTCGCTAGCTGTGCACGCTAAACCCAAACTGAACGGGGAAGTTCAGCGGGGCGTGGGGATGCGGCGCCTAGAAGCCGGTCATCGACACGAAGAGGAGACGATGAATGCCCCGTTTGATGGAAACACTGAACCGCGGAACGCGGATGAGGCTCGCCGCTGCCGCCCTGCTCGCAGTCGGCGTCGCAGGCGGCGCCAGCGCCGTATCGCTGACGCGGCCCGGCATCGAGATGGCCCCCACCACGCCGACCGCGATCGCCCGACTGTCGGGCACGAGCGGCGTGGTGACGGTGAAGGGCCGTGTGGTCGAGATCTTCGGTGACCGCTTCGTCCTTCAGGACGCAACCGGGCGGACGATGATCGATGCCGGCCGCAACGGTGATGGCGTTACCGCCGGCGCGACGATGACGGTACAGGGGCGCTACGACAACGGACAGCTGCGCGCCTCCTATCTGGTCGATCCGAATGGGCGGATCGTCGCGGGCGGGCCGCCGCCGCATGGCCCCGGTGGTCCTCGCGCCCCCGGTGGTCCCGGCCACGATGGTCCGCCGCCTCCGCCACCGGGCGGCGCGAACTTGGCCCCTCCCGGTGTAATGGCGCCGTCCACCGTCCCAGGCTGCGCCCCATCCGTAACCGGTGTCACGCCGCCACCGGCACCCGTCGGCACACCCGTCGCGCAAACGCTACCCCGCGCACCGGCTGCCACGGTAAATCGCTAGGATGGTTGCGATCCGCCACAACTGTGGCGGATCGAGGCCTCAGGCCGATTGAGAACGACCGGCACCCTCCGTACCGCTTCCGCCGTCAGGCCGAAGCGGTACGGTGTTCGTCTTTCGAAGGTCGTAGGGCACGCGCCATGCCGAGGATCAGGACGACGGGCCGCAAAATGAACATCGGCGCGACCGACAGCGTGCCGACCATGATGACCGCCGCGATCGAGCCACCACCCAGAAACCGCACGACGCGTTCGCCGCTGACCGGCGCCCCGCACCGCAGGAACGCCAGCGTCAGCGCGGCGGCGGCGGCGATCCGCAACAGCCGTATCGTCCCGGGTGCGGTGATCCCGAGATCCCGGCGATAGCGAAACGCGGAGGCCGCGAGCAGCATCCAGCCCGCCAGTGCAACGATGATCGTTTCAAGCATGAACCACTCCACGGGCAGGACGTCGTACCGGAGCCGCCGGACGAAGTTGCGCGACACGCCATGCCGCCATCGCCAGCACGGTGGCGATCGCGAGCATGGTCAGGTCGAACCCGGCAAATACCGGGTCGTCGCCACGCAATGAGGCCGGCAGACCGCGCGCGGTCGTTACGGCATTGATGACCGGAATTGCGGCAAACGCGATGGCGCCGATCGCGAAGCTCTCGATCCAGGCGCGCCGCGGCGATCGGGCCAGCTGCATGACTGCGACCGCGCCCCAGGCCCAGAACATCGCGGCGACTTCGCCATCGGCGCGCCCGGCCGCATCGGCAGGAATCACCCGGTTCGCCAGGAGATACGCTGCCATCCCGACCGGCAGCCCGGCAATCACCGCGATGTTCAAGCGCTCGACAAGCGTCAGCCCCGGGAACGGCGCCGCGCCCGGCCGCCGCCGCTTGGTCGTCCAGAGCAGCAGGCCCGTACCGACCATCGCGGCGCCGGTCAGGCCGAGCAGGCAATAGGCCCAGCGCAGCCCGGTACCCGCATAGCTCGCGACGTGTAGACCGAGCATCACCCCCGCAGTCATCAGCGCGGGCCCGGTGCCGCCCGATCGCTCGAGCATTTGCCCAGTGCTTCCCGAATAGGTCACCGATGGCAGCCGCGCATTGATCGACACGCCGGCATGCCGATACACCGTCACCGTTGCCGCACGATCATTCGGATGGCGTACCACGACCCGCGTCGCAGGCGCGCCGAGCACCGCTTCGGCCTTCTCGATCATCGGCCCGATCGGCAGCAGCGGCGCGGCAATGCCGGTCGCGGCGCGTTCGGTCGGAATGCCGAATGCGACCGCCCCGTAATCGAGCGGCGTCTTGTAGTTCACCATCGCCGGCCACGGCATGTACATCGCCACCAGCGTGATCAGCCCGGTATAGGTGATCATCGCGTGATAGGGCAGCGCAAGCACGGCCGAGACGTTATGCGCATCGAGCCAGCTGCGCTGTCCCTTGTTCCAGCGCAGCGTGAAGAAATCGGCAAAGATCCGCTTGTGCGTGATCACCCCCGAGACGATCGCCGCGAGCATCACCATCGCACACAGTCCGGCCAGCCAGCGCCCCCAGGGATAGGGCAGCTGAAGCTGGAAGTGGAACCGATAGAAATGCTCGCCGCCGCGCGTTTCGCGGGCACGAACCGGCTCACCGCTGCGGGGATCGAGCGTCAGTTCGGCGGGACGTGGCGGTGCCGTCGACGTCGGACTCCGCTGCTCGAACACGCGCGTCACTGCCGAGCGGGCATCGGGAAGATAGAGGAACCACTGGACGTCGTCACCCGCGCCGATCCGCTGCAGATAGGTCATCGCGCCTTGCGCCGCCTGCGCAGGCGACACCGTGCTCGCGCGGATTTCGGGTTGCATCCACTGAGTGATTTCGGGCCGGAAATAGCTTGCCGTCCCCGTCAGGAACATCGCGAACAGCAGCCATCCCGCGAGCAGTCCCAGCCACCCATGGATCCACGCCATGCTCTGCCGCAGCGGCAAGGCAGCCGTCATGGGCGGACCCCGAGCAAGGCCAGTGCCAGGCCGATCGCCGCGCTGCCGCCCCAGATGCCGAGCATGACGCGCATCACGCGTGGCCCGTGAAAGCTCCAAAGCGCGGCGATTGCGTAGACCAGGAACGAGAGGATCATTCCCCAGCTGGTCGCCTCGGCACGGTCCACTGGCAGCAGCCGCGCGATCAGCGTGGCGACCGCCGAGGCAAGAACATAGCCACCGACCAGCGCGGTCCCGATCCGGGCAATCATCGGCACGACCGCAGGACGCAACCGACGCCGCGGCGACGTTGCCGTTCGCCCTAGGTCCGGCGTGCGCTGCGGGGTGGCCTGCATGGTCATGCCCTACAGAAGTTTGCGAGTGGTTATCAATAGCAAAGTTGTTGGACGATTTCCGGTCAGGTCCGAGAGCAGCAGGTCACGGGGAAATCCGCCGCGGCGATGCGATCCATGGATATAAACGCGCGGTCTATCGCTGAACGGGGCAAGGGTGTGCGCATGCAGGACGCCGCCCGATGAAAGGTCCGCGCATGGAAGCTGCCAACGTCTTCAAGAAGCTTGAGATCGAACTCAAGCCCGATCCTTCGCGAACGGTGATCCGCCCGTTCAGCTTCAGCTATCCCGAGGCATTTGCGGCCAACCGTCCATCGCGCGCGCAAACGGTGGCGCAGCGGGTGATGGCACTCGACCCCGCGCTGCGCAAACGCATGGTCGAACTGCTCGCAAAACCGATGGAGGAGCGGCATCGCAATGCCGATGAGGTCTTCCGCCGCCGCTTTGCCGAGGTTCAAGATGAGCTTGATATCGGCGACATCGACGCCGACGAGGCCCTGCTGCTGGGCGCCTATTTCAGTCAGGAATATGCGTTCGAGTCGGCGGCCCTGTTCAATCCGAGCATCGCGCGGATCGACGACGAACCCGCATCGGCCACGGGCGGCGTCAAGTTCGTGCTGTCGTTGCGCGGCATCGGCGAAGGACATATTTCCTCGGTCACGTTCCGGACTGGCGAATGGGGCCCCGACGATCGCCTCGTGATCGATCCGGCAAGCCCGCATGGTGTGCCGCCACGAATCGACCGCAACCAGGATGGCTGGGTCCGGCTCTTATGCGACGACAGCCAAGATGCGTCGGAAACGGTCATCTTTCCCGTGCTGCCCAGCCAGCGCCAGGGTGTCGAGGATTTGCGCCTCGTCAATTTTACCGATCATGACGGCGTTCGCAGCATCATCGGGACCTATACCGCGTTCGACGGACGCAAGGTTCAGCAGGAAATGCTCCGCGGCGTCGACATGCGGACCTTCGAAATGCGCCCCCTCGCCGGCGCCATGACCGGCTACAAGGGCATGGCGCTGTTCCCGCGCCGGATCGATGGCCAGTTCGTGATGCTCGGACGGCAGGACAGCGAGACGATCTGGCTGCTCCGCTCGGACGATCTTTACACCTGGGAGCGCGGGACGCCGATCATGGCACCGAAATATCCGTGGGAATTCGTGCAGCTTGGCAATTGCGGATCCCCGATCGAGATCGACGAGGGCTGGCTGGTCTTCACCCACGGCGTCGGCATGGTCCGCGGCTATTGCATCGGCGCATGCCTGCTCGACAAGGCGGACCCCAGCCGTGTGCTGGCGCGCACGCCCTCCCCGCTCCTGTTCCCGAGCGCGGAGCAGCGTGGCGGCTATGTGCCGAACGTCACCTATAGCTGTGGCGGGCTGTTGCAGGGGCGCCGCATCCTGCTGCCCTATGCGATCGGCGACGAATATACCGCGTTCGCCACCGCACAGGTCGATGATATCCTGTCGGTCATGGCCCCCGCCTGACGTGCAGGCAGGTTCGGGCGCGGCCGCCGAGCGCCGCGCCCGATCTCGTCAGAAGGTGATATTGAAGCGCGCGTAATAATAGCCGCCGTTGATGCCGTAGGGACTGAACGTCAGCGGCCCGTCGAGAACATTGGCGTCGTTGACCAGCGAGTTGGTCGACCCCGGCACCAGCCCGACGGTCGGCGGCCGCTTGTTGAACAGGTTGTTGGCACCGACCGACAGCTTGAGTGCGGCGGTGAGATCGTAGTTGAGTTCGACATCGCCGATGAACGCCGACCCGACCGTCTGCTTATAATATGCGCCGCCATCCGGGGTCAGATACGCCGTCGTCTTGCCGTAGACGGTCCTGCGCAGCGTCGCACCGAAGTTGTCGAGCGCATAGACGATCGAACCGATCACCTTGGTCTTGGGCGACGCCGTCTCGAGATAGCTGATCGCCTCCTGGTCAAAGAGCGGGATGCCGCCGAGCGTCGCAGGCGCCGCATTCAGTCTGAGCGCCTTGGTCTCGTTATAATTGCCCGACAGCATCCAGTTCACTTTGCCATAGTCCGCAAGATCGGTGACGTAGCTCGCCACCAGATCGATGCCGCGGGTCCGCGTGTCCGCGCCGTTGGTGAAGATGTTGATCCCGGTCTGATTGACGGTCGGGTCGAGGATGTTGCCATTCGCCCGAATGGCCGCGGTCACGATCGGGAAGTTCGTCGCACCACCGCTGCCGTACAGAGAGCCGGTCCCGAGAATGCGGTCGCGGATCTTGACCTGATAGGCGTCGATCGTGATCGTCAGGCGCGGTGCCGGGCGCAGCACGGTCCCCAGGCTGAAATTGGTCGATTTCTCCGGCTTGAGATTGGCAAACCCCAAGAGCTTGGCCGCGGCGGAATTGGCCGGCAGCTGCACGAACGCGGACGTCGGCGAGACATTGGTCGCGGAATAATAGGACTCCGCGAGCGTCGGCGCCCGGAACCCGGTCGAGACCGTGCCGCGCAGCGCGAACGAATCCGAAAAGTCGTACCGGCTCGTCCCCTTGTAGATGAACTTGCTGCCGAAATCGGAATAATGTTCATAGCGTCCGGCGACATCGACCTTCAGCCCGTCGATTGGCATCATCGCGACATCGACATAGGCCGCCTGGCTGTTGCGGCCGTTCACGCCCGCATCGGATGGCCGGAACCCGGGATAGGATTGCCCGCCCTCCTTGTAGATCGATGCGGCATCGCCCGAGCCGATCTCGTACACGTTCTTTCGATACTCCGCGCCGAATGCGAGGTTCAGCGGGGCCGCCATGCCCACCGCGATCTCGCGGGTGACATCGGCGTTCGCGGTGAACTCGGTCGCCTTGAAGAAGCCGTTATAGAAGCTCGTCGGCGTAAATCCGGTATCCGCGTAGAGCGAGGCGTTGGCGGAATCGACGGTGTAGATCAGGTTCTTGTCCTGCCCGAAACTGGTCGACAGGTCGTAAGTGAAACCGCTCAGCAGTCCGCGAACCCCGCCGGTAAACGCCATGTCGTCCTCGCGGATCTTTTCGCGCGGTGAAAAGCCGTTGACCGGGCTGTCGCCGTCAGGATCGAAATAGGTCGTGACCCCACCGACCGTCCGCGAGACCCGCGTCGGTACGCGCAGATTTTCGTACGCGCTGGCGATCCGCTTCGAATAGGTGCCGAAACTGTAAACCTCCGCCGCGCCGAAGTCGTAGGCGCTGTTAAATTGCAGGTTGGTAAGGCGGGATTGCGCATCGCCGTTGATGCGATTGACGTACGGAAAGCCCGAAATATTGGGGTAGAGTTGCTGTTGCAGGGGACTTAGCGCCGGCGACGTCGTGCCGGTCAGCAATTTGCCATCACCGTCCGTCACCCGCCGGTCGAGCCCGCCGACCTGCGTGAAGTCGTGATAGCGGTGAAATGCGGTCACGTTGAGGAACCCGTCCTCGCCGATCTTGGTCGCGAGATGCAGCGTCCCGGCATAGGTCCGCCCGCCCGTCTGGTAATTCTCGCCCGCGGTCGCATAGCCATCGCCGCCCGTACCGCCGTCCTTGAGGATGATGTTGATCACCCCGGCGATCGCATCCGAGCCATATTGCGCCGCCGCGCCGTCTTCCAGAACCTCGATCCGCTTGATCGACGAGGGGGAGATCAGGTCGAGATCCGCGGTCGCGGCCCCCTGATAGGGCCCGCCGAGCACCGCAAGGTTGGCGGTGCCATGCCGGCGCTTGCCATTGACGAGCACCAGTGTGTGGTTGGGGCTCAGCCCGCGCAACCGCGCGGAAAGCGTCAGGTTCGCGGTGTCGCCGCCAAATGCCTGCGCGGTGAAGGACGGGACCAGCTGCGTCAGGATCTGGTTCAGATTGGGCTGGCCGACATGGCTCATCATGTCGGCATCAAGCACCTTGATCGGCGCCGCGCTTTCGGCGGCAGTAATACCGGTCACACGCGTCCCCGTCACGATGATGTCGTCGGGGATGTCGGCGGACGCATCACTTGTCGGCGGGCTGGCCGATCCTACCGTGGCGGGGTTTGTCGTCTGGGCAAGCTCTTGGGCACTGGCCGAAACATGCCCCCCCAGCAGCAACGGCAACGATCAAGGCGTGACGCGAGATATGATGAGCGATCTTCATTAGGCTACCCCCGAATGGTGAGCGCCTTTTCGGATCCTTCCCCCAAGTCCATCGACGATTTACGTCGTTTGCTCACGCAATACTGGCCGTGCCGAAATCAATCCTTTGTCATGGGCCCGGCATGTTGCCGGGATCCGTTGCGCATGCTCGGGTTTCCAAATTTTGAATGCAACCTATTCAGGGTAACGAGATCGTATCTGCGCGCGTTTTCCAACCGAAAATTTGAACTTGTTACATTTCTGCAACGATCCGGCCGTACCGCTCCCAGGTTCGATTCCGCGATTTCGCCGCGTCACTTGCCGCCGGGACGCGTTGAGGCCTCGACCTTCACCCTTTTTCGAGACCCGGAGACGCCCGATGCCCAAGACCCTGATCGCCGACCTGTTCGTCGAGACGCTCGAGCTTGCCGGCGTCGAGCGAATCTATGGCGTGGCCGGCGACAGCCTGAACGGCCTCACCGAAGCGCTCAGGCGGAGCGGAACGATCGAATGGGTGCACGTTCGCAACGAGGAAGCGGCGGCCTTCGCGGCCGGCGCCGAAGCGCAACTGACCGGCAAGCTCGCGGTCTGCGCCGGGTCCTGCGGGCCGGGCAACCTGCATCTGATCAACGGGCTGTACGACTGCAACCGGACCCGCGTCCCCGTGCTCGCAATTGCGGCGCAGATACCGAGCGCCGAAATCGGCTCCAACTATTTCCAGGAAACCCGTCCCGAAGCGCTGTTCCGCGAATGCAGCGTCTATTGCGAGACGATCTCCGATGCCGATCAGATGCCGCGCACGCTCGACACAGCGATCCGTGCCGCGGTCGGCCATCGTGGCGTCGCGGTCGTCGCGATGCCGGGCGATGTTGCATTGCGCACGACCACGGGCCTTATCGCCCGATCCCGCACCGCGTTGCTGCCCGAAGCGGCCACGATCATCCCCGATCAGGCCTCGCTCGCCAGCCTTGCCGCGCTGCTGAACGACGCCGGCAAGGTGACGATCCTTGCGGGTCGCGGCTGTCGGGGGGCGCATGCGCAACTCGTCGCGCTTGCCGGCGTGCTCCAGGCACCGGTCGTCCATGCACTCGGCGGCAAGGAATTCGTCGAATATGAAAATCCCTATGATGTCGGCATGACCGGGCTGATCGGCTTCTCGTCCGGCTATGACGCGATGATGGCTTGCGACACGCTGCTGATGCTCGGCACCGATTTTCCCTACCGCCAATTCTATCCGGAAAAGGCGAAGGTGGCGCAGATCGACCTGCGGCCCGAAAATCTCGGCCGCCGTACCGCGATAGACCTCGGCTTGGTCGGCGACGTCGGCGCGACGATCGACCATGTCCTGCCGCTGCTGACACGCGAGCGCGACGGCGCCTTCCTGCGCGACGCACGCGAGGATTACGCCAAGTCGCGCAAAGGCCTGGACGAGCTCGCGACCGGCACCCCGGGCAGCGGCGTGATCCACCCGCAGCATGTCGCGCGCGTCGTCAGCTACCTAGCAAGCGACGACGCCGTCTTTGCATGTGATGTCGGCACCCCGACCGTCTGGGCAGCGCGCTACCTCGAGATGAACGGCCGCCGCCGACTGATCGGGTCGTTCAACCATGGCTCGATGGCAAACGCCCTGCCCCAGGCGATCGGCGCGCAGGCCGCCTATCCCGGCCGTCAGATCGTCAGCCTGTCGGGCGACGGTGGCCTCGCGATGCTGATGGGTGAATTGCTGACCGTTCGGCAGCTCGGCCTGCCCGTGAAGATCATCGTCTTCAACAACGGCACGCTCGGCTTTGTCGAAATGGAGATGAAGGCGGCGGGGATGATCGAGACCGGCGTCGCGCTCGACAATCCCGATTTCGCCGCGATGGCGCGCGCGATCGGACTCCACGGCGTTCGCGTCACCGACCCTGGCGAGGTCGAGGCGGGCGTCCGCGAGGTGCTTGCGCATCCGGGCCCTGCGCTGCTCGATGCCGTCACCGCGCGCACCGAACTGTCGATGCCGCCCAAGATCACGCTCGAACAGATGAAGGGCTTCACGCTCTATATGGCGAAAGCGGTGATGAGTGGTCGTGGGGATTCGATCATTGAACTCGGCAAGACCAATGCCGGACTGTTCAAGACGCTCTTCTGAAACAGGTCCGGGGTGCGGCGGCTGCCGCACCCCGGGACTGCTCGATACTTGCGTTCAGCCGTGCAGCGAGCGGCGGAACGTCTCGGGCAGGAAGACCAGACCGACCAATGCGGTGACCGCACAGGCCAGGATCGGGTACCAGAGCCCGTAATAGATGTCCCCGGTCGCCGCGACCATTGCGAAGGCCGCGGTCGGCAGGAACCCGCCGAACCAGCCATTGCCGATATGATAGGGCAGCGACATCGACGTGTAGCGGATTCGCGTCGGGAACAATTCGACCAGCAGCGCGGCGATCGGGCCATAGACCATCGTCACGTACAGCACGAGCAGGACCAAAATCGCGACGACCATCGGCTTGTTGATCTGCGCCGGGTCCGCCTTTTCGGGATAGCCGACCGCGGTCAGTGCGGTCTTCACCTCGGCCCCGAACGCCTTGATCGCTGCAGTACGATCGGCCCCTGTCACGATCGCCGGATTGACGACCGGAATGGTCGCGCCGCCGATGTGGATCTGTGCGACCGTGCCCGCCGGTGCGACGACGTTGGTGTAGGAAATGCCCGCCTTGGCCAGATACGACTTGGCGATGTCGCACGAGCTGCTGTCGAACTTGTTCTTGCCGACCGGATCGAACTGTACCGAGCATTCGTCGGGGTTGGCGACGACGCTGACCGGCGACGACAGCTGCGCGGCATAGAGCGCGGGGTTGGCCGCCTTCGACAGCGCGTGGAACAACGGCATATAGGTCAGTGCGGCGAGCGCACAGCCGGTCAGGATGATCCATTTCCGCCCGACCTTGTCCGACAGCCAGCCGAAGAAGATGAATGCCGGCGTCGCGATCAGCAGCGCGATCGCAATCAGGATGTTGGTGGTCGGCCCGTCGACACGCAGGTTCTTCTCGAGGAAGAACAGCGCGTAGAACTGGCTGGTGTAGAACACGACGCCCTGCCCCACGACCGCACCGAACAGCGCGATCAGCACGATCTTGAGGTTGCCCCATTTGGCGAACGCCTCGGTCAGCGGTGCCTTGGAAGTCTTGCCCTCTTCCTTCATCTTCTGGAACACCGGGCTCTCCTCGAGCTGCATCCGGATCCAGAGCGACACTGCGAGCAGCGCGATCGAGACGATGAACGGGATGCGCCAGCCCCAAGCCGCGAACGCCTCCTCGCCGACGAGCGTGCGCACGCCGATCACGATCAGCAGGGCGGCGAACAGACCGAGCGACGCCGTGGTCTGGATGAAGCTGGTGAACAGCCCACGCTTCTTGTCGGGCGCATGCTCGGCGACATAGGTCGCAGCACCGCCATATTCGCCGCCGAGCGCGAGGCCCTGCAGCAGCCGCAGCACGACCAGCGCGATCGGCGCGGCGACGCCGACCGAGGCATAGCTCGGGAGCAGGCCGACGAGGAACGTCGACAGGCCCATGATCGCCATCGTGACGAGGAAGGTGTTCTTGCGCCCGACGACATCGCCGATCCGCCCAAATACCAGCGCACCGAACGGCCGCACCGCGAACCCCGCTGCGAACGCCGCGAGCGCGAAGATGAACCCGGTCGTCTCGTTGACGCCCGAGAAGAACTGCGCGGTGATGATCGTCGCGAGCAGCCCGTAGAGATAGAAGTCATACCATTCGAACACCGCGCCGAGCGACGATGCGATAATGATCAGTGGCTGGCTCTGCTTCACGTGACCAAGGGGAGATGCGTCCCCTGTTGTCGTTGCCATGGCGGTATCCTCTCAAGTGGAGCGGTGGTATTTTTAAGCGTCGGGCGATCAGAACCCGTATTTGAAGGCGAATTCCATGCGGTCGAGCGCACCGGTATCACCCGAAACCAGTTCGCGGACGGCGTGGCGATATTCGACGCCGATGTCGAAGCCCTTGCCCGGCGACCAGAACAGGTTGGCAGCGCCGCCATAGGACTTGGCATTGGCCAGCCCCGTGACGATCACGCCGGCCGGATAATCGGCCGATTGGTAGCTGCCCATCAGCGTCGAGTGGATCGCATCGGTCCAGCCGATACGCAGTGCCGCGAAGCCCGCGAAATTGTCGATCCGCTCGAGCTGCGTCGCGGTGCCGCCGTAGATCGCGTCGGGGACATATCCCAATCCCAGATACCGGCCGATGCCCTGGCCGTAGGTCGCCATGAAACGCAGGTCGTGACGCTTGCCGATTGGGATTTTCCCGGACCCGGAAACGCCCCAGCCAAAGGCGGTATCGCCGCGGCCCAGCGTATCGGTGCGCAATTCGCGCGCGATGCCGGCCAGTGCGAAATCGCCCAGTGTCGACTTCCAGTTCAGCCGTGCCACCACGTCCGGCAGGCGGTCGTCATCCGTGTCGACCAGCGCCGCATTGGCGGGCAGCGCCGTTTCCGTTTCGGGATTCTCAACCGCGACCTGCAACGTCAGCCCGGTTCGCAAGGGGATGGAGTAGCGGATCAGCGCCTGGCGGTTGAACACCGTGCCATCCAGCGGGCCGACGAAATCGGTCGTCTCGGGCAGCACCGCGATGTTCTGGAAGGTGGACCATTCCTGCCCGACCAGCAGATTGCCATATTCGATGAAGCCACGGCGGAAAGTGGGCGTGTAGGGGTTGGTCGCGCGCTGGGCACCGACCGGCGCCGTCGCGAGCGCAAAATCAAACTCCACCAGCGTCTTTATGTCGGTACCGTTCATCGGGGTTGCCGTGCTGAACTGCAGGCGGGTCTGGCGCGCGGAGAGCAACAGGTCCTGGCTGGAGAACCCGCCGCCGACCGGAATCTGCTGCGGCAAGAAGAACTCCTTGCCCAGCCCCCCGACCGCGACCTCGCCACCGCTGTAGCGGCTGGCAATGGCGTTGAGGCGAACGAAGCCGCCCAGCTTGACCGTCGTGTTCCCCATGCGAAAACCATCGGTCGGTGCCGAATTTGTTGCGACAGGCTTGGCCTGGGCCACATTGGTCGCGCCGGGCGATGCGGCCGGCGCCGTCACCTGCGACGCAGCGACGGCGGTCTGTGGGGGCACAGTCGGGGCCGCGGCGGCGGTTGCACGCGCTGCGGTCAACTCACCGCGAAGGTCCTGGACCGCTGCTTCGAGCGCCTTGAGCCGTGCTTCGAGTTCCGCCTCTCGCGCGGTCTGGCCGAAGGCGGCGCCCGGCGTCAGCCCGGCAAGGGCCGTGCCCAGCAGCAACGTCGTGAATACCGATCGTCTCATCCCAACCTCCTGGTTGCTCCACCGGTCTGACGCGTAGATGCAAGCAACACGACGATGGCGGATCGCCCGGGCGGGATCATCCCTGACTTTGGTTGGGGGTGCCGCGTACCGCGCGACCGTCTAGAACGGCGGCAAAAGGAGAGTGTGATGACCGAGGCCAGCTATCCCGTTCCCGCAGCATGGGCCAAGGACGCACGGATAGATGCCGCCGCCTATGACCGGATGTATGCCGAGGCCGCGACTGATCCCGATGCCTTCTGGGCGAAAGAGGCGCAGCGGCTCGACTGGATCGTTCCCCCGACCAAGATCAAGGACACATCGTTCGACGAGGCCGATTTCCGCATCCGCTGGTTCGAGGACGGCCAGCTCAACGTCGCCGCCAATTGCGTCGATCGCCACGCCGATACACGCCCAGACGCGACCGCGATCCTCTGGGAAGGCGACGACCCCGCCGACTCGCGCACGATCAGCTACGCCGAGCTGCGCGACGAAGTCTCGCGGCTCGCCAATGCGCTGAAGGCACGCGGCGTTGCGAAGGGCGACCGCGTCACGATCTATCTGCCGATGATCCCCGAAGCCGCGTTCGCGATGCTCGCCTGCGCACGGATCGGCGCGATCCATTCGGTTGTGTTCGGCGGCTTCTCGCCCGACAGCCTGTGCAACCGGATTCACGATTGCGACAGTCGCGTCGTCATTACTGCGGACGAAGGGCTGCGCGGCGGCAAGACGATTCCGCTGAAGGCCAATGTCGATGCCGCGCTCGATCAGGGCGATCTCGGCGTCGAGACGGTCATCGTTGTCCGCCGCACCGGCGGCGACATCGCAATGACCGACGGCCGCGATTGCTGGTATCACGAGTGCGTCGCGGACCAGTCGACCGACTGCGCGCCCGAGCCAATGAACGCCGAGGATCCGCTGTTCATCCTCTACACCAGCGGATCGACCGGCCAGCCCAAGGGCGTGCTCCACACCACCGGCGGCTATCTCATCTGGGCGTCGATGACGCATGAATATGTGTTCGACTACCGAGAAGGCGAAGTCTTCTGGTGCGCCGCCGATGTCGGCTGGGTCACGGGGCACACCTATTCGCTGTACGGCGCGCTCGCCAACGGCGCGACGACGGTGATGTTCGAGGGCGTCCCCAATTACCCCGACCACAGCCGCTTCTGGCAAATCGTCGACAAATATCAGGTCAGCACGCTCTACACCGCGCCGACCGCGCTGCGCGCGCTGATGCGCGAAGGGGACGACTGGGTCACGCGGACCAGCCGCAAGTCGCTCCGGCTGCTCGGGTCGGTCGGCGAGCCGATCAACCCCGAGGCCTGGAACTGGTATCACAATGTCGTCGGTGAAGGCCGCTGCCCGATCGTCGACACCTGGTGGCAGACCGAGACCGGCGGACACATGATCAGCCCGCTCCCCGGCGCGACCGCGCTCAAGCCCGGCAGCGCGACCAAGCCATTGTTCGGCGTGGTGCCCGAGCTGGTCGATGCCGACGGCAAGGTGCTGGACGGCGCGGTCGAGGGCAATCTCGTGATCGCCGACAGCTGGCCCGGGCAGATGCGGACCGTGTGGAACGATCATGCGCGCTTCTTCCAGACCTATTTCTCGACCTATCCGGGCAAGTATTTCACCGGTGACGGCTGCCGCCGCGACGCGGACGGCTATTACTGGATCACCGGCCGCGTCGACGACGTCATCAACGTCAGCGGCCACCGCATGGGCACTGCCGAGGTCGAGAGCGCGCTGGTCGCGCATTCGAAGGTTGCCGAAGCCGCGGTCGTCGGCATGCCGCACGACGTGAAGGGCCAGGGCATCTATGCCTATGTCATGCTCAACGCGAATGCCGAACCCAGCGAGGAGCTGCGCAAGGAACTCGTGCAATGGGTCCGCCGCGAGATCGGTCCGATCGCGACGCCCGATGTCCTGCAGTTCGCCCGCGGCCTGCCCAAGACGCGCTCGGGCAAGATCATGCGCCGGATCCTGCGCAAGATCGCCGAGAACCAGCTCGACGGTCTGGGCGATACCTCGACGCTCGCCGATCCGACGGTCGTCGACGCGCTGATCACGGGTCGCGAAAAGGCCACCGCCGCCTTCGCATGACCGCGAGCACGATCCTGGTCGCCGACGACCACCCGCTGTTTCGCCAGGCGTTGAAGCTGGCGGTCGGTCGCGCGGCCCCCGATGCGACGATCCTCGAGGCGGGGCAGCTCGGCGAGGCGATCGAGGCGGCGCGCGGCGCCGCCCGCCTCGATCTCATCCTGCTCGATCTGCGGATGCCGGGGTCGGAGGGCTTTGCGGGTGTCGCGCTGCTGCATGCTGAGCGTCCCGACACGCCGATCGTCGTCATCTCGTCCGCCGACGAGGCGGAGGCCGCGCCGCGCGCGCGCGCCTATGGCGCGGTCGGCTTCGTGTCGAAGACCGCCGATCTCGCCACGCTCGAAAATGCGGTCGCCCGCGCGCTGGCGGGCGACCGCGACGCCCCCGTCGCCGCCCTACCGGCCGACGACATCTCCAATCGCGTCGCCAGCCTTACCCCGACCGAATTGAAAGTGCTGCTCGGCGTCCTTGCGGGGCGCCTTAACAAGCAGATCGCGTTCGATCTCGGCGTGTCGGAGGCGACCGTAAAGGGCCACATGACCGCGATCCTGCGCAAGCTCGGCGTCCAGAACCGCACCCAGGCGGTGCTTGCCGCGCGCGCGCTCGACATTCGCTTCGCCGACTAGCCGACCGCCTCCCACTCGCAAGACTAGCCGCACGGCAATCGACGTCTTGCGACACCCTCCTGCGCGGTCTAGGCGACCATCAATGGCTTCGACGTCCTACCTGTCCGCGTCGAACCGATCGCGCCAGCCGCTTTGGCGGCGCGCGCGTTCATTCCTGCTGGCGATCGCCGCGCATGTCGTCGTCATTCTCCTGCTGCTGCGGCTCGCGCCAACGCCGACCAAGCCCGAGCCGACGCCCCCGCCCAGCAGCTTCCGCCTGCTACCCGACCGCGAGACGAAACCCGAGACCCCGCAACGCCCGGTGATCGAAAAGGCGAAGAAGGTCGCCGGCGGCGCCTCGCCCAGATCGCCCCGCCCGCCATCGACCGCGCCGGCATCCGACCCGCGCCCCGTCACGCCTGCCCCGGCCTTCCCCAAGATGCTGGCGGGCGGCATGGAGTTGTTCGATTCGGCGGACATATCGAAAATCCCGTCGCACCCGGGCGATCGCCAGGCTGGCGGATCCGACACCGATGGCGCGGGCGCCGGCAAGGACAGCGGCTCTGCCTACGGCCCAGGCGAAGGTCCAAGTGGCGAGCGGCTCTACAATGCCGAATGGTATACCGAACCGAGCCATGCCGAACTTGCGGGCTATGTTCCCAATGGCGCCCCCCCGGGCAGCTGGGCGCTCATCGCCTGCCGGACCGCGGAGAATTACAGGGTCGAGAATTGCCGGTCGCTCGGCGAATCCCCGGTCGGCTCGGGGCTGGCCCGCGCAATGCGCCAGGCCGCATGGCAGTTCCGCGTGCTGCCGCCCCGGGTCGGCGGCAAGAAGATGATCGGCGCCTGGGTCCGCATCAAGATCGACTTCACCAGCGCCCCGACCAAATAGGCGCGCTGGGTCAGCACCTCAAACCGCAGCCGCGGCCGCTGATGCCTGTTCGAGGAATGCCCATAGCTCGCCTGGCACCACCGGCTTGGTCAGGACGGTGATCCCGGCACAGCGCGGATCGTCCGCCGCGCTGCGGTCCGCGGTCACCAGCGCGATCGCGGGCGCCGGCGCCATCGCCGACAGGCGTTCGGCAACGTCCAGTCCGTCCTGCGCCACCTCGAGATGGAAATCGATCAGCGCGACGTCGGGCTCCTCGTCCGCCGCCAGTGTCATCGCCTCCTCGATCGTCGCCGCCAGCAGCGGGACGCAGCGCCGCGACCGGAGCGCCGCGTCGAGCGCCGCGAGAATGGCGGCATCATTGTCGAGGCACAGCACGCGCAGCCCCGGCGGCAGGTCGCGCAGGACCGGGGCCGTCCTGGCACGGTCGGGCAGCGTCGCATGCGCCGCCAGCGGAACGCGAACGGCGAAGGTCGATCCCGCACCCGGCTGCGACCGCAATTCGATCCGCAGGTCGAGCAGTTGCGCGATCCGCTGCACGATCGCCAGCCCCAGGCCGACACCGCCGCCCGCGCTGCCCTTGCTCTCCACCCGCTCGAACTCGGCAAAGATCCGTTCACGGTCACCCGCCGCGATGCCCGGCCCGCTATCCCGCACCTCGACCAGGACGTCACCGCCGCGCCGCCGCGCGCCGATCCAGATCCGCCCCGACGGCGTGTAGCGTACCGCGTTTGATAGGAAGTTCTGCAGGATCGAGCGCAGCAGCGACCGGTCGGTGGCAACGATGTGCGCCCCCGGGTGCGAGGCGAGGTTCAACGCGCGTTCGCCGGCAAGCGGCCGGAACTCGGCGGCCAGTTCCTCGATCAGGTCCCCGAGCACGAACTGCTCGATCTTCGGCACGACCCCGCCCGCATCGAGCCGCGACACGTCGAGCAAGGCCCGCAGCAGCGTATCCGCCGACCCGATCGCGCCATCGATCGCGCGGACCAGGTCGGCCTGGTGCGGCGCCTTGCCCTCGTCGAGCGCCGCGCAGAAGAGCCGGGCGGCATGAAGCGGCTGAAGCAGGTCATGGCTTGCCGCCGCGAGGAACCGGGTCTTGTCGCGCGTCGCGGTCTCGGCATGCCGCCGCGCCTCGTCGAGCATCGTATTCGACTGCGCCAGATCATGCGTCCGCGCCTCGACCCGGGCCTCCAATTCCGCCTGCGCGGTCTTCTCCGCGGTGATGTCGGTGAAGCTCTGGACATAGCCGCCGCCCGGCATTGCCTGACCCACTGTCTTGATCCACCGCCCCGACGGTCGAAGCCGCTCGAAACTGTGCGGAAGGCCGCGTTCGAGATGTGCGAGCCTGCGCGACACATGCGCTTCGACGCCACCCGGCCCGCATTCGCCGCGCTCGGCATTGTAGCGGATCAGATCGGCGATCGGCCGTCCGGCGATCACATAGTCCTCGGGATAGTCGAACATCTCGACATAGCGCGGATTCCACGCGACCAGCCTCAGATTGGCGTCGATCACGCTGACGCCCGGGTCGATCGTCTCCAGCGTTGCCGACAGCAGCGACCGCGAGAAGCGCAGGCTGCGCCCCCGCTGGTCGAGCAGCCGGACGACGTCGCCTACGTCCATCGCCGAACCCGCCAGGCTCGACGTCACGATCAGCCGCGCCGAGGGTGCGCCGATCACGCCCGCGATCAGCCGCTCCGCCTGACGGGCCGCGCGTCCGTCGATCGGCGCGCCCGGATCGCGTGACAGCGGGTCCAGCCCCTCTGCGGCTTCGGCATCGCCGACGAAGCGCGCGACCAGGATCTTCAGCTCGCCAAAGGTCGTAACGTGATCCAGCACGCTGTGCCGTCCCCCGAACACCCGCCGCCGCGCCGCGTACAGGTGCAGCCCCGCCATCAGCGCGATATTCACGCCCAGGCTCCAGATCGTGCCGTTGACCAGTGGGGACCCGAGCGCGACCCGCATCAGCGCATCGGGGTCGAGCAGTCCGCCGCTCGCTTTCGCAAGACTGGCGCCGAAACCACCCAATACCGAGGGCATCAACAGGCAATAGGCCCAGACGACGACGCCGCCGATTAACCCGCCGCGTGCCGCCCGGGTATCGGCAAAGCCCCAGCCGACGGTTGCGATCAGCGCGGGCGCGAACTGCGCAACGCCGGCAAACGCGATCAGCCCGATCGATGCGAGCGACAGCTCGTCGCCGATGCTCGTGCCGTACCACAAAGCCGCGGCGACGATCGCGGCGATGATCACGCGCCGGACACGCAGCAGCCGCCGCCCCAGATCGCCCTCCCCGCCATCGGTCTGCCGCCGCAGCAGTAATGGGGCCAGCAGGTCGTTGGTCGCCATCGTCGACAGCGCGATCGTCTCGGCGACGACCATCGCGGTCGCGGCGGAAAACCCGCCGATGAACGCGAGCAGCGCCATCGGATCGTTGTCGCGCGCCAGCGGGACCGCCAGCACATAGAGGTCGGGTCGCGTATCGGCGGGCAGCACCGCCAACCCCGCGAGCACGAGCGGCAGGACCATCACCGAGATCACCGCGAGATAGGCGATGAACGGCCAGCGCGCGCGCCGCACCGCCGCCGGGCCGCTCGCTTCTAGTATCCCGACATAGAATTGACGCGGCAGACACAGAATCGCGCAGGCGGATAGCAGCGTGCGGACGAAGAAGTCGGGGGTCAGCGCGCCGGGCGCGAAACCCTCGACGAACCCGGTCAGCGGCAGCGTGATCCGCGCGGCCGGCATCGTCGCGAGCAGCGTCAGCGCAAATCCGCCGAGCGCCACGAAGCAGAGCAGCTTGATCAGCGACTCCGCCGCGATCGCCGCGACCACGCCGGTATTGCCACCCGCCACTTCATAGCGTCGCGCGCCGAAGCTGATCGCGAACGTCGCCAGCAGCAGCGCGACGAGCGGCCCGACCAGCACCGATCCGCCGATCCCGACCAGCGCGCCGAAGCTGAGCGTCACCGATCGCAGCTGCAGCGCGATATAGGGGATCGACGCGACCAGCGCGGTTCCCGCGACGATCGCCGCGGTACTCCGGCTGCGACCATAACGCGCCGAGATGAAGTCGGCGATCGAGCTCGACCCTTCGTCGCGCGCCAGCCGGACGAGCTTCGTCAGGAATCCCGGCGCGAGCAGGAACACCAGCGCCGGGCCGAGATAGATCGACAGATAATCCCAGCCGCGCGTCGCCGCGGTGCCGACGCCGCCGAAGAACGTCCAGCTGCTGCAATAGACGGCCAGCGACAAGGGATAGGCGATCCGCGCCATGCGCGGCGAAAGCCCGCGCCGATCGACGACCCAGGCGATCCCGAACAACGCGGTGCCATAGGCAAGCATCGCGACGATGACGACGGCGCTGTTGATCGGCTAGCTCCCTTGTTCCCGGATGCCGATACCGTGCAGTCCGGGCCGTTCCAGGGCAAGGCCTGCACGGTCTGCGCTTCGGTACCACAGCTCATGGCGAAACCACGCGGCCCGCGTTACAGGGCCCCATGCTCCGCATCACCGAACTCAAGCTGCCGCTCAACCATGCCGACGAAGCGATCCCCGCCGCGGTCTGCAAGCGGCTGCGCATCACCCCCCGCGAATTGATCCGCTATACCGTCGCGCGGCGCGCGCATGACGCGCGCGACAAGATGGACATCCAGCTCGTCTATTCGATCGACGTCACCGCGAAGAACGAGGCGACGATCCTCGCGCGGTTCCGCAAGGACCGTCACGTCAACACGACGCCCGATACCGGCTACCGCCACGTCGCCAAGGCACCCGAGACGCCGGGCGCGCGTCGCCCGGTCGTCGTGGGAACAGGGCCGTGCGGCCTGTTCGCCGGCCTCATCCTCGCGCAGATGGGGTTCCGCCCGATCATCCTCGACCGCGGCAAGCTGGTCCGCGAACGCACCAAGGACACCTGGGGTCTGTGGCGCCGCAGCGTCCTCAACCCCGAGTCCAACGTCCAGTTCGGCGAGGGCGGCGCGGGCACCTTCTCCGACGGCAAGCTGTGGAGCCAGATCAAGGATCCCCGCCATCTCGGCCGCAAGGTCATCACCGAGTTCGTCAAGGCCGGCGCTCC
The DNA here is from genome assembly GCF_034045155.1 of Sphingomonas sp. CFBP9019. Taxonomy (NCBI): domain Bacteria; kingdom Pseudomonadati; phylum Pseudomonadota; class Alphaproteobacteria; order Sphingomonadales; family Sphingomonadaceae; genus Sphingomonas; species Sphingomonas sp. CFBP9019. The sequence goes on along the minus strand of NZ_JAXCWK010000001.1, from coordinate 222,299 downwards.
CCCCGAGATCCTGACCGAGGCGCATCCGCATATCGGCACGTTCCGGCTGGTGACGATGGTCGAGGCGATGCGCGCGACGATCGAGTCGCTCGGCGGTGAATATCGCTTCGAGCACCGCGTCGACGATCTCGACATCGCGGTCGATGCGGACGGCACGCGCCGCATCCGCGGGCTCCATCTGCATACCGGCGACTATCTCGAGGCGGATCATGTCGTGCTCGCGGTCGGGCACAGCGCGCGCGACACCTTTCACATGCTCCATGACCGCGGCGTCTTCCTTGAGGCGAAGCCCTTCTCGATCGGCGTCCGCATCGAACATCCGCAATCCTGGATCGACGAGGCGCGGTTCGGCCCCTGTGCCGGCCATCCGGATCTCGGCGCCGCCGCGTACAGCCTGTCGCATCACTGCACGAACGGGCGCACCGTCTACAGCTTCTGCATGTGCCCGGGCGGTACGGTCGTTGCGGCGACGTCCGAGGAAGGCCGCGTCGCCACCAACGGCATGAGCCAATATTCGCGCAACGAGCGCAACGCCAATTCGGGACTCGTCGTCGGCATCGACCCTGCGCGTGACTATCCCGGCAATCCACTGGCGGGCATCGAATTGCAGCGCCATTGGGAATCGCGCGCCTATGTCGCGGGCGGCTCGGACTATAAGGCCCCCGCGCAGCGTCTCGGCGATTTCCTCGCCGGCCGCCCGTCGAGCGCGCTCGGCTCGGTCATCCCGTCCTACCGCCCCGGCGTCCACCTCACCGATCTCGCCGAATGCCTTCCCGAGTTCGCGGTCACCGCGATGCGCGAGGCGCTGCCGGTATTTGGTCGCGACATTCCCGGCTATGATCACCCCGACGCGGTCCTCACCGGGGTCGAGACGCGTACCTCGTCCCCCGTCCGGATCACGCGCGGCGACGATTTTCAGAGCCTGAACACGATCGGCCTGTTTCCCGCCGGCGAAGGCGCGGGCTATGCGGGCGGGATCCTGTCGGCCGGCGTCGACGGCATCAAGGTCGCCGAGGCGGTCGGACTTAGCCTCGTCGGCGCCACGCCGGGGGCTTAACCACTATCTAACATCCGGGTGGTACGCGCAGGCTTCCTGTCACGACGCGCGACCTACCCCATGCTCAAGAGAACAGTGCTCGGTTTCGCCGCGATCGCCGCCAGTACCTCGTGCGTTCCCCCGTCGACGCGCGTGGCTGGACCGCTTGCGGACGTCCCTGTCCGTGACGCAGCAGAAGCGCGCAACCTGCTCGCCGGGCTCGCGCTCGAGGCGCCCGCCGAACCGCTCGACCGCGCTTTTGCCGGCTCTGCAGCCTCCACCGACGACACCCCGCGCACCCTCGCCGCCGCGCCCGCTTTTCCCGGCGCCGCGCAAAGTGACGACGACCGCCAGCGCGCGATCGCCTGCCTGACCGCCGCGGTCTATTACGAGGCGCGATCCGAACCGACCGATGGCCAGCGCGCGGTCGCACAGGTCGTGCTCAACCGCGTGCGCGACCGTGCCTTTCCGCACAGCGTCTGCGGGGTCGTCTATCAGGGGTCGACACGGCGCACCGGCTGCCAGTTCAGCTTCACCTGCGACGGTTCGATGAACCACCCCCGCGACGGTGCCGCCTGGGCAAGGGCTGCATCGGTCGCGCGCGCCGCGTTCGACGGCAGCGTCTTCGCCCCGGTCGGCGCGTCGACCTCCTACCACGCCGCCTCGATCCTGCCCTGGTGGGCGCCCAGCCTCAGCCGGGTCGGCGCGGTCGGCGCCCATATCTTCTATCGCTGGCGCGGCGCGATGGAGCGCGCGCTGAGCTTCCGCCAGACCTATGCGGGCGTCGAACCGACGCGCGTTGCTGCGCCCGATACGATCCTCGCCGCGTCCCCGTCCGCCTCCACCGAACCCGGTACGGCGGGATCCGGCGTCACTGTCCATCGCGGCCGGACCATGCCGGGGGTGGAGACTGCGCTGTCGACACCGCCGGAGTCGTCCGCCGCCATACCACGCGTGCATCTGGCGTCGGGCGTCCGCATCCATATCGGTTCGGCACATGCTGGCCCGGTTCTCGGCGGTGGCGCCCCGCTGCCGGTCGTTTCGATCTCCGAGGAAAGCGATCCGACCTGATAGCCCTTTGGGGGGTGCCACGACGCGACGGGCGCGGTATCGCCCGTGCCATGCTGCTTCACCTGCCCTACCCCATGACCCGCTTCGGACCCCGATGCTGACTGCCAGCGAATTGCGCGACCGGCTCGTGACCGTTCTGACCCGCGACCATCTCGGCGACCGGCGTCGCTGGCGCATGGCGGTCGGCGAGGTCCGGGTCTATTCCACCGCCACGCACGCGCATTGCAACTGGTCGGTCACGCCCTCGGGCAGCGCCGAGGACATCGACCGGATCGAGACACTCGTCGACCGGTTCCGCGAGGAATTCCCGATCATCCGCTGATTGACGAGCCGTTCGACCGACAAGCTCGGCTATCCCGGCACGGACAGCGTCTTCGTTGCACCGCACCATGCAGAAGCTGTATTTCGTCCGGTTCATACGGGACAGCGGCCATGCAGACATTACGGCGATCGTTCGGATTACAGGTTCTGATCGGGATGATCGCCGGGCTCGCGCTCGGCTTCGTCGCGCGCGGGACCGGCGTGGGATCGGGCCTTGCTGAGACGCTGCGCATCGTTGGCGAGATCTTCGTGCAGTTGCTCAAGACGCTTGTCGTCCCGCTCGTCTTCACGGCGATCATCGCGTCGATCGCCGCGCTGCGCGATCTCGACAATGCACGCCGGCTGGTCATCAGCACGCTCGCCTGGTTCGCGATCACCGCGCTGATCGCGGTGTCGATCGGCATCGTCCTCGCGCTGGTGATCCAGCCCGGCGTGACCGCGGGGGTCAGTGCCGCCAGCGCGGTCGCGCCGACGACCGCCGGGTCGTGGCTCGACTTCCTGCGTGGGCTCGTCCCCGCCAATATCCTCGGGCTCGAGGCGTCGACCAAGCTGAACGAAGACACCGCGCGGACCGCGCTGTCGTTCAACGTCCTGCAGATCATCGTCATCGCGATCACGATCGGGATTGCCGCGGTCCGGATCGGCGATGCGGGCGCGCCGTTCCTCGCCTTCAACGCATCGGCGCTCGCGCTTTTCCGCCGCATCCTGCGCTGGGTGATACGGTTGACGCCGATCGGTACGGGGGCGCTGCTCGGCAACGCGATCGTCCGCTATGGCTGGCAATCGCTGTCGGCGCTCGGCGCGTTCAGCATCGCGGTCTATGCCGGACTCGCGATCGTGCTTTTCGTCGTCTACCCGCTGCTCCTGCTCGCCAACGGGCTCAGCCCGCGGCGGTTCTTCGCCGCCGCCTGGCCCGCGATCCAGCTCGGCTTCGTGTCGCGCTCGTCGATCGCCGCGCTGCCGGTGACCGAGGACGTCGTCGAACGTGGGCTCGGCGTCCCCCGCACCTATGCCGCCTTCGCCGTGCCGCTCGCTGCCACGACCAAGATGGACGGGTGCGCCGCGATCTATCCTGCGGTCTCGGCGATCTTCGTCGCCCAATATTACGGCATTCCGCTGCATGCCGCCGACTATGTGCTGATCGTGCTCGTGTCGGTGCTCGGGTCCTCCGCCACCGCAGGGCTGACCGGCGCGGTCGTCATGCTGACGCTCACGCTGTCGACGCTCGGCCTCCCGCTCGAGGGCGCAGGCCTGCTGCTCGCGATCGACCCGATCCTCGACATGGGCCGAACCGCGGTCAACGTCGCCGGGCAGGCGCTCGTCCCGACGATCGTCGCCAAGCGGCAGGGCCTGCTCGACCCGGCACTGCAAGACGTTGAGGCATCCCGGACCGCCACGGCATGACTGCGCGCTGTCACAAACGTGACAACAAGACTTAGGCGCGCGCAAGAGTTTGACAGCGCGACGCTGTAGCTGCCGCCTAGCCCCGGGCGATTTGTTGTCAAGTTGTGTACCGATCCGTCATCAAACGCGGAACGAGGATGCAGCATGACCTTCCAGACCGACCTTACCCAGATCGACCAGCTGATCGCCGCACGGAACGGCACCTGGGACGGAATTTCCGCCGAATCGGTCGCCCGGATGCGCGCACAGAACCGCTTCCGCTCGGGTCTCGACATCGCCCGCTACACCGCGGGGATCATGCGCCGCGACATGGCTGCCTATGACGCCGATCCATCAAACTACACGCAATCGCTCGGCTGCTGGCACGGATTCATCGCGCAGCAGAAGATGATCAGCATCAAGAAGCATTTCGGCACGACGGACCGGCGCTACCTATACCTCTCGGGCTGGATGGTCGCCGCGCTCCGCAGCGAATTCGGTCCCCTTCCCGACCAGTCGATGCACGAGAAGACGAGCGTCCCTGCGCTGATCGAGGAACTCTACACCTTCCTGCGTCAGGCCGATGCGCGCGAGCTTGGCATGCTGTTCCGCGACGTCGATACGGCACGCGCGGCGGGCAACGCGATCGAGGAGAAGCGCCTGCTCAACGCGATCGAGAACCACCAGACGCACGTCGTCCCCGTCATCGCCGATATCGACGCAGGCTTCGGCAATGCCGAGGCGACATACCTGCTCGCGCGCAAGATGATCGAGGCGGGGGCCTGCGCACTCCAGATCGAGAACCAGGTCAGCGACGAGAAGCAGTGCGGGCATCAGGACGGCAAGGTCACCGTCCCGCACGAGGACTTTCTCGCCAAGGTCCGTGCCTGCCGCTACGCCTTCCTCGAGCTCGGCGTCGAGGACGGCATCATCGTCACGCGCACCGACTCGCTCGGCGCTGGCCTCACCAAGCAGATCGCGGTCAGCAAGACGTCCGGCGATCTCGGTGACCAGTACAACTCGTATCTCGATTGCGAGGAGATCGACCCCGCGACCGCGCAGAATGGCGACGTGATCCTCAACCGCGACGGCAAGCTGCTCCGCCCGAAGCGCCTGCCATCCAACCTGTTCCAGTTCCGCGCCGGCAGCGGCGAGGATCGCTGCGTGATGGACTGTATCGCAAGCCTGCAGAACGGCGCCGACCTGCTCTGGATCGAGACCGAGAAGCCGCACATCGAGCAGATTGCCGGCATGGTCGACCGCATCCGTGAGGTCGTGCCAAATGCGAAGCTCGTCTACAACAACTCGCCCAGCTTCAACTGGACGTTGAACTTCCGCCAGCAGGTGTTCGATGCGTGGAGCGAAGCCGGCCGCGACGTGTCGGCCTATGACCGGACGCGCCTGATGAGTGTCGACTATGACGGCACGCCGCTCGGCGACGAGGCGGACGAGCGCATCCGCACCTTCCAGGCGGATTCGGCAAAGCGCGCCGGCATCTTCCATCACCTGATCACGCTGCCGACCTATCACACCGCGGCACTCTCGACCGACAATCTCGCCAAGGAGTATTTCGGCGATGCAGGGATGCTCGGCTATGTGAAGGGCGTCCAGCGCAAGGAAATCCGCGAGGGCATCGCCTGTGTGAAGCACCAGAACATGTCGGGCTCCGATCTCGGCGACGATCACAAGGAGTATTTCGCGGGCGAGGCGGCGCTGAAGGCCGGCGGCGTCCACAACACGATGAACCAGTTCGCGGCCTGACGCCCAAGCCGGAGCACAAGCCCCGGCGCGGACCAGCGTCAGGCCTGGCCGGCGGGGCCAAAAGCCCCGTCCGACGCCGCGGCTTCGCCGCGGCGCTGGTCTGTTCCAACGCCCAGTAAAGACGCGCATGCCTACCCAAAGACACCTCCCCGGCGAAGGCCGGGGCCCAGTTGGGGGACGGTTATGGCAGGCGTCGCCTTTCGTTACTCCCACCTCTCCAACTGGACCCCGGCCTCCGCCGGGGAGGCGCTATTAAGGGCGCCGCGGGAGCACGCGGTATCGGCCAACCCAAAGCTCACCCCTTCGCAGCCACGCTCCCACTAAAACCAGCCCCCAAGACAACCCATGGCAACACCGCCGCGCTGTCCCCCGGCTGCGCGCCGTGGCATGAGCCCCAGATGCAAGACCGCGCCCTGCTCCGCGTCACCGCGCTCGAAAAGTCGGTCCCAGGCGGCCGCCAGCTCTTCGGCGGGCTCGACCTGACCGCACGTGCCGGCCAGCTGATCGCGATCGTCGGCGAAAGCGGCGTCGGCAAATCGACGCTACTCAACATCCTGGCCGGTCTCGACGCGCCAGACGCGGGGCATGTCGCGATCGAGGACACGATCCTCGACACGCTCGACGAGGCCGCGCTGACGCGGCTGCGCGCGACGCGGATCGGGTTCGTGTTCCAGGCCTTTCATGTCCTGCCCTATCTGACCCTGCGCCAGAACGTCGCGCTTCCGCTCGCGCTCGTGTCGACCGACCGTCGCGCGATCGCCGACCAGGCACAGGCGATGCTCGCGCGGGTCGGGCTCGGCACCCGCGGCGACGGCTATGCCCGCGACCTGTCGGGCGGCGAATTGCAGCGCGTCGCGATCGCGCGCGCGCTCGTCCACCGTCCCGCGCTGATCCTCGCGGACGAACCGACCGGCAATCTCGACCCCGACACCGCCGCGAAGATCCTGACGCTGTTTTCCGACGCGGTTCGCGAACAGGGCGTTGCCGCGATCATCGTCACCCATTCGGCGGCGGCCGCCGCGATCGCCGACGATGTTCTGACGCTGACCGCAAACGGGCTGGAACGCACGCGATGAGCATCCTGTCGGCGCGGCTCGCGCTGGGCTGGATGATCGGTGGCGAGTGGCGCGCCCATCCCGCGCGGCTTGCCCTGACCGCGATCGCGATCGCCATCGGTGTCGCGCTCGGCTTCGCGGTCCACCTCGTCAACGGATCGGCGCTGTCGTCGTTCGAAGGCGCATTGCGCACCGTCAAGGGCAGCGCGGATCTTCAGGTCAACGCGACCAGCCCGCTCGGCTTCGACGAGGCGCTCTATCCGAGGGTCGCGACCGCGGCCGGCGTCGCGGACGCGAGCCCGGTCGTCATCCTGCGCGCGACGATCGGGAGGCGGCCCGTCACCCTGCTCGGCCTCGACGTGATCCGCGCGGCGCAGGTCACGCCGTCGCTGGTCGGCGTCGCTCCCGCCGGCATCGACCGGCGGGGCGACGCGGCGTTCGACGACGCCGCGCTCTATCTGTCCGCCGCGGCGATGCGCAACGTGAATACCCGTCCCGGCGCGATGCTCGTCGTCACCGCGAACGGACGAACCGCCACGATGCGCGTCGCAGGCCGGTTGCCGGGCCTAGCCGAGGGCGAGGCGATCGGCGTGATCGACATCGCCGCGGCGCAGTGGCGCTTCGACCGGCTCGGCCGCCTCGACCGGATCGACGTGAAGCAGCAGGACGGCGCCGCCCCTCCACGCCTCGCCACCATCCTTCCGCGCGACGCGACGATCGGCAGCGACGCCAGTGATGCGACCCGCAGCGACGCGCTGTCACGCGCATACCGCGTCAATCTCGACATGCTCGCGCTGGTCGCATTGCTGACCGGCGGGTTCCTCGTCTTTTCCGCGCAGTCGCTGTCGGTGGCCCGCCGGCTGCGGGCCTTTGCGCTCGTCCGCACGCTCGGCCTGCCGCGCAACGGAATCGTCGCGACCGTCGCGCTGGAGGGGCTGGCGATCGGCGTGATCGGCGCCGCGCTCGGTCTGCTGCTCGGCTATGCGCTGGCCTATGCCGCGCTCGCCCGGTTCGGCGCGGACCTTGGCGCAGGCTATTTCGCCGATGGCCGCGTCCGGCTGGCCTTCGCGCCCGCCGCCGCGATCGGCTTTTTCGCGCTCGGCCTGCTGGCCGCGGTCGCGGGCAGCGTCCTGCCGGCGCGGATCGCGGCGCGGGCCGCCCCCGCCGCGGCGCTGCGCAACGCCGGCGACGTGATCGACCCCCGGACTCCCATGCCCGTCCGCCCCGCCGCCATCCTGATGCTGCTCGGCGGTGGCGCGGCGTTGCTCCCGGCGATCGGCGGCCTGCCCCTGTTCGGGTTTGCGAGCATGGCGCTGATCCTGGCAGGCGGCATCGCCGGCATGCCCTGGCTCGCGCGCACGCTGCTCGCGCCGCTCAGCCGCGGTTCCGGGCGGTCCGTCCCCGTCGACCTCGCCATCCGCCACCTCCACGGTGCCCCCGCCCAGGCCGCCACCGCGCTGTGCGGGATCGTCGCGAGCACCGCGCTGATGATCGCGATGGCGGTGATGGTCACCAGCTTTCGCGGCGCGGTCGATGAATGGCTGGGTCAGGTCCTTTCGGACGATCTTTATCTCCGGGTCGAGGGTGGCACCGGGCTCGATCCCACGGCGCAGGCCCGGTTGCGCACAGTGCCCGGCATCGCAGCGATCGCGTATAGCCGGCAGATCCCGCTGACGCTCGCGGCGGACCGGCCACCCGTCTCGCTGATCGCACGTCCGGTTGAAACCGATGGCCCCGACCCGAGCCTCGTACTCCTCGAAAGCGGACGCGCCCGCCCCGCCGACACCGCGCCGATCTGGATTTCGGAACCCGCAGCGCGGCTCTATGGCTGGTCGGTCGGCGACAGCGTCACGTTGCCGATCGCGGGCCGGTACGTCGTCGCAGGGATCTGGCGCGACTATGCCCGCCAGCAGGGCGCGATCATCGTCCGCGACACCGACTATACGCGCGCCACCGGCGACCGCACGCGGACCGAGGCGGCGATCACGCTTGCCCGCGGCGCGGATCCCCGCACCGTCGAGCGCGCGCTGACCGCGGCGGCGCCCCCGGCGCTCGCCGGCCTCGTCTCGATCGCGCGCCCGGCCACCCTGCGCCGCTATGCCCTCGAACTCTTCGATCGCAGTTTCGCCGTCACCTATCTGCTCGAGGGGGTCGCGATCCTTGTCGGGCTGGCCGGCGTCGCCGCGACCATGTCCGCGCAGACGATCGCCCGCACACGCGAATTCGGGATGCTCCGCCATATCGGCGTCGCAAAGCGGCAGATCGTCGCGATGCTGGCGACCGAGGGGGCGTTGCTCGGTCTCGTCGGCGGCATTGCCGGGATCACGCTCGGTGGGGTGATGGCACAGGTGCTTGTCCATGTGATCAATCCGCAGTCGTTCAACTGGACGATGGCAACGCGCATACCCTGGGGTAGCGTCGGCGGAGTAGCACTTGCGCTGATCGTTGCGGCGGCGGGTACCGCGGTGCTTGCCGGCCGGCGCGCGATCGCCGCCGATGCGGTCCGCATGGTCAGGGAGGACTGGTGATGCGCCCCGTGTTTACGTTTGCAGCGCTGGCGCTGACCGCCGCGACGCCGGCCGCGACCGGCTATCCCGTCGTCCGTCCCGGCGCCTCCTTCACCTTCCCGCGCGAACACGGCGCGCATCCGGCCTTCCGCACCGAATGGTGGTATGTCACCGGTCTGCTGAAGACGCAGGAGGGTCGCAACCTCGGCTTCCAGATCACCTTCTTCCGGACCACCCCGGGCACCGACGCGGCGAACCCCAGCCGCTTTGCCCCCAAGCAGATCCTGTTCGCGCACGCAGCGCTCTCCGACCCGAAGCTCGGCCATCTTCTGCACGGGGAGCGGGCGGCACGGGCGGGGTTCGGCCTGGCCCAGGCACGCATCGGCGATACCGACGTCACACTCAAGGACTGGCATATCCGCAGGCGACCCGACGGCCGGTTCACGACCACCGTTACCACCGGCGATTTCGCGCTGACGCTGACGCTGACACCGCGCCAGCCGCCCCTGCTCCAGGGGAACGCGGGGTACAGCCAGAAGGGTCCGCGGCCCGAACAGGCGAGCTATTATTACTCGATCCCGCATCTCGCGGTGGCGGGGCAGCTGGTGCGGAACGGCACACCGCAACGCGTTACCGGACAGGCGTGGCTCGACCGGGAATGGTCGTCGGACTATCTGGGCGGCGGCGCGGTAGGCTGGGACTGGACCGGGCTCAATCTCGATGACGGGGGGGCGCTGATGGCGTTCCGCATTCGTGGCCGCGACGGCAAGCCGCTCTGGGCGGGTGGATCGCTGCGGCGTGCGGATGGTCGCGTCGTCCGGTTCGCGCCCGCCGACGTCCGGTTCGATCCGCTCCGCCAGTGGCGCTCGCCGCGCACCGGGGCGCTCTACCCCGTGACGCAACGCCTCACCATTCGCCTCCCCGAAGGGGTCCGCCGCTTCCGCCTCGATCCGCTGTTCGCCGATCAGGAGCTCGATGCCCGCCGCAGCGGCATGCCCGTCTACTGGGAAGGCGCGGTCCGCACGGCGGGCGGCAGCGGCTATCTCGAGCTCACCGGCTATGCCGATCCGCTGCAGATGTGACGCCTGCCGGATACCCAGGCTTTGGCATGGCCAAGCTTTGCGGCTATTCCCCACCACTACCGACGCGATAGGGATTACGCGAACCGGAGGGACTGGATGAGACTGAACCGCACGCATATCGGCCTGGCGCTTGCTGCGATCGTCGCGGGCTGCTCGTCGCCCTCGAGCACGGGCAAGGACGGATCGGTCGAGTTGCTCAACGTCAGCTACGATCCGACCCGCGAACTCTACAAGGCGGTGAACACCGCGTTCGCCGCCAAGTGGAAGCAGGACACCGGCCAGACGGTGCGGTTCAACATGAGCCATGGCGGATCGGGCAAGCAGTCGCGCGCGGTGATCGACGGCCTGGGCGCCGACGTCGTCACGCTGGCGCTCGCCTATGACGTCGATGCGATTGCCGAGCGTGCGAAGCTGCTGCCCGCCAACTGGGAAACGCGCCTGCCCGACAACAGCGCGCCCTATACGTCGACGATCGTGTTCCTGGTCCGCAAGGGCAATCCCAAGCAGATTCGCGACTGGAGCGATCTGGTCAAACCCGGCGTCCAGGTGATCACGCCCAACCCCAAGACCAGCGGCGGTGCACGCTGGAACTTCCTCGCGGCCTGGGCCTATGGGAAGAAGGCCGGGGGCGGATCCGACGCCGCCGCGCAGGCCTATGTCTCGCAGCTCTACGGCCATGTCCCGGTCCTCGATTCGGGCGCACGCGGCGCCACCACCACCTTCGTCGAGCGCGGGCTCGGCGACGTGCTGATCGCCTGGGAGAACGAGGCGTTCCTGTCCGAAAAGGAACTCGGCAGCGGCAAGTTCGACATCGTCGTGCCGTCGATCTCGGTGCTCGCCGAGCCATCGGTCGCGGTCGTCGACGCCAATGCCAAGGCGCACGGTACCGAGAAGGTCGCTGAGGCCTATCTCCGGTTCCTCTACACGCCCGAGGGCCAGGACATCGTCGCCAAGAACTATTATCGCCCCCGCGATCCTGCGGTGCTGGCGCGCTATGCGACGTTGTTCCCGAAGATCGAGATGCGCACCATTCGCGATTTCGGTGGATGGAAGGTTGCGCAGGCCCGCTTCTTTGCAGACGGCGGCGTGTTCGACCGGATCTATTCGGGTCCGAAGCGCTGATCGGGAATGCGATCGTTCGGATCCTCGTCGGTGGCTGACGTCGCGCGCCTCGGCGCCAGGCCCGGCCGCGCTCGCCGCGCGCGACGGTCGGTCATTCCCGGGTTCGGGCTGACGATGGGGCTGACGATCGTCTGGCTATGCCTGATCGTGCTCATCCCGCTGTCGACGATCTTCCTGCGCGCGGCGGGGCTTGGCTGGGACGGGTTCGTCGCGGTCGGGCTCTCGGCGCGCGCGCTGTCCGCCTACAAGCTCAGCTTCGGTACCGCGCTGCTGGCCGCGTCGGTCAACGCGGTGTTCGGCCTGCTGATCGCCTGGATCCTCGCGCGCTATGAGTTTCCGGGCAAGAAGTTCGTCGACGCCGCGGTCGACCTGCCCTTTGCGCTGCCGACCGCGGTCGCGGGCATCGCGCTGGTGTCGCTCTATGCCGAAAACGGCTGGATCGGGTCGCTGCTCGCACCGCTCGGCATCCGCGTCGCCTACACCCCGCTCGGCGTCGTCGTCGCGCTCATCTTCATCGGCCTGCCGTTCATCGTGCGCTCGGTCCAGCCCGTGCTCGCCGACCTCGGCGCCGATGTCGAGGAAGCCGCAGCGACGCTCGGGGCAACCCGGTGGCAGACGTTCAGCCAGGTCATCCTGCCCGCCATCGCACCCGCGCTCCTGACCGGCTTCGCGCTCGCCTTCGCGCGCGGCGTCGGCGAATATGGCTCGGTCATCTTCATCGCGGGCAACATGCCGTACAAGTCGGAGATCGCGCCGTTGCTGATCGTCACCCAGCTCGAACAGTTCGACTATCCCGGCGCGACCGCGATCGCGTGCGTCATGCTGGTCGCCTCCTTCTCGATGCTGCTGCTGGTCAATCTGCTCCAGGCGTGGCGTACGAAGCGGAGCGCGAAATGACCCGCGCCGCGTCCAGCGAAAGCCCCGTCGCCCGGCGGATCCTGATCGGCGTCGGTCTCCTCTTCCTCGCACTCTTCCTCGCGCTGCCGCTCGTCGTCGTGTTCGTTCAGGCCTTTGCCAAGGGCTGGCCGATGTTCGTCGACGCAATCGGCCAGCCCGACGCGCGTGCGGCGATCCGGCTGACCCTGCTGGTCGCGGCGATTTCGGTGCCGCTCAACTGCGTGTTCGGCGTCGTCGCGTCCTGGGCGATCACCAAGTTCGACTTCCGTGGGAAAAGCCTGCTGATCTCGCTCATCGACCTGCCCTTCTCGGTGTCGCCCGTCGTCGCCGGCCTCATCTTCGTACTGATGTTCGGCGCTCAGGGCTGGTTCGGGCCGTGGCTGATCGCGCACAACTGGAAGGTCATCTTCGCGGTGCCGGGCATCGTGCTCGCCACCGTGTTCGTCACCTTTCCGTTCGTCGCGCGCGAGATCATCCCGCTGATGGCCGAGCAGGGTCGCGACGACGAAGAGGCCGCGGTGTCGCTCGGCGCGTCGGGGTGGCAGACCTTCTGGCATGTCACCCTGCCCAATATCCGCTGGGGCCTGCTCTACGGCGTGCTGCTCTGCAACGCGCGTGCGATGGGCGAATTCGGCGCGGTGTCGGTGGTGTCGGGCCATATCCGCGGCCTGACCAACACCATGCCGCTCCACGTCGAGATCCTGTACAACGAATATGACTTCGTCGGCGCGTTTGCGGTGGCATCGCTGCTCGCGTCGCTCGCGCTCGTCACGCTCGTGTTGAAGAGCCTGCTCGAATGGCGGTTCGGCTATCATCAGGCAAGGAGTGCGCATTGAGTATCGTCATCGACGCCGTATCTAAGCGGTTCGGCCAGTTCGCCGCGCTGAACGACGTCAGCCTGGAAGCGCGTCCGGGCGAGTTCCTCGCGCTGCTGGGCCCGTCAGGCTCGGGCAAGACGACGCTGCTCCGCATGATCGCGGGGCTCGACTTCCCCGATAGCGGCCATGTCCTGTTCGACGGCGCCGACATGACCGGGACGCCCGCTGCCGAACGCCAGATCGGCTTCGTGTTCCAGAACTACGCGCTGTTCCGTCACATGACCGTCGCCGACAACATCGCGTTCGGCCTGACCGTCCGTGCCCGCCGCGATCGCCCGGCAAAGGCAGACATCCGCGCGCGCGTCACCGAACTGCTCGACCTGATCCAGCTGCCCGATCTTGGCCATCGCTATCCAGCACAACTCTCGGGCGGTCAGCGCCAGCGTGTCGCGCTGGCGCGGGCGCTCGCAGTCGAGCCCCGCCTGCTGCTGCTCGACGAACCCTTTGGCGCGCTCGATGCCAAGGTCCGCAAGGACCTGCGCCGCTGGCTGCGCGAGCTGCACGACCGGCTTGGCCTGACCTCGGTGTTCGTCACGCATGACCAGGAGGAGGCGCTCGAGCTTGCCGACCGCGTCGTCATCATGAACCGCGGTGTCATCGAACAGATCGGGACCCCGCGCGAAGTCTATGACATGCCCGCCACGCCGTTCGTCTCCGAATTCGTCGGGGAGACCAACCGTATCCCGGTGACGGTCGTCGATGGCCGCGTCCTGCATCACGGACAGGCGCTCGACGTTTCTCCGAAGGCGCTCGCCAACGGACCGGCCGAACTGCACTTCCGCCCGCACGAGGCGCTATTGGGGGATGACGATCCCGGTGCGCTGTCGATCGTCGTCGGCGCCGTGCACAAGCGGGGTGGTACGTGGCGCGTCGAGGCGCGTGTCGACGACATCGCCGTCGAGATCGACACGAGCGGTCGCTTGCCCGAGCGTGGCGCTCGTGCGGGGCTTCGCTTCGACGATGTTCAGATTTTTCCGGCTTCGTAGCCGTGGAGCCGGGCCGACTGGTCTCGGTCGCCCGGGCTCTTAAACAGTAAAGGTGGTGCGGGTGGCCGGGGTCGAACCGGCACTCCTTTCGGAACAGGATTTTGAGTCCAGCGCGTCTACCAATTCCACCACACCCGCACGACCGCCCTGCAGGCTTCAAGCCCCGGGCAGCGGCGGTTTCGCTAGACCATGCGATCCACGCCCGCAAGCACGAACCCGCCTCTTCATCCCCGAACGCGCGCATAAAAAAAGGCCCGCCGTTTCCGGCGGGCCTTGAGGTGGGGGTACGGGATCAGAACCGGACGGTGGCACCAACCGCCAGGTTGCGACCAAGCGAGTCGTAGCGCTGCGGGATCGTGTTGGTCCGTGCCAGCGCGACATTGTAGGAATCGGGGACGATCGGCGCGCTCTTGTCGAGCAGGTTGTTCGCGATCAGGCGCAGCGAGAACGCCTTGTCGATCGCAAAGTTGAGCGCGAGATCGAAATAGCTCTTCGGCGAGACGCGGAAATAGCTGGTCCGCTCGCGCTCGGGCGTGCCGCCGATCGCCGGATCACCCGAATTGTCCGCATTCGTCAGCGAACCGACATAGCGCCAGTTGAACGACGCGCTGAACCCCTTGTCGACCGTCGTATAGGTCGCGCGCAGGCCGTGCGACCATTTCGGGATCAGCTGACCGCAGCCATTGCCGTAATAGCCTGCGCAGTTGCGGGTCGGCTGGACCGGCGAGTCCTGACCACCTGCAAAGGTCGTCAGCGAGCCGTTGAAGTTCCAGTCGATCTTGCCGACGCTGGCGAGATCGAGCGTGTACTGCGCCTGGAAGTCATAGCCGCGGGCGATCGACTTGTAGAAGTTGGTCGTGCCCTGGCGGATGAAGCCGGTCGTCGGGTTGCTCGCCGCGTTCGAGTAGAGCGTGCCGGTGCCGGGATTGCGGACGATGCCCTGGCAGAAGAACGCGTCGCCGTTCGAACGCTGACAGCCATCGGTGTAATAGCTGAAGTCGTTATAGCCGAGCGAGTCGTCGATCTTGATCTTGTAGCGATCGACCGAGAAGACGAGCCCGGGCACGAAGCGCGGCTTCACGATCAGGCCATAGGTCTGGGTATAAGCCGTTTCGGGATCGGCTTCGAAACCGCCCGAGCGAACCGTACATCCGGTCGCCCCCGTCGATGCATCCCCCGGACAGATCAGCGTCGGGCTGCCGTACAGCGCGTCGGACAGGCCGGTCGCGCGGCAGACCTCACGCGAGGCGACGGGCGTGCCATAGGTCACGCCGCCAGCGGCGTTGGTCGTCACGGTCGGTGCGCAGAAATCGTTGAACGTGCCCGATCCGCCACGGGCAAAATCGACATTGGTCGCCTGCCGGATCTCGGTCACGGTCGGCGCGCGCTGCGCCTTGTTGAACGAGGCGCGGAACGTCAGGTCGCTGACCGGGGCGTAAATGCCCTCGATCTTCCACGTGTTGAAGCTGCTCGAATTGCTGCTGTACTTCGAAACGCGATAGCCACCATTGGCCTGCAAAAGTTCCGCGAACGGCTTGTGCTCGATCAGCGGCGCCTGGACCTCGATATTGGCCTCCCAGACGTCCTGCTTGAGATAGGTGTCATTGCCACCAAGCCCGGCGCGGTAGACGCTGTCGGCGGTCGATTTCAGCGTATCCTTGCGATATTCGGTGCCGAGCGCGATTGCGACGCCCTGCTCGGCGAACGGCGAGGTGACACCGTACTTGCCGAGATCGCCGGTGATGTTCGCCTGCACGTCATACAGCGTACCGATCGTGGTCGACGTGCCGCGGTCGTAGAGATAGTCGATCAGCGCCGGATTAGTGTTGCCCGCGCTGAACGCGTCGAACGGCACGCAGGCGGCGTCCGTGGTCCCTGCGCAGGTCGGTGCCGCGAGCGTCCCGCCCACGTTCAGCGAATTCCGCAGATTGGCCGCGTTGACGAAGCTCGGCGTGTAGTCCTGCTTGTTGCGCGCATAGACGCCGCCAATGTCATAGGTCCATGCATCGCCAGCCTTGCCGCGCAGGCCGCCGGTCAGGCGCAGACCGGTGTTCAGATAGCTGTCCGGCTGGTCATTGCCCTCGCCAAGGCGATAGCGGATGTCGATCGGCGCAAACGCCGCGGTACCCGCTGCCGCACCGCAGATCGTGCTGGCCTGCGAAGCCGACAGGAACGGATTGTTGCAGTTCACCTGGACGTTGCCGCCCGCGATCGCCGGGTAGTTGTTATACGACTTGTCGCGGAACCAGATGCCCGATGCATAGACTTCGGCGTCCGGCGCGACGTCGAGGCTGACGAAGCCACCCGCATTCACGCGCTCGGACGGGCGCTGATAGGCATAGTTGCTGAAATAGTTCGACGCATTGCCCGCGCCGGTGCCGAACGGCACGAAGGTGCGCGTGCCATTGGGGTTGTTGACATACTGCCCCGTCGCGACGCCCTTGCTGTCGAGCGGCGAAATCAGGCCGCTCGTCGAGCTGCTCGGCGTCAGGCCGCACGAGATCGGCGCGTTGAGGCTCGTCTGCGTAAGGTAGCAGCCCGAGTTAGACCGCTCGGACAGCAGGACCTCGTCGGTATGCTTGTAGTTGACGAAGCCGTTTATCCGCAGCGCCCCGTCGAAGAACTTCTTGCCCGCGGTCAGCGTGACGTCGGCGCGGCCGCCATCGTTGGTCAGGCCGCGCGGGCTGTTGAAGCCGGCTGCGCGTGCCAGCGACGAGACCACCGTGTCCTTGTTGTTGTGGTTGTAGAAATTATAGTTTCCGTCGAGCTGGATGCCTTCGAAATCCTTCTTCAGGACGAAGTTGACGACGCCGGCGACGGCATCGGACCCGTAGACCGACGACGCACCACCGGTCAGGACGTCGACGCGCTCAAGCAGCGACGGCGGGATGATGCCCACGTCCTGCCCGTTCTGCGTGCCGAGGCGCTTGCCGTCGATGAGGACGAGCGTCCGCTCGAACCCGAGGCTGCGCAGCTTGATCCGCTGCCGGCCGTCCGAATCATTATAGGTCTGCTGGCTGTCGGGCGCGACCTGCGGCAGGCGGTTGAGGACGTCCTCGACATTGACCGCAGCCTGGGCGCGGATGTCCTGCGAGGTGACCGAGGTGATCGGTGCGGCGGAGGTCATGTTCGGACGCTGGATGCGCGATCCGGTCACGACGATGTCGCCCCCGCCAGCGCGGTCTTCGGCAGGCGGCGCGTCGACGGCGCTGGTCGCGGTCGCCGCATCCGCCTCGACCTTGGCCTCCGCGGGCGTGGTAGCCTCGGCCTGTGCCGGCGTGACCTGTCCAATCGCCGGGGTCGCGGACACCATCAGTGCCCCCGCAAGCGCCATATAAGACGCCGAATTACGCACGTTCATACTAAAAACCCTTGTTTGGGCCAGCGTTGTCGCCTGCCCCCGTCTCCTTCGTAAGGTTTTGGTCATAATCGGGTCTCAGTCAATACCTTAGTAAGACCACTGTGTAACGTTTCGGACCGGATGTTGTAAAATGGCCATACGACTGGTCGACTGCCGTGACTTGCGATACGACTGGGCGCCAGGGTGACAACAGGGGGCTGCTGATGAAGACGAGACGATCGTTGCTGACCGCGTTTGGTGGTATTGGAGCGGCCCTGCCCTTTGTTGCGCCGATCGCCCGCGCGCGCGCCGCAACCGGCGGCCCTGCGCCTGCGCTGATCGTGTCGACCTGGGATTTCGGTGCTGCAGCCAACGCCGCCGCTTTTGCCCGCAGACGCGCCGGCGGATCGCTGATCGACTCGGTCGAGGCCGGCGCGATGGTCCCCGAAGCCGATCCGGACAATCACAGCGTCGGCTATTCGGGCTATCCCGACCGCGACGGCCATGTCACGCTCGATGCGGTCATCATGGATGATGCGGGCGGCGTCGGCGCAGTCGCAGCGCTCGAGAACACGATGCACGCGATCTCCGTCGCGCGGCGGGTGATGGAGCGGACACCGCATACCATGCTCGTCGGCGAAGGCGCGACGCGGTTCGCGCGTGACCAGGGCTTTAAGCAAGAGTCGCTGCTGACGCCCGAGGCGGAAAAGGCGTGGCGCGACTGGCTGAAGACCGCGGATTATCGCCCCGAGGCCAATAGCGAGAACCGCATCACGCGGACGCCCGGTGGCGCGCTCGACCATGACACGATCGGCCTGCTGATGCGCGATCCGACGGGGCGGATGGCCGGCGCCTGCACCACATCGGGCATGGCGTTCAAGATGCGCGGCCGGGTCGGTGATTCGCCACAGGTCGGATCGGGACTCTATGTAGAGGCCGGCGTCGGCGGCGCGACCTCGACCGGGCTGGGCGAGGAGGTCACGCGTGTCGCAGGGTCGGCGCGCGTCGTCGCATCGATGCGCGCGGGCGCGTCACCGCAACAGGCCTGCGAAGAGGTGGTCCGCCACATCGCGCGGCTGCGCGGCGACGCGATACGCGGCGTGCAGGTCGGCTTCCTCGCGCTCGATACAAAGGGCGCGGTCGGGGCCTTCTGCCTGTTGCCGGGCTTTACCTACGCCGTCACCGACGCGCGCGGCAGCACCACGGTGCTGAAGGCGCGCGCCTTGTTCGCGAGCTGACCACATGATGCGCGACGCCATGACGCTCGAAGTCTGTGTCGAGGATCTCGACGGCATCGATGCCGCGGTGGAGGGCGGCGCCGACCGGATCGAGCTGTGCGCCGCGCTCGCAGTCGGCGGCTTGACGCCGCCTGCGTCGCTGATCCGCGCGGCGGCGCAGGGCCCCCTCCCCGCGCACCTGCTCGTGCGCCCGCGTGAGGGCGGTTTCGCCTACACCCCGCGCGAAATCGCGCTGATCGCCGACGATATCGTCACCGCTGCGCACGCCGGGCTCGCGGGCATCGTGATCGGCGCAACCCTGGCCGACCACCGGCTCGACGCGGCAACTCTGGCCAAGCTGATCGCGCACGCACGGATGCTCGGCAGCGAGCGCGGCAGACCGCTGTCGCTGACGCTGCACCGCGCCTTCGATGTGTGCTCCGATCTTGGCGCCGCGCTCGACACCGCGATCGAACTCGGCTTCGACCGGGTTCTCACCTCGGGTGGGACGCCCAAGGCGATCGACGGGGTCGAGGCAGTGGCTGACCTGCATCGCCAAGCCGCCGGACGCATCATCATCCTCGCGGGCAGCGGCGTTTCCCCGCAATCACTGCCTGCACTGCTGCGCACCGGCATCACCGAAGTCCACGCCTCGTGCCGTCAGCCGATCGCCGGCGGTGCCGATCCGGTGGACGTGCGATTCGGTTTCGCCGCGCCGAACCGCACCGCGACCAGTACGGACCGCATCCGCCAGCTGTCACATATGCTTACGCAGAAACACACGCTTGAATAAGACCAATCTATAACTTACGCTTGGCATAATCCAACGACGAAGGCCGCCATACGGTCACCGTGCAAGATCCTGAGAGCGAGCTGTCATGACCAACGCCCCCCCCGCCCCCTTGGCGGCACGCGACCCGGAAGCCACGCTGATGTTCAGCGAAGCGGCGGAATCGGGTGCCGCGGTTGCCCGGCTGCTCGCGGCCAATGCCGACGCCTTCACGACACTCGGCGCAAAGCTGCGGGCCGCACCGCCCGCGGTGGTCGTTACCTGCGCCCGCGGATCGTCCGATCACGCCGCGGTTTACGGCAAATACCTGATCTGGACGAAGACCGGCATCCCGGTCGCGGCCGCCGCCCCCTCGGTCGTGTCGCTGTATGACGCAGAGCTTTCCGCGCAGACGACGCTTTGCATCGCCATCTCGCAAAGCGGCCGCAGCCCCGATCTGCTCGCGACGGTCGCCTCGATGAAGGCAGGCGGCGCGCATGTCGTCGCGCTGGTCAATGACGAGACGTCGCCGCTCGCCGCCGCCGCCGACACGCTGATCGCGCTCAAGGCCGGTCCCGAGCGCTCGGTCGCTGCGACCAAATCCTATATCTGCGCGCTGGCGGCGCTGGCGGCACTCACCGCGGAATGGGCCGACGACGATGCGTTGCGCGACGCGGTGGCGGCACTCCCCGCTGACCTGGAGCGCGCATGGGCGCTCGACTGGTCAAGCGCGATCGCACCGTTGCGTACCGCCACCAACCTCTTCGTCATCGCGCGCGGACCGGGCTTCGGCATCGCCAACGAGGCGGCGCTGAAGATGAAGGAAACCTGCGCGCTTCACGCCGAGAGCTTCAGCTCGGCCGAGGTGCGCCACGGCCCGATGCAGCTCGTCGAGGATGGTTTCCCCTTACTCGCGCTGGCGACCTCCGACGCGGCCGGCGACGGCGTGCGCGACGCCGCGGCAGAGTTTGCGGGGCGCGGCGCCTGCGTTCTGCTGGCCGATGCCGCACGCGACGCGCAGGCTGGCGACGCGACGCTGCCCGCGCTCACCGCGCATCCGGCAATCGAGCCGGTCCTGATGATCCAGAGCTTCTACAAGCTCGTCAACGCCCTTTCCGTGGCGCGCGGGTTCGATCCCGACGCGCCCTCGCATCTTGCCAAGGTCACGCGCACGCTATGACGACTTTCCGGTTTTCCAACGGCCATATCGTCACGCCGGCCGCTGTTCTCACCGACGCGACGATGGTCGTCGAAGACGGCCGGATCGTCAGCCTCGACGCGGCGCCCGCTACGGGCACGGCCGTGGAGACGATCGACCTCGACGGGGGCTGGATCATGCCCGGCTTCGTCGACACGCAGGTCAATGGCGGCGGCGGCGTGCTGTTCAACGATGCCACCACGGTCGAGGGGATCGCCGCCATCGGTGCGGCGCATGCCCGTTACGGCACGACCGCGTTCATGGTGACGCTGATCAGCGACACGCCCGACGTGATCGCGCGTGCGCTCGATGCGGTTGACGCCGCGATCGATGCCGGCGTGCCGGGCGTGGTCGGCATTCATGTCGAGGGTCCGGTCATCAGTGCGGCCCGCAAGGGCATCCATGATGCGTCGCGCTTCCAGGATCTCGACGACGATCTGATGGAACTGATGACGCGTCCCCGCCGCGGCCGCGTCATGCTGACACTCGCGCCCGAACGCGTCACCGCCGATCAGGTCGCCGCGCTCACCGCCGCCGGAGTGCTGGTCAGCATCGGTCACAGCGACGCGAGCTACGCAACCGCCGCCGCGGGCATCGCTGCGGGCATCACCGGCGTCACGCATCTGTTCAACGCGATGTCGCCGCTGATCCACCGCGCGCCCGGCGTGGTCGGCGCAGCGCTCGACGACCAGTCGGTCTATTGCGGGATCATCGTCGACGGCTTTCACGTCGATGACGCCGCGTTGCGGATCGCATTGCGCAGCCGCCCGCATGACCGGTTCATGCTCGTCTCCGACGCGATGCCCTGTGTCGGCGCGGCGGATAAGTCCTTCACGATCCAGGGGCGGCCGATCCATGTCGAGGATGGCCGCTGCGTCGGCGCGGACGGCACGCTGGCGGGATCGGATCTCGACATGACCGGTGCTGTTCGCAATGCGGTCGCGCGGCTCGACCTTGCGCCCGAAGTCGCCGCCGCGATGGCGTCGACCTATCCGGCTGCGTTTCTCGGCCTGTCGGACACGCGCGGGGCGCTTGCGCCCGGGCAGCGTGCCGACTGGGTGCGGCTGACGCACGATCTCCACCCCCTGGGCACCTGGTTCGGCGGCGTTCCGTCCGCCTGACCGCGCCCCGCTTTACCCCCCTTACGGCACCAAGGACGACCCCATGGCTCCCATCCTCCTGAGCGCGCCGATGCAGGGTTGGGCGCTGCCCATCGATCAGGTCCCCGACGCGGTCTTCGCCGACCGCATGCTGGGGGACGGCGTCGCGATCGATCCGACCGGCGACGGGCTCTACGCGCCCTGTGACGCGACCGTGCTGACGCTGCTCGACAGCGGCCATGCGATCACGCTGCGCACTGCGGAAGGCGCGGAGATCCTGATCCATATCGGGCTCGATACCGTCGCGCTCGGTGGTCGGGGCTTCTCGCCCTGCGTCGCGGTCGGCGACAGGGTCGTTACGGGCGCGCCGCTGATCCGCTTCGATCTCGACCTGCTCGTCTGCGAGGCACGCGCCGTCGTCACGCCGATTATCGTCGTAAACCCCGACCGGTTCGCCATCACGCAGTGCACGACCGACCGGGAGGTCGCGCTCGGCGACCCGCTGATGACGATCGAACCGGTAGCCGACATCCGGCCCGACGCAGTCGCAGGTGGCGCGGCCTCGGGCGAAATCCTGACGCGGACGATCACCGTGCCGCTTGCGCACGGGATTCACGCGCGCCCCGCCGCGCGGCTCGGGGCGCTCGCGAAACGCTATACCGCGGACGTCACGGTCACGCGCGATGCGAACACGTCCAGCATTCTCAGCCCGATCGGGCTGCTCGCGCTCGGGGTGCGGTACAACGACCCGATCACGCTCGGTGCGCGGGGCCCCGACGCCGCCGACGCGCTCGACGCGATCGCGGCGCTGATCCTCAGCGGCATGGACGAGACCACTCCCGCACCCGCCCCGGCCCCGGCAGCAGCCAGCCCGGTGCGTGCGGCGATCGACGGCGCACTGCTCGGCGTGACCGCTGCACCGGGCCTCGCGGTCGGCAAGGCGCGCTGGTTCCGCCATGCCGAGATCGTGGTTTCCGAACAGGGCCAGGGCATCGCCGTCGAGAATGAGCGGTTCGCGAGCGCGATCACGACGCTCGCCGCGCGGCTTGCCGAGCAGACCCGCCATAGCGCGGGCGCGCAGAAGGCGATCGTCGAGGCGCATGCGGCGATGCTCGACGATCCCGCGCTCCGCGACGGGACGCAGTCGCAGATCGCCGCGGGCAAGAGCGCGGGCCACGCCTGGCGCGCCACGATCCGGCCGCTTGCCGACGCGTTGCGTGCCGGCACCGATGCACGGCTTGCCGAGCGCGCGGACGACATGCTCGACCTCGAACGCCAGCTGCTGGCGGTCCTCGAAGGCGTCGAGACGACCGTCCCGGTCTTTCCGCCTGAGACGATCCTGCTCGCCGACGACCTGCTGCCATCCGACATTCTCGCGCTCGACCGCGCGACGGTCATCGGCCTGTGCGTCGCGCGCGGTGGGCCGACGTCGCATGTCGCCATCCTCGCCGCGACGATCGGCCTGCCCGCTCTGGTCGCGGTCGGCCCCGCGCTTGCCCCGCTGGCGGACGGCACGCCCGTCATCCTCGAGGCGAGCGAAGGGCTCATGCGCGTCGATCCCGACGCGGACACGCTTGTCGCCGCACAGGTCCGGCTTGCGCAGGCCGAGATGCGCCGCGCCGACATGCTCGCGCGCGCCGGCGAACTCTGCCGCATGGCCGACGGGACGCGGATCGAGGCGTTCGCCAATCTCGGATCGATCGGCGATGCCCGTCTCGCGCGCGACAACGGGGCGGAGGGCTCCGGCCTTCTCCGCACCGAATTCCTGTTCCTCGAACGCGAGTCCGCGCCGAGCGTTGCCGAACAGACCGCCGACTATCAGGCGATCGCCGACGCGCTCGACGGTCGCCCGCTGATCGTCCGGCTGCTCGATATCGGCGGCGACAAGCCCGCGCCCTATCTGCCGATGGATGCCGAGGAAAACCCAGCGCTGGGCCTGCGCGGCATCCGCGTCGGGCTCGCCTATCCGCAGATGCTCGAGGATCAGGTTCGCGCGATTCTTTCGGTACGCCCCACGGGTCAGTGCCGGATCATGGTGCCGATGATCGCCAGCCTCGACGAGCTGCGCGCAGTCCGCGCCGCGGTCGACCGGATCGCCGCCGAGCTCGATCTGCCCGATCGCGTCCCGGTTGGCGTCATGATCGAGACTCCCGCCGCGGCGGTGACCGCGGATCTGATCGCCAGCGAGGCGGAGTTCCTGTCGGTCGGCACCAATGATCTCACCCAATATACGCTGGCGATGGATCGCGGAAATCCGGCGGTCGCGTCGGGTATCGACGGGCTCCATCCCGCCGTCCTCCGCCTCATCGCGCAGACCTGCAAGGGTGGCGCGGTCCATGGACGCTGGACCGGCGTCTGCGGGGGGTTGGCCTCCGAACCGCTTGCCGTACCGATCCTGATCGGCCTCGGCGTCACCGAACTCTCCTGCGCACCGGCGATCATTCCGGAGATCAAGGCGCTGGTCGCCACGCTCGGCATGGATGCCTGCCGCGCGCACGCGACCGCGTGCCTCGCCTGCACCTCCGCCGCCCAAGTCCGAACGCTCGCCCGGGAGTTTGCCGCATGAAGTCGATACTCGAAGCCCTGCAGCCGCTCGGCCGTGCGCTCATGCTGCCGATCGCGGTGTTGCCGATCGCCGGCCTGTTGCTGCGTCTCGGCCAGCCCGATCTGCTCGACATCGCGTTCCTGAGCGCAGCCGGGGACGCGATCTTCTCGCATCTCGGGCTGTTGTTCGCGATCGGTGTCGCGACCGGCTTCGCACGTGACGGCAACGGGGCGGCCTGTCTGGCGGGTGTCGTGTGCTTCCTCGTCGCGACCGAAGCGGGCAAGGTGTTCCTATCCGTCCCCGCCGACGTCGTCGCGGGGATAGCGACCCCGACGCTCGAGATTGTCGCCGCAGCCTGGAAGGCCAAGGCGATCGCGCGGCTCGACGTGCCGATCGGGATCCTGTCCGGGCTCGCTGGCGGGCTGCTCTACAATCGATTCTCGGCGATCAAACTGCCGGAATATCTCGCCTTTTTCGGCGGACGTCGGTTCGTTCCGATCGTCAGCGGCGTTGCCGGGCTGGTTTTCGCGGTCATCTTCGGGATGGGCTTCGGCATCCTGAACGCGGGCGTCGATCAGCTTAGCCTGGCGGTCAGCGGCAGCGGTGCGATCGGCTTGTTCCTCTTCGGCCTGTTCAACCGGCTGCTGCTCGTCACCGGCCTGCATCATCTGGTCAACAACATCGTCTGGTTCGTCGCCGGAGATTATCAAGGCACGACCGGCGATCTGCGGCGCTTCTTCGCAGGCGATCCCGATGCCGGCGCGTTCATGGCCGGGTTCTTCCCGGTCATGATGTTCGGCCTGCCCGCCGCGTGTCTCGCCATGTACCACGCCGCGCTTCCCGAACGGCGCAAGGCCGTCGGCGGCATGTTGTTCAGCCTCGCGCTGACCTCCGCGCTGACCGGCGTGACCGAGCCGATCGAGTTCAGCTTCATGTTCCTCGCACCGCTTCTCTATGCGGTCCATGCGGTGCTGACCGGGCTGTCGATGGCGTTGATGAACGCGCTGGGCGTGAAGCTCGGCTTCGGCTTCTCGGCGGGACTGCTCGATTATGTCCTCAACTATGGCAAGGCGACGCGGCCGTTGCTGCTGCTCCCCGTCGGTGCGGTCTATTTCGCTCTGTATTACGGGCTGTTCCGTTTCTTCATCCGCAAGTTCGACCTCGCCACCCCGGGCCGGGAAGCAGAGGCCAGCGTTGCAGCTGCCGCACCGGTAGCAGGCGGTCGTGGCGCGGCATTCGCACAGGCGCTTGGCGGCGGTGGGAACCTGACCACCGTCAGCGCCTGCACGACGCGACTGCGTCTGATCGTCGTCGATCAGTCCGCGGTCGACGACGCGGCTCTCAAGGCGCTCGGCGCGCGCGGTATCCTGCGCCCATCGAACGCCGCGCTGCAGGTCGTGCTCGGCCCGATCGCGGATGTGGTCGCGGTCGAGATCCGCGATGCGCTGGCCTTGGGCGGTCCGGCGGTTATCGCCAGCGCTGCGCCCGCTGCGACTGCCGCACCCGTGCCAGACACCACCGCGGTGCGGCTGTCGGAAGCGGCCTTTGCCGCACTCGGGGGCGAGGGCAATGTCGTCACCGCGAGCCGCCACCCCGGTCGGGTGCGGATCGAAGTGGCCGACGCTGCGGCGATCGACGAACCGCGGCTTGCACGGCTCGGGCTCCGCGCCACCGCACGCCCCGCTGCCGGTCAGTTGCACCTGCTCGGGACCGACGCGACGCTCGCGACGCTGATCCACACAGCCGCCTGACGCCCATTCCGCCTGTCCCTGCGGCATCGGCCGGGGGACGGGCGGCACGGCACCGCCCTCGTTATCGTGCGCGCGGCTCCAGCGTCACGCCGCCGACGAGCCCGGACACGACGCCCGGCGCCGCCTCGACCAGAACCGCGATCGTCCGCACGCCGCCGCCCGGCGGCACCGCCGCCTCCAACGGTCCGACCGATGCGGCGTCCTTTACCGCAAGCCGCGTGCCGTCGACCCATAGCTCCGCACGCCCGGCGATCGCTGCAAAGCGGATCACGCCCCCCTCCTGCGCAACCCGCCGCCACGGCGTGACCGTCGTGCGATAGATGCGCCAGCGGCCCGCACGATCCGGGTCGACTCGCGTCCCGCTGCGTACGAACGCCCAGCTGTTATTATCGCCATCGACCGGTGCCAGCGCCGGATCGGGCCGCGCCGTCATCGCCGGCGAACGCCGCCACTCGCGGATCGCCATCGCAGCTAGCGTCACGGCAACCTGCGCAGGCGGTGCGAGACCCGCGCGGTCGATCGTCAGCCGCGCCGGCTTCAGGCCCGGCGCGGTCGCGGTCATCACGATCCGCCCTCGCCCCTCGCCCGCCTGGACGATGACCTGCGCGAGGCCGTTGAACAGTGATCGGGCATTGCCCTTCTCGCTCTCATGGCTGTTCGGATCGCCATTGCCGATCCCGATGATCGCCGCCCCCTCGACCGCGAACCGCGTCGGCAGGTTGGCGGTCGGCACATGGCGTCCTGCCGCATCGACCGCATCGATCGTCACCGGCTGCGCGTCCTCGCCATCGCCTGCCATCACGGTCCGCGCCGGGGTCAGCCGCAACGCGACCGGCGGCCCGGCGGTCTCATGCGCCGCGCGCGCTACCTGCGAACCGCCGCGCCGCGCGATCACCTCGATCCGCCCGGGCGCATAGGGCACGACGAATTCATTCCCCATGATCCGGTCGACCGCCGCCTCCCCGACCACCCGGCCGTTCAGCCGGACCTCGACGCGCTCGGCGTTGCTCATCACCAGCAGCGTGACCGGCTGGCCTTCCCGCCCCGGCCAGGTCCAGTGCGGGGTGATGCTCACCACCGGCGCGGTATCGACCCAGTGCGCGCGGTGGATGTCGAACGCGGTCTTGGGAAAACCGCACAGGTCGAGGATGCCGAAGAAGCTCGAGATCGTCGGCCATTCATGCGGGGTCGGCTCGCCGTGATAATCGAACCCCGTCCACACGAAGCCGCCCGCGACGAACGGCCGCTCGGCGATCTTCTTCCAGGTACCGCGATGCGTATCCCCCCAGCTTGCCGCCTCGACGTCATAGGACGACTGGACATGCCGCGCCGGATCGCTGGCAAAGGCCCCACGCGTCTCATAGGCGCTCGTATCCTCCGAGCTCGTGATCGGCTTGGTCGGGTTGAGCTGGTGGAAGCGATCATAATCGCCCTGATAGTAGTTGAACCCCGTCACATCGATTTCGCTCGAGACGTTGACGGGATCGAAAAAGGCGCCGTTCATCGCAGCGGTCACCGGCCGGCTGTCGTCGAGCGCGTGCGTCGCATGGACCATCCGCCGGAGCATCTCGACGCCGGCCTCCGTCCCCTGCATCGGCTCCTCGTTGAACACCGACCACAGGATCACGCTCGGATGGTTGCGATCGCGCCGCACCATCCATTCGAGTTGCGCCATATAGTCGGGCGCGGGATTGAACTGGCGGTTCTCGTCCATCACGACGAACCCCATCTCGTCGCAGAGGTCGAGCAGTTCGGCCGCCGGGGCATTGTGCGAACAGCGGATCGCGTTGCAGCCCATCGCCTTGAGCCGTTCGAGCCGCCAGCGGACCAGCCCGTCGGGAATAGCGGTGCCGACGCCCGCGTGATCCTGATGCAGGCACACGCCCTTCAGCTTCACCGGCTGAGCGTTCAGGAAGAAGCCCCTGTCCGCATCGAAGCGGATCGTCCGGAACCCCACGCGTGTCCGCCGCTCGTCAATGACGCTGCCGTCTCGCATCACGCGCGTGAGGACAGTGTAAAGCGTCGGGGTCTCGATCGACCACAAGCGGGGCGCCGTCACCGGCATCGTCAGCGTCGTCACCACCGGATCGAGCGGCGCGACGGTCGCCGCCGCGCGTGCCGTCGCAACCGGCTTGCCGTCCGGGTCGAGCAAGATCGTCTCGATCGTCACGCCGACCGCAGCCCGCGCGATGCTGCCGATCGTCACCGCGACCGGCACGTGCCAGCCCCCCGCCGGGTCGCGTCGCGGATCGCAGTGCACGCCGTCGGTGACGATCGCGACCGGCCCGCGCCGGATCAGCCAGACATGCCGGTACAGGCCAGCGCCTTCGTACCACCAGCCTTCCATCGCGGTCGCGTCGACGCGCACGACGATCATGTTCAGGTCGTCGCCGAACCGCGCAAACGGGGTCAAGTCGATCTCGACGCTGTTATAGGCGGACCAGTTGTGCGCGACGACGCTGCCATTGACCCAGATCGTCGCGTTGCTCGCGATCCCGTCGAACCGCAGCGCGATCGTCTTGCCGCGATCGTCCGCCTCCAGCCGCAGC
This sequence comes from Sphingomonas sp. CFBP9019, assembly GCF_034045155.1. Lineage (NCBI taxonomy): Bacteria > Pseudomonadati > Pseudomonadota > Alphaproteobacteria > Sphingomonadales > Sphingomonadaceae > Sphingomonas > Sphingomonas sp. CFBP9019. The sequence continues at coordinate 193,731 of NZ_JAXCWK010000001.1, read as the reverse complement.
GTCCGCCGGTACCAGCCGATGCCGCGCCGGCGATAGCCCTGCGAGATATTCGCATCGCGCTCGAACGGCTGCGCGGATGCCCAGTCGTGCGGCAACCGGACCTGCGTCCAGTCCGAATCGTCAAACGCCATGGCCGCGGCGCCAAGCGCATTGCCCGCCTTCACGCTCAGATAGGTCGCATTATGCCCCTCGGGCGCGGGCGTCGCGACATCGCCTTCATGAAACACCCAGCCGCGTTCGATCCGGGTGCAGGACGGGTCCTGAACATGCATCGCGGGCGGCAGGGTCCGCGACGGCGCGGGCATCGGCAACGCGCCGGCCTCGCCTGCCTGCCGACCTGGGCCAGCCCCGGCAGCGGCAAAGGCGTCGGTCGGGCGGACGACGACGCCGACACCGGCGCCCGCCGTGCCGATGAGGAGCTGGCGTCGGTTCATGGCAGTCTTTCGGTGTAACGGATCAGATGTCGGCCAGTTCGGCGACGAAGTCATAGGCATCGCCGCGGTAATAGGAGCGCGTGAATTCGGCCGCACGTCCGTCGCGCAGGAAGCCACGGCGTTCGATCAGCAGCCCGGCATGACCGGCATCGACCCCCAGCATCCGCGCATGCTCGCCGCCGAACGGCACCGCACGCAGCCGCTGCAGCGCACGCACCGGCCGGCTCCCCGCCGCTTCGAGCGCGGCATAGAGCGAGTCCGTCACGCCATCGACCGAGGTCAGGCAATAGCCGGCGATGGTCGAGAATTCGAGCGCCATCGCCTCCTCGTCGGCATAGCGAATACGGTTGAAGCGGAACACCGGCGCACCCGGCGACAGGCCGAGCGCCATCGCCTCTTCGGGGTTCACCTGGCCCGCCGATCGCGAGATCCAGGTGCTGCTCGATGTGCGGCCGCGTGCTGCCATGTCCTCGCTGAACGACGACAGTTTCGAGAAGCTCTTTTCGACGCGACCGGCGACGAACGTGCCCGCACCCCGACGCCGGGTCAGCAGCCCTTCCTCGACGAGCCCGCCGATCGCCTTGCGCACGGTGATGCGCGAGACGTCATATTCGATCGCCAGATCGCGTTCGGCGGGGATCGCATTGCCCTGGACGAGCAGCTTCTCGCCGATCGCGTTGCGGATCAGATCCTGCAACTGAAGATAGAGCGGCGACGGATTGCCCTTGCGAAAGCGTCCGATATCATCGGAAAACGCCATGTACCCCCCTTTGACTGGCAGCCCGAAGCGCGCCACACCCTGTCCTGGCGCGGGAGGATAGCCAAAGCACAGCCGCGCGGCAACCAGACCGGCGCCAAGGATTATATTGGTATTTCCGTCCAAAACGGTTCGATGCGACCAGATCGGCTGAAACACTGGCAAACTTTGCGGCGGCTCGGGACCTGCTTTCGGGACGCCGCCCAATCAACGGCTTGTGTCTGGACCTATATTGGTTACATTCCCCGACCAGCGGCCGTGAGGAGCCGGTTACCGGGAGCAGAAATCATGCGGTCAAACGCACCCCCCCGTTTCGGATGCGCGCTTATCGCGACCGGCATGATGCTCGGCACCACCGGCGTGGCCGATGCGCAGGACCGCCTGCCGCTCGTCCCGCAACCCGCAGCGATGACGCGCGGGACCGGCGCCGTGACGATCGCGGCGGGCAGCACGGTGTCCGCCGATCCCGGCGATGCCGGCACCACCGCCGCCGCCCGTCTGCTCCTCGCCCATGTGAAGACCGAACGCGGCCTGACGCTGGCAACCGGCGCGCGCGGCGTGATCCGCATCGATCGCGACGCGACGATCAAGGGCGCGGAAGCCTATCGCCTGACGGTCGATGCGTCCGGCGTGCGGATCGCGGCGTCGGGCGATGCCGGGCTCGTCTATGGCGCGATGACGCTGGCGCAGCTGATCAGCCCCGATCGCGCCTTCGGCCAGCCCGTCCGGATTCAAGCGGTCACGATCGATGATGCCCCCCGCTTCGGTTGGCGCGGGCTGATGATCGACACCGCACGGCATTTCCAGTCGCTGCCCTCGCTCTATGCGATCGTCGACCAGATGGCATCGGTGAAGCTCAACACGCTCCATCTCCACCTCACCGACGATCAGGGCTGGCGGTTCGAGGTGAAGGCTTATCCCCGGCTGACCGCGATCGGCAGCGTCCGGACGTCGCCCTCGACCGGCGAAGCGCCCGGGACGCAGGTCGGCGGCTTCTACACGCAGGACGAGCTGCGCAAGCTCGTCGCCTATGCGACCGAGCGCGGCATCGTCGTCGTCCCCGAGATCGACCTGCCCGGCCACGCGCAGGCGCTCGTCGCGGCCTATCCCGACCTCGGCGTCCTCGGCGACACGCCGAAGGTCAGCAGCGACTGGGGCGTGAACCCCTATCTCTTCAATCCCGGCCCCAAGGGCATCGCCTTCGTCAAGACGGTGCTCGACGAGATCATGGCGGTCTTCCCTGGCACCTATGTCCATCTCGGCGGTGACGAGGCGGTCAAGGATCAGTGGGAACGCAGTCCCGAAGTCCAGGCGCAGATGGTCAAGCTCGGGGTCAAGGACGAGAACGGACTGCAGAGCTGGATGATCGACCAGTTCGGCGAATATCTCGCCAGCAAGGGCCGCCGCCTGATCGGCTGGGACGAAATCCTCGAAGGCGGCCTCCCCGCCTCCGCATCGGTGATGTCGTGGCGTGGCGAGAAGGGCGCGGTCGAGGCCGCGAACCAGAACCACGACGTCGTCCTGTCGCCTGCACCGACGCTCTATCTCAACAGCCTGCAAAGCGATCGCAGCGACGAACCGCCGGGCCGGATCGACATCCAGTCGCTCGAGACCGTGTACGAGTATGAGCCGATGCCCGCGGGGATCCCCGCCGACAAGGCGCATCACGTGCTCGGCGCACAGGGCAATCTGTGGAGCGAATATATCGTCACGCCCTATCAGATGCAGCATCTGATCTTCCCACGCGCCGCCGCGCTCGCCGAGATCACCTGGTCGGGCAAGGACAAGCGCGACTTCGGCAGTTTCCTCGAACGGGTCCAGCCGCAGATCGGCCGCTGGCGCACGTCCGGCATGCAGGTCGCGGACAGCGCGTTCGCGGTCGGCTATACGCTCGCTGGCACACGCGGCGATGCGCTGCGCACCAAATGCGCCAAGGTCTCACTGGCGACGCAGGCGCCCTATGGCACGATCCGCTACACGCTCGACGGCAAGGCCCCCGGCACACGGTCGCCCGCCTATACGGCACCGCTGTCGATCAAACCTGGGGTCAAGATCCGCGCCGCCGCGTTTGACGCCGCCGGTCAGCAGATCGCCGAGCCACGCCTCTTCGATACCGGCCGTCAGGCACTGCTGACGCGCACTGCCTCCGACATGGTCGCCTGTCCAAAAGGATCGCTCGCGCTACGCGTGCCGCTGACGCCCGAGGCGCAGGCGAACGCACCGGTGTACAATATCGACCTGTTCGACCTGTGCACCGCCTATCCTGCGGCGCCGATGGATGTCGCCAAGGGCTTCACGATCGATATCGCCCGCCTGCCGCGTCATTATGCGCTGGCGCATGAAGATACCAAGCTGCGCCGGCACTATAACGTCACCCCGCACGGCGAGCTGATCGTGCTCGTCGGCTGCACCGTGGCGGGTGCCAAGCCGGTCGTCGCCGGCACCTTCCCGCTCCCCGATCCGGCAACCGCCGCCACCCGGTTCAGCGTCAGGGGCCGCCTTCCCGCGCTGACCGGCGACCGCGACATCTGCCTGCAATTCACCTCCCCCACGTCCGATCCCTATTATGCGGTCGAGCGGATGCAACTCACGGAGACACGCTGATGCGTCGCTGGTTCCTTCTCCCTCTCCTCGCGCTCGCCTCGCCCGCGATCTCGGCCCCGAAGACGGTGGTCACGCTCGACCGCGACTGGCAGGTCCGGATCGATCCGACCGACACGAGCGCGGTCGCCGCGCACAAGCGTGAGGCGAAATGGCTCGCGGCCACGGTGCCGGGCTCGGTCCAGCAGGACCTGATCGCCGCGCGCCGCGTCCCCGATCCCTACAAGGGCATGAACGAGGGCGCGATCCAGTGGGCCGGGCTGACCCGGTGGCAGTTCCGCCGCGTGCTCGACGTCACGCCCGCGATGCTGGCGCGCGACCATCTCGATCTCGTATTCGACGGTCTCGACACCTTTGCGACCGTCACCGTCAACGGCACGCCGCTGCTCAAGACCGACAACGCGCACCGTCGCTGGCGCGTGGACGCGAAATCGGCGCTGAAGGCGGGCCGCAACGAGGTGCTGGTGACGATCGCCTCGCCGATCCGCACACTCCAGCCGATGGTGCTCGCCGAAAAGCATCCGCTGCCCGGTGAATATGACAGCGCGTTCGGCGACGAGCCCAAGGGCAAGCAGACCTCGCCCTATATCCGCAAACCCAAATATCATTACAGCTGGGACTGGGGTCCCCGGATCGTCAATATCGGCATCTGGCGCCCGGTCCGTCTCGAAATCTGGGACGAGGCGCGGATCGAGACGTTCCGGGTCGAGCAGGAGGATCTGAGCGACGCCGAGGCGCGGATCGCGGCCAGGCTCGACATCGTCGCCGACACGCCCGGCCGCACCACCGTCCACGCCGTGGTCACGGGCCCCGACGGCAAGACCGTCACGGTCGACCGCAGCGTCACGCTCGCCGCCGGCAGCAACAGCGTCTCGCTGCCGCTGACGATCGCCGCCCCGCAGCGCTGGCAGCCGATCGGCTATGGCGCGCAGCCGCTCTACACCGTCACCGCCTCGCTTGCCGGTGCGCAAGCGACCGCAGAGGACAGTGTCACGCGGCGGATCGGCCTGCGCACGGTCGAACTGATCCGCAAGGACGGCAGCTTCGGCTTCAAGGTCAACGGCACGCCGATCTTCGCCAAGGGCGCGAACCTCATCCCGTTCGACATGTTCCCGTCGCGCGTCACCCCCGCCTATATGCAGACGATCCTGAAGGGCGCGGCGGACGCCAACATGAACATGATCCGCGTCTGGGGCGGCGGCTATTATCTCGACGACGCCTTTTACGACCTGGCCGACCGCATGGGGCTGATGGTGTGGCAGGATTTCATGTTCGGCGGCAGCGTCACGCCGCCCGACGCCGCATTCCGCGAGAATGTCCGGATCGAAGCCGAGCAGCAAGTCGCCCGGATCGGCTCGCATCCCTCGGTCGTGATCTGGGCCGGCGGCAACGAAGTGCTGTCGGGCTGGGAGAACTGGTCCGACCGCAAGGCGTTCAAGAAGGCGGTCGGCGCGGACGAGCAGGAGCGGATCGGCGCGGGCATGGCGGTTCTGTTCGACCGCGTGCTGCGCCAGGCGGTGACGCAATATTCGCCCGGCACGCCCTATTGGCCGGGCTCCCCCTCGACCGATTATGAGGGCCCGACCGACACCGACAAGGACGGCGATCGCCATTTTTGGGATGTTTGGTCCGGATCGAAGCCGGTCGAACGCTATCTAGACAGCTGCCCGCGTTTCATGTCTGAATATGGGTTCCAGGCGATGCCGGACCTCGCGACGATCCGCGCCTTCGCGGGCAAGGGCCCGCTTGCCGCCGACAGCCCGGTGATGAAGGCGCATCAGAAGTTCCTCGCCGGCGAGGGCAATGAGCGCCTGCTGATGTACCTGCGCGATCGCCTGCGCCCGGCGAAGGACTTCGCCGATCTCGTCTATCTCACGCAGGTCAACCAGGCCGAGGCGATCCGCATCGCCGCGCTGCATCACCGTGCGTGCCGCCCGGTGACGATGGGATCGCTCTACTGGCAGCTGAACGACGTCTGGCCCTCGATCAGCTGGGCGAGCATCGATCATGACGGCCAGTGGAAGCTGCTCAACTATGCCGCGCGGCGCTTCTTCGCACCCCAGGCAATCGCCGCGGAGCACAAGGATGGCGCGACGCGGATCTCGCTGATCTCCGACGCGACCACGCCGATCGCCGCGCGCTGGCGGGTGCGCGCGATGGACATGGCGGGCACCGTGCTGAACGACACCACCAAGCCCGCGACGCTGCCGCCGCTCTCGTCGACGCTCGCCGCGACGCTCCCCGATGCGACGCTGTTCGGCAGCGCCGCGCCGGGGGCCAGCTATGCGGTCGCCGAGCTAATCGTCGGTGACGCGGTCGCCAGCCGTGCGATCATCGAACGCGCGTTGCCCAAGGACATGGCCTATCCCGATCCGGGCCTGAGCGTCACCTGGTCGGGCTCGACCGCGACGATCACCGCCAGCCGCTTCGCCCGCGCGGTCATGCTCGATTTCGGCGACGTGGCAGCGCAGCCCGCCGATGACGGGTTCGACCTTCTGCCGGGCGAGACGCGGACCGTCGCCGTTGCGTCGGCCGCGTCGCCTGCCACACTGCGCAAAGCGCTCACCTTGAGGACCCTTGCCCGATGATCTGGCTCCTGCTCGCCTCCGCCGATCCCGTCGCCACCGCGGTCGCCACCATGTCGATGGAGGAAAAGGCCGCGCAGCTGCAAAGCACCGCGCCCGCCGATCCGAAGGTCGGTCTGCCCGCCTATGACTGGTGGAACGAGGGGCTGCACGGTCTTGCGCGCAACGGTCATGCGACCGTGTTTCCGCAGGCGATCGGCATGGCCGCGACCTGGGATCCGGTGCTCGTCCGCAAGATCGGCGACGTCGTCGCGACCGAGGCACGCGCGCGCTTCAATGCGAAGCCCGCCAATGCCGATCGCCGCATCTATGAGGGGCTGACGATCTGGTCGCCCAACATCAACATCTTCCGCGATCCGCGCTGGGGGCGCGGGCAGGAAACCTATGGCGAGGACCCGTATCTGACCGGGCGGCTCGGCGTCGCGTTCATCGGCGGCCTCCAGGGCCCCGACCCGCTCCACCCCAAGGTCGTCGCCACGCCAAAGCATTTCGCGGTGCATAGCGGCCCCGAGGCGGGGCGCGACAGCTTCGACGTCGACCCCAGCCCGCAGGATCTGGAAGCAACCTACCTGCCCGCCTTCCGTCAGGCGGTGACCGAGGGCAAGGCGCTCTCGCTGATGTGCGCGTACAACTCGATCCACGGCGTGCCCGCGTGCGCGTCGTCGCCGCTGATGGTCGACCGGCTGCGGCGCGACTGGGGCTTTACCGGCTTCACCGTCTCGGATTGCGACGCGGTCGGCAACATTAGCACCTATCACCACTACCGGCTCGACACGCCCGGCGCCGCGGCAGCGGCAATCAGGGGCGGCACCGATCTCAATTGCGGCACCGCCTATGCCGGCCTCCCCGCCGCGGTCCGCCAGGGCTTGGTGAGCGAGGCGGAGGTCGACACCGCGCTGACGCGCGCCTTCCGTGCCCGCCGCGCGCTGGGCATCGCGTTCGGCGGCGACAGCCCGTGGAGCAAGATCGGCACCGATCAGGTCGACACCCCCGCGCACCGTGCGCTCGCGCTCGAGGCGGCGCGCAAGTCGATCGTGCTGCTCAAGAACGACGCCAGCCGCCTGCCGCTCAAGACCGGCAGCCGGATCGCGGTGATCGGCACCAATGCCGACGATATCGGCGTGCTCCAGGGCAATTATCACGGCACCGCCGTCGCCCCGGTCACCCCGCTCGACGGTATCCGCAAGCAGTTCGGTGCCGCCAATGTCCGCTATGCCCAGGGCTCGGTGCTCGCCGACGGCGCGCCGGTGGTGGTGCCCGAGACCGTCTTCCCACAGGGTCTGAAGGCGGAGTATTTCGCCGGAACCGGGACGACCGGCGGCACGCCCGTCCTGACGCGAACCGAACGCCGTATCGATGCGGACCTCAACCGCGTCAGTCCGGCGCCTGGGCTTGGCCGCAGCTTCGGCGTCCGCTGGTCGGGCGTCTTCACTCCGCCCGCCGCGGGTGACTATACGCTGGTGATCGACGTCCCGGCGTGCTGGAAGGACTGTTCGGTCCATGACGTCGCACGCCTCTGGATCGGCGACCGCCAGCTCACCTCCGGCGAGATCAAGAAGGGCCGCGTCGAGATCCCGGTCTCCAGCGACGGCAAGCCCGCCGCCTTCCGGCTCGAACTCGATCACCGCAGCGACGACGAAGGCATCCGCCTGCTCTGGACGCCGCCCGCCGCGCCGATGCTCGCCGCCGCCGTCGCCGCCGCGAACGCTTCGGATGTCGTCGTCGCGGTGATGGGCCTGTCGCCCGATCTCGAGGGCGAGGCGCTGTCGGTCAGTGTCCCCGGCTTCGTCGGCGGCGACCGCACCGACATCGGGCTTCCGCTTGCGCAACAGGCGCTGCTGAAAGCACTGCGCGCGACCGGCAAACCCGTGATCCTCGTCCTGACCAGCGGCAGCGCGGTGGCGGTCGATCCGTCGCTCGCCGACTCGATCCTGACCGCCTGGTATCCGGGCCAGGCCGGCGGCACCGCGATTGCCGAGACGCTGGCGGGGCTCAACAACCCCTCGGGTCGTCTCCCCGTCACCGTCTACAAGTCCGCCAGCGACCTGCCCGCCTTCATCGATTATACGATGAAGGAGCGCACCTACCGCTACTTCACCGGCAAGCCGCTCTGGGGCTTCGGCCACGGGCTGAGCTATACCAGCTTCGGCTATGCCGCGGCAAAACCCAGCCTCACCGTCGCCGCCGGCCAGCCGCTCACGCTCGCGGCGAAGGTCTCGAACACCGGCGTGCGCGCGGGCGAAGAGGTGGTTCAGGCCTATCTCGTCCCGACCGCGACCACCGGAGGCGGTCCGACCACCGCGGTGCTCCAGCGCCAGCTCGTCGGCTTCGACCGCGTCGCGCTCAAGCCCGGCCAGTCGCGCACCGTCTCGTTCGCGCTCGATCCCCGCTCGATGAGCAGCGTCGCGCGGGACGGCACGCGCACGATCCAGCCCGGCGCCTATCGCCTCTATGTCGGCGGCGGCCAGCCCGGCGACGGCGAGGGACAATGGACCGACCTGACGATCACAGGCGCAGCGGTGGGGCTGCCCAAATGATCGATCGCCGTTCGTTGATCGCCGGCGGGCTCGCGCTCGTCGGCACCCCTGCTTTTGCCGCCCGCCCGAACCTGCCCTCCAAGCGCCCCGCCGTCGCCGACCGTCTGTTCAAGAGCCGGGCGGTGGAACGCGAGATCGCCCGCGTCTCGGCCCGGATCGCCGATCCGAAGCTGCGCTGGATGTTCGGCAACTGCTATCCCAACACGCTCGACACGACCGTGCGGATGTCGACCATCGGCGGTGCCCCCGACGCGTTCGTCATCACCGGTGACATTCCGTGCCTGTGGCTGCGCGACAGCTCGGCGCAGCTCCGCCCCTATCTTCACCTCGTCCGCAACGATCCCGCGCTGCGCACGGTGTTCCGCGGGCTGATCGCCCGCCAGTCGCGATCGATTCTGCTCGATCCCTATGCCAATGCGTTTCTCGAGGATCCCGCCGGCAAGACCGAGCTGAGCTGGGCGTTGCACGACCAGACCGAGATGAAACCGGGTGTCGCCGAGCGCAAATGGGAGATCGACTCGCTCTGCTACCCGATGCGTCTCGCTTATGGCTATTGGCAGGCGACGCGCGACGCAACCCCGTTCGACGCGACCTGGGCCAAGGCAGCACACGCCAGCCTGCGCACCTACCGCGAGCAGCAGCGCAAGGACGGCCGCGGACCCTATAGCTTCCTGCGCGCCTCGAACCGTAATACCGAGACGATGGCGCTCGAGGGCTGGGGCAATCCCGCCAAGCCGAACGGCCTGATCCAGTGCGGTTTTCGTCCGTCCGACGATGCCTGCCTTTATCCCTATCTGATCCCCGCCAATCATTTCGCGGTGACGACGCTGCGTGAACTGGCCGTCGTCGCGAAGGAGGCGCGCAACGATACCGCGCTCGCCGCTGATGCCACCGCGCTCGCGGCCGAGGTCGAGACCGCGCTCAACGCGCATGGCAAGATGCGGCTGCGCGACGGCCGCGAGGTGTGGGCCTATGAGGTCGACGGGTTCGGCAACGCGGTCTTCATGGACGACGCCAACGTGCCGTCGCTGTCCGCGCTCGCCTATATGGGCTGCGTTCCCGCCACCGACCCGCTCTGGCGCCGCACCTCGGACGCGGCCTGGAGCGACGCCAATCCCTATTTCTTCAAGGGCACCAAGGCGGAGGGGATCGGAGGCCCGCATGTCGGGCTCGGCCAGATCTGGCCGATGTCGCTGATCATCCGCGCGCTTGCCGGCGCCGACGACGCGACCGTCCGCAGCTGCCTCAGAATGCTGCGCGATACGGATGCCGACACCGGCTTCATGCACGAGGCGTTCGACAAGGACGATCCGGCCAAGTTCACGCGCAGCTGGTTCGCCTGGACGAACGGACTGTTCGGGGAACTGCTCGTCCATCTTGCCGATACCCGCCCTGCGCTGCTGGCGGCGCCGTTATGAGGCTCACGCGACGCGCGTTGCTCGGCTCGACCGGTGCGCTGGCGCTGACCGGCGCGATGCCGGCCTTTGCCGGCCGGTCGCGCGCGGTGCCCGATCTGTGGATCGGGACCGGCGGCGACGGCCATACCTATCCCGGCGCGACCGTGCCGTTCGGCATGGTCCAGGTCAGTCCCGACACGGATACGGAGAACTGGGCGAACTGCTCGGGCTATCATCGCGGTGACCCGTCGATCATGGGCTTTTCGCACACCCATCTGTCGGGCACCGGCATCGCCGACATGATGGACGTGCTCGTCGTGCCTGCCCGCGGCCCGGTCAAGCTGCGCCCCGGCGCACCCGACAAGCCCGGCGAAGGCTATCGCCAGACCTATGCGCAGGAGAGTGCCGAGCCCGGCTATTATGCCTGCACGCTCGGCAACGGCGTTCGCTCCGAACTCACCGCCGAAGCGCGCGTCGGCTGGCAGCGGCACCGCTTTCCTGCCGGCCCCGGGCATCTCCTGATCGATCTCGGCAATTACCGCGACAGCCGCCCGGGCGAAGGCCCGCTGATCGACGACAGCCGGATCGAACTCGAATCGGACGGCATCCTGATCGGCAGCCGCCGCACCTTCCGCTGGGCCAAGGGGCGCCGCATCCACTTCGCGATGCAGGTCTCGCGCAAGCCCGACCGGATCACGCTCCATGCGGGCGACCAGGTCGTCAACGGCGCGATCGCGACCGCCGACCGCGTGCGCGCAGTATTGCATTACGACGATGCGGGGTCCGCCCCGATCGTCGTACGGACCGCGGTCTCCGCGGTAGACATGGCGGGCGCACGGACCAACCTCGCCGCCTCGGCCTCGCGCGACTTCGATGCCGCGCGGCGCCAGGCCATCGGCGACTGGGCCGACGCGCTCAAGACCGTGAAGATCGACGGTGGCAGCGACGACCAGCGCGTCGTCATGGCCACCGCGCTCTATCATGCGATGCTCGCGCCGACGCTGTTTTCGGATGTCGACGACCGCTATGTCGGGCTCGATCGGCTGGTCCACAGCGTGCCCAAGGGCGAACAGGCCTATAGCACCTATTCGACCTGGGACACCTACCGCACGCTCCACCCGCTGCTGACACTGGTCGCGCCCGATCGCGCGCGGTCGCTCGTCCGCGACTTGGTCCGCCAGACGCAGCAGAGCGCCTATGGCCCGCCTTGCTGGCCGCTCCAGGGGGTCGAGACCGGCACGATGATCGGCTGGCATTCGGTCGCGATCATGGCGGAGGCGGCAGCCAAGGGCATCGACGCAGACTATGCCGCCGCCTGGCCCGCGATCCGCACGCGTGCTTTCGACGCCAAGGCGCCCGACCTCGTCAACAGCCGCGCGCGGGGCACCTATATCGCGCGTGGCTATCTGCCCGCCGATCAGGTCGACGAGTCGGTCAGCCGGACCCAGGAATATGCCTATGACGACTGGGCGATGGCCGCCCTCGCCGCGAAGGCCGGGGCGACCGACGACGCCGCCCGCCTGCGCGAACGCAGCCGGAACTATCGCAACGTGCTGGACCCGACGATCGGCTTGGCGCGACCCAAGCTTGCCGATGGCAGCTGGCTGACGCCCTATGACCCGATCCAGCTCGGCCACATCAAGCGCTACCACGACTTCACCGAAGCCAATGGCTGGCAGACGACCTTCCTCAACCAGCATGACCTCTACGGCCAGATCGCGCATTTCGGCGGCGACGCGAAGTTCGCCGCACGCCTCGACGCGCTGTTCGCCGCGCCGTCGACGCTGCCCAGGGACGCGCCGCCCGACATATCGGGGCTGATCGGCCAATATGCGCACGGCAACGAACCCGATCAGCACGTGCCCTATCTCTACGCCTATGTCGGCCAGCCCTGGAAGACGCAGGCGCTGGTCCGCAGGATCCTGACGACGATGTACAAGCGCGCGCCAGACGGGATCATCGGCAATGACGATTGCGGCCAGATGAGCGCATGGTTCGTCATGTCAGCGCTCGGCCTCTACCCGGTCGATCCGGTCGCGGCGGTCTATGTGTTGGGATCGCCGCTCTTCACCCGCGCCGAACTCAAGGTCGGGGGCAAGCGCAAGGTCGTGATCGAGGCGCCGGGCAACCGCATCGATACGCCCTATGTCACCGCGGTCACTTGGAACGGCAAGCCCTGGACGAAGAGCTGGATCTCGCATGCGGACCTCGTCGCCGGCGGCACGCTGCGCTTCACCATGTCCGCCACCCCCGATCCGGCGTTCGGCGCGAAGCTCGCTGACCGCCCCCCCTCGTTCGGCCGCCCCGCCGCCTGAATTCTCATGGAGACGATGATGACCGAAGTTTCCCGCCGCCTCCTGCTCGCCTCGGGCATCGCCGCAACCGCGACGCCCGCGCTCGCGGCGACCCGCGCGGCCGCCCCCAAGCCATGGGGTGCGACGCCGTCAAAGCGCCAGCTCGCCTGGCATGCGCGCGAGCAATATGCCTTTGTCCATTTCTCGATCAACACCTTCACCGATCGCGAATGGGGCTATGGCGACGAGGATCCCAAGCTCTTCGATCCGACCGATTTCGACCCCGACCAGATCGTCGCGGCGGCCAAGGCAGGCGGCATGCGCGGCATCATCCTGACCGCCAAGCATCATGACGGGTTCTGCCTGTGGCCAACGATGCTGACCGAGCATTGCATCCGCAACAGCCCGTACAAGAACGGCAAGGGCGATGTCGTCGGCGAGATGGAGCGCGCGACCAGGCGGGCCGGGCTCGATTTCGGCCTGTACCTCTCGCCCTGGGATCGCAATCACGCGGACTATGGCCGGCCGGCCTATGTCGACTATTTCCGCAAGCAGGTGGTCGAGCTTTGCACGCGCTATGGCACCTTGTTCGAATTCTGGTTCGACGGCGCCAATGGCGGCGACGGCTATTATGGCGGCGCGCGCGACACGCGGAAGATCGATGCGCCGAAATATTACAACTGGCCGTCGATTGTCGCGCTGGTCCATCAGCATCAGCCGATGGCCTGCACCTTTGATCCGCTCGGCGCTGATGTCCGCTGGGTCGGCAATGAGGACGGCGTCGCGGGCGATCCCTGCTGGCCGACCATGCCGAACCATCCCTATGTCCAGAGCGAGGGTAATTCGGGCGTGCGGGGTGCACCGCTCTGGTGGCCAGCCGAGACCGACGTCTCGATCCGGCCGGGCTGGTTCTTTCACGCCGACGAGGATGCGAAGGTCAAGACGCCCGCGCGGCTGGTAAAGCTGTACGACGAGTCGGTCGGTCGCGGCACCAACCTCAACCTCAACCTGCCACCCGACCGGCGCGGCCGCCTCGCCGATATCGACGTCGCCGTGCTGAAATCCTTCGGCACCGCGCAGGCCGCCACCTTCGCGCGCGACCTCGCCCAGGGCGCGGTCGCGACCGCCAGCCACAGTCGCGGCCCCGGCTTCACGCCGGCAAACGTCCTCGACGGTCGCGCCGACAGCTATTGGTCGACCGCCGACGGGATCACGACGCCCAGCCTCGTGCTCGACCTTCCCCCCGGCCGGACCTTCGACCTCATCCGCCTGCGCGAATATCTCCCGCTCGGGCTGCGCGTGACGCGGTTCGCGGTCGATGCCGAAGTGGACGGCCGGTGGCGCGAACTGGCGCAGCACGCCTGCATCGGCGCGCAGCGGATCATCCGCCTGCCCGCACCGGTCACGGCCCGCCGCCTGCGTCTGCGAATCCTCGAGGCCCCCGCCTGCCCCGCGATCCGCGAGATCGCGCTTTTCCGCCAGGTCGCGCCCACCGCGGTCGCCACCGTCGTCGCATCGGACCCGAGCATCGTCGCCACGACGCGCTGGTCGATAGCCGCCGCCTCCGCCCCCGGCGCGCAGGCACTGCTCGACAACGACACCGCGACGAGCTGGGCGCTGCCCGCCCCCAAACCCGGCAGCCCCGCCTCGGTTACGATCGACCTCGGCGCGACCGAGACGCTTGCCGGCTTCAGCCTGACGCCGTCGCGCGCGGTGATGGCAGACACCGCGCCGCCAAAGGGCTACCGGATCGAGACGAGCACCGACGGCACCGACTGGCAAGAGGCCGGCAAGGGCGAACTGCCCAACATCGCCTATGCGCTCGCGACTCAGCGCATTGCGTTTGCTGCTCCGGTCACCGCCCGCCTGCTCCGCCTCAGCTTTGCCGAGACCGCGATTCCCGCCCGTCGCCTCGCAATTGCCGGGATCGGCGCGTTCCGGCCGCGTAGCGGGTGACGCAATGATACGGCCTGTCCCACGCGTGCAATAAATCGCGGGCATACCTCAGGTCGGATCCGGTGCCGCGACGGTGCCGGTCCGGCCGGGGACACGCCATGACAGCGATCGAAACCAGTGCAACGCCGATGACCAGCATGGCAGGGGCCGCCGCGGACGTCGCAGCCGCCGGGCCGGTGATACGATCCGCCTGGCTTGCGCCGGGATTCTACCTCGCCTTCCTGTTCGGTGCGCTGTTCCTGTTCGCGATCGGCCTGCTTCTGCTCTGGCGGTCGGCGAAAAAACTCCGGCGATTCCGGGCACCTGCTGGAAACGGACTCGGTTCGGCGTGGTCCGGGCAACATCCGTCGCCCACGACCTGATCCCCTAACATGAAGCAGGCCGATTCCTTGCCGCCTGCATGGACCCGGTCTGGTGGATCGCACGTTGAGCCCCCGAACTTCGTCCTCGACAGCAAGGATCCGCAATGAGCGACACCGAACAGCGCAACCCCGGCAACGGTGGTGAGACGCATCAGCAGGCAGGCGGCGACGTCCCCGTCCTGACCACCAATCACGGCGTGCCCGTGTCCGACAACCAGAACAGCCTGAAATCCGGCGCGCGTGGTCCCACGCTGCTCGAGGATTTCGTGCTCCGCGAGAAGATCTTCCATTTCGATCACGAGCGGATCCCCGAGCGGATCGTCCACGCGCGCGGAACGGGTGCGCACGGCTATTTCGAGGCGACCGACGATATTTCCGACCTGACCAAGGCGGCGGTGTTCAAGAAGGGCACGAAGACCGAGCTCTTCACGCGCTTCTCGACGGTCGCTGGCGGCGCCGGTTCGGTCGACACCCCGCGCGACGTGCGCGGCTTCGCGGTCAAGTTCTACACAACCGAGGGCAATTGGGATCTCGTTGGCAACAACATCCCGGTGTTCTTCATCCAGGACGCGATCAAGTTCCCGGACCTGATCCATTCGGTGAAGATGGAGGCCGACCGTGCCTATCCGCAGGCGGGTTCGGCGCACGACACCTTCTGGGACTGGGCATCGCTGACTCCGGAATCGACGCACATGCAGATGTGGGCGATGTCCGACCGCACCCTGCCGCGTTCGCTGCGGATGATGGAAGGCTTCGGCGTTCACACGTTCCAGCTCGTGAACGAGGAAGGCAAGTCGAGCTTCGTCAAGTTCCACTGGAAGCCGAAACTTGGTCTCCAGTCGACGATCTGGGACGAGACGCTCAAGCTCCAGGCCGCGGACAACGACTATCATCGTCGTGACTTGTGGGAAGCGATCGACACCGGCGACTTCCCCGAGTGGGAGCTCGGCATCCAGGTGTTCGACAAGGCATTCGCCGAGGCACAGCCTTATGACGTGCTCGATTCGACCAAGCTGATCCCTGAGGAGGACGTTCCCGTCCGGATCATCGGCCGGATGGTGCTCGACCGCAATGTCGACAACTTCTTCGCTGAGACCGAGCAGGTCGCATTCCTGCCGACGAACATCGTCCCCGGCATCGATTTCTCGAACGATCCGCTGCTTCAGGGCCGCCTGTTCAGCTATCTCGACACGCAGAAGTCACGTCTCGGCACAACCAACTTCCATCAGATCCCGGTCAACGCACCGCGCAGCCCCGCTGGCAATTTCCAGCGTGACGGCATGATGCAGACCAAGGTGCCCAAGGGTCGTGCCAATTACGAGCCGAACAGCCTGTCGGTTGTCGGCGAAGACGGTGGTCCGCGCGAGTCGCCGAACGGCTTCGTGACGACGACGAACCCGACCGGTGCGGACGAGCAGGGCGAGAAGCTGCGGATGCGCGCCGAACTGTTCGGTGACCATTACAGCCAGGCACGGCTGTTCTGGGTGTCCGCGACCGACAATGAAAAGGCGCACATCGCATCCGCCTTCACTTTCGAGTTGTCGAAGGTAGGCCTCGCGCATGTTCAGGAGCGCACCGTCGCAAACCTGCGCAACGTGAACGAGGAACTGGCGACGCGCGTTGCCGATGGTCTCGGCATCCCCCTGCCGGCTGCCAATCCGGCGTTCCGTGCGCCGGTCGACATGCCACCGAGCCCGGCTCTGTCGATCCAGAAGAACATGAAGGAGACGCTCCAGGGCCGTCAGGTCGGGATCCTGATTGCCGACGGGTCGGATGGCGCGGAGATCGACGCGGTCGTCGCGGCGGTCGAGGGTGCAGGCGGCAAGCCGGTGCTGGTCGCGCCCAAGGTCGGTGGCGCCAAGCTTGCCGATGGCAGCATGAAGAAGGCACAGGGCCAGCTTGCGGGCAGCCCGTCGCAAATCTTCGACGCGGTGGCGGTCGTTCTGTCGGCCGACGGGTGCAAGATGCTCCTGAAGGAAGGCGCGGCGGTCCAGTGGGTCATGGATGCGTTCGGTCATCTGAAGGCGATCGGGGCCAGCGATGCGGCCAAGCCGCTTCTCGACAAGGCCGGCGTGGAGCCCGATGCGGGTGTGGTGGCGCTGGCCGACATCGCGACCGCGGGTGCAAAGCGCTATTGGGATCGTGAGCCTAGCGTCCGCATGCTCGCCTGACCGGCACGAGAATGAGATCACGCCATTCGCGCGTGGTCTCATTCGTCGGATAGAGGAACGGCCGCCCCGCACATCATGTGCGGGGCGGCCGTTTCGCGTCTGGCCCAGCTGTACGCGTGGACGGTCTAGGAGCGAACGAGTTCGACGATTTCGAAAGCGTGCGATCGCCAGCCGCGCTGGATCGCCGCCTCCTCGGCCGCGACGCGCTTCTTCTTCGCTTCGGCCAGCGACTTGCTGTGCCCCCAGAACACCTCGGTCTTCCCATTCTCCAGCACCGCGACGATCCGCCAGTAATGCGTGAACGCCGTCGCCGTGGGCCCGATCGTCTTCACATAGCCATCGGGCAGCGTCGCGGTGAGATAATGCTTCCGGGCCAAGTGCGCGTCAGTCCGCCGCGGGCGGTGCCGCGGCATCCGTCCTGGCCGCGAGCATGTACCCGAAGACGACGAAGACCAGCCCGCCGATGGTGTTTCCCGCCGTCACGACGACGAGATTGTGCACCGTGCCCGCCAGATCGATCACCGGATGCGGCGCCATGAGGCCGAGCGTGAGCGCGGTCATGTTGGCGACCGAATGCTCGAAACCAGCAGCAACGAAAGCGAGCAGGATCCAGGCCATCGCAATGCACTTGGCCGCATCGCCCTTCATCCGCGCCGCGGTCCAGATCGCGAGACAGACGAGCCAGTTGCACAGGATCGCCCGTGCGAACAACGCGATCCCGTCCGCCTCGACCTTGTGCTGGACATAGGCGTTGAACATCGTGTCGGCATCGGCGAACACGGCCCCGCCGCCGCCGATCGCGAAGATCGCCGACAACAGGACGCCGCCGACCAGATTGCCCACCCAGACGACGCTCGCCAGCGTGATCGCCTCGCCATAGCTGATGGTCCGCTTCGCCAGGCCGAAGCCAAGATACATGACATAGCCGGTGAACAGCTCGGCGCCGGCGAATACCGTCAGGATCAAGCCGATCCCGAACGTCGCGCCCATCACCAGCGGCCGGACGCCGGGAGGAAGCCCCGCCGCCGCGCTGATCGCCAGGATCATGGCGATCCCGATATAGGTTCCCGCCAGGATCGCGCCCGCAAAGAAGCCAACCGGTGAGCGACGCCACGCCGCAGCCTTCGCCGCCGCGAGCGTCGCATAGGTGTCGATCGTCGGCGCGTATCCCGCGCTCATGCCATAGCGGCCTGGCTCTGGCCGACGACCCCCGCACGCGCCACGCCGCGCTCCGCACCGACATCCCCGCCAGCCCGCCGCACCGTCACCGGCACCGACTTGTAGGACGGGGTGAAGCTCTGCGGATCATGATCCTCGAGCGCGATCAGCGGCTGCGTCTCGGGATAATAGGATGCGATGCACCCGTCCGGCAGCGCATAGCGAACCAGGGTCAGCTTCTGCACGACGCGGTCGGGATGCGCATATTGCAACGCGGTGGCGACATCGACGACATCGCCCTCCGCATAGCCAAGCCGCGCCATGTCACGCTCGTTCATGAACAGGATGTCGCGACGGCCAAAAACACCGCGATACCGGTCGTCGAGGCTGTAGACGGTCGTGTTATACTGATCGTGCGCACGCAATGTCGTCAGACGAAGCACGTCCGGCGCGTTTGCAGTTTCGTCTTCCTCGATCCCCTCGGCGACGATGAAGTTCGCCTTGCCGCTGCTCGTCTTCCAGATCCGCATCGCGGCGGAATTGGGCAGATGGAACCCGCCGGGCTTGCGGATGCGCGCGTTGTAATCGGCGAAATCGGGGAACACCGCCTCGATCTTGTCGCGGATCAGGTCGTAATTGGCGACATAGGCATCCCAGTCGATATCGCCCTTGCCCTTGAGCGTCGCCTTGGCGATCTCGCCGACGATCCAGATCTCCGACTTCACATTCTCGCCCGGCGGCATCAGGAAGCCGCGCGACGCGTGAACCATCGACATCGAATCCTCGACGGTGACCGACTGCGGGCCACCGGCCTGCGTGTCGAGTTCGGTCCGGCCCAGGCATGGCAGGATATAGGTGTCCTTTGCCATCAACAGCATGGTGCGGTTGAGCTTGGTGGTGATGTGCACCGCCAGATCGAGATTGCGGAACCCTTCGGCGCACGCCTGCGGATCGGACGACGCGATGGCCAGGTTGCCGCCGAGGCAGACGATCGCCTTGGCCGTGCCGTCGCGCATTGCGGCGATGCTCTCGACCACCGAATGGCCATGCTCGCGCGGCGGTTCGAAGTTGAAGACCTTCTTCATCTGGTCGAGCAGCAACGGCATCGGGCGTTCGGTGATGCCGACCGTCCGGTCGCCCTGCACGTTGCTGTGCCCGCGCAGCGGACAGATCCCGGCGCCGGGGCGGCCCATATTGCCGCGCAGCAGCAACAGGTTCGCGAGCTGCTGGACGTTGCTGGTCCCGGTGCGGTGCTGAGTGATCCCCATGCCGTAACAGGCGATTGTTGCCTTGGACGACGCATAGATCCGCGCGACGTCCTCGAGATCCGCCCGACGCAGGCCGCTCGCCTGTTCGATATCGGCCCAGTCGGTCCGTGCAAGATCGGCGATATAGGGTTCGAGCCCGTCGGTATGCTCGGCGATGAACGCATGGTCGAGCGCGGGTTCGCTGCCGCTCGCGCGCGCCGCCTCGTCGAGCGCGACGAGTGCCTTGGCGATACCCTTCAACGCTGCGGCGTCACCGCCGACCTTCACCTGTAGATAGGAGCTCGCGATTTGGGTCGCCGACATCGTCGCCATCTCGACCACCGACTGCGGCGATTCGAAGCGTTCGAGCGAGCGTTCCTTCAGCGGATTGAACACGATGATCTTGCCACCGCGGCGCGACACCTCGCGCAGCGTCGCCATCATCCGCGGATGGTTCGTCCCCGGATTATGGCCGATCGACAGGATCAGGTCGGCATGGTCGAAATCCTCGAGACTGACCGTGCCCTTGCCGATCCCGATCGATTTGGGGAGGCCGACCGACGTCGCCTCGTGGCACATGTTCGAACAGTCAGGGAAATTGTTGGTCCCGTATAGCCGCACGAACAGCTGATAGAGGAACGCCGCCTCGTTCGAGCAGCGGCCCGAAGTATAGAATTCGGCCTGATTCGGATCCGGCACCGCGGCAAGCCCCGCACCGATCGCGGACATTGCCTCCGCCCAGGTCACGACCTCATAATGGTCGGTCGCGGCGTTGTAGCGCAACGGTTCGGTGACGCGACCCTGATCCTCGATCCAATGATCGCTCTGCTTCCAGATCTCGGCGACACTGTGCTTGGCGAAGAAGTCGGCGCCGATCAGCTTGGCCGTGGATTCCCATGCCACCGCCTTGGCGCCATTCTCGCAGAATTCGAACGACGAGGTATGCTTGGGGTCCGGCCAGGCGCAGCTCGGACAGTCGAACCCGTCGGGCTGGTTGGACTTCAGCAGCGTCTGCCCGCCCCGCACGACGATCTGCTGGGCCTTCAACGACGTGGCAACCGCCTTGAGCGCACCCCAGCCACCGGCCGGGCCCGTATAGTCGACAATCCCGTCGGGACGCTTGTTACGCATACTCAAATCTCCAAATCGGGCGTGTCACCGCGGAAATTGCCCGGGTCCATGCAGCCTTAACGTTTGGAGTCGCGATACCGCGCCGCAGCATAAGTGCCAAAACAGGAAAATCGCAGCCGGTGATCGCCTTTATAGGTCAGTACGGCTTTCATTTGACTAGCAATAAGGTTCGACCATCGCCCGCACGTCGACGCGCGCCTTCAGCCGTGCCGCGAGCAGCGCGGTACCGCTGATCTTGCGCTGCACGAACAGCATGTCGGCCGAAGGAATATGCCAGGTCGACCGGTCGCGTGCGATCGCCGCGCCCTCGTCCCGCAGTACCGAGACGAAGCTGCGATCGCCGAAGTCGAACGGCCCCGTCCGGTTCATCTCTGCCAGGATCACGTCGATCATGCGGTCGATCTGCGGCCGATGCCCCACGACCGCGGCCTCGCCCAGAAAGCCCGCCTGCACGGCTGCGTCGCGGACCGCGTCGCGCTGTCCGGCGAGCCCCGCGGCCAGCAGCCGGCGATACCCGTCCGCCACGACCTGCGGCACCGCACGCGCGGCACCGAAGTCGAGCAGGACGATCCGTCCCGTCTCGGCCTGCCAGCGATAATTCGCGAAATTGGGATCGGTCTGCATCAGCCGCCAGTCGAGCAGTTCGTGCAGCGTGAGCCTTATCAACCGCTCCATGGCCGTATCGCGTACGTCCTGGGGTGCGGTCTCGAGACTCTCGATCGGCGTACAGTCGATATACTCCATCGCCAGCACGCGCGGCGTCGACAATGTCGGCTCGAGTTGCGGGACGACCAGCCCCGCATCATCGCCCACCAGCGCGCGATAGCGTTCCAGCATCTCGCCCTCGCGGACATAATCTGCCTCGTCGTGCAATTGCTGTTTCGCGTCACCAAGCAGCCGTGTGATGTCGAGTTCCTTGGGCAGCAGCCCCGACACGCGCAGCAGCGTCGCGACATTGTCGACATCCGCGTCGATGCTGTCCTTCACGCCCGGATATTGCACCTTGATCGCCAGCACGCGTCCGTCGGGGAGCCGTGCCCGGTGCACCTGACCGATCGATGCGGCCGCGACCGGATGCGCCTGGAAATGCGCGAAGCGGCGGCGCCAGTCCTTCCCCCATTCGGCCGTGAGCACCCGGTCGAGCTGCGCGGGCGGCATGTGATGCGCATCGTTGCGCAGCCTGGCGAGGATCGTCGCCAATTCGGGCGGCAGCATGTCGCCCGCGTCCATCGACACCATCTGGCCGAGCTTCATCGCCGCACCGCGCAGATGCGAAAGCTGGTCCGCGACGCGCACCGCGTTGGCGGGGGTCAGCAGCAGGTCCGACATGCGCGGACGCTCGCCGCTCGCGAGCCGCCGGGCCCCCTCGGCGACGACCCCGCCCGCGACGCCGCCGGCCAGCCGCCCGAACACGCCGAGCCGCGACAGCCGGCCCCGCGGGATCGACCGCCCGCCACGCGATTGCGATCCTGCGTCCGAGACAGCCTCGTTATCAGCGTGTGGATTTCGTTCAGCGCCCAGCTCCGTACCGGGCATGACAGGATCTTCGCTCGTCGGTCTATCCTCGGTCTGGAGAGCCCCTTGCACGAGACCGCTTCTTAGATGGTAAGCTGGGGTGGAGGATCAACCATCGGACCGCCATCCATGACGCCACCTGTTTTCAATAACATCACCCGCCGCACATTGCTCTCCGGCATGGCGACCGCGACGCTCGCCACCGGTCTGCGCGCCGCACCGCCATCGCCGCGCGACGCCCGCGTGCTCGTCGGCACCTATGCGCGCGAGGGCGGCAAGGGCCTGTACACGCTGTCGCATGACCGGGCGCGCAATCGCTGGCAGGTCGAACCGCCGGTCGCCGGGATCGAGGACGCGTCGTTTGCGGTGCGGGCACCCCGCACCGGGCTTTGGTACGTCCTGCGCGAGCAGGCGAAAGGATCGGTGACCGGCTTCACGCCCGACTGGAAAGCGCGCGGCACGATGCCATCGGGTGGTGCCGATCCCTGCCATGCCGCGTTCGACGACGCGTCCGGCTGCCTCGCCATCGCCAATTATTCGAGCGGCAGTGTCGGCTTCTACCGCATCGATCCCGCGACCGGCGCGCCGGGCGAACCGACGATCTTCCGCCATGAAGGGACCGGCCCCGACAAGAGCCGTCAGGAGGGGCCGCATGCGCACTGGGTCGGGTTCAGCCCCGATCGGCGCTGGCTGCATTCGGTCGATCTCGGCGCCGACACGATTTTCGCCTATCGGTTCGATCCGGGAGCGCGCAGCCTTGCCGCACCGGTCCCGGCCTGGCGCGCGCCGCCGGGAACGGGACCGCGCCACCTCGTCTGGCATCCCCGCCTGCCACGCGCCTATGTCGTTGCCGAACTCGCCAACACCGTGACCATGCTCGATGCACAGCCGGACGGTCGTTTCACCACCCGCACGCAGCTGTCCACCCTGCCCGGCGACCATGTCGGGTCGTCCCAGGCCGCGCACATCGCGATCGATCGCGCCGGCCGGCACCTCTACGTCTCGAACCGCGGCGCTGACAGTATCGCGGTGTTCGCGCTCGATCGCGACGGAGTGCCGACCCTCGTCCAGCACATCGCCGCCGGCGGACATTGGCCGCGCATCTTCCTGCTGCTCGAGGATCAGCGGCAGATGCTCGTCGCGAACGAGCGGTCGGGCACGATCGCGGTCATGGCGCTTGGCAAAGGCGGCCGTCTCTCTCCGACCGATCAGACCCTGCGCGTCCCCGGGGCGGTGTTCCTCGCGTCGACTGGCTGACGATCACCCGACCGGTGGCGCCCCCGCCCCTGCCCTTGCACGGGCCGGGGGATCGGGCATGATCGCGCCTCGATCATCGTCAAAGGAGCCGTGCTTGCGCCTCACCCTCGTTCTCGCCCTGCTGTCGGCAGCCCCCGCCGTCGCGCAGCAGCAGCCGATCGCGGCCCCGGCCGACGCCCCGACGCGGCGCTTCACCGGTGCCGACCTGTTCGGCCTGGCGATCGCAGCGGACCCGCAGATCAGCCCTGACGGACGAACGATCGTCTATGTCCGCCGCACCGCCGACGTCATGACCGACCGTGTCCAGTCGTCGCTCTGGCTGATCGACGTGGCGACCGGTCGCCAGTCGCCGTTCGCTGCGCAAGGGTCCGACCCGCGCTGGTCTCCCGACGGCACGCGCGTCGCCTATGCCGCGCGCGACGGCGAACAGTCGCAACTGTTCGTTCGCTGGATCGCGACCGGCACGAGCGCGCGGGTGACGGGCTTTCCCGGCGATCCGCAGGCGCTCGCCTGGTCGCCCGACGGCACCCGGCTCGCTTACGTCGCGACCGTTGCTGGCGAGGCGACGACGCTCGGCAAGGCGCCGCCCAAGCCCGAGGGGGCGAAATGGGCCGAGCCGCTGACGGTGATCGACCGCGTCAATTATCGCAACGATGGCCCCGGCTATGTGAAGCCCGGCCGCGATCATCTGTTCGTCGTCGCGGCGGACGGCGGCGCGCCGCAGCAGCTCACCTTCGGCGCATTCGATGACGGCGGCCCCCTGTCATGGACGCCCGACGGCCGCGGGATCGTGTTCGCCGCGATCCGCGGGCCCGATGCCGAGCGGCAGGTGATGAACTCGGATCTCATCGCGGTCGACACGTCGAGCGGCGCGATGCGGACGCTGACGACCCGCGACGGCCCCGATGCGCAGCCGTGGATCTCTCCCGACGGCACGCGGATCGCGTAGCTCGGCTTCGATGACAAGCGGCGCAGTTACGAGAATACCCAGCTCTACCTCGGCGACCGCAACGCCGGCAGCCCGCGCTCGCTGACCGCCGCGCTCGATCGCGGGGTCGAGGATGCGGTGTGGGCCGCCGACGGGCGCAGCCTTTACGCAAGCTATGACGATCACGGGCAGCGCCGGATCGCGCGCATCGGCCTCGACGGCAGGACGACGCCGCTGGTCGACAACGTCGCGGGCGGCGGGCTCGACCGGCCCTATACCGGGGGCGAGTTCTCCGTCGCGAGGGGCGGGACGATCGCCTATACCGGCGGCGACGGCAGCGCTCCCGCCGATGTCTGGGTGTCGAGCGGTGGCAAGTCACGGCGGCTGACGCAGCTCAACGCGGTGATGACCGGCGCCAAGACGCTCGCGCCGATCCGCAAGATCGCGGTGACCGCGCCCGATGGCCGCGCGATCGACGCGTGGCTCGCAACGCCCGCCAATCGCACGCTCGGCCAGCGCGTGCCGCTGATCCTGGAAATCCATGGTGGGCCGAACAGCGCCTATGGCCCTGGGTTTGCCACCGACATGCAACTCTATGCCGCGGCGGGCTATGCGGTGCTGTGGACCAACCCGCGCGGCTCGACCTCCTACGGTGCCGAATTCGCCAATCTGATCGACAAGAAATACCCGTCCGACGATTATGGCGACCTGATCGCCGCGGTTGATGCGGCGATCGCGGACGGGACCGCGGATGCCGACAATCTGTTCGTCACCGGCGGATCGGGCGGCGGCGTCCTGACCGCCTGGATCGTCGGCAAGACCGACCGGTTCAGGGCCGCGGCGACGCAAAAGCCGGTGATCAACTGGGCAAGCGAGGCGCTGACGATGGACAACACGCTGTTTACCTCGCGCTACTGGTTCACCAAGCTGCCATGGGAGGATCCGATGAGTTACTGGAACCGCTCGCCGCTCAGTCTCGTCGGCAACGTCAAGACACCGACCCTGGTCGTGGTGGGTAGTGACGACTACCGCACGCCCGTTTCGGAATCCGAGCAATATTACGCCGCGCTGCAGATCCGCGGCATACCGACCGCGCTCGTCAAGGTGCCGGGTGCGAGCCACGGCGGCTTCACCGCACGGCCGTCGCAATCCGCGGCAAAGGCCTCCGCGATTATCGCCTGGTTCGATCGCTATCGCGCCAAGCCGAGCGGATTACGCACCGACTGACCGTCCGTTCGTCACCGCCGGGGCGATGCCCATGGTGCAGTCTCGTTACTGCCGCACGGATCACTCCGATCCGTGCGGCAGTGCTGATTACGCCAAGCGGCGTAGCCGGCTCATCGTTCGCCCTCGCCACCCTCGTTTTCGCCACCTTCGCCGCGCTCGTTCTCGCCGCCCTCATATTCGCCTTCGCCGCGCTGGCCACGCTGCTGCTGCACCGCGCGCGCGCGCCGCGGCGATGTCACCGCATGCCGAACCTTGCCCGACCGGACGACCCGCCGTCCTTCACCTTCACCCTCGCCTTCACCCTCACCGACCTGCTGAGCTGGCGACGGCATTGGCTTGGCGGCCGCGTCGCCGATGACGGCTTGGCCCGATTGCGCGATCACAAAGGCGCCGACGCCCATCCACAATTTCGTACGCATACTATCTCCTCGGTCCCGACGCGTTGGCCGGGAAGGCACTGACCTGTTAGGGGCGCGTCACCTGGCTTCATGCCGGATTTGCGAGATTTCCCATGATGATCATGATTGCCAACGTCCTGGATGCGGACAATCTCCAGTGGCTGCGAGATAATATGCGCAAGACCCGCTATGTCGACGGCCGACGGACGGCGGGGCGCGAGGCACGCCCGGTCAAACGCAACGAACAGGTCGACCGCGGCGACCCGTTGCTCGCCGAGATGCAGGACCTCGTCGTCGAGCGGTTGCTCGACAATGCCCTGTTCCGCATGGCGACGCGGCCGCATGTCGTCCGCCCGCCGCTCTTCAGCCGCTATGATGCGGGCATGGCCTATGGCAGCCATGTCGACGATGCGATCATGGGCGGGATGCGGACCGATGTGTCGGTGACGGTCTTCCTCAGCGAACCCGAGGATTATGACGGCGGCGAACTGGTGATCGAGTCCGCCGCCGGCGAACAGGACGTCAAGCTGCCCGCGGGCTCGGCGGTCTGCTATCCGACGACCTCGCTGCACCGCGTGGCGCCGGTCGTGTCGGGCGAGCGGCTTGCCGCGGTGACCTGGGTCCGGAGCCTCGTTCGGGACGCGGATGCGCGGGAACTGCTGTTCGATCTTGAAACCGCCCGCCACGCGCTGTTCGAGCGGCTGGGCAAGACGCCCGAACTCGACCTGCTCGCCAAGACGCAATCCAACCTGCTCCGGCGCTGGGCCGAGGACTGAGCGGCGCGGCGTGGATCGCCGTCAGCTTGGTCTGTCGATGAGAGCAAGCGTGGCCGCGTCGCTCGTCCCGGCAAACCAGCGATCGAGCGCTGCGCCGAACAGCGGACCGGCCCCCGCCTCGCGAAACAGCGTCAGCGACGATCGCAGCTTCATCGCATCGATCTCACCGAAAACGGCCCGGGCGGTCGTCCCCGTCAGCGCGTCAAGCGCTTCCACGCACTGCCGCAGACGCGCCCCGAGCACCGGATGCGCAAGATAGGCCCGCGCTTCCTCGAGTGACACGATCGCATAATGCTGCGCCATCGGGCTTCGTCCGAGCCCGGCAATCTGCGGGAAGATGAACCACATCCAGTGACTACGCTTGGCGCCGCGGCGTATCTCGGCAAGCGCGGACTCGTAGACTGCCGCCTGCGCAGTGACGAACCGTTCAAGATCATAAGGATGGGTCATCACCGCCTGCTTTCACTCAATCCTCGGCTCCCCACATATGGGAGAATAGATGGACGCAGGAAGGACTGGCTGGGGCGGCAGGGTTCGAACCTGCGCATGGCGGCATCAAAAGCCGCTGCCTTACCACTTGGCGACGCCCCAGCAGAGGCGGCCTTATAGCGGCGCGCCCCGACGAGAAAAGCCCTATCGCGTCTTAATCGAGTCGATGGACCCACCCATTGGCATCCGGCGCCAGACCGCGCTGGATAGCGACGAGCGAATCGCGGATCCGCAGCGTCATCGCGCCCGGCTCGCCGCCGCCGATCGTGAAGCGGCCCTCGGGCGACGCGACGGTCCCGATCGGGGTCACGACCGCGGCGGTGCCGCAGGCGAACGCCTCGACAAGCTTGCCGCTCGCCGCGTCGGCGCGCCACTGGTCGATCGCATAGGGCTCCTCGCGCACCGTGATCCCCTGCGCCCGCGCCAGCGTCAGGATCGAATCGCGGGTGATGCCGGGCAGGATCGTGCCCGTGAGCGCGGGGGTCGACAGGCTGCCGTCCTCGAAGACGAAGAAGACGTTCATGCCGCCGAGTTCCTCGACCCAGCGGCGCTCGACCGCATCGAGGAAGACGACCTGGTCACAGCCCTGGCTGATCGCTTCCTTCTGCGCGAGCAGGCTGGCGGCGTAGTTGCCGCCGCACTTCGCCGCGCCCGTGCCGCCCTGTGCCGCACGCGTATAATGCTGGCTGACCCAGATCGAGACCGCGGAGGCACCGCCCTTGAAATAGGCACCGACCGACGAGGCGAGCACCATGTAGAGATATTCGGCGCTCGGCTTGACCCCCAGGAACACCTCGCTCGCGAACATGAACGGCCGCAGATACAGCGCGCCGCCGTCGCTGTCGGGAATCCAGTCCTGATCCGTCCGGACCAGCCGCTCGACCGATTCGAGGAACAGCGATTCGGGAAGCTCGGGCATCGCCATCCGGCGTGCCGAATCCTGGAAACGCCGCGCATTGGCTTCGGGCCGGAAGAGCGCGGTGCCGCCATCGGCGAGTCGATAGGCCTTCATTCCTTCGAAGATTTCTTGCGCATAGTGCAGAACCGACGATGCGGGATCCATCATGATCGGCGCGCGCGTCGTGATCCTGGCATCATGCCAGCCCTTCGCGTCACTGAAGCGGATCATCGCCATATGGTCGGTAAAGACCCGGCCGAAGCCGGGATCGATCAGGCGCTGCGCACGCTCGTTCGCAGCGACCGGATCGCCACACGGTTCGAACGAAAATGTCATGCTCGCGTCTGGGGACGATGAGGCCTGCGACAACGGAGGATGCATTGAATTTTTCTCTCTTTCCACGGCTTGCCGTCGACTAGGACCGAAGACTAAACCGGTCAACATGGCTGCCTCAGCATCACCCGCTTCACCCCTGTTTCTTCGCGAACCCGAACTGCGTCGCGGCATGGAACTCCTGTACTTCGGTCAGAGCCATCTGGTCCGATCGATCGATGCGGGGCTCGCGGAGCAGGGGCTGGGGCGCGCGCACCACCGCGCCCTGTATTTCATCGCCCGCAAACCGGACATGACGGTCAGCGAACTGCTGTCGCTGCTGGCGATCACCAAACAGTCACTCGGTCGCGTGCTGAACGAACTCAGCGATCGCGGCTTTATCGAGGTCCGTCCCGGCGATCGTGACCGGCGTCAGCGACTGCTGCGCTTGACGCCAGTCGGCAGCAAGATGGAGAGCGACCTGTTCGAAGCTGCGCGACAGAAGATGTCCGCAGCCTATAATCACGCCGGCCACGGCGCGGTTGCGGGCTATTGGGCGGTGCTCGAAGGCCTGATCCCCGAAGAGGAACGAGAGCAGGTGATAAAGCTGCGCGGCTGACTAAAGCGGCGCAAGGTCGCCGCGGGCGTTTGCCGCCATCTCCGCATTGCGCCGTGCCGACGCCGCCAGCGTGCGGGACATCAGGGTGACCAACGCATCGCCGTCGTCGAGCACGTTCAAGCCTTCCCGCGTCGATCCACCCGGGCTCGCAACCCGGTCCGCCAGCACCGCCGGCGAAACATCGGCTGCGCCTGCCATCCGCGCGGATCCGTCGAGCGTGGCGAGCGCGAGTCGCGCCGCCTGATCCGCCGGCAGGCCGAGCGCCTGCCCCGCCTTGGCCAGCGCGTCGGCAAAACGGAACACGAAACCCGGCCCGCATCCCGCCAGCGCGGTGACGGCATCGAACTGCGCCTCCGCGGCGATCCACTCGACCAGGCCGAGCGGCGTCATCAACGCCTCCGCGGTCGCACGCGCCGCGCCGTCATCCGTCGCGCCGTGCAGCGCAACCACGCCGCGGCCGATCGCAACCGGCAGGTTGGGCATCGCCCGAACCACCGTCTGCGCCTGGGACAGAGGTTGGAGTGCGGCAATCTCGACCCCCGCGAGGATCGAGATCAGCAGCTTTGGCGCATAGCGCGAGAACTCGGGCGTCTTCAGCGCGCCGAGCTGCTGCGGCTTCAGCGCGAGCATGACGGTTTCAGCGGAAAAGTCGTCGGGGTCGGGCACCGCGGCGACGACGTGCACACCGGGTGGCATCACGCGCATACTGGGGCTGACGACGGTCACGCTGTCAGGTGAAAGGCCGTCGGCAAGCCAGCGGGCAAGCATCGCCCCGCCCATATTGCCACAGCCGATCATCAGGATCCGCCCGGTCATCGGCACGCCGCGCCCGGGGAAACGCGCGCGATCACGCCTCGCCCTGGGTTTCGATCAGCGCCGAGGCAAGCGCGTCCGCCGGCGTCTTCCCGCCCCACAGGACGAACTGGAACACTGGATAGAAACGCTCGCATTCCTCGATCGCCGATTCGACAAGCAGTTCGGCGGCCGAAAGCGACATCGTCCCATCCTCGCCGCCATCGACCATCGCCGCGTGACGGAACAAAAGGATTCCGCTCGTCGACCAGAGTTCGAAATGGCCGATCCAGAGCTGCTCGTTGGCGAGGCCGATCGTCTCGTAAACCGCCTGACGCCGTTCATCGGGCACCTTGATGTCCGGAAACGCCAGGAACTGCAGCACGCTGTCGTCCTCGCGCCACAAGGCGCGCAGTTCGTAGGTCGTCCAGCTGCCCTTTACGGTCGCGACGATCTCGTCATCGTGACGTTCATGTTCCCATCCATGCGCAGCATAATAGGCTTCGAGCATGTCGATGGGAGCAGCGTCGTCTTGGTCATGGTCGGCGTGGTCGAGCATCATTACGTCCTGGCACTCCCTGTCACGCGACAAAGGGTGCCGGGGCAAAAATGCTCCGACAACCCCGTTCGATCCGAATGCCCAGAAATCTGTGGAAAAGTCAGACGCCGACCTGCATTTTTGCTTCGAGAGCGTCGAGCCGGGCCTTCAGCGCGTCATTTTCGTCGCGCGCGGCGGCCGCCATCGATTTCACCGCATCAAACTCCTCACGGCTTACGAAATCGAGGCCGCCGAGCCATTCACGAGCACGCTCGCGAACCCCAGACTGCGCTTCGCGGCCGACACCGGCAAAGGTTCCAGCGGCGCCGTTGAGGACCTTCACGAAATCGTCGAACATCCGGTTTTCGGACTGCATTGTCATCATCCTGCTAGTAACTTGCGCCGCGCGCCCCGTCACAACATCTGGGAGGTGCGCGTCGTCGGCACAAGGGTTTCGGCATCGGGGTTGAGCCGGCCTATACCGTATGTGAGCATTCCCGCAAAGCTGATCCACACCATATAGGGCACCATCAGCCACGCCGCCCCGCGCCGGATACGCGCAAACAGGAATGTCGCCGCGATCGAGAGCAGCAGCATCGCGACGATGACAAGCAGCGACGCACCGATTCGGTGCGCGCCGAAGAACAATGGCGTCCAGGCGAGATTCAACACGAACTGCGCGGCAAACAAGGCGATCGCGCGCCCCCGCCCCAGCGCGCCGCGCGCATTGAGGATCATTGCGAGAGCCAGGCCGAGCAGCACGTAGAGCGTCGACCAGGCGACCGGAAACACCCAGCCTGGCGGAGTGAGCGCGGGCTTCACCAGGCTGGTGTACCAGGCACTTTCGCTCCCCACCGGGACCGCGCGCCCGGCCAGAAAGCCCAGCAGGACGATCAACGGAACGGTCACGATCGCCCAGCGCAGGAACGACATCCTCAGCTGGCCCTTCGAAGCGATGCCTCCCACATACGTCCTTTCAAGACTGATCGGCTTAGTCCTGCCGCGGGAACGCCCTGCCGTAAACCGCAACATGCATGGACCGATCGGGAAGTGTGTCATTCTGCGATGGCCGATCCGGGTCCAGCGCGGGCAGCATCCGGATCGTCAGTCGCGTGGCGCGGCGACCGCATGCGCGGCGATCAGGAACTCGATATTACCCTCGGGACCGGTGATCGGGCTCTCGACGACGCCCTCGACCTGCCAGCCCTGTGCCTCGAACCAGGCCGCGACCTCGCCGCAGACGCGCGCATGGACGGCCGGATCGCGGATCACGCCGCCCTTTCCGACCTCTTCGCGGCCTGCCTCGAACTGCGGCTTGACGAGCGCCAGCAGCCGCGCGCCGGGACGTGCGAACCCGATCGGGCGCTCGAGCACCTTGGCCAGCCCGATAAAGCTCGCATCGCAGACGATCAGGTCGACCGGTTCGGGGATATGCGCGTCGGTCAGGATGCGCGCGCTGGTCTGTTCGTGGACGATCACGCGCGGGTCCTGACGGAGTTTCCACGCAAGCTGGTTGGTCCCGCTGTCGACGGCATAGACGCGAGCGACCCCGTTGCTGAGCAGCACGTCGGTAAACCCGCCGGTCGACGAGCCGACGTCGATCGCCACCGCGTCCGTGACCGTCCAGCTGAAATGTGAGAGCCCGTGCGCGAGCTTGATCCCGCCGCGCGACACCCAGGGGTGATCGCGACCCCGCACGTCGAGCACGACGTCGTCCGCCAGCGTCTGCCCCGGCTTGTCGACCTTGCGCGTGCCGGCAAAGACCAGCCCCGCCATGATCAGCGCCTGGGCGCGCGTCCGCGACTCGACCAGTCCCCTGTCGACCAGCATCTGGTCCGCGCGTTGCTTTGCCATACGCCCAGCCTATCGCCCCGGCGTCCGATCATCGCAAGCTGCCTTCCTTTTGCCGCAATATCTATTGCCCACTGAACTGGTAGGATTATCTTGCAGACAGGGATCGTGATCGGCCGACGTCCCCTAGAGCGTCGATCGATCACGATCCCACCCCCGGGCTCCGGCGGTCTGGAGAAGGAGAGGCGTCGTGGGTTCTTTTGCACCATATGATAGCGTTCAACCGACCATCCTGACGGTCCCCGGGCTCGGCGGATCCGGCCCGTCACACTGGCAGACCCTGTGGGAAGATGCCCGGCCGGATACCGTCCGGGTCGAACTGGGGATGTGGAACACGCCGCATCGCAACGCCTGGGTCACGCGACTCGACGAGGCGATCCGGCGCGCACAGGCCCCCGTCATCCTAGCCGCGCACAGCCTTGGTTGCCTTGCGGTGGCGTGGTGGGCCGAACTCAGCCCGCAACCCTATGGCTGGCCCGTCGCGGGGGCATTGCTCGTCGCGCCCGCCGATGTCGATCGCGGTGGGGCCCAGGCCGAGCTCAAGGGCTTTTCACCGACCCCGCGCGGCCCCCTGCCCTTCCCCTCGATCGTCGTCGCGAGCAGCGACGATCCCTGGGTCACGCCCGACCGCGCGCACAGCATGGCCGCCGACTGGGGTAGTCATTTCGTCGATGCCGGCCCGCAGGGGCATCTCAATGCCGCGAGCGGTATCGGCTGGTGGCGCGAGGGACAGGATCTGCTCGAGCGGGTGATCGCCGCGAGTGGCGACGGTCACGGGCAAGCGCTGCCGCCGAGCCAGGCGCGATCGATCCTCGCCGTCAGCGCAACCGACGCGGCCCACTCCCACTATCTGGGCAGATAGGCAGGGCGCGCGTCCGGCAGTCGTTCCGGATCAGCCGCGCAGTGTGTCGTCTGCCGGCACCTGCGACTGCTGATCCTGCTCGTCCGCGGCACGCGCCGCGGGCAACCCGGCGCGCATCCGCCGCCACATGGCGATGTTCAGCGACACCATCACGATCACCGCGAGCGCAATGATCACGATGGCCTTGGTCGGCCCGCTCATGCGCGCGCTTCGGCAACCCCGCCCGAATTATGGCGCAGCGCCTTGAGCACGGTTTCCACCAGCGCCGCCGAATCGAGCCCGGCCTCGGCATATTGCGCGTCGGGCTTGTCCTGATCCTGGAAGAGATCCGGCAGACGCAGCGTGCGCAGCTTCAGCCCGCCGTCGATCAGCCCCTCGTCGCTGGCCAGCGTCAGCACATGCGCGCCGAAACCGCCGACCGCGCCCTCCTCGATCGTGACCGCGACCTCGTGCGTGGTGAGCAGCTTGCGGATCATCTCGACGTCGAGCGGCTTGGCGAATCGCAGATCGGCAACGGTGGTCGACAGCCCCTTGGCCTCGAGCACATCGGCGGCCTTCAACGCTTCCTCGAGCCGCGTGCCGAGCGACAGGATCGCCACGGCCTTGCCCTCGCGAACGATCCGGCCCTTGCCGATCTCGAGCAGTTCGGGCGTGGCAGGCAAGGCGACGCCCGTGCCGTTGCCGCGCGGGTAGCGCACCGCGATCGGGCCGGTGTCATACTGCGCCGCGGTGTGTGTCATATGGACCAGCTCGGCTTCGTCCGCCGCCGCCATCACGACGAAATTCGGCAGCGTCGCGAGATAGGTCACGTCGAACGATCCGGCATGCGTCGCGCCATCCGCTCCGACCAGCCCGGCGCGATCGATCGCAAAGCGCACCGGCAGGTTCTGGATCGCGACGTCATGGACGACCTGGTCATAGGCCCGCTGCAGGAACGTCGAATAGATCGCGCAGAACGGCCGCATCCCCTGCGCGGCAAGCCCCGCCGCGAAGGTCACGCCGTGCTGTTCGGCGATGCCGACATCGAAGAAGCGATCGGGATAGGCCTTGGCGAAGGCATCGAGGCCGGTGCCCGACGGCATCGCCGCGGTGATCGCACAGATCCGGTCGTCCTTGGCGGCCTCGGCGACGAGCTGCGCACCGAACACGTTCTGATATTGCGGCGGTCCCGGCGGCGCCTTGGTCTGCACGCCCGAGATCACGTCGAACTTCTGCACGCCGTGATATTTGTCGGCCGCGGCCTCGGCGGGCGCATAGCCCTTGCCCTTCTTGGTCACGACATGGACGAGGATCGGGCCCTCCTCCGCGTCGCGCACATTCTCGAGCACGGGGATCAGATGCTCGAGATTATGACCGTCGATCGGCCCGACATAATAAAAGCCGAGTTCCTCGAACAGCGTACCGCCCATCGTCATGCCGCGGGCGAACTCGTCGGTCTTCCGCGCGGCGTTGTGGAACGGCCGCGGCAGGCGCCGAGCGAGCTTCTTGGCAAGCTCGCGAATGCCCAGGAATTCGCGGCTCGACACGATCCGGCTGAGATAGGCCGACAGACCGCCAACCGGCGGCGCGATCGACATGTCATTGTCGTTCAGGATCACGACGAGGCGATTACCCGCCTGCTCGGCATTGTTCATCGCCTCATAGGCCATGCCCGCCGACATCGCGCCGTCGCCGATAACGGCAATGCCCTTGCCCGGCGTGCCCGCGATCTTGTTGGCGACCGCGAAGCCGAGCGCGGCCGAGATCGATGTCGAGGAATGCGCAGCGCCGAACGGGTCGTATTCGCTCTCGCTCCGCTTG
The DNA here is from genome assembly GCF_034045155.1 of Sphingomonas sp. CFBP9019. Classification (NCBI taxonomy): domain Bacteria; kingdom Pseudomonadati; phylum Pseudomonadota; class Alphaproteobacteria; order Sphingomonadales; family Sphingomonadaceae; genus Sphingomonas; species Sphingomonas sp. CFBP9019. The sequence goes on along the minus strand of NZ_JAXCWK010000001.1, from coordinate 158,839 downwards.
GTGAAGCCGCTGAGGCCGCCACCCTGGCGCAACGTCCGGATCCGGTCGCGGCGGCCCGTCAGGATCTTGTGCGGATAGCATTGATGCCCGACGTCCCAGACCAGACGGTCGCGCGGCGTATCGAACACATAATGAATCGCGGTCGTCAGTTCGACGACGCCGAGCCCCGATCCGAGGTGGCCACCGGTCGTCCCGACGGCCGAGATCGTCTCGGTCCGCAGTTCATCGGCAAGCTGGCGAAGCTGGTCGGGTTTCAGCTTGCGCAGGTCATCGGGGGTCGAAACCGTGTCGAGCAACGGGGTTACAGGAGTATCTGCCATCCCGCCGGCTTATCGCAGCACAGGTTTGGTGTCGATTGTTACCGAACGAAACCCCGCCATCCGCGGATATTTCTACGCAGCGACGCCAGATTGGTTACCCCGTCATGGCGCTGGCAGCCTTCCCCGATCAGCGCTGCGCCTCGCATGCGGCACACCGGCCGCGGACTTCGATGACCGGGCGAACAGGCACGAAACCGGCCGAAATAGCCGCATTCCGCACACCGCGAGTGATCACGTCATTGTCGATATGCGTCGTCTGCCCGCACGAATCACATACCAGGAAGATGCAGTCGTGAAGGCAATCGGGATGGGCATTGGCGACGTACGCGTTCGCACTCTCGACCCGTCGCGCCAGGTTCGCACCCACGAAGAGGTCGAGAATTCGGTAAACGCTGTTGGCAGCGACGCGCCGCCCCTCCGCCTTCGACACGGCTTCCGCGATGTCATAGGCCGAGGCCGGCTTGTCGAAGCCAGCCAGCGCGGAAAACACGCTGGCGCGCATCGTCGTCCACTGCTCTCCCGATTTTTCCAGCGTCGCCTGCGCGGCAACGTTAAGGTCGGCGCCTTGCGGCTCATGATGTGAATGCGAGTGCGTTGCCATTATGCCGTGAATCTAGGGTGCCGCAGGACCGGCGACAAGCAGCGACCGCGCCGGGGCGATCGTGCGGCCCGGCTCAGCTTTCGGCGCGACGGTTCAGATCGTGCCCGAACGCGAGCAACGCGACGCCGATGATCGTCCAGAGCGTCTCACCGCTTCCCGAATCATGCGGCAGCGTCATCGCCCCCGCCATGATCCCGAGCCCGAACGCACCCATCGCCGCCGGCATCGCATAGCCATGATGAAGGATCCCGCGCCCCAGCGCGACCGCACCGAATAGGATCGCGATCGTCAGTCCGACTTCGTGGAAGATGGGATCGAGCAGCACGCCGCCCGCGGTCGACATCAGCGCAACCAGCACCGACGTTGCCAGACAGTGCACCATGCACAGACCCGACAGCCCGATCGCATAGCGATCCAGGCCTGCGATCCAGGACGGATGCGCATGGGTATGGTGGTGGGCGGTCGTCGACATCGTTCCGATTAGATAGTCCATCTCAGGAAAGGATACAACATCACATTCGGCCGAACGCCCGTCGTCCGCTCGCTTTTTTTTCAGGAAAAGGACGCTCGATCGACGTCGTGATCAATCCTGCGCTCGCGCTCGTTCCCAACGCATCGCGCGTGTGTCTCGGGCCAGCAGAAACCCGGCGGCCGATAACCCCTGATACTCGACGCCCCAGTCAGACAGGCGTAGAGCCGTGCGATGCTCCAGCCCAGTGCCGCCTTCCTGTCCACAGCGCGCCCGCGAGCGGTCGCGACCTGGCTTCTTCTCGTTGCGGCGATGATCGTCGGCATCGTTATCGTGGGGGGCATAACGCGGCTTACCAATTCGGGGCTCTCGATCACCGAATGGAAGCCGATCACCGGCATCATTCCGCCACTCACGCTTGCGCAGTGGGAGGCGGAATTCGCGAACTACAGACAGATCCCCGAATATAGCCAGCTCAACAGCGGCATGACGCTCGACGGGTTCAAGGCGATCTTCTTCTGGGAATATCTCCACCGCGCGCTGGCACGGACGATCGGCGCGGCGTTCGCGATCCCGCTCTTGTGGTTCGCGCTGCGCCGGGCAATCCCGGTCGGCTATGGCTGGCGACTCGGCGCGCTGCTGGCGCTCGGCGCGCTTCAGGGCGCTGTCGGCTGGTGGATGGTGAAGTCCGGGCTGTCCGTCCGCACCGACGTCAGCCACATTCGTCTCGCAGTCCATCTGATGACCGCGCTCGTCACGCTCGCCGGCATCGTCTGGACGGCGCTGGACCTCCTCGCACTCCACCGCTCGAAGCTTGCGGCCCCGGCCCGCCTCGTGCCGATCGCGGTCACCGCGTTCGCGTTGCTGTTCGTCCAGCTTGTCTATGGCGCGTTCACCGCAGGGCTCAACGCAGGCTACGCCTTTTCGAGTTGGCCGCTGATGGGCGACAGCCTGTTCCCGGGCGGCGTCCCGATGCTGTCACCCGGCTGGATCAACGCCGTCGACAACCCGATTGTCGTCCAGTTCATTCACCGGTGGCTCGCCTTCGCCACCGCCGCCGGGCTCGTCTGGCTCGCGGTCCGCGCGACGCAGCATGGTTCGCGCGCCGGCTTCTGGGTGGTCGGGCTCGTCACGCTTCAGGTCTTTCTGGGGATCGCAACGCTCATGACCGGTGTCGCCATCCCTGTCGCCGTCGCACACCAAGCCAACGCGGCGCTGTTGCTGATCGCCATGGTATTTGCCGCGCATCGCCTCGGCAATCCGCCCAAGGTATTATAATACCCGCCATGAAACCGGCGGAAAGCTTGACTTAAACACCTCTTTTCGCCATTGCCGCCTCGTTAGCGCCGTCCGTCGTGGCGGCGCATATCGTTTCAGCAAAGGTCTCAGCCCCATGAAGGCGCTCATGAAGACCACCAAGTCGGCCAAGCCGCACGAGGTGGAGAAGAAATGGCATATCGTCGATGCCGAGGATCTGGTGGTCGGTCGCGCAGCGTCGATCATCGCCAACGTCCTGCGCGGCAAGCACAAGACGTCGTTCACCCCGCATGTCGATTGCGGTGACAACGTCGTCGTGATCAACGCCGACAAGATCCGCTTCACCGGCAACAAGGCCGCGAAGAAGGTCTATTACAAGCACACCGGTTATGCCGGCGGCATCAAGGGCATCACTGCCGCCAAGGTTCTCGACGGCCGCTTCCCGGAGCGCGTTCTCGAAAAGGCCGTTGAGCGCATGATCCCGCGCGGCCCGCTTGGCCGTGAGCAGATGCGCAACCTGCGTATCTTCAAGGGTACCGAGCATCCGCATGAGGCACAGAACCCCGAGGTTCTCGACATCGCCAGCATGAATCGCAAGAACAAGGTGGGTGCGTAAATGACCGACAACCGCCAGTCGCTCGCCGATCTCGCGAGCCTGACCAACCAGCCCGCACCGGCTGCTCCGGCCGCACAGTCGCTGCCGACCAGCGAAGGCGACATCGCAGCGCCCGTCTCGAACGAGCCGGTCCGCGAGCCGATGCCGCTCCGCGAGCAGATCCTCGACAAGCAGGGCCGCGCCTATGCGACCGGCCGTCGCAAGGACGCCGTTGCCCGCGTCTGGGTCAAGCCCGGCACCGGCAAGATCACGATCAACGGTCGTGACCAGGAAGTGTATTTCGCACGTCCGACGCTGCGTCTCGTCATCAACCAGGTGTTCGGTATCACCGAGCGCGAAGGTCAGTATGACGTAGTCTGCACCGTCAAGGGCGGCGGCCTTTCGGGCCAGGCCGGCGCGGTCAAGCATGGCATCAGCCAGGCGCTGACCCGCTTCGAGCCGGTGCTGCGTGCATCGGTCAAGGCTGCAGGCTTCCTGACGCGCGACAGCCGCGTCGTCGAGCGCAAGAAGTACGGCAAGGCGAAAGCCCGTCGTAGCTTCCAGTTCTCGAAGCGCTAAACGCTTTACCGAACTACGGAAAAGGGCGGTCCGGGTTTTCCCGGGCCGCCTTTTTCATGCCTGCGCTACATCCGTACGACGCGGGTGCCGATTCGTGCGGCCTCGTCGGGGTCGTGGGTCACCATCAGGATCGGCAGGCGCATCGTATCGCGCAGATGCTCGATCACGCGGACGATCTCCTCGCGGCGCGGTCGGTCGAGCGACGCCAACGGCTCGTCGAGCAACAGGAAGCGCGGGTTGCTGAGCAATGCCCGTCCGATCGCCACGCGCTGCGCTTCGCCCCCCGAGAGCGACCGCGGCCAGCGGTCGAGCAGATGCCCGATCCCCAGGAAGCCGATCCGCTCCTCGAACCCCGACGTGTCTCGGCCGGCGCCGTAAAGCAGGTTCGCCCGCACCTTCAGATGCGGAAAAAGCCGCGCTTCCTGAAACACATAGCCCGCACGGCGGTGTTCCGGTGGCAGGTTAATGCCCTCCCCGAACAGCGTGACGCCATCGACGACGATCCGGCCATTGTCGGGCGTGAGCAGCCCGGCGACCATCTTCAGGATGCTGGTCTTGCCGACGCCGGACGGTCCGAACAGCACGGTCGCGCCGTCCCCCGCCGCCATCGTCAGTGCGACCTCGGCATCGCCCAGACGCTTGCGGACGTTGATCTCAAAGGACATGAAGCCCCCTGCCCGCGCGCCGCGTCAGGAGCTCGGACGCGACCAGTGCGATCAGCGACAACGCGACGGAAATCGCCGAGAGCCGCCATACCAGCATCTCCGCGCCCGGCTGCTGAAGCGCCGAGTAGATCGCCAGCGGCAGCGTCTGCGTCTCGCCCGGCACATTGGAGACGAAGGTGATCGTCGCCCCGAACTCGCCGATCGATCGCGCAAAGCCCAGCACCGCGCCCGCGAGCACGCCCGGTACGCTCAGCGGCAGCGTGACCGTCCAGAATACCCGCCACGGCCCCGCGCCCAGCGTCCGCGCCGCACTCTCAAGCCGTGCATCGACCGCCTCGATCGACAGCCGCATCGCACGCACCATCAAGGGCAGCGCCATGACCCCCGCTGCGATCGCCGCACCGGTCCAGCGGAACAACACGCTGACCCCGAACCACGACTGCAGCCACCCACCGACCGGCCCGTTCGGCGCAAAGGCGAGCAGCAGCAGCCACCCCGTCACGACCGGCGGCACGACGAGCGGCAGGTGGATCACCGCATCGACGAGGATCCGCCCGGGAAACCGTACGCGCGCCAGCAGCCAGGCAAAGCCGAACGCGATCGGCAATGTGATCAGCATGGCGACGGCGCCGACCTTCAGCGACAGACCGACGATCCCCCATTCCGCCGGTGTCAGGACGAACCCATCCGTCACTCAGCGCGCCGAAAAGCCGTAACGCACGAAGATCGCCTTGCCCTGACGCGACGTCAGGAACCGGCGGAACGCCTCGGCCTCCGGATTGCGCGACGTCGACAACCGGGCGATCGGATAGGTGATGGCGGGATGCGTCGATGCGGGAAATACGCCTGCGATCCTGACACGCGTCGATGCCTTGGCGTCGGTCGCATAAACGATCCCCAGGGGTGCCGCGCCGCGTTCGACGAGCGCCAACGTCGCGCGGACGTTTTCGGCGCGCACGACGCGCGGCGCGACCTGTTTCCATACGCCGAGCGCCTCCAGCGCCTCCTGGCCGTACCGCCCCGCAGGGACGGGCGTATCCGCCATCGCGAGTGGCCCTGCGGTCAGGACCCGCACGAGCGCTGCAGGCGGGCGTGACGGGATCCGCACCGTCGTCCCCGACGCCGCCGCGACGACCAGCCGGTTTCCCAGGAACGTCACGCGCGACGCAGGGACGATCAGGCGGCGCTTTGCCAGCTCGTTCATCCAGTCCTCATCCGCGGACACGAACAGGTCCGCTGTCGCGCCGGCCTCGACCTGCCGTGCCAGCGCCGACGAGGCCGCAAACGAGATCGTCGGTCGCACATGCCCCTTCGCCGCCCACGCATCGGCGGCCGCGGTCATCGATTCCTGCAGGCTCGCCGCCGCCAGCACGAGCGGTGCCGCGCGCTGCGCGGCGTCGGCGCCCGTCGCGACGCCGCCGACGGCCAGCATGGCGAGCAATACCGGATACTTCATCATGTCCCCTCGAGCCCGCCAATCACCACGGCGCTATAGTATGCCGCCCGCTGAACGCCACAACGGACATGGGGTTCATTCCGCCCCGGAGGGCGCCGTCACGCGCCCCGTCCGGGCCAGCTTGCCCCAGCCGACCATCGGCCCCCGCAAAGCCTGGGCGAGCGCCTTGAGCACGACATAGTACATGACCTGGCGATAGCCGATCCGCTGCGGAATCAGCAGCCAGAGCAGCCTCCACCGCTCGCGCCGCTCGAGTGCGAACGCGATCGTCGCCGCGAGCAGGTCGATCGCGGTGAAGACCAGCCAATAGGTCAGCATGGTCTGCAGATCATGGCTGCTCTGTGCCCAGCCATGCGCCGACACCGCGACGTAGGTCGTCGCGACACTGACGAGCAGCGCGAGGTCGATGATCGGCGAGATCGCCGCCAGCAGGATCTGGAACACGATCGCCTGGGGCAGCCCGACCCAGCCAAGCCCGCGCGGCTGGCTGCGGCCGATCGCCGACCGGTGCTTCCACAGGCACTGGAGCGTCCCGAACGCCCAGCGGAACCGCTGCTTGGCAAGCGCGCGCAGCGTCTCGGGGGCTTCGGTCCACGCGATCGCGAACTGGTCATACTGGACCGTCCACCCTGCGCGCTGGATCGCGATCGTCAGATCCTGATCCTCGGCCAGCGTATCATCGGGATAGCCGCCGACCGCGCGAATTGCCGCCAGTCGCCACGCGCCGACCGCGCCCGGCACGACCGTCATCGCGTTCAGCCGCGCGAGCGCGCGCCGTTCGAGGTTCTGGGCGGTGATATATTCGAGCGCTTGCCAGCGGGTGATCAGATTGACCCGGTTGCCGACCTTCGCATTGCCCGCAACCGCCCCCAGCGCCGGGTCGTCGAACCACCGCGCCAGCCGCGCGATCGTCAGCGGCTCGAACTGCGTATCGGCGTCGAGCGCGATCACGATATCGCCCCGCGCCGCGGCCAGCCCGCGGTTCAGCGCACGCGCCTTGCCGCCGTTCGCCAGAGTCATGAGCCGCACCCGCGCGTCGCCGGCAAAGGCGGTGGCGACGGCCTGGCTCGTGCCATCGCTCGACCCGTCATCGATCACAATCACCTCGACCACGACGTCGGTCGAGGCCAGCACGCCCTCGACCGCGCGGACGATCACGCGTTCCTCATTGAACGCCGGGATCATCACCGTGACGAATCGAGCCGGATCGATCGCCGGGAACACCGTCCGCAATTCGCGGCGTGCCTGGATCAGTGCCAGCGCCGACAGCGCGAGCGCGCGAAGGATGCCGATCGTGATCGCGATCCCGAAGATCCAGCGCAGGCCGATTACCAGTCCACCCAGCGTGCTGAACAGCGCAAGATCCGCGACCGCCGCGACCCGGTCGCTCGACGATATCACCGGCATCGCCGCATCGCGCGTCAGCCCGGCCAGCGCCGAGACCGGCACGAAGTGATAGCCCATCGCCTGCAGCCGGTCGATGATCACCGGCAGCGCCGCGACGGTCTGCGCGCGGTTGCCGCCCGCATCGTGCAGGAGGATGATATTGGCGCTGCGTTCGGGCGATCCTTCCACGACCTGTGCGATCGTGCGGTCGATGATTGCAGCGGTGCCCGGACGCTTCCAGTCGTCGGGATCGACGTGCAGGCCTACCGATACATAGCCACGCTGCTGCGCCTCGAGTGCCGGCTTGATCTCGTCCGCGGTGCTCGGCTCGGCATCGCCGAAATAGGGTGCGCGGAACAGGCGGAGCGATCGCCCGGTGAACGCCTGGAACAGCCGCTGCGTCGTGTTGAGCTCGAACCCGACCTGGCGCCCCGATACCGTCGCCAGATTGGGGTGTGTATAGGTGTGGCTGCCGACCTCATGCCCTTCGGCCACCATGCGTTCGAGCAGGCTCCGCTGCGTCAGCGCATTCTCGCCCACCACGAAGAATGTCGCCGGCACGTGCTTTCGCTTAAGGATATCCAGGATCTGCGGCGTCCATTCGGAGTCCGGCCCATCGTCGAAGGTGAGCGCAAGCGCTCGCGGGCTGTAGCCCGTACGCTGGACGACGTAGGGCGAGGGCATGCGCGTGAAGCGGACGTCCGCGATCGTCCCGTCGGCAGCCGCGACAGTATCACGCAGCCCGGACACCGGCGTCGACCCGATCTTCAGGATCTCGCCATTGCCCTCGATATCGACATTCGTCCCGGCCGGTGTCGTGTTGATCGCACGCGGATCGGGCAATCGGCGGTGGTCGCGCCCGAAGATCGACCAGAGCGCCGGATCCTCCGACCCCAGTCGCCACAGCGCAAAGCTTTGCACCCCCGCCTTTTGCAGAAAGGCCAGCTCGTTATACGCGCTGGCCGCATCGAGCAGCCAGACCTGATGCCGGGTCCCGCCGTCCGCATAGGCGAAGCTGCTGGTGCCGCTGCCCTTGTCGAACGTCGGGACGGTGCCCGAATCGGATGCCGCCTGCCACGCCTCCTCGACGCCCAGCGCATCGCCGCCACGGTCATGCCAGTCATAGGCGTAGGATCCGAACGCGACGACCAGCTTTGAGGGGGGGACGCCGCGCGCGGCATTCGCGACCGACCGCGCGAACCAGCGCTGCGATGCGATTGGCCCGGCCGGGCCGCTCGTCTCGTGCTCGTCATAGGCCATCAGGAAGATCTTGTCGGTCACGCGCGCATAGGCACGCATGTTCCAGTCGGCGTTCCCGACCGGCGCGGCGATCGCGACGACCCAGCCGCGTGGTGCGAACCGCGCCTTCGCCTCGGCAAGGAACAGGCGGTAGTTCGCCTGCGCCCCCGCGGGCAGGCTCTCGAAATCGAAGAAGGCGCCGCCTGCATGGTTCGCCACCAGGAACGGGACCAGCCGATCGAGAAAGGCGCGCCGGGCGGTCACATCCGCAAACAGCGCGGCGCTGCCCGCGCCGTCCCAGTCGCCGTCCTTGGCGTTCTGAACCATGGGCAGGATCACCGGGCGGTGGATCGCGCGATTGAGCACCGCGCGGCCCGCGACATCGCGGAACACGGTGATCCGGTGGTCGGCCCCGGTCACCGACACCCAGCCGGGAATGACCCAGTCGAGTTGTTCGACATGCCGGGCAAGGCTCGCCACGCTCGATTCGTCCCAGGGCACGTGGAAGGCGATGGCCAGCCGCGGGTTGGTCGCGCGCGGCGCCTGTCCGACGCCCCCCTTCGCACCCGCCTTGCCGGCGCCCGCGGTGGGTCCGCCGAACAGTGCCTTGCCGTAATAATCGATGCTGCGCTGCGCCCGTCCGATCACGCCGCTATGCGGTGCGGGCAAGCGGTGAAGCCCGGGATGCTCGGGCTCGAACGGCAGCAACGGTGCCGCCGGGACCGCGCCGATCGACACGGCGAACACCGCCACCGACAATAAAACGAGCGCGACGAAGGCGATGACACCCAATGCGAAACGACGACGACGCCGCCCGCTTGCGTCGTAGAAAACAGGATGCAGTGCCATGACCAACGCTATCCGACCCCAGGATCGCGCGCCATGCACCACCATTCATGCCCGCGACCAATCGGGACGATGACAAATCCGTCACGTCAGCCTGAAAGAGAACATCCGATCAGGAGTCGTCGCCCATCCGCAGCGCGGCGATGAATGCCTCCTGCGGGATGCTGACCGACCCATATTCGCGCATCTTCAGCTTTCCCTTCTTCTGCTTTTCCAGAAGCTTCTTCTTGCGGCTCGCATCGCCGCCATAGCATTTGGCGGTCACGTCCTTGCGCATCGCGCTGATCGTCTCGCGTGCGATCACCTTGCCGCCGATCGCTGCCTGGATCGGGATCTTGAACAGGTGACGCGGGATCAGGTCCTTCAGCCGCTCGACCATGCCGCGACCCCGTACCTCGGCGGTGCCGCGGTGGACGATCATGCTCAGAGCGTCGACCGGCTCCTCGTTGACCAGGATGCCCATCTTGACGAGGTCGCCCTCGCGATAGCCGATCTGGTGATAGTCGAAGCTCGCATAGCCCTTCGACATCGACTTCAGCCGGTCGTAGAAATCGAACACGACCTCGTTGAGCGGCAGCTCGTAGGTCGCCTGCGCGCGGCCGCCGACATAGGTCAGGTTCTTCTGGATCCCGCGGCGGTCCTGGCAGAGCTTGAGGACGCTGCCGAGATATTCGTCGGGGACGTAGATCGTGGCCTCGATCCAAGGCTCGCTGATCGTCGCGATCTTGTTGGGCTCGGGCATGTCGGCGGGGTTGTGCAACTCGATATGCGTCGTGCCCGCGGGATCGGGGTGAGTCAGCTCGATCTCGTAGACCACCGACGGTGCGGTGGTGATGAGGTCGAGGTCATACTCACGCGTCAGGCGCTCCTGGATGATCTCCAGATGGAGCAGGCCCAAGAACCCGCAACGGAAGCCGAAGCCCAAGGCCGCTGACGTCTCCATCTCGAACGAGAAGCTCGCATCGTTGAGGCGCAGCTTGGAGATCGACTCGCGCAGCTTCTCGAACTCGGCCGCATCGACCGGGAACATGCCGCAGAACACCACCGGCTGGACTTCCTTGAAGCCCGCCAGCGCTTCCAGCGCCGGCCGCTTCGCATCGGTGATCGTGTCACCGACGCGCGTCTGCGCGACCTCTTTGATCTGCGCGGTGATGAAGCCCATCTCACCCGTGCCGAGTTCGGTCAGCTGCTCGATCTTGGGGCGGAAACAGCCGACCCGGTCGACCAGATGCATCGTGCCGGTCTGCATGAACTTGATCTGCTGGCCCTTTTTCAGGATGCCGTCGATCACGCGGACGAGGATGACGACGCCGAGATACGGATCGTACCAGCTGTCGACCAGCATGGCCTTCAGCGGTGCCTCCGGATCGCCCTTGGGCGGCGGGATCTTCGTGACGATCGCCTCGAGGATGTCCTCGATGCCGATGCCCGACTTGGCCGATGCGAGCACCGCGCCGGACGCGTCGATGCCGATCACGTCCTCGATTTCCTTGCGGACCTTCTCGGGTTCGGCGGCGGGAAGATCGATCTTGTTGATGACCGGCACGATCTCGTGATCATGTTCGATCGACTGATAGACGTTGGCGAGCGTCTGCGCCTCGACGCCCTGCGCCGCGTCGACCACGAGCAGCGCGCCCTCGCACGCGGCGAGGCTACGGCTCACCTCATAGGCGAAATCGACATGCCCCGGCGTGTCCATCAGGTTGAGGACGTAATCCTCGCCGTCCTTCGCGCGGTAAGCCAGGCGCACGGTCTGCGCCTTGATCGTGATCCCGCGTTCCTTCTCGATGTCCATGTTGTCGAGCACCTGCTCGGACATTTCGCGCGCGGTCAGGCCGCCGGTTTGCTGGATCAGTCGATCGGCGAGCGTCGACTTGCCATGGTCGATATGCGCGATGATGGAGAAGTTGCGGATGCGGGACAATTCGGTCGTCATGCGCGCGCCGTTAGCACCTCGCCGGGCTTATGCCAAAGCTTCCGCATCATCCGTGGCAACGGGAATCACAATCAGCGTCGCTTTCCCTGGTGCCGGATGTTCGCCGGACGCCCGCGCCGCTTGATCTCGCGGCCCGGCTTGCGCGCGCGTGCCGGTCCTGCGGCCCCCTTCCCCTCGGGCATTTCGAAGCGCAGCGCGCCCGATACCGGGTTCGCCTCGGCGAGCTTGAGGTCGAGCATCTGCCCCTGCGCATAGACGTCGCCGCTGTCCTCGCCGACCAGCGTCCGCGCCGCCTCGTCGAAACGGAAATACTCGCCGCCAAGGTCGCGCACCGGCATCAGTCCGTCGCCGCCGATTCCCTCGACCGTCGCGAAGAATCCGAAATTGGTGACGCCGGTAATCCGCACTTCCATGATCTGGCCGACGCGTTCGGAGAGGAACGAGGCGACATAGCGGTCGATCGTGTCGCGCTCGGCCTCCATCGCGCGGCGTTCGAGCCGGCTGATCGTCTCGCCGATTGCCTCCATCCCGGCTGCATCCTCGGCAGGCAGACCGCCTGCCCCCAGGCCATAGGCCGCGACGAGCGATCGATGCACGATCAGATCGGCATAACGGCGGATCGGCGAGGTGAAGTGGGCGTAGCTGCCAAGCCCCAGCCCGAAATGCCCGTGATTGGCGGGGCTGTAATAGGCCTGGGTCTGCGTGCGCAGCACCTGCTCCATCACCTGCGGCCGGAAGTCGGCGTCACCGATCCGCTCGAGCACATGGTTGAACGTCGCTGGACGGATGACCTGCCCCAGCGCGAACGGCACCCCGAACGTCTCGAGATAATCCTTCAGCGCTGCCAGCTTCTCGCGGCTCGGCGGCTCGTGATCGCGGTACATGACCGGCGCCTTCTTGCCCTCGAGCGCCTTGGCCGCGGCAACGTTTGCGGCGATCATGTAATCCTCGATCAGCCGATGCGCATCGAGCCGCTCGCGCGGTGCGACCGACATGATCCGCCCCTTCTCGTCGAGCACCACCCGCCGCTCGGGCAGGTCGAGGTCGAGCGGCGCTCGTGCATCGCGGGCCTTCGCCAGCGACGCCCAGCATCCCCAGAGCGGCTTCAGCACCGTCTCCGTCATGTCGAGCGCCAGCGTCCCGTCGATCGCCGCCTGCGCCTCCTCATAAGCCAAGTTCGCCGCGATCCGCACCACAGCGCGGGTGAAGCGCCACGACTTGAGCGACCCATCCTTGCCGATCACGAGGTGACAGGCGAGCGCGGCCCGATCCTCGCCCTCCTTCAGCGAACAGACGTCCGCCGACAGTATCTCGGGCAGCATCGGGACGACGCGGTCGGGGAAATAGACCGAATTGCCACGACGTCGCGCCTCGCGGTCGATCTCCGACTTCGGCCGCACGTAGAAGCTGACATCGGCGATCGCGACGATCGCCTTCCAGCCGCCGGCATTGGCCGGATCCTCGTCCGCCTGCGCCCAGACCGCGTCGTCATGATCGCGCGCATCCTCCGGGTCGATCGCGACGATCGGCAGGTGGCGCAGATCCTCACGGTCGTCGCCGAGCGGGAGCTGTGCGACGCACTTGGCCTCGTCGATCGCCTCGACCGCGAACACGTCGGGGATGCCGTGCTTGTGGATCGCGATAAGCGAGAAACTGCGCGCGGCGAACGGGTCGCCCAGCTTGTTGACGACCCGCGCGGCGATCCGCGGCGGCTTGCCGGCCAATTCGGCCAGCACCAGATCGCCCGGCGCGGCGCCGCCGGCATCGGCAACCGCGAACTCACGCCGCTCGCGCTTGTCGACGCCGGTCAGCCACAGCCGCCCCGCCTCCTCGCGCAGCACGCCCAGCACCTGTTCGGACGCGGGGGCAAGTACCTTCATCGGATGCGCGGTCCAGCCATTGCCGGCCTCCTCGGTCCGCGCGAGGATGCGCTCGCCGACCCCCAGCGCACCGCGCTTGCGTTCGCGCACGCGCAGCCGCGGCGGTGGCACGCCCTCGGCCTCCCAGCGCTCGGGGACCGCCCAGACATTGCCGGCATCGTCGACGTCGGCGATCCGCAGCACGGTGACCTTCGGCACGCCGCCCATCTTGTGGAACGCGCGGCCGGGGGCGCTGTCGATCAGCCCCTCGTCCGCCATGTCCTTCAGCAACGCCTTCAGTCCGATCTTGTCCTGCGCACTCAGGCCGAAGCCCTTTGCGATCTCGCGTTTACCCGCTGGGACGTCCGACGACGCGATGAAGTCCAGGATCTGCTGGCGGGTCGGAAGACCGGCTTTCGGTTTGTACATCCCCACCAGATAGGGTGCGTTGGGCGATGCGTCACCCGTTACCGGCAAGCCTTTGCAACACGGCGAAAATCAATCCTTGCGCCTGAACCTCATGAGCATATCATCTCCGGATAAACATAAGGAGAGAGACAGTGACGACGCCGCTACGGCTCGAAGCCGATCCCGAGGACAAGAACCTCGTCATCCTGCAAAGCCTGATCTGCCTGTTGCGCGAGAAGAACATCCTGTCGCGCGCCGACATCGAGGAGCTTTGCGCCACGGTCCAGCGCCGCGCCGCCGAACCGGCCAGCGACCCGATGCCTTGCCAGAACGGCGCAGTGCGCGAAGCGGCGATCGAGGTCGCGCATATCGGCGACTATATCGGCCGTCGCTATGGCGGAAAGCACCGGCGCGCGTTCTGACCACGCGCCGAGCTGTCGCGTTCTAGCCGCCGAGCTCCGCGCGTCGGAAGCACGTCGCTTCATGGTCGTTGACGATGCCTACCGCCTGCATCCAGGCATAGACGATCGTCGGACCGACGAACTTGAACCCACGACTCTTGAGATCGGCTGCGATTTGGGCCGACAATGCCGATTGCGTGACCAGCTTTGCACCGTCGCCGAGCAACACCGCGCCATCGGTAAACGACCAGCAATAGGTCGCGAAATCCAGACCCGCCTCGCGCATCGCGAGGACCGCACGCGCGCCGCCGATCGTCGACTCGATCTTGGCCCGCGACCGGATGATGCCGGCGTTCCCCATCAGCCGGGCGATGTCCGCCTCGTCGAAGCGCGCGACCTGTTCCGGGTCGAACCCGGCAAAGGCGGCGCGAAACGCCTCGCGCTTGCGCAACACGGTGATCCAGGCAAGTCCCGCCTGGAAACCGTCGAGCATCAGCTTCTCCCAGAGCGCGCGTCCGTCGCGTTCGGGAACGCCCCAGTCGGTGTCGTGATAGGCGCACATCAGCGGATCATGCCCCGCCCAGCCACAGCGCGAAGGGTGCGTCGTCACAGGGCATTCTCCAGGATGTCGTCGAGCGACGCATTGCGCACGCCCAGCCGGTCGAGCCGGGTCAGCATCGCCGACCACCAGGCATGGAACGTGCGCAGATCGGCGGCGTCGCGAACATAGGGCGTATTGCCGGGGACGAGCGACGGCGAATGGAACGCGAAGTTGAGCAGTTCGACCCCCTCGCCCACGGCGATCGTCACCGCCTCCAGCGCGACGCCGATCGGCATATCCTCCGGCGTCAACGCGACCCGCGACAGCAGGCCCAGTCGCGACGCGACACCGCGCGCATAGGGCACTCGCCCCAGCGCGCGGTACAGTCCCGCGCCGCCACCACGCAGCGCGCCGACATACAGCGTCGACAATGGCACGCTGAGGAGCGCGCCCCGGCGGCAGGGACGCGGGTCGCTCGACGAAAAGTCGGGCCCGCCCTCGGCTGAATAGTCATAGCCGGGCCGGACCGAGCTATCGAGGCGATAGCCGAGCGCCGTGAGTGTCGCGAACGTGTCCGGGCCAACCCCGTAGCGACCGGCGCGATACGCGCGCGGGCGTCGACCGAACGCCGTGGCGATCGCATTCGTGAGAGAGCGGAGCTTCGCGGCTTCGAGGCCTTGGGGAAGATTGCCCGCAAAGCTCATCGCCGGCGTCAGCGGCTCACCAAAGGGCGGGTTGACCCAGGGGTGCAACTGCGCGCCGATCTCCGACCGGCGATCGGCAACCACGTCGCGCAGGATCTCGACGGCGGCGGGATCGTCGACGATCGGATAATCGACCAGACAGGTCAGCGCGACGCCCTGCTCGCGGAACCGCGCATGCGCCTTGGGGAATGCCGCCATCGCACTCGTCGAATGTCGCGTACGCTCGAACGGCGCGGTCCAGTCGAACTGCTCCTCGACATCGACGAACACCGTGTAGCGCGGTCCGAAACCCGGCCGCCAGACGATGGGCTCCGGCGGTGAAGCCAGCCTGTACCGCGCGTCGTTCACCGAAACCGGTCGAGAACGCGCTCCATCCGTTCGGCCGCAACGGCGGGTAGCGTGAGGATGATGTGTTCGGACTCGAACGCCATGTGCCCACCCAGTTCGACCGCAAAATTCTGCGCCAGCCGCAGCGCAAATCCGGTGCCCAGCAACGGCGCGCCATCGCGCTCGTGACCGCGGTCGTTGTCGATGCTCAGCAGGATGTTCGTGTCGTGCACCGCCATCGCGCGAGGCCGATCGAAGCGCAGCGCCACCGTATCGCCGCAGCACAGGACCGCGACCATCAGCATCTCGTCCGCGCTGCAGGCCGATACGAGAGTCGCCAGCAGGCGCCCCACCAGCCGTTCGACCGCAAGGTCGTCACCGGCGATGTCGCAATGGGCCGCCGACGGATCGATGACGACCTGGGCGCCGCGCAACGCCGCCAGCGGTGCGAGGTCACGCACCACGCCGTCGAGCAACGGCAGGACGGGCACGATCGTCGGGCGCAGTTCGAGCGCATCGCCTTCAATCCGTGCCGCGGTATCCAGATCCTCGATCGCGGCCAGCAGTTCGGACGCCTGGCTGCGGATCATCGCCGCGCGTTCGCGATAGGTTGCAGGGACCGGGCCGAGCAATTCGGTCTCGATCAGTTCGGCGAAGCCCGCAATCGCATTGGTCGGCGTGCGCAGCTCGTGCACCAGTTGCCGCAACGAATCGGAAACCGGCGACTTGGGCGCGGCCAACGGCTCACCGAGCGACGCGACCTCGTCGCGGCGCGGCCGGCGCGCGGTGCCGCGAAACCCGGTAAACCGCCCCGATGCGGGATCGAAGGCCGGGACACCCGAAATACGCCATGCACCGGCAGCGCTCGACAAACCGCCAATCTGGAGCCGCGCCGCGTCGAAGGCGGAGCGCCGCCGGTAGGCGCCTGCCGCGACTCCGTCGATCTGAACCTCACCCTGAACGGCGGCATAGGCCAGCGAGGCGCCAACCAGCGCCGTGCGCGAAACACCATCGACCCAGCGGATCACGCCCGTCGGATCGGTTTCGTAGCGGAAGCTGTCGGCAACCTCCGCGGCAAAGTCCGTCGCGTCAGGCACGATCCGGTCGCGATTGAACGCGTCGATTCGCTTGACGAGGTCGGAAATCTCGAACCGCTCGGGCTTCGCGACGGGCTCGGGCGCGGCGTCGGTCGCCGGTACCGCCACGTGGCGCAGCGCTTCGGCCACGACCGGCAGACCGCGCGCGATCGCGCCGAGCGTGACAAAGGGCGACGCGGTGCGCGGCATGGTCGGACAGGACGGTGATTCCGCTGGAGCCTCGACGGCAGGTGCGTGCACCGCGTCATCGACAGAAAGCTGCACCTCTGCGCCGGGGTTGATCGCGGGAGCAACGTCGGATGGGGCCGGATGATGCGCGAGGACGAAATCGGTCGACCCGAAACTCTCAAGACCGCGACAGACGGGTTCGGGCAGATCTCGCCGATGCCGCAGGACGGATCGGCCCGCCGGGGTCAGCTGAGGCAGCAGAGCAAGCCAGTCATCCGCAGGCAGCATCGCAGTCCGCAACACGGGGGCGGCGATCGCCAAGGTGTCTTCGGCAAAAAACCTTACCAGTGCGACATCGGGCTTCGCGAACGCCAGCGCGCGCGCGCTTGCCGCGCGAACCGTGTCGGGGACCAGCTTGCGCAGCGCCTGCAACCGTTCCAGCGACTCAGCATCGGCCGGGCTACGCCCGCGTCCGATCAGGTCGACCATCTGACGCCACGCCGATTGAGCACCGAAATCCGTGGCCATGTCGGCAGATAGCACGGTCTTCAGGCTGTCGTCGAAGCGCACGGAGTTCCCCGAATGGACGCTGCACCGCCTGCGTCATCAAGGTGTCATACCCCGACGCGGCCTTGGAAGGAACAACAGAATTGGCGTGCATGGTTATGCCGTGGCGATGTGGGACAATTGCGTTTCGCCGCAACAATCTTATCGCTATGGAGGGTCGATCGCCGTGTTTGACGCGTTTCATGGGAGTTACACGTAATGAGTTTTGACCGGATCGATCGTCAGATCCTGTCGCTTCTGCAGGCCGACGGTCGGATGACCAATGTCGACCTAGCAGACCAGGTCGGGCTGACCGCGCCGCCATGCCTGCGCCGCGTCCGAGCGCTGGAAGAAGCGGGCGCGATCCGCGGCTATCATGCCGACCTCGACGCCGGCCGCCTTGGCTTCCCGATCACCGTCTTCGCGATGGTCAGCCTCCGCAGCCAGGCCGAGCACGACCTGGCCGCGTTCGAAACGCACATCGCCGACATCCCCGAGATCCGCGAGTGCCACATGCTCAACGGCGAGATCGACTTCATCCTGAAGATCGTCGCCGCCGACCTGAAGAGCTTCCAGGAAATCCTGACCACGCACCTGACCCCTGCCCCCAATGTCGCCAGCGTGAAGACCTCGCTGACGATCCGCACCGCCAAGGCGCTGTCCGGCATTCCCGTCACGCTCGACTAGACTCAAGCTCAACGCCGCATCCGCGGCGACCCCTCCGACGCGGGGCACAAAAAAAGGGGACGGCATCGCTGCCGCCCCCTTTTCCATTTCTGCGACCCGCTCAGGCGGCGGGAGCGTTCATCCAGGCCGTCCAGAGCTGCGCCGTCTCCAGACGCGGCGTGGTCTTCACGGCCGCGAACGAGGTCGCCGCACCAGCCTTGTCGCCCGACTTCGCCTGCGCGATGCCGAGATGCAGGTTGACGTCGTCGGCATTCACACCGCCCTTGCTGAGCGCGAGGCGATAGAGTTCGATCGCCTTGGCGTAGTTATCCTGCCCCAGATAGGCGTCAGCAGTGCCGGCAGCCAGCTTGCCATCGGCGTTGCTCGCGGCCTTCTTCTCGAGCCCGGACAAGGGGCCGTCGTTGCGGATCGCCGTGCCGGTATCCGCCAGCAGGGTCTTCGCCATGGTGTTGGTCGCAGGGATCTTGCCCGCAGCCATGCCTTCCTTGAGCACGGCCTGCGCCTCGCTCGGCAGACCGCGACGGTTCACGCTGTCCGCATATTCAAGATAGTCGTTCTGATCGGCCAGCGACTTGGTCTGGCGCATCAGCCGGAACAGGTCGATCTTCTGCGTCTCGTCGAGCGTGACGACGCCGTTCTGCTGGAGGCCGAACGTCACGATCACGTCGCGCCACGTCTTGGGCGACGGATAGGCGACCGCGTATTTCTGCAGCCAGGCGAAGGTCTCCGGCTTCAGCTTGGCGGCATTGGCCTTGCTGATCGCATAGCGATAGAAATCCTCGGGTGCCTTCTGACCGGCCGCGGTCGATGCCGTCACCGACGCGTCGAGATCGGCGAGGCCGCTCTTCACGTCGCCGCTTTCCATCTTCGCCTTGACGATCTGGAGGTCGAGGTTGGGATCGGTGAAGCCGAGCGCCTTGGCCTTCTGGAAATACTGGATCGCGACCGGATACTGCTTGCCGTTGAACGCGAGCGCGCCGCGACGATAGGTGTAGCGCCCGCGCATGTCGGCAGGCGTGCTGGGATTGGCGATCAGCACGTCGAGCGGCCCCGCCAGGACCGTCTCGTTGATCGGAGCATTGGGGTTGGCGGCCTGTGCGGCGGCCAGCTTCTGCTGTTCCAGATCATAGCGCAGCGCAGCGCCGATATATTTGTCGTCGTCGGTCTTCGCGGCTGCGTCGATCTGCGCGAGCGCGGGCTCTGCGGTGGCGAAATCCTTCGCGGCGATCGCGGGCTGTGCGACCTGCGCGGCCTTCAGGACCTCGGGGCTCAGCTTGAGACCGCCCTTGGCCTCTTCCTTCTTGTCCTTGGCCATGGCCGGAACGCTAAGTGCCATGCCGCTCACCCCGGTGGCGAGCACCGCGGCCAGTGCGAGTTTCGAAATGGTCTTCATGCGGGAACTCTCCTCGTGCGTATCTGCGACTTGGCGCGACGCTATATGGGTGTGGCCGATTGCGTTCAAGCAAGCAGCGGGAATCAGGGTGAAGACACGCCTTATGTGTCCCGCGCACTGAACGCCGATTGAACGCGCCGGGTTGCACGGCTAGGTGACCCGCATGATCGCCGTCCTCTCGCCCGCCAAGACGCTCGACTATGAGACCGCCCTGCCCTCCGTCACCCCCACCCAGCCGCGGTTCGCCGACGAGGCGACGACGCTCGCGCATGCGGCGGCGCATCTGACGCAGAAGCGGCTGAGCGAGCTGATGCACATCTCGCCGGCGCTCGCGAAGCTCAATGCCGACCGGTTCGGCGATTTCGACACGCTGCCCGAACGCCCCGCGCTGTTCGCGTTCGCGGGCGACGTCTATACCGGGCTCGACGCGAAGACGCTCGACGAGGCGGCGGTGGACTATGCGCAGGATCATCTGCGTATGCTCTCCGGGCTCTACGGCCTGCTCCGACCGCTCGACGCGATGCGCCCCTATCGGCTCGAAATGGGGACTCGCTGGGCGCCCCGTCAGAAGAAGCTGACCGACTGGTGGCGCGATCGGATCGCAAAGCTTCTGGCCGAGGACGTCGAGGCCGAAGGCTCGGGGACGATCCTCAATCTCGCCAGCCAGGAATATTGGGCGGCGGCCGATGGCAAGCTGCCCGCCGGGATCCGCGTCGTCGCGTTCGATTTCCGCGAGGGGGAGGCCCAGAAATTCGTCAGCTTCCACGCCAAGAAGGCGCGAGGGATGGCGGCGCGCTGGATGCTCGAGCACCGCATCGACGAAATCGAGGGGATGAAGGGCTTCGACACCGACGGCTATGCCTATGACGCGGCTGGCAGTACCGACGCGCAGTGGCGGTTCGTTCGCCGATGAGCAGCGCTGTCGTCATCGGCGCCTCGGGCGGGATCGGCAAAGCGCTGGAAGAGGCGCTGCGCGACGAGGGCACATCCGATGCCGTCCACGGCTTCTCGCGGTCGGCCGATGGTGATCGCCATCTGGACCTGGAGGATGAAGCGAGCATTGTCGCGGCTGCAACGAAGGTCGGATCGCCGACGCTCGTGATCGTAGCGACGGGCCTGCTCCATGCGGGCGACAAGGGGCCTGAAAAGGCGATACGCGATCTCGATCCGGCATGGATGGCGCACAACTTCGCGATCAACGCGATCGGTCCCGCTTTGGTCGCCAAGCATTTCCTGCCGACGATGCCCAAGGCGGGGCGGATCGTGTTCGCGGTCCTGTCGGCGCGGGTCGGCAGCATCGGCGACAACAAGCTCGGCGGCTGGTACGGCTATCGCGCGTCGAAGGCGGCACTCAACCAGCTCGTCCGGACGATCGCGATCGAGGACAAGCGGCGCAATTCGAGCGGCATCGTCGTCGGGCTGCATCCAGGCACGGTCGACACCGGCCTGTCGCAGCCGTTCCAGGGCAATGTGACGCCCGGCACGCTGTTCAAGCCGGACCGGGCGGCGGTCCAGCTGCTCGACGTGATCGACGGCCTCCGTGCGCCCGACAGCGGGAAGCTGTTCGCCTGGGACGGGGTCGAGATTACCCCCTGACCCGGGCCTTCGCCCGCCTTGAAGTCCGTCACCCCGGCGAACGATGGTAAAACGCATCGTGCCGACAACCGGCAATCACCCGCAAATACCGATGAAACCTCTCCTCTCCCCGCGCGTACGCGTGCGCGGGGGTAGTAAGGTGGTCCCCCCTCGGCTAAGGTGTGTCATCGTACCGAAACAAGCCGAAAGCCTTCAGATTTGACCGACGAGACCATGCTCGCCGAACCCACCGGCGGCGAGCCAGCCGGCATTGCCACCATCTCGATCGTCGACGAGATGAAGTCGAGCTATCTCGACTATGCGATGAGCGTGATCGTCGCGCGCGCGCTCCCCGACGTCCGTGACGGCCTGAAACCCGTTCATCGCCGCATCCTCTATGGCGCGCACGAAAGCGGCTTCGTCGCGGGCAAGCCCTATCGCAAGTCGGCGCGTATCGTCGGTGACGTGATGGGTAAATATCACCCGCACGGCGACAGCTCGATCTACGACGCGTTGGCCCGCATGACCCAGGACTGGTCGATGCGCGTGCCGCTGATCGACGGTCAGGGCAACTTCGGCTCGATGGATCCCGATCCACCCGCGGCGATGCGCTACACCGAGGCACGCCTCGGCAAGGTCGCCAACGCGCTGCTTGGCGATCTCGACAAGGACACGGTCGACTTCACGCCCAACTATGACGGCTCGGAGCGCGAGCCGTCGGTGCTGCCGGCGCGCTTCCCCAATCTGCTCGTCAACGGCGCCGGCGGCATCGCGGTCGGCATGGCGACCAACATCCCGCCGCATAACCTCGGCGAAGTGATCGCCGCGTGCCTCGCCTATATGGACAATGGCGCGATCACGACCGAGGAACTGTTCGAGATCGTCCCCGGTCCCGATTTCCCGACCGGCGCGATCATCCTCGGCCGCGCAGGCGCCAAGTCCGCCTACGAGACCGGCCGCGGCTCGATCATCGTCCGCTCGCGCCACGTCGTCGAAGAGGGCAAGGGTGATCGCCGTTCGATCGTCCTGACCGAGATCCCGTTCCAGACCGGCAAGAACGGCCTGGTCGAGAAGATCGCGGAAGCCGCCAAGGACAAGCGCATCGAAGGCGTCAGCGACATTCGCGACGAATCGAGCCGCATGGGCGTGCGCATCGTCATCGATCTGAAGCGCGACGCGACCCCCGACGTGGTACTCAACCAGCTCTGGCGGCACACGCCTGCGCAGTCGAGCTTCCCCGCCAACATGCTCGCGATCCGCGGCGGCCGCCCCGAGCTGCTGAACCTGCGCGACATCATCGGCGCGTTCATCACGTTCCGCGAACAGGTCATCACGCGCCGCTCGAAGTTCGAGCTCGCCAAGGCCCGCGAGCGCGCGCATCTGTTGCTCGGCCTCGTCATCGCGGTCACCAATCTCGACGAAGTCGTCCGCATCATCCGCGGATCGTCGAGCCCCGCCGAAGCACGCGGCAAGCTGCTCGCGCGCGAATGGCCGGTCGCTGAAATCGCGCCGTACATCGCGTTGGTCGAGGCGGTCGAGGACAAGCAGCAGGAGGGCATCTACAAGCTGTCCGAGCCGCAGGTCCGCGCGATCCTCGATCTTCGCCTGCACCGCCTCACCGCGCTCGGCCGCGACGAGATCGGCGACGAGCTGAAGACGCTCGCGGCATCGATCGCCGAACTGCTCCACATCCTCGCCGACCGCGCCAAGCTGTACGAGGTGATGCGCGGCGAGCTGATCGCGATCCGCGACGAATTCGCGACCCCGCGCCGGTCCGAGATCGCCGCTGCCGCCAACGGCATCGACGACGAGGATCTGATCGAGCGCGAGGACATGGTCGTCACCGTGACCATGCAGGGCTATATCAAGCGCACCAGCCTCGACACGTTCCGCGCTCAGGCACGCGGCGGCAAGGGCCGCGCGGGCATGTCGACCAAGGACGAGGATGTCGTCACCGAGCTGTTCGTCACCTCGACGCACACGCCGGTGCTGTTCTTCTCGAACCTCGGCAAGGTCTATCGCTACAAGGTCTGGCGCCTGCCCGAGGGTGGTCCAGCAACCCGAGGGCGCCCGATGATCAACCTGCTGCCGCTGGCGCCGGGCGAGACGATCTCGACCGTGCTCCCGCTGCCGGAGGATCTGGGCGAGTGGAGCCGTCTGCACGTGATGTTCGCGACGCAGCGCGGGCTGGTGCGCCGCAACGCGATGGACGCGTTCACCAACGTGCCGTCGAACGGCAAGATCGCGATGCGTTTTGAAGAAGGCTCCGAGGACAAGCTGATCGGCGTCGCGTTGCTCACCGAGCATGACGATGTCCTGCTCGCGACGCGGCTCGGAAAAGCGATCCGCTTTGCCGGCGACGACGTCCGCGAGTTCCAGAGCCGCACCTCGACAGGTGTGCGCGGCGTGACGCTAAAGGGCGACGACGAGGTCATCTCGCTGTCGGTCCTCCACCGCGTCGGCGCGACGCCCGAAGAGCGCGAGACGTATCTCAAATTCGCCCCCTGGAAGGGCGAGCGCGAGGGCGATCACGGGATGGGCGACGAGCGCTACAACGATCTCAAGGACCGCGAGCAGTTCATCCTGACGGTCTGCGAGAACGGCTATGGCAAGCTGTCGAGCGCGTACGACTATCGTCGCACGGGGCGTGGTGGTCAGGGTATCACCAACATCGACAACATCGCGCGCAACGGTCAGGTCGTGGCGAGCTTCGCCGCGGCCAAGGGCCATCAGCTGATGCTGGTGACCAACCAGGCCAAGCTGATCCGCACGACGCTCGCGTCACTGCGCGTCATCAGCCGCAACTCGGCGGGCGTGAAGCTGTTCGACGTGGCGAAGGGCGAGCATGTGGTCTCGGCCGCGCGGATCGAGGAGACCGAGGAAGACGCCGAAGTGAACCTGGCTGACGCAACGCCAGAGCTGGCGCCCGACACCGGCGCGACGATCGGCGAGGACACGGCGGCGGGCGATCCGACCGAAGGCCAGGGGGACGGCGAATGAGCCGCGACCCTATCGCCTACAAGGTGCTGACGGGCGAGCAGCTGGCGTCGCTGGAAAGCGGCAGCTTCGCCGGCGCGCCGGTCGATCTGGCCGATGGCTATATCCACCTGTCGACCGCGGCGCAGCTGACCGAGACGGTCGACAAGCATTTCACCGGCCAGTCCGACCTGTACGTCGCCGCAGTCGATCTCGAAGCGATCGGCGACGACGTGACATGGGAAGAGTCGCGCGGCGGCCAGCTCTTCCCGCACATCTATAACGGTCCACTGCTGCTCGAGACGGTGCTGTCCTACAGCCCGCTCGAACGCGACGATGCCGGCCAGGTTAAGCTGCCCGTAGCCGGCTGAAGCCGTGACCATCCTCCCCCGCCCGGGGGAGGTGGCAGGCAGAGCCTGACGGAGGGGGCGGCAACGACGACCGTCGTTTATCCGCCCCCGCTACCCGATCACGCCGCCAGATCGCGCATCAACGGCGCATGTCGGTCGACGAGCACCGCACTCGCCTGGTTCAGCCCGACGACCTCGACCACCGCACCATGCCGCCGCAGCTTGGCGACCACATCGTCGAGCACGCCGACCGCGGTGACGTCCCAGAGATGCGCCCCCGTCAGGTCGATCCGCACATGCTTGGCCTCCTCGCGCAGGTCGAAACGGTCCGCGAAGATATCCGCGCTGGCAAAGAACACCTGCCCCGTCACGCTGTAGATGCGCGTATCGCTCGCCGCGTCGTACTCGACCGCCACGTCCATCATCCGCGTGACCTTCCACGCGAAGAACACGCCGCTCAGTAGCACGCCCACCCCGACGCCGAGCGACAGGTCGTGGGTCGCAACGGTGACGACGACCGTCGCCAGCATGACGACGCTCGACACCTTGGGATGCCGCACCAGATCGCGCAGCGACCCCCAGGAGAAGGTGCTGATCGACACCATGATCATGATCGCGACCAGCGCCGCGACCGGCACCTGCGCGACCCAGGGACGCAACGGCACCATCACGACGAGCAGGAACACGCCGGCGACCATCGTCGAAAGCCGTCCGGTGCCGCCATAGCGGACATTGCCGACCGTCTGGCCGATCATCCCGCACCCGGCGATCCCGCCGAACGCGCCCGCGGCGATGTTGGCGAGCCCGAGCCCGGTGCATTCGCGCGCCTTCGAGCTGCGCGTCTCGGTCAGCTCGTCGACGACATTGGCGGTCATCATCGATTCGAGCAGCCCAACCGCCGCCATCGCAAGCGCATAGGGGGCAACGATGCGCAGCGTATCCCAGCTGAGCGGCACGTCGGGCAAGCCGAACGACGGCAGCGAATCGGGCAGCCGCCCGAGATCGCCGACCGTCTTCAGCGGCATCGGAAACCACATCGCGATTGCGGTCAGCACGACGATGCAGATCAGCGGCGACGGGATCGCACTCGAGACCCGCGGCACGAGATAGATGATCGCAAGCCCGCCCGCGATCATCGCATAGGCTTGCCAGCTGACCCCCACCATCTGCGGCACCTGAGCCGAGAAGATCAGGATCGCGAGTGCGTTGACGAACCCCGCATGGACCGAGCGCGAGACGAACCGCATCAGCACATCGAGCTTGGCGAGCCCGAACGCGATCTGCAGCATGCCCGCGAGGATCGTCGCGACGAGGAGATATTGCAGCCCGTGCGCATGAACGAGCGCGGCGGCGACCAGCGCGACGGACCCCGCAGCCCCCGATATCATCGCGGGGCGACCGCCCGCAAAGGAGATGACGATGCCGATCACGAACGAGGCGAACAGGCCGACCTCGGGATCGATGCCGGCGACGAAGGAAAAGGCGATGACCTCGGGGATCAGCGCGAAAGTACCCACCATGCCGGCGAGAATGTCACGCCGCGCGGCCGTCGGGCCGCTATACCACTCGGCGCGGTAACGAGAAAAAGCAGAAATTGTCATGGATGTGTCCGCATAGGACGCACGAACCGCGGCGACCCTGTCGGTCGCGGGTGTTCAAAATGGCGTCGTTGCGTTGTCCGGCGGATCGGCGGCCGGAATAGCCACCCGGAATTGCACCGGGTCCAAGCGAATGCGGGCCTGCTAGCGGATCAGGTGCTGCATTGCAACACGGTCTGCCACTCTTCCTCCACAACCCCGTCATCCTGACGAAAGTCAGGATCCAGAGTTACTAAACCGCGCCGTTCCTGGCTCTAGATCCTGACTTTCGTCAGGATGGCGAATAAATGAGGTTCCCGAAAATCACGTAAACAGGTCCACCACCTCGGCCCCCTCGCCCACCGCCTGCAACAGCAGGGTCCGGTGGCAATGGCAGGGGTCGCGCTCGTAACACAGCAGCGCGCTCGGCTTCTCCGCCGCGAGCGCGAGCATGATCGCCGCCTGCGCCTGCGCCTCGGGCAGTTCCAGCTGTTCGTCATACACCGCGGTCAGCGTTGCGACGTCACCCTTCTTGGCCGCGTCGCGCCCGCGCTTCGGCGTCCCGAGCGCCTTCAGATGCGTGTAATCGATCCCCGCCTCGCGCAACGATGCCGCAAGCGACGTCTTTGAAAATCCCGGCCGACGCGACAGCGGCAGCGCGCGGACGTCGATCACCCGCTCGACCCCGGCCCGCGTCAGCGCCGCAAGAAAGTCCGTCATCGTGGTGGCTTCATAGCCGATCGTGAAGATCTTCATAAGAACGAAGTGGGATTGGACCGCTGACACGGCAAGCGTCCGGCGCTATCTGGCGGGAATGACCCACGACATCCATGTTATCGGCGGCGGCCTCGCCGGATCCGAAGCCGCCTGGCAGCTTGCCGAAGCCGGCCTCAAGGTCCGCCTCTCCGAAATGCGCGGCAGCGGCGAAGCCACGCCCGCGCACCAGACCGACGGCCTCGCCGAGCTCGTCTGCTCGAACAGCTTCCGCTCGGACGATGCGGAGAGCAACGCAGTCGGCCTGCTCCACCAGGAACTCCGCACGCTCGGCTCGCTGATCATGCGCCAGGCCGATATCCACCGCGTCCCCGCGGGCTCCGCGCTCGCGGTCGACCGCGACAATTTCTCGAACAGCGTGACGGAGGCGATCGACCAGCATCCGAACATCACGCTCGTTCGCGAACGTATCGACGCGCTGCCCGACGGCCCGACGATCATCGCCACCGGCCCGCTCACCGCCGCCTCGCTCGCCGCCGGGATCGGCGCCGAAACCGGCCGCGAGGCGCTCGCCTTTTTCGACGCGCTTGCCCCGATCGTCCACCGCGACTCGATCGACATGGAGACGGCGTGGTTCGCCTCGCGCTGGGACAAGGGCGAGGGCAAAGATTACATCAACTGCCCGATGGACAAGGACCAGTATCTCGCCTTCCATCAGGGCTTGGTCGATGGCGAGAAGACGCCGTTCAAGGACTGGGAGAAGGACACGCCCTATTTCGATGGCTGCATGCCGATCGAGGTGATGGCGGAGCGCGGCGTCGACACGCTGCGCTATGGCCCGATGAAGCCCGTCGGGCTCGACAATCCCAAGACCGGGCGCTGGCCCTATGCGGTCGTCCAGCTGCGCCAGGACAATGCGCAGGGCACGCTGTGGAACATCGTCGGCTTCCAGACCAAGCTGAAGCATGCCGATCAGGTCCGGCTGTTCCGCACGATCCCCGGCCTGGAGAATGCCGAGTTCGCACGGCTGGGTGGCCTGCACCGCAACACCTTCATCCGCTCGCCCGAGCTGCTCGACGCGACGCTGCGGCTGAAATCGCGGCCGAACATCCGCTTCGCCGGGCAGATCACGGGCTGCGAGGGCTATATTGAAAGCTGCGGCATCGGCCTGCTCGCGGGCCGGTTCGCCGCCGCCGAACTGACCGGCCAGACGCTGACGCCGCCACCCTTTGCGACCGCGCTCGGCGCGTTGCTCGGCCACATCACCGGTGGGGCGGAGGCCGAGACCTATCAGCCGATGAACGTCAATTTCGGGCTGTTCCCGCCGATCCCCGGCCGCACTAAAAAGACCGATCGCAAGCGGATGTACACCGATCGTGGCCGCGCGGCGCTGGCGGCGTGGCTCAACTCTCCTCAGACGACGGCGGAACCGGCGGACAGGCAGCCCGAGACGACGGCTTCCGCCTGACCGCGGTGGTGGCGAATTCGGGCGCGGTCATCGCGCCCGATTTGTCCGCATCCGCACCGGCGAACTTGGTCGTCGCCTTGACCGCCCATTCGTCGAACGACAGCCGCCCGTCGCCATCGACGTCGAGCTTCGTATAGGCCTTGCGCCGCGCGACCAGATATTCGTCGCGTGTCACCGCGCCGTCGCGATCCTTGTCATACCGTTGAAATCGCCGCTGTTCGCGCGTTGCATCGGTCGCACGCGGTGCCATGCTCGGCAAAGGATCGGTCCCGCCATCCGCCTGTGCCTTGGTCTGCGCCTGCGCGGTCGGTTGTGGCGCCAGCACTGGCCCGGATCGCACCTTGCCGCCAAAACCCAGTATCGCCGCACCGATCAGCGCGATCAGCGCCGCGCCACCCGTCAGGTATCGCCACATCCCCGGTCTCCCCCACCCCCGGACGTCCCCGTCCAGGCGCAAGGCTAATCCCGCCGCGCGCCGATCTCAAACGAACCGGTCAGTATCCGACCAGTCTGTGCAGCAGCAGGCGGCCGACCCGCTTCGGGCTGCCGGCCGGTTGCTCCGGCGCGGTAAGATCGGCCCGCGCCAGCAATGCTAGTGCGCCAAGCGCTCGTGCGCGTCGTGGCCAGCGACCGTGGAGCGCCATGTCGAGCCGCCCGCGCGCGATCGCAGCCACGCCTGCCGCGCGTTGCGGATTCGACAGCCGCAGCGACAGATCCGCAAGCGCCCATCCCTCGCCCGCCGCCGCGATGCGATCGTCCGACACCGCCAGCAAAGATGCCGCCGCCGCGAACAGCTGTCCGCCGCGCAGGCGGGCAAAGCGTTCGACCGCTGCATCGTCGAGCGGCGTTTCAAGCAGTGCCTCCCACCCCTCGGCGATCGTCGCGAGCGTGGCGCTGCCGACCTGCGGCACGACATGGCGTGCGAGCGCCTGCAACACGGGCTCGGCCGGCGGCGGCGCGGTGTCGAGCCGGCCGAGCGCCTCATACCACCAGGTCAGCCGCATCTGCCCGACGATCGGCTCGCGCGTCGTTTTGAGGATCGTGCCGAGCGCCGTATCGAGCGCGAACAGCGCCTCGAGCCCGGGCCGGGTCGAGGCCGGGGCGTAGCTCAGGGCAAGCGCGCGCTCGGGATTGGGTAAGTTGGCAGGGTCGACCATCGCGCCGCCATAGCTGCGAACGCGCCGCAGGGCACGCCCCCGCTCTCGTTAACCATATCTCTTGAGCCGGGCTTACCGGATTGCCGGGCATGGGTGCGCGATCAAGATCCACTGGGACATCCATGGCCAAGACGATTGCCCCGAAATTTGCAGCGCTGACGTTCCTCGCGCGTCTGCGACGGAACGTCAAAGGCAACACTTTGGTGATCGTCGCCTTCGCGATCATGCCGCTGCTGGCCATGGTCGGGTCCGGGCTGGACATGTCACGCGCCTATGTCGCGCGTGACCGGCTGCAGCAGGCCTGCGACGCGGGCTCGCTGGCGGCGCGGCGCCTGCTGGCGGGCCCGACGCTGACGAGCGACGTCGAAACCGAAGCCAGAAACTATTTTAACTTCAACTTCCCCAGCGGGGCCTTCGACACGACCCCGTTCACTCCCGTGGTCACCGTTCCCGCCGTTGGTACCGTCCGGATCACCGCGACGACCGCGATACCGACCACGGTGATGAAGATCTTCGGGTTCAACACCTTGCCCCTGTCGATCACCTGCGCGGCGACGCAGGATTTCGTCGGCACGGACGTCGTGCTCGTCCTCGACATGTCGGGATCGATGAACTGCCCGACGAGCCGCCCCAATGACGCCTGCGGCGAGATCGAACAATCCGGATCGAAGATGCAGGCGCTGCGCGATGCGTCCGAGTCCCTCTACGACACCCTGGAGTCTGCACAGAACCAGCTGCACAACAACAACCTGAGGCTTCGCTATGGCTTTGTGCCCTATAATGCGACGGTCAATGTCGGCAGGCTCGTCTATGCCAAGGATGCGAGCTATATCCGCAACAGCGCACCCTATCAGACGCGGGCCCGAACCGGCGGACCTGTCTACAGCTCGCTGAACTGGTGCAACGCGTATGACGGCAGCTATTCAAGCTATTGGGGGGTCTGCTCGAACTACTGGACCTACCAGCAGGCGACGCTGAACACCGCGACGTTCAAGACGGGCGCATCGGTACCGACGCCTGGCGGATCGCCCAGCACGGCGACATCGAAATGGGCCGGGTGCATCGAGGAGCGCCAGACCAACAACACGACCATCGACGGCGGATCGCTGACGACGGCACCGTCGGACGCGTGGGACCTCGACATCAACCGGTTGCCGAACTCGGACGCCAGCCGTTGGGCGCCGTGGTGGCCCGAGACGGAATTCGATCCCGACCGGCGCGCCATCTATACCGACCCGAAATACTGCGCCAGCGAGGCCAGCCGCCTGAAGGAATATTACGGCGACAAGGCTGGCTTCATGAGATACCTTAATGATCTGCAACCGCTTGGCGGCACCTATCATGATATCGGCATGATATGGGGCGCCCGGTTTATCTCGTCGGACGGCATCTTCGCATCGGCAACGCCCGAAACGAACAATCAGAGCGATCCGGACAATCCAAGAAAGCTTCGCGGCTTCTCGGTCAGGAAGTTCATGATCTTCATGACCGACGGCGACCTGTCGCCTTACCTGGACGTCTATACGACCTATGGCGCGGAGGAGCGCGACAAGCGCGTGCTGGGAACGACGACGGGCAATACCACCCAGCTCGCCGCAGCGCAGCTGTCGCGCCATCTCCAGCGATTTCGCATGGCCTGCAATGCTGCCAGGGCGCAGGGTATCCAGCTGTACGTCATTGCGTTTTCGACCACGCTGACCAACGACATGCGGGATTGCGCGACACAGCCCTCCATGGCGTCGGGCATCACCACCTCCGCCGCGCTCATCCAGAAGTTCAAGGAAATCGGCACCAAGGTCGGATCGCTACGGGTGAGCCAGTGATCGCGCAATTAGCGCCGGCAAGGCGGCGCATTGCGGCAGATGTCGCGGGCGCAACGATCGTCGAATTCGCTCTGATCGTACCGTTACTGATCGGGTTGCTGATGATGATCCTGGAGGTCGGGTATCAGAATTATGTCGAGGCCATGGTACAGGGCGCGCTCGCAAAGGCATCACGGCTGACCACGGTCGGCAACACGACCGCTGCCAACGTGAGCGCAACGATCAAGGCCGAGGTCCGCGCCGTCGTCCCGGCAGAATATGTCACCGTGTCGACGCGCCGCTATTACAACTTCTCGAATGTCGGCAAGCCCGAGAAGATCACGTCGGACACGGACCCGCGCGGCACGTTCAATCTCGGGGACTGTTTCGAAGATGCGAACAACAATGGCATTTACGACGCGACGCCGGGCGATGACGGTGTCGGTAGCGCGGACGACGTCATCTTCTACACGGCGACGGTGAGATACCCCAATCTGACGCCGGTCGGACCGCTGATGGGCTGGACGCGCACCCGGACAGTTACGGAAACGACGCTGGTACGTAACCAGCCCTTTACCTCGCGTGCGGCACCGACGGTCGTATGTACCAAGCCATGACGAGGATCGACAGCACCGCAAGGCCAGGGGTTCTTGCCGACACGCGCGGCCTCGCAATGATCGAATTCGCGATCGTTGCGCCGTTCCTTCTGACACTGGGTCTCGCCGGTGCCGAACTGACGCACATGTCGATCGCCAAGATGCGCGTCAACCAGATCGCCACGACCGCGTCCGACAACGTCGCCCGCGTGCGGGATTCGATCAACGAGGCCGATGTCAACGAGGTCCTCCTCAGCCCGAAGTTGTTAGGGACCGATATCGACTTTGCCGATAACGGCCGCGTCGTGATCTCGAGCGTCGAACCCAATGGTCAGACCGGCACGAAGGCGGGGCAGTGGATCCGTTGGCAGCGGTGCACGGGGGCGCTGAACACCAGTGCCTCGCAGCCGGCTTATGGCCTGCAGGACAAGGGCAAGGCCGATGCAAGCCTGCAATATATGGGACTGGCCAGTCGCAAGATTACGGCGGCCGCCGGAACCGCGCTGATCTTCATCGAGGTGACCTACAAATATCAGCCGCTCGTCTCGCAGCGATTTTTCGGCGCTCCGGTCCTGCGCGCCGAAGCGGTGTACAATGTGCGAGAACGCAACGACCAGACCCTGGCCGCCGTTGCAGGAGTCACGCCGAGTCTGTGCTCGACCTACGCAGCATGATCGCTCCGACCGGTGAACCCGGTCGGAGCGATCAGCAACAGCTCACCGATTACCGGTACGTCACCTTCTTCGCCGCATCGACGACCTTGGCGACATCGACCAGCATCAGCTTTTCGAGGTTCGCCGCATAGGGCATCGGCACGTCTTCGTTGGTCACGCGCAGCACTGGCGCGTCGAGGTCGTCGAAGCCGTGCTCCATCACCACCGACACGATCTCGGACGCGATCGAGCAGGTTGCCCAGTTTTCCTCGACGATGATCATGCGGTTGGTCTTGGCGAGGCTTTTCAGCACCGTGTCGGTGTCGAGCGGGCGCAGCGTGCGCAGGTCGATGACCTCCGCCTCGATGCCCTCCTCGGCGAGCTTCTCGGCGGCTTCGAGGCTGATGCCCACGCCGATCGAATAGCTCACGATCGTCACGTCCTTGCCCTCGCGGACGATGCGCGCCTTGCCGATCGGCAGGACATGGTCGTCGAGCTTGGGAACGTCGAAGCTGCGGCCGTACATCAGCTCGTTCTCGAGGAACACGACCGGATCGTCGGTACGGATCGCCGCCTTCAGCAGGCCCTTGGCATCCGCCGCGTCATAGGGCGCGATCACGATCAGGCCGGGGACGCTCGCATACCATGCCGCGAAGTTGTGCGAATGCTGCGCACCCACGCGCGACGCCGCGCCGTTGGGACCACGAAACACGATCGGGCAACGCATCTGGCCACCCGACATGTAGTTGGTCTTGGCCGCCGAGTTGATGATGTGATCGATCGCCTGCAACGCGAAGTTGAAGGTCATGAACTCGACGATCGGGCGGAGGCCACCCATCGCCGCGCCTGCACCGATGCCGGCAAAGCCGTATTCGGTAATCGGCGTGTCGATCACGCGACGCTCGCCAAACTCGTCGAGCAGCCCCTGCGTGACCTTGTACGCGCCCTGATACTGCGCGACTTCCTCGCCCATCACGAAGACGCGGTCGTCCTCGCGCATTTCCTCGGCCATCGCATCGCGTAGCGCCTCGCGGACGGTCGTCTTGACCATCTCGGTACCCTCCGGGATCGCCGGATCGGTCTTGCCGACCTTCTCCGCCGACGCGACGAGCTGCTGCGTCCCGCTCTCGGCCTTGGCAGGCGACGCGCCTTCGGGAACCGGCGGCGCCTTGTCGTCCGACGGCGTTTCCTTCGGTGCGGCGTTGGCGGCCTCGCCCGCGCGTGCCTCGGTCGGCGCGCTGTCAGCGCTTTCGCCCTCTTCGAGCAGCGTCGCGATGACGGTGCCGACCTTCACATTGTCGGTACCTTCGGCAACCATGATCTTGCCGATCGTGCCTTCGTCGACCGCCTCGAACTCCATCGTCGCCTTGTCGGTCTCGATCTCGGCCATGATGTCGCCGGACTTGACGCTATCGCCTTCCTTGACGAGCCACTTCGCGAGCGTGCCCTCTTCCATCGTCGGGGAGAGCGCGGGCATCTTGATCTCGATCGCCATCAGTACGACTCCACCAGAACGTCGGTGTAGAGCTCGGCGACATCCGGCTCGGGGGTCTGCTCGGCGAAATCGGCGGCTTCGTTCACGGTCTTCCTGATCTCTTGTTCGATGGACTTCAGGTCCGCCTCGGTCACGCCCTGCTCGTCGAGCAGCTTCTTGATGTGATCGATCGGGTCGGACTTGTCGCGGACCGCCTGGACCTCATCCCGCGTACGGTATTTCGCCGGATCGGACATCGAGTGGCCACGATAGCGATAGGTCTTCATCTCGAGGATGACCGGGCCCTTGCCCGCGCGGACCCAGGCGATTGCCTCTTCAGCGGCCCCGCGGCACGCCAGCACGTCCATGCCGTCGACCTGGATGCCGGGAATGCGGAACGATTCGCCGCGGCGATAGAGCTGGTCCTCGGCCGAGGCGCGATTGACGCTCGTGCCCATGGCGTACTGGTTGTTCTCGATCACGAAGATGATCGGGAGCTTCCACAGCTCGGCCATGTTGAAGCTCTCATACACCTGGCCCTGGTTTGCGGCGCCGTCGCCGAAATAGGCCATGCAGATGCCGCCGTCGTTCGAATATTTATGCTTGAACGCGAGGCCGGTGCCCAGCGACACCTGAGCACCGACGATGCCGTGCCCGCCGTAGAATTTATGCTCGGTCGAGAACATGTGCATCGACCCGCCCTTGCCCTTCGAGATGCCCGAGCCGCGCCCGGTCAGCTCGGCCATGATCACCTTCGGGTCGATCCCGTAGGCGAGCATGTGGCCGTGGTCGCGATAGCCGGTGATGACCGAATCGGTCTCGCCGTCGAGCGCGGACTGCAGGCCGACCGCAACGGCTTCCTGGCCGATGTACAGATGGCAGAAGCCGCCGATCAGGCCGAGACCGTAAAGCTGGCCCGCCTTTTCCTCGAAACGCCGGATCAGCAGCATCTGCTTGTAGAAGGCGAGCAGCTCGTCCTTGCTGGCCTCATAGGGCTTGGGTTCGGCCGGCCGTTCACGGTTGGTGATCGGGGGCTCGGCGATTGCACGTGCTGGGGGGGCTTTGGCCACGATGTGGGAAACCTCGTTTTCCGTAGGGGAGTTGCCGCAGCCTATAGGCGCGGACGGGGCCGAACATCAATTCCCGTCTGGGGTATGCGATTCTGCGACTGTCCCGCGAGCTTCGATCCGTCGTGCCCGACACGCGGGCCGTCGCCCCCGCCCCTATCCCCAACCCAAGCAAAGCTCCGGTTGCCCTTCACGCGCTCGACCCCCTAAAGCCCGGGACAATGAACCCGACGATCGACCCGCATCAGCATCCCTTCCGGATCGCCAATTTTCGCGCCTATTGGCTGTCGCGGTTCGCCGGCACGATCGCGGTCAGCGCGATGTCGATCGTCATCGGCTGGCAGGTCTACAACCTGGCGCGCGAAACGATGGACATCCGCCAGGCGGCGTTCATGCTCGGGATGATCGGCTTTGCGCAGTTCGTGCCGCTGTTCCTGCTGACCCCGATCACCGGGCTCGTCGCGGACAGCTTCGACCGGCGCTGGATCGTCCGCGGCACGACCACGCTGCTGGTGCTCACCGCCGCGACGCTCTGGCTGCTGACATGGTCCGGCCATCTCACGCTCGGGGCGTTGTTCGCCGCGGCCGTCGCCTTCGGCGTCGCGCGCGCATTTTCCGGCCCAGCCTATTCGGCCCTGGCGCCGAATCTGGTTCCGCGGGCGGTGCTCCCCACCGCGATCGCGATCAGTTCGATCGCGTGGCAGGTCGGAACGATCGCAGGCCCCAGCGTCGGCGGGCTGCTCTACGCGATCCATCCCGAGGTCGCGTACGGCGTGGCGACGCTGCTCTTCCTCGTCGCGCTGGTGTTCATGTTCCTGATCGGCCCGGTGGCACAGCCCGCCGCGCAGACCGACCATCGCCCCCTCGCGCGGATCATCGAGGGGTTTACCTATGTCCGCCGCAACCGGCTCGTGCTCGCGACGATCACGCTCGACCTGTTCGCAGTGCTGCTGGCGGGTGCCACGTCGCTGTTGCCGGTCTATGCCCGCGATATCCTGCATGTCGGGTCGCAGGGGCTCGGCGTGCTCGCCGCGGGCATGGGGATCGGTGCCGCGGTCACCGCGATCTGGTTCTCGATTCGGCCGATGAGCCGCAATGTCGGGGTCAAGATGCTGGTCGCGGTGATCGTGTTCGGCATCGCGATCCTCACCTTCGGGGTCGCGACGCCGATCGTCGAGCTGATCGGGCTCACCCCCAGCACGATTGCGGGGTTCCCCATCCACCCCGCCTTCGTCCTCAGCTTCGTCGCGCTGATCGTCGCGGGTGGGGCGGACATGATCTCGGTCTATGTCCGCCAGTCGCTGATCCAGCTGCACACGCCCGACGTGATGCGCGGCCGCGTCAGCGCGGTGTCGCAGCTGACGATCTCGGCCTCGAACGAGCTCGGCGAATTCGAAAGCGGGGTGATGGCGTCGCTGCTCGGCCCCGTCGGCGCAGTGGTGTTCGGCGGGGTTGGTGCTATTGCCGTCACGATCGGCTGGGCGCGCCTGTTCCCGGAACTCGGGGCGGCGAAGACCTTTGATCCCCCCGAGATCCTAGAGACCGAACCACAGCACGGAGAAGCCAAGCCATGAAAGCCTCCTCGATCCTGGACACGATCGGCAACACGCCGCACGTCCGCCTGTCGAAGCTCTTCCCCGATTCCGAAGTCTGGGTGAAATCCGAACGGTCGAACCCGGGTGGTTCGATCAAGGACCGTATCGCGCTGGCGATGATCGAGGCCGCCGAAAAGGCCGGCGACCTCAAGCCCGGCGGCACGATCATCGAGCCGACCAGCGGCAACACCGGCGTCGGCCTGGCGATGGTGGCAGCGGTCAAGGGCTATAAGCTGATCCTCGTGATGCCAGAGAGCATGAGCGTCGAGCGTCGGCGTCTGATGCTCGCTTATGGTGCGACCTTCGACCTCACCCCGCGCGAGAAGGGCATGAAGGGCGCGATCGAGCGCGCGCGCGAGCGCGTCGCCGAAACGCCCGGCGCCTGGATGCCGCAGCAGTTCGAAAATCCTGCGAACATCGACGTGCATGTCCGCACGACGGCACAAGAAATCCTCGAAGATTTCCGGGATACGCCGATCGACGTGATCATCACGGGCGTCGGCACCGGCGGCCACATCACGGGCGTCGCCGAGGCGCTGAAGGCGCACTGGCCCGAGTTGAAGGTCTATGCGGTCGAGCCCGCCGCCTCGCCCGTGATCGCCGGTGGCCAGCCGGGCCCGCATCCGATCCAGGGCATCGGCGCAGGCTTCATCCCCGCCAATCTCCACACCCAGGCGATCGACGGCGTGATCGAGGTCGATGCCGCGGTCGCCAAGGACATGGCACGCCGATCGGCGGCCGAAGAGGGCATGCTGGTCGGGATCAGTTCGGGCGCGACGCTGGCCGCGATCCTGCAGAAGCTCCCTGATCTTCCCGACGACGTCCGCGTCCTCGGCTTCAACTATGATACCGGCGAGCGCTATCTGTCCGTGCCGGACTTCCTTCCGGAGCAGTGACGACGATGACCGATGCGCGTGGCGCCGTTTATCTGCGCGTGTCGGTACTCGCGATCGCGGCTGCGGCGATCGTCGGACCGACGCTCGTCGTGACCAATCCCCCGGCGCTGCCCCACCCGGCGCGCGCCGCGATGCCGAAGCAGCGCGTCGTGCCCCAGGCAGAGCTGCCCCCGGTCGAGCCGGTCCGGTTCGTCGACCTCGCGCCCGAGGATGCGCGAGCGTTCAACGCCACGGTGCCGTTCTCGACCGATCCGAACCCAGCTGCACGGCCGTTCCGCTTCGCCGGCGCCGCCGACGACCTCGCACGCGCGACCGACTGCCTCGCCGCCGGCACGCTGTACGAGGCGGGGGACGACACGGTCGGCGAACGCGCCGTCGCGCAGGTCGTGCTCAACCGTCTACGGCATCCCGCCTTCCCGAAAACCGTCTGCGGGGTGGTGTTCGAAGGCGAGACGCGGGCGACGGGTTGCCAGTTCAGCTTCAGTTGCGACGGCGCGCTGCTTCGTTGGAAGCCCTCCGAGGACGCATGGCGCCGGGCGCGCAGCGTCGCGGCCGCCGCGCTGTCGGGCAATGTCTATCGACCGGTCGGCTATGCCACGCATTACCACACCGACTGGGTCGTTCCCTATTGGCAGTCGAGCCTCGACAAGATC
The DNA here is from genome assembly GCF_034045155.1 of Sphingomonas sp. CFBP9019. Taxonomy (NCBI): domain Bacteria; kingdom Pseudomonadati; phylum Pseudomonadota; class Alphaproteobacteria; order Sphingomonadales; family Sphingomonadaceae; genus Sphingomonas; species Sphingomonas sp. CFBP9019. The sequence goes on along the minus strand of NZ_JAXCWK010000001.1, from coordinate 120,806 downwards.
GTCGCGGTCGGGTCGCACCTGTTCTTCCGCTGGTCGGGCTGGTGGGGCACACCCCCGGCCTTCCGACGTGCGCCCGAGCAGGGCGAACCGGTCATCGCGCAGCTCGCGCCTATTTCGGATGCGCACCGCACCGCCGCCGCGCTGTCCGAAGCCGATGCCGCGATTGCCGAAGCATCCGCCGCGCTCGGCTTCGTGTTGGGCGACGATGCGGTCGCCGGTGACGGCGCGAACGCGGCCTCGACGCCCTTTGCCACGGCCGAGGGCGATACTGTGCTGATGACCTTCTCGCCGGGCGTGCTCCCCAACGCCTACCCGACGCTTGCGACGATCGCGTGCGGCGACCGCGCCTTTTGCCGTTTCATGGCATGGGCCGACAAAACCAAGGCCGCAACGTCCACGCCGCTGACGCCGGCACAGAGCGCGGCGATCACGTTCAGCTATCTGCGCGATCGCTCGGCCGATTACGAAAAGGCGCTGTGGAATTGCCAGCAGGTCCGCCGGCCCGATCCGACGCAGTGCATGCGCGCGCGACAGACGCTGCGCGCGGCCCCCGCGGCGGCGGACAAGGCAGCACCCCCGGCGGATGCGCCACAGGAACTCGACGGTGTGCGGCGCAAGACGCCCGCCACGCCAGCGGCGACCGCAGCCCCGATGTTGAAGCCGGACGTCAGGAAAGCACCACAAGCGACAGAAATGTAACGGAAAGACCGGCACGCCCGCCGGTAAGCAACAGTCAGATCCAAAAGAAAAGGCCGCGTCCACCCTTCGGTAGACGCGGCCTTTTTCCGCTTCAGATCGCGTGGGCGATCAGTAGCGATAGTGATCCGGCTTGAACGGGCCTTCGACGGGCACGCCGATGTAACCGGCCTGCTTCGGGGTCAGCTGCGACAGCTTCACGCCCAGCTTCTCGAGGTGCAGCGCTGCGACCTTCTCGTCGAGATGCTTCGGCAGGACATAGACTTCGTTCTTGTAGTTCTCGCCCTTGGTCCAGAGCTCGATCTGCGCGAGCGTCTGGTTGGTGAACGAGGCCGACATCACGAACGACGGATGGCCGGTGGCGCAGCCGAGGTTCACGAGGCGACCCTTCGCCAGGATGATGATCTGCTTGCCGTCCGGGAACTTCACCAGGTCGGTGCCGGGCTTCACTTCGCTCCAGTCATAGTTGGACAGCGCGGCGATCTGGATCTCCGAGTCGAAGTGACCGATGTTGCAGACGATCGACATCGGCTTCATCGCCTTCATGTGATCGGCGGTGATGACATCGGCATTGCCGGTCGCGGTGCAGAAGATGTCCGCGCGCTTCACGGCGTCTTCCATCGTCACGACCTCGAAGCCCTCCATCGCCGCCTGCAGTGCGCAGATCGGATCGACTTCGGTAACCATCACGCGTGCGCCGCCGTTGCGGAGCGACTGCGCCGAACCCTTGCCGACGTCACCGAAACCGGCGACGCAGGCGACCTTGCCGGCGAGCATGACGTCGGTCGCGCGACGGATCGCGTCAACCAGCGATTCCTTGCAGCCGTAGAGGTTGTCGAACTTCGACTTGGTGACCGAGTCGTTGACGTTGATCGCGGGGAACGGCAGCTCGCCCTTCTTGGCGATCTCGTACAGCCGGTGAACACCGGTGGTCGTCTCTTCCGAAACGCCCTTCAGGTTCTTGACGGTCTCGGTCAGATAGCCGGGATTCTTTGCGACATACGCCTTCAGCGCACGCTGCATCTCGACCTCTTCCTCGTTCTCGGGCTCGGGCATTGTGTGGCCGGCTTCGAGCTTGGCGCCCCAGAGTGCGAACATCGTCGCGTCGCCACCGTCATCGAGGATGATGTTGGCGGTCTGGCCCTCGACGTCGCGATCCCACGAGAAGATGTCGCCGACATAGTTCCAGTAGTCGGCGAGCGTCTCGCCCTTGATCGCGAACACCGGCACGCCCGACGCGGCGATCGCGGCGGCGGCATGGTCCTGCGTCGAGAAAATGTTGCACGTCGCCCAGCGGACGTCGGCGCCGAGTGCGGTCAGCGTCTCGATCAGCACCGCGGTCTGGATCGTCATGTGCAGCGAACCGGTGATGCGCGCGCCCTTGAGCGGCTGCGCTGCGCCGAATTCCTCGCGGAGCGACATCAGGCCCGGCATCTCGGTTTCGGCGATGTTGATCTCGGCGCGGCCGAAATCGGCAAGGCTGATGTCGGCGACGACGTAATCGGTCTTGCCGTCCGTCTTCTGGGGCGCGAGCGTGGTGGCCACGAGGATATCTCCTGGAAATCTTTGATCGGCGGGCCTCATGCCCGTGCCGGATGCAGGGCCGCATAGAGGAACGGGCCGCCCAAATCAAATATAAAGATATCTTTATATGATGCCCGGGACGGTCTCCGCCGCGCTAGAATGTCATCTTGACCCGCGGATGCGCGCGGCGATCATCACGCCGTGCCGGTATCCGCCACCAGCAGCCGCGGGTCGACGCCGGCCCGCTCGAACGCCCTGCTCCAGCGCTCATCCGCGTTGGTGTCGAATACCAGATCGGCAGCGCCGGCGACGTTGAACCAGCCGGGACGCGCCAGTTCGCCCTCGATCTGCCCGCTGTCCCATCCCGCATAGCCGAGCGCGACGACCCATTGCGACGGCCCCTTCCCCTCCGCGATCGCGCGGAGCACGTCGATCGTGCTCGACAAGGCCCAGAGCCCTGCGACCTCGATCGTGTCCTGCCCGCCCCAGTCGCACGAATGGATGACGAAGCCGCGGCGGGGTTCGACCGGCCCGCCGAAATGCACCGGGGCATTGGGCGCGTCACCGGGTGCGATCTCGAACTGTTCGAGCAGGTCGTGAAAGCCGAGACCGTCGACGGTGGCGCCGAGACCAATCCCGAGCGCGCCGTTTTCGTCATGACTGCACATCGCGATCACCGCGCGGGCGAACCGCGGATCGCTCATCCCCGGCATTGCCAGAAGGAGTTGCCCGGAAAGAAAAGCCGTCTTGTCCATGCCCTAGACCATAGCGTCGCGACGGCCCCGCCGCCACGCTTGAAATCGCGCGCCTCCCATACGAGGTACCGTCCGCCCGGGACGATCTCGCGGCGACAGGAGAATTTCCATGACGATCAGCGTCGGCGACCGGCTTCCCAACACCACTCTCGTCAAGGCCACCGCGGACGGCCCCGATCAGGTCGAGTCCGAGACCTTCTTCGCGGGCCGCAGGGTCGCGCTCTTCGCGGTCCCCGGCGCCTTCACCCCGACCTGCTCTGCCAAGCACCTGCCGGGCTTCGTCGAAAAGGAAGCCGCACTGAAGGCCAAGGGCATCGACGAGGTCGCCTGCACATCGGTCAACGATGCGTTCGTGATGGATGCATGGGGCAAGTCCGCCGGTGCCGGCGACATCACGTTGCTCGCGGACGGCAATGGCGATTTCGCCAAGGCGGTCGGCCTGACGATGGACGGCTCGGGCTTCGGCATGGGCACGCGCAGCCAGCGTTATTCGATGATCGTCAATGACGGCGTCGTCGAGCAGCTCAACGTCGAGGCCCCCGGTGAGTTCAAGGTGAGCTCTGCCGAGCATCTGCTCAGCGAGATCTGATTGCGACGCGCGCCTGATTGAACGTCGTGCTCCGTCATCCTCGCGCACGCGGGAATGACGGAGCTGGCGTGGCACGCGCGGTAGTCTTGCCTCCGTAATCTCGCCCGCGTAACACTGGGCGATGACAATCGCATCCGACCTGGTCGCCGAACTCGACCGCCTCTACCGCGCCTCCGTTGCGCGGCTCCAGTCCGCCATGAGCGCCTATATCGCCGACGGCACCGTGCCCGATCCGGCAACCCGCAGCGATGGCTCGTTCGCCTATCCCGAAATCCGGCTGATCTACAAAGGCGGCATTGACCGCCCGACCCCGCTCCGCTCCTTCGGACGCATGGTGAATCCCGGAGAATACCGGATCAGCGTGACCAAGCCCGCGATCTTCGCCGATTATCTGACCGAACAGCTGACGCTGCTGATCGAGGATTACGACGTCGAGGTCGAAGCCGTCGAAGGGCGGCAGGAGATCCCCTTCCCGTACGTCATCGATCCCGGCCACGCGCTGAGCCTCGACGAGGTCTCTGCGACCGAACTCGCACGGTTCTTTCCCGCCACCGAGCTCGCGCATATCGGTGACGAGATCGCCGACGGGCTGTGGGTGGCACAGGACGACACCCGTCCGCTCGCGCTGTTCGATGGCTTGCGGACCGATTTCAGTCTCGCACGGCTGCGCCATTACATGGGCACCCCTGCCGAACACGCGCAGCGCTTCGTATTGTTTACGAACTATCACCGCTATGTCGATGAATTCGTTCGCTGGGCGGGCACGCAGCTCGGCGAAGGCAGCCGGTTCACGACGCTGTCGGGCGCGGGCGGGATCACGATTTCGTCAGGGGATGATATCGACAAGATCATCTCCGACAGCGCATGGCGTCGGCACCAGATGCCCGCTTATCACCTGATGGCGGACGACCGTACCGGGATCACGCTCGTCAACATCGGCGTCGGCCCGTCCAACGCCAAGACGATCTGCGACCATCTTGCGGTACTGCGTCCCGAGGCCTGGCTGATGATCGGTCACTGCGGCGGCCTGCGTCCCAGCCAGCGGATCGGCGACTATGTGCTCGCGCATGCCTATCTGCGTGACGACCATGTGCTCGATGACGTGCTTCCGCCCGAGATTCCCGTCCCCGCGATCGCCGAAGTCCAGGTGGCGATGGCCAAGGCCGCCGAGATCGTCTCGGGCCAGTCGGGCGAGGACCTGAAGCGCCGGCTGCGTACGGGGACGATCGTCACCACCGACGACCGCAACTGGGAACTGCGCTATTCGAAATCGGCGCTGCGCTTCTCGCTGTCGCGCGCGGTCGGCATCGACATGGAATCCGCGACGATCGCGGCGCAGGGCTATCGCTTCCGCGTTCCCTACGGCACGCTGCTCTGCGTCTCGGACAAGCCGCTACACGGCGAGCTGAAGCTGCCGGGTCAGGCCAACCGCTTTTACGAACGCGCGATCAGCGAGCATCTGCGGATCGGGATCGAAACCTGTGAGCAGCTTCGCCAGGAGGGTGCCAAGCTGCACAGCCGCAAGCTGCGGGCGTTCGACGAGCCGCCGTTCCGCTGAGGCCTGCCGCGCGATTTTCGGAGCGCATCGCATGCCGATGCGTTACGCCCGCGGGATCATTTTGTGAGGGAGCATAGCCGTGGCCGACACCGACCCGCCTGAAACGGACGCCAAGAAGCCCGTCGTCACGCGCCGCCGCGCGCCGCGCAAGGCCAGTGCACCCAAGCCGGCAAAGCCAGTGGTTGCGCCGGCCGCGCCGGCAATCGACAAGCCGACATCCGAAAAGGCGGTCCCAGTCTCGCGGAAGCCCAAACCCGCCCCCAAGCCGCGCTCGACCAAGCGCAGCACGCCTCGACCGATATCGGCGCGCAAGACGCCGCCGCCCGTCGCCAAGCCGATCGACAAGGTCGGTGGCAAATGGGGTGCCGCCGCGATCGCGGGCGGCGTCGCGGTACTCGGCGCCGCCGCAGCGCTGCTGACCCTGCGCGGCAGCACGCCGAAGACGCCCAAACCCGCTGGCAAGCACGCGCATCAGGCGGACGGTACAGATTCGTCTAAGTCGTTCGAAGCCGGGATTGCCGACGAAGGAACGATCCCGGAATAATCGTCCCTGGCCCCCACTGTTCCCCCGCGGATGCGGGGGCCCAGCTAGACCCAAAGCGCGCTTGCAGCCGTGGATCACCGCCTTCGCGGGGAAGCAGGGCCGCCACCAATTGCCTAAAGCTCACCAGCCGGTCGGCTTGCCCTTGTTCTGCACGTCGAGCCACGCCTTGAGCGGCTTGAAATACTCGACCAGCGCCGCGCCCGACATCTCGCGGCTGCCCGTGAACACCTGCAGCGCATCCGGCCACGGCTTGGACTGACCCATGCTCAGCATCGCGTTCAGCTTCGTGCCGACCGCCTTGTTGCCGTAGAACGAGCAGCGATGCAGCGGCCCCTTCCACCCCGACTGCTCGCACGCCGCCTTGTAGAACTGGAACTGCAGCACGCGCGCGAGGAAGTAGCGCGTATAGGGCACCGCCGCCGGGATGTGATATTTCGCGCCCGCGTCGAACTTCGTCTCGTCGCGCGCGACCGGCGGCTTGATCCCCTGATATTGCAGCCGCATCTTGTCCCACGCCGCCTGATAGCCGGTCGTCGGGATCTGCCCCGAGAACACGCCCCAGCGCCACTTGTCGATCAGCAGCCCGAACGGCAGGAACGCGACCTTGTCCATCGCCTGACGCAGCAACAGGCCGATATCCTTGTCCGCGCTCGGCACGCGCGCCTGGTCGAGAAGTCCGATCTTCACCAGATAATCCGGCGTGATCGACAGCGCGACGGTATCGCCGATCGCCTCGTGGAAGCCGTCATTCGCGCCGTTCTTGTACAGCATCGGCTGCGCCTTGTAGGCACGCTGATAGTAGTTGTGGCCGAGCTCATGGTGGATCGTGACAAAGTCGTCCGCACTCACCTTGGTGCACATCTTGATGCGGATATCGTCCTGGTTGTCGATATCCCAGGCCGAGGCATGGCAGATCACGTCGCGGTCCGCGGGCTTGGTGATCTGCGACCGCTTCCAGAAGGTCTCGGGCAGCGGCGCAAAGCCCAGCGACGAGTAGAACCCCTCGCCCTGCTTGACCATCTTCACCGCGTCATAGCCCTTGGCCTTCAGCAACTCGCCCGTGTCGAAGCCGAGATCGCCAGCCCCCTTGGGGGCGACGATGTCATAGATATTGCCCCATTCCTGCGCCCACATGTTGCCGAGCAGATCGCTGCGGATCGGCCCGGTCTTCGCCTGGACCGCATCGCCGTACTTCTCGTTGAGCTTCCACCGCGTATAGGTGTGCAGCGCCATGTAGAGCGGCTCGACCTCTTTCCAGATCTTGTCGGTCAGCGCGGCGAACTGCTCTGGGCTCATGTCGTAGCCCGACCGCCACAGCGCGCCCACATCCCTGTAGCCGAGCTCGCGCGCGCCCTCGTTCGAGATCGCGGTCATCTTGGCATAGTCGCCGCGCATCGGTGCGCCGACCGCGTCGTTCCAGCTCGTCCACATCTCCTGCAGCTTGGCGGGATCACGGCTCTCGCCCATCGCCGCCTCGATGTCCGAGCCGTTGATCGGCTTGCCGTCGAGCGTCCCCATGCCCTTGCCGTAGGACGACGACATCTTCGTCGTCAGCATCGACAGTTCGTCCGATGCGCCCGGCCGCGTCGGGGCGGGCAGCGTCAGCCCCCCGCGGAGCAGGTCGAGCTTGCGCTTGGTGTCGACCGACAGGCCCGGAACATTGGCGTATTTGGCCGCGCCCAGCGCATATTTCACGCCGAGATCGGTCATCTCCGCGCCCAACTTCGCCGCCAGCGCATCGGTATCGTCGGTGATGTAGGTCGCGTTCACCCACGCCACGCGCGAGGCGTCGACCGACTTGGCGGCAAATATCTTTTCCGCCTCGGCGACGAACGCATCTGCCTGCGCAGCGGTCGGGCTGGACGCGGCAGCGGTGGCCTGAGCACCGGCCACCGACGGCGCGGCGCACAGCGCGCCGGCGAGAGCAAACATCGAAACGCTGAACCGAACCATCATCATCCCCTTATCGTGAGGCCCTGATGGATGATCCGCCGCCGGATGGTCAACCCGCCAGCCATGCCCTCTCCCGTCATCCTGACGAAAGTCAGGACCGAGGGTTACGGGGGGCGGCGCTGCTTGGCTGCGGGTCCTGACGTTCGTCAGGATGACCGGGGGCTATTCAGCAAGAAAGTCCGCAATCGCCTGGCCAAGCTCGAACTTCACCACCGCGCTCATATGTCCGCCCGGCGTCGCGACATAGCGGCCATGCGGCAGGACCGCGGCGAGATCCGGTGCCGACCCGTTATCCTCATCCTCCGCACCGCACACCACCAGCGCCGGCTGCTCGATCGCCCTGACCGCCTCGATCGGTGTATCCGCAAAGGTCTCGAGGATCCCGAGCAATGCGACCGGATCGCCGCCCGTGGTCTTCAGGAACGCCTCGGCGAGCCACTCGGGCGTGCCCTGAACATGCTTGCCCAGATTGGTGAGGATATTGCGGAAATGCCCCGCGCGCCGCGACGTCTCGGTCAGTCCGGCGAGGCCCATCCCGGAAAAGACCACGCGCCTCGGCGTCGCGCCCGTGGCGAGCATCCGCGACGTCGTCCGCGCGCCCAGCGAATAGCCGCCAAGATCATAATCGGTCAGCCCGAGATGATCGACCAGCGCATGGCCGTCGAGCGTCAGCGCATCCGCGGGGTAGAATTCCAGCCCATGCGGCTTGCCGCTCTCGCCGTGCGCGCGCAGGTCGGGCATGATCACGCGGAACCCCTTGGCCGCGATCTTGGCGGCATGGCCATAGCGGATCCAGTTGGTCTTCGCGTCGGAGAAATAGCCGTGGATCAGCACCACCGGTCGCCCCTCGCCGACCTCGCGCCACGCGATCCGCGTGCCGTCGAAGCTCTCGAAATACTGCGTCTCGGTCGGGGAATATGCCACTGATCCAGATCCCTATAATCGTAGGATGTCGTCGCCCCCGTCCGACACACGACACCGTGCTGTCAACCGCCACGAAGAGACGCGCTCCGAGGAGTATCCGCGACCCACCGCTACGTCATCCTGACGAAAGTCAGGATCCAGAGCCACGGATGCGGCGCTTGGTATCCTGGATCCTGACTTTCGTCAGGATGACGAGCGCCCATCGTTATGGCCCCGCCGCACGACGCCATCACAAAAAGGGGTAGTGTGACACGCAAACTCCTTTAGCTAAGGGACAAGGATCGCGTCGGACGATTCACCGAGGATGCGCGAAGGGCCCGACCAAGGACCCGCAATGCCGCCATCTGCCGACGCCACCTTCCCCTCAGCCACCCTTCCCCTGGGACGGCCGCACAGTATCGCGGAGGATTTCTACGCGCTCGTCATCGGCTGCATCCTGCTGGTGATCGGGCTGGTCTTCCTGAAGGCGGCAGGGCTCGTCACCGGCGGGATCGCCGGGATCGCGCTGCTGCTGTCCTATCTGGTGCCCTTGCCGACCGGCGTGCTGTTCACGCTGATCAACCTGCCCTTCTTCCTGTTCGCGCATTACGCGATGGGCCGCCGTTTCGCGATCAAGACGATGCTGGTGAATGCCGGGATCGCCGCCTTCTCGACCTTCGCGGGCGGATCGATGCACGTCGACCAGATGCACCCGTTCTTCGCCGCGATCGTCGGCGGCACGGTGATCGGGCTCGGCATCCTCGTCCTCGCGCGACATCAGGCCGGGGTCGGCGGCACCGGGGTCGTGACGCTGTGGCTGCAGCGCACGCGCGGCTGGAATGCGGGCCGCACGCAGATCGCGCTCGACGTGGTAATCCTAGCCGCCGCGATCCCTGTCGTCAGCGCGGGTCAGTTCGGCTGGTCGGTCTTAAGCGCAGCCGCGATCAGCCTTATCCTGATCGCTTGGCACCGCCCGGGACGGTATATTGGGCACTGATCGCAGCCATAAGACGATCCAGCGAAGCAGGATCGCATAGGGCAAGATCGGCCGACGGCGCACTCAGCGCCGGTCGACGACACGGGCTTTGCCCGTGTCCGCCCACGCAGGATGACGCCCGCGATACGTCATCCCGCGCTCGACGTCGGATAAGCGGAAGAAGGCTCCCCCTCCCGCTCCCCCGCCTACGCGTCCTTCTTCAGATGCCGACGACCCAGGAGCTCGGCGATCTGCACCGCGTTCAGCGCCGCACCCTTGCGCAGATTGTCCGACACGCACCACAGGTTGATGCCGTTCTCGACGGTCGAATCTTCGCGCACGCGGCTGATGAAGGTCGCGAACTCGCCGACGCATTCGATCGGCGTGATATAGCCGCCATCCTCGCGCTTATCGATCAGCATGACCCCGGGCGCCTCGCGCAGGATGTTCTGCGCCTCCTCGGCCGAGATCTCGTTCTCGAACTCGATGTTGATCGCTTCCGAATGGCCGACGAACACCGGCACGCGGACGCAGGTCGCGGTGACCTTGATCTTCGGGTCGAGGATCTTCTTGGTTTCGACCACCATCTTCCACTCTTCCTTGGTCGACCCGTCGTCGAGGAAGCTGTCGATGTGCGGGATCACGTTGAACGCGATCTGCTTGGTGAACTTCTTGGCCTCGGCCGGGTCGCCGACGAAGATGTTGCGGCTCTGCTCGAACAGCTCGTCCATGCCCTGCTTGCCCGCGCCCGACACCGACTGATAGGTCGCGACGACGACGCGCTTGATCTTGGCCGCGTCATGCAGCGGCTTGAGCGCGACGACCATCTGCGCGGTCGAGCAGTTCGGGTTGGCGATGATGTTGCGGACCTTGTAGCCGTCGATCGCGTCCGCATTCACTTCGGGCACGATCAGCGGCACGTCCGGATCCATCCGGTACAGCGACGAATTGTCGATCACGGTGCAGCCCGCCGCGGCGAACTTCGGCGCATAGACCGCGGTCGCCTCCGACCCGATCGCGAACAGCGCCATGTCCCAGCCGGTGGGGTCGAAATTCTCGATATTCTGGCATTTGATCTGCTTGCCGGTGTCACCGAAATCGACCATCTCGCCCTGGCTGCGCGACGATGCGACGCAGGCGATCTCGTCCGCCGGAAATTCACGCTCCGCCAGGATGTTGAGCATTTCGCGCCCGACATTGCCGGTCGCCCCTGCAACCACGATCCGATAACCCATTATGTCGTCCCTTGATGCCGCCGCGAAACGATCGCGACATTGCTGATCTTCATTCGGGCGCGTCCGTATACGTCTCCGACGCACCCTGCCAGATAACTTTATTTCGTCGCAGGCAAGCTCGTCCCTTCGCCGGTAACCGGTTTGTCCTTCACCGTCCGGTCGAGGAAGTTGAGGATCGTCCCCCAGACATGCTCGCTGATCCCCGGCCCCGCAACGCGGTGCGTATAGCCCGGGTAGAACATCATCTCGAACGGTGTCGCGGTCGCCTGCATCTTGGCCGCGACCTTGGTCGAATTGTCGAGGAACACGTTATCGTCCGCCATGCCGTGGATCAGCAGCAGCGGATCCTTGATCAGCGCCGCATCCTCGACCGCGGCCGACGTCGCATAGCTCGCCGGATCGGTCTTGGGATCGCCCAGATAGCGCTCGGTATAATGCGTGTCGTAGAGCTGCCAGTCGGTGACCGGCGCGCCCGACACTGCGGCAGCATAGACCCCCGGCGTCTTCTCCAGCATCTTCAGCGACATGTACCCGCCATAGGACCAGCCATAGGTCGCGATCTTGCTCGGCTCGACGAACGGCAGCGTCTTCAGATACTCCGCCCCGGCCAGCTGGTCCTCGACCTCGACCGTGCCCATCGCATGATAGATCGCGTCCTCGAACTTCTTGCCGCGGTTGTACGAGCCGCGATTGTCGATCTGGAAGAAGATCCAGCCCTGATCGACCAGATATTGCGGCAGCGGCCCCTGCCAGCCGCGCGTGACCTGCTGGCCGGTGCCCGGGCCGCCATAATGCTGGAAGAAGACGGGATATTTCTTGCCCGGCTCGATCGGCGGGGTGATCATCTCGTAATAGAGCGTCGTGCCGTCCTTGGCCTTCAGCGTGCCGAACTTGGTCTGCTGATGGCTGGCGGCATAGGGATGATAGGGATGCCCCTCCTTCACCGCATTCTCGTTGATCCACGAAATCCGCTTGCCGGTCGCATCCGCCAGATAGACCTGGGTCGGCTGTGACGGGTTCGAGCGCGAGACGATGAACCGCGTGCCGGCACCGTCCATCGACGCGCTGTTCCACCAGCCGCTCTCGGTCAGCTTGGTGATCGCGTTCGGCTTGGCGATATCGACCGAATAGAGCTGCTGCTCCAGCACGTCGTCCTTGTTGCCCGTGAAGAACAACCGCCCCTTGGCCTGGTCGACGCCGACCAGCCCGGTCACGACCCAATCGCCCTTGGTCAGCTGCGTCCAGCGGCCTGCCGCGAACCGGTAGAGATGGCCATAGCCGCTGCGCTCCGACCGCCAGATCAGGCTGCCGTCCTTCAGCACGCGGTAGGCGTCCGACAGGTTCAGCCAGCTCTTCACCCCCGACTTCTCCGTGAACAGGATCGTCGACTTGCCCGTTGCCGGGTCGACGCGCAGCATCTCGAGCAGCTTCTGGTCGCGGCTCTGGCGCTGGACGAGCAACATCGTCCCGTCGGGCGTCCAGTCGACCCGCGCCAGATAGATGTCGGGATTGGTGCCCAGATCGACCTTCACCTGGCCCGACCCGTCGGGCTTCATCACGTACAGGTCGACCAGTGCGTTGGGCGTGCCCGCGGCGGGATAGCGCTGATCATAGACCTTGGTCCCCGTCGCGCCGATCGAGGCACGCGTGAAGATGCGCACCGGCGCCTCGTCGAACCGCTCGACCGCGACATAGCGCTCGTCGGGCGACCACCAATAGCCCGTGCGGCGATCCATTTCCTCCTGCGCGACGAACTCCGCCTCGCCGAAATGGACGGTGCCGCCCCCGCCCTTGGTGACCGCGCGCGCCTCGCCACCCGCCAGCGGCTGAACGACGAGATTCTGGTCGCGGACATAGGACACGAACCCGCCCTTGGGGCTGATCACGGGGTTCAGCTGGCCACCCGGTGTATCAGTCAGCCGCCGGACCTTGCCGTCGAGCGTCGCGATGTACAGGTCGCCGTCGAGCGGCACGAGGATCGACTTGCCATCGGGCGCCCAGTCATAGGCGACGATGCCCTTCGACCCGGCGATCCGCGCGCGCTCGCGCTGCATCTTCTCGGCTTCGCTCAGCTCGGCGCCGCTGCCGACGCTCTTCGAATCGACGAGCATCCGCTCCTGGCCCGTGGCGGTATCGACCGCCCACAGGTCGAACCGCTCCTTCTCGTCCGCCCGGTTGCGCAGCGAGGTCAACAGCGCACCGTCGGGCGACAGCCGTACCGCGCGCGGCTGCGGGCCCGACAGGTCGGGATTGCCGAACACCCGCGCCAGCGTCAGATCGCCGGCCGGGGCTGCAGCTGCCACGGGAGCCGCTGCCGGGTCGCTCGGCGTGGTAACGCCGTCGGCGCCGCCTGCCGTTTGCGCGGACGCGCCGTCAGCAGCCATCGCGGCGGTTCCGACCGAAGCAAGTGCAAGCCCAAGCAACCATGTACGCATCCTATAGTCTCCGATGGACGGGCTCCAGCGCGGTGCCGGTGCCGCGCGCGTTATCGCGGCGCGTCCCGCCCCCGTAAAGCCGTAAACCCTGCATGATGCACTCGGCCGCGGCCAAGGCGTCACGCCCAGGCCGACCGGACTCGCCGGCGGATGGTTAGCGGGCGGTTAACGTCATGTGCACGCCGTCTTTACAGGTCGTGTGCAAGGACCTGTGGCCGGACGTCCGCACGCATATGGCGCGCGGGCATCCCAGACATGACCGGGGACTAATGGCTTCGACGACGGCATCCATTGACGAAACACGGCCCGGCGCCTGGGACGTCGTCGCGCGCCTTGGCGCCGTCGACGGTGCTGTCGCGCACCCTCACGCGACGCGGCTCATCCAATCCGCCCCCGCCCAGCGCAACCTGTCGGATGCGGTGCACGCGTTCTGCGACGTCTATGGACGGCACCCCGGGATGATCGACGACGCCTTGCTGCGTAGCGCACAGTTGGGTTCGCTGCCCTGGCTCGAAACCGCAGCGACCGGGTTCGCGATCGAACGCGGCTATCTCGCCCAGTTGACCGCCGCCGTGGGGCCGTTGCCCTCGACACCGGGTCAGGCGGCGACCGAGGCCGCCCTCGCCGGCGTGCGCAACGCACTGGAGATCCTGTCCGGTTCGGAGCGCGCCGGTTGCGCGACGGGGGCGGTGGCCGCGCTGCTCCACGACTGGGCGGTGACGCGCGACGTTCTCGACCTTGCCGCGACCCGGTTCGGCATCGTCGCGCCGCCGCGCGCGCTCCCGCCCGCTGACGTCAGCGCCAAGGCGCTGGCAACGCTGGGTGCGACGCCCGGTGCGCGGCGTGCCATCACCTTCGGCGCGCAGCAGCTCTACGCCCAGCATCGCGGCCTCTGGTCGCTGCTCGAAGCCCGCGCCAGCGCGCGCGGCGATCTCTGACCGGATTGCACACGCAGCCTAGGCCAGTGTCGTAGCAACTCCCCGGGCAACTTTTGAAAACAACGTCTTGAACTGCGCCTCGGTCGGCGTGCCGCCGCGCGTGTAGACGCTGATGATAATCGGCGTGTCGGGATCGCGCCACAACACCCCCACGTCGCCGGCCGCGTCCCTGCCGTTGTTCCCCGTCTTGTTGCCGATCACCCACCCCTGCGGCAGACCGGCCCGCAACCGCGCGGCGCCGGTCCGGCATTGCCGGAGCCACAGCATGAGCAGCGCGCGTGACGAGGGCGACAATACCGGACCACGCGTCAGCCGTCCGATCGTCGCCGCCATCGCCCTCGGCGTCGTTGTGTTGCGCAACCCACCCGGCGGCGCACGGTTCAGGAACGGCTCGATATCGTCCAGCCGACTGACATCGTCGCCCAGACGTCGCCAATAGGCCGTCAACGCGGCGGGCCCGCCAACTTGCCTCAACAGGATATTGGCGCAGCTATTGTCGCTTTGCTCGACGGCTGCCTGACACATCTCGCCGAGCGACATCTCGCCCCGCGCCAGATTCTGCCGGGCGACGGGCGCGTGCCAGTCCTGCAGGTCGGCAGGAACGAGCGCGATCCTGTCCGCAAGCCGGGCCCGGCCGCGATCGACCCGGTTGAGCACGCACGCGGCGAGCGAGGCCTTGAACGTGCTGCACATGACGAACCGCTCATCGGCACGCCAGGCGATCGCCCTCCCCGTCGTCAGGTTACGCGCGTAGATCCCGACATGGCCGCCGCTCGCGGCCTCGTAGGCCGCGACGCCGGGCGGAGGAGCCTCGCTGCGTGCGAAGGCCGGACGCGTAACGAGCGTTGCGGAAACGCCTGACAGGAGAGCCCGCCTGTTCAGCATGATGATCGTGATGCCTCCTCCAGCCGCGTCGTTTCGCCGCGCGGACGCTCGGTACACCGTCCAGGCCTTGCAACGAAACCCGATCGCTGTCGGTGTCGCCATCGTCCGGGTTGCGTCGGATGCCCAACAGCTTCTATCCGTACCGGGAATTCGATTCTGACGGGAATGGGCATGAAGCGCTTCGAAGGTACGCAGAGCTATGTCGCAACCGACGACCTCAAGGTCGCGGTGAATGCCGCGGTGACGTTACGCCGCCCGCTGCTCATCAAGGGTGAACCCGGCACCGGCAAGACCGTGCTCGCCTATGAGATCGCCAAGGCGCTCGGCGCGCCATTGATCGAATGGAACATCAAGTCGACGACCAAGGCGCAGCAGGGGCTGTACGAATATGACGCCGTCGCCCGCCTGCGCGACGGCCAGCTCGGCGACGAACGCGTCCACGACATCGGCAATTATATCCGCAAGGGCAAGCTCTGGGAGGCGTTCACCCAGCCGGCACCGCCCGTACTGCTGATCGACGAGATCGACAAGGCGGATATCGAGTTCCCCAACGACCTGTTGCAGGAACTCGATCGGATGGAATTCCACGTCTACGAGACCAAGGAGACCGTCCGCGCGGTCGAGCGTCCGATCGTCATCATCACCAGCAACAACGAGAAGGAACTGCCCGACGCGTTCCTGCGGCGCTGCTTCTTCCACTATATCAAGTTTCCCGACCGCGACACGATGCAGGCGATCGTCGACGTCCATTTCCCCGGGATCCAGCGCATGCTCGTCTCGCGCGCGATGGACCTGTTCTACGACGTCCGCGACGTCCCCGGGCTCAAGAAAAAGCCCTCGACCTCCGAGCTGCTCGACTGGCTCAAGCTGCTGCTGCACGAGGATATGCCGCTCGAGACGCTGCAGAACCGCGATCCGACCAAGGCGATCCCGCCGCTGCACGGCGCACTGCTCAAGAACGAACAGGACGTGATGCTGTTCGAACGCCTCGCCTTCATGGCGAAGCGGCAGAAGAACCAGGGGTAGCTTCGGGAGCGACGAGACAGCCGCGGCCGGAACGGTCCGCCTGAGCGACGCTGAAAACGCGGCTTTAATCAGTTGCGCGCTATTGCTCCGGGTGTGCGTCACCACCTGCCCCTCCCCGCGGCATACGCGTTGCTTGCGATCCTGGGCGTCGCGGTCTGGATCCGGATCCTATCGGCCCATGGCGGGCTGTGGGTCGACGAGGCGTGGTCTGCGGTGCTGGTGGCGAATGTGGACACACCCTTGGACGTGTTCACCTCGATCAACCACGATAATAATCACCATCTGAACAGCCTGTGGATGCAGGCGGTTGGCTATGCCACGCCGCCGCTGGCCCTGCGCGCGCTGTCGATCGTCACCGGTGCCGCCACGGTGCTGGTCGTCGCCGCGATCGGTGCGCGGCGCTCCACGGCGCATGCGCTGGTCGGCGCGGCGCTATTCGCGCTGTCGCCGATCCTGGTCAATTATGGCAGCGAAGCGCGCGGCTATGCGCCGATGCTGCTGTGCGCCTTGGGTGCGATCCTGGTCGCCGCACGCTGGCTCGACGCCCCCGCCCCTGCGCCCCGCCATCCGCCGGGGCTGCTCGCGCTGCTGACCATTCTCGGACTCCTGTCGCAGTTGACGATGCTGTTCTTCGTGGTTGCGATTGCCGCCTGGGTCGCGCTGACGCTGCGCCAAAGGTTTTCCACCGGGACGGCCGCCGCGATGACCGCGCGGCTGATGCTGCCGAGCGTCGTTGCGGTCATGCTCGTCTTCACGCTGGTCTTCGGCGCCGCGGCCGCAAGCCCCGGCGGCATGCAGGTCGGCGACTATGTGCCCTTCTCGTTCGCCAGCCTGGTCGATGCGCTGCAGGTCATGCTGGCGACGACGCTCGGCGCATCCGCCTTGCCCCGTTGGTGGATCGCGGTGCTCGCGCTCACACTATGCGTCGCCGCAATGGTCGCCGTCGCGCATCGACGCCCCATGGCGTGGCTGGCAATGCTCGCAATTGCCGGGCTGCCGATCGCCCTCGCCACGCTTCACATCGCCAACACAGGAATGCCGCGCTACTTCCTGCTATCCAGCGTCGCGGTCCTGTTGCTCCTGACTGACCTGATCGCCACCGCGCTGACGAAAGGCCCCCGGTCAAAGATATTGGCCGCGCTCGCCCTCACTCTCCTCGCGATCGGCATGAACCACGACATCGCGCAGGACATTAAGCGACGACGCGGCGATATCGATGCCGCCATCGCCGATATGCGCATCGAAGCGCCGGGCGGCGCGCGCGTTCAGGTCGATCACCTCCAGCCGGTTGCCCCGCTTCGGGTCGCCGCGGCGACGGCGCGCTATCCGCTCGCGCTGACAAGCGACTGCCGGCGTGCGCAATTCGTCTTTGTCGATCTCGACGACGGCGGCGCGGCGGCGGCCACGACGCGACGCTGCGGACGCGTCTATACGCTTCGGACCATGCGCCGCCGGGGCATGCTGTCGGGAACCGACTGGGCGCTTTACGGACTACCCCGCGCGCGCAACGCCTTGTCGACTAATCCATATTGAGGCTGGCGCATCGTCATGCCATTAACCAAAGGCGGCAACATGGCGGTCATGGGACGGCCTTTAGGATCACGGGATGAATCGCTTCAGTCGCGCCCTTCTCTCCGCTGTCCTCACGATCGGCGCGGGGTCCGCTGCACAGGCATCGCTGCTCGACTATGTCGGGCAGTGCGTTCCGTTTGCGCGGGCGGCCTCGGGGATCGAGATCTATGGCGATGCCTGGACATGGTGGCGTCAGGCCGATGGCCGCTACGAGCGCACGCATCGGCCGAAGACGGGCTCGGTCATCGTTTTTGCGAAGACGGCCCGCCTGCCGATGGGGCATGTCGCGGTCATCAGCCGCGTCGTCGAGAAGCGCGTCGTGATGCTGACCCATGCCAATTGGTCGCGCCAGAACGGCGAACGCGGTCATGCCGAACAGGACGTCACGCTGTTCGACGTCTCGCCAGCCAATGACTGGAGCCGCGTGAAGGTCTGGTACAAGGATGTCGACGGCCTCGGCGGCGGCATCTACCCCGTCTACGGCTTCATCCACGGCGACGTGCGACCCGCGGCTGAACTGACCAGTCGCAATCCCGATTATGTCGGCGCGCTGATCGACGCATACGTCCCGGGCAGCTGACCGCGCATACCCGATCCTCGACTCGCCCCTCGACTTCGCGGGGCTGGAGAGGCAGGATAGGGCGATGTTTCTCAATTTTCTCGACGAGCTGCGTAGCGCGGGCATCCCGGCCAGCCTCAAGGAGCATCTGCTCCTGCTCGAGGCGCTCGACGCCGAGGTGATCGAGCGCACATCCGAGGAATTCTATTACCTCTCCCGCGCGGTCTATGTGAAGGACGAGGGGCTGCTCGACCGCTTCGACCAGGTCTTCGCCAAGGTCTTCCGCGGGCTCGCCACAAGCTATGGCACGACGCCGACCGACATCCCCGAGGATTGGCTGAAGGCGGTCGCCGAGAAATTTCTCACCCCCGACGAGATGGCCGCGATCCAGTCACTGGGCTCGTGGGACGAGATCATGGAGACGCTCAAGAAGCGGCTCGAGGAACAGCAGGGACGCCATCAGGGCGGCAACAAATGGGTCGGTACCGGCGGCACCTCCCCGTACGGCAATGGCGGCTACAACCCCGAAGGCGTGCGCATTGGCGGCGAGAGCCGGCACAAGCGCGCGCTCAAGGTCTGGGACCAGCGCGAGTTCCGCAATCTCGACAACACCCGCGAACTCGGCACGCGCAACATCAAGATCGCGCTGCGACGCCTGCGCCGGTTCGCGCGCGACGGGGCCGCGGACGAACTCGACATCGACGGCACGATCGCCGGTACCGCACGTCAGGGCTATCTCGACATCGTCATGCGCGCCGAACGCCGCAATGCGATCAAGATGCTGCTGTTCCTCGATGTCGGGGGATCGATGGATCCCTTCGTCAAGCTTTGCGAAGAACTCTTCTCGGCCGCGACCACCGAGTTCAAAAATCTCGAATTCTATTATTTCCACAATTGCCCCTACGAGGGCGTGTGGAAGGACAACGCGCGCCGCTTCGCCGAGCGTACGCCCTTGTGGGACGTGCTCCACAAGTTCGGCCATGATTACAAACTCGTGCTGGTCGGTGACGCATCGATGAGCCCGTACGAGATCACCCATCCCGGCGGCTCGGTCGAGCATTTCAACGAGGAGCCGGGCGCGGTGTGGATGCAGCGCCTGACGACCACCTATCCGTCTGCGGCATGGCTCAACCCCGTGCCCGAGGCGCAATGGGGCTATTCGCAATCGGTCCGCATCATGCGCGAACTGATGACCGACCGCATGTACCCGCTGACACTCGCCGGTCTCGACGACGCGATGCGTGAACTGACCCGCAAGCGCTAAGGCCCCGCCTGCGCGATCCCGTAACGGAACCGTCATGGACCCGGTCGGTTTAGCGTGCATCATCCCTGTGCGAGGAATAGCTTATGTCGTCGATCCCGAATTCCGCCATGCCCCATGCCAAGGTCAAGCATGACGACGACGCCGCGCCGGCCCCCGCCGCGAAGGGCGACTGGATGGACGATGCGACGGACGCGGCAAAGGCCGGCATCGCCACCGCCACCGACGCGGTGAAGTCGCACCCGAAGACCGCGATCGCGGTCGGCGCCACGCTGGTCGCCGGCATTGCCGCCGCGATTGCCGCACCTGCGCTCCGCGCAAAGGACGCACCGGAAAAGAAGACCCCGCCAAAGCCCGCGCCCAAGAAGCCCGGCAAGCCGAAAAAGGCTCACTGAGGGAAATGTGTGGCCCGCCGGCAACGGTGGGCCATAGTCTTTTGTATCTTGGCGGGCTCAGGCCGGGTGAACGATCCCGCCCATCATCGCCGCCGGCACCCCCGTTGTGCCCGGAAAACTGATCGGCAGCCCGCGGAGCGTCCGCACCGCCATATAGGCGAACCCTTCCGCCTCCAGCGCATCGCCGTTCCACCCAAGCGCGTCCGTCGCCTCAACGCCGAGCCCGGTCACCGCGGCGATCATGGCCAGCATCGTCGGATTGTGACGTCCACCGCCCGCGACCAGCAGCCGCTTGGGTCGCGCGGGCAGATGCCGTACCGCATCCGCAACCGTCTGCGCGGTGAATGCGGTCAGCGTTGCCGCACCATCCGCCGCCGACAGTCCGCGTGCCGGCTGTATGGTAAAGTCATTGCGATCGAGCGACTTGGGCGGCGGTGCATCGAAGAACGGGTGATCGAGCATCGCCGTCAGTACCGTCTCGTCGACGCGCCCCGCCGCCGCCAGCGCGCCCCCCTTGTCGTAGCGCGCGCCCGTCTCCGCCTCGACCCAGCTGTCGATCAGGCCGTTCGCCGGCCCCGTATCGAACGCGACCAGCGAGTCGTTGCCATTTGTCGCACCGGGAATGAAGGTGATGTTGCCGACCCCGCCCAGGTTCAGCACCGCGACCGGCCCGTCGAGCGTGGACGCCAGCGCCGCATGGTAGACCGGCAGCAGCGGCGCGCCCTGCCCCCCCGCCGCCACATCGGCCGACCGGAAATCGGATACCGTCGTGATCCCCGTCGCGCGTGCCATCGCAGCGCCGTCGCCGATCTGCCAAGTCCAGCCGCGATCGGGCCGATGCGCGATCGTCTGTCCGTGGAACCCGATCACATCGATCTCCGCCGCGGCGACACCGGCATCCGCCAGCAGCTTGTGTACCGCGAAGACATGCGTACGCGTGATGAGATCGCCCGCGGCGACGATCGGCGGACTGGCGCGCGGCCGATCGAACGTCAGCGCCATACGTGTCGCGTCGGACAGCTCCGCGCGCGCCGCATCCGAATAAGGCTCCCCACGGAACGCGATGGGGCGGACCATCGCCTCGCCATCGGTCTCGATCAGCGCGGCGTCGATCCCGTCGAGCGACGTCCCCGACATCAATCCAATCGCCAGCATTTTGGGTCCCTTTCCCTGTCCTCAGACCCGGCCATGACGGATCGCATCTCGACCGCCTAGAAAAAACCGAACTTTGCGCCTATGTGCGCGGCTCCCATGGCAACCATACTCCCCACTCCGCCCAAGATCGGCATGGTCTCGCTCGGCTGTCCGAAGAACCTCGTCGACAGCGAGCGGATTCTCACGCAGCTGCGCGGCGACGGCTATCAGATGTCGCCCGACTATGCCGGTGCCGACGTTGTCCTCGTCAATACCTGCGGCTTTCTCGATTCGGCGAAGGAAGAAAGCCTCGAGGCGATCGGTGAAGCCATTGCCGAGAACGGCCGCGTCATTGTCACCGGCTGCATGGGCAAGGAAGCGGACGCGATCCGCGCGCGCTTCCCGCAGGTGCTCGCGATCACCGGTGCGCATGAATATGAGCAGGTCGTCGGCGCGGTCCACGAAGCCGCCCCGATGCCGCCGTCCGCGTTCCTCAACCTGATCCCGGATGCCGGGCTCAAGCTGACGCCGCGCCACTACAGCTATCTGAAGATCTCGGAAGGCTGCAACCATCGCTGCTCCTTCTGCATCATCCCGAGCCTGCGCGGCGATCTCGTCAGCCGCCGCCCCGACGCGATCTTGCGCGAAGCCGAAAAGCTCGTCGCCGCGGGCACGAAGGAACTGCTGGTCATCAGCCAGGATACGTCGGCCTATGGCGTCGACCTGCGCCACTCGGTCTGGCCGCTGAAGGGTGGCGGCGAGGTTCGTGCGCACATGACCGATCTCGCGCGCGAACTCGGCAAGATCGCACCGTGGGTACGGCTGCATTACGTCTACCCCTATCCGCACGTCGACCACGTCATACCGTTGATGGCGGAGGGCCTGGTGCTGCCCTATCTCGACATCCCGTTCCAGCATGCCGCGCCATCGGTGCTGCGCCGGATGAAGCGCCCCGGCAATGATGCCAAGGTGCTCCAGCGCATTCACAAATGGCGTGAGATCGCGCCCGACATCACGATCCGCTCGACCTTCGTCGTCGGCTTCCCCGGCGAGACCGAGGAGGATTTCCAGTATCTGCTCGACTGGCTCGACGAGGCGCAGCTCGACCGCGTCGGCGCGTTCCGGTTCGAACCGGTCGAGGGCGCGGCGGCCAACCTGCTGCCGGACCATGTGCCCGAGGCGCTCAAGGAAGAGCGGTACGCCCGGATCATGGAAAAGACTGCGGCGATCTCGGCAGCGAAGTTGCAAGCCAAGATCGGCCGGACGCTCGACGTGATCATCGACGTAGTCGACGACGAGGGGGCGACGGGTCGCTCACAGGCGGATGCGCCCGAGATCGACGGCGAGGTCTTCCTGCGCGACGCAGGTCACCTGACGGTCGGCGACATCGTACCCGTGACGATCGAGGATGCCGACGACCATGATCTGTACGGCGTGCCGGTCTGACGCGCCTGCGTCGGTCTTGACGCAACGGTACTACCCCAAGGTGCACGCGAAAACGCCTGCACCTTGGGGCTCACACGTTCAGACGACGTTGCGACCGGTGAACAGCTTCACGAGCACCACGATCACCGCGATCACCAGCAGGATGTGGATCAACCCGCCCGCGACGTGAAAGGCGAAACCGGCAAGCCAGAGGACGAGCAAGATGACGGCGATGGTCCAGAGCATGGCAGTTCCCAATCTGTTGTGATGACGTGATCGATGCCGCTGAAACGTCCCCGCACTCGAGCGTGTTCCGCCGTTTAACCTGATATGGGTTAAGCTCCTCAGCTGGCTCGACATTAAGTTGCGGCGTTGCACCGCCACCCGCCTTCTGCTTCGATGTCGCCATGCTGTTTCGCCTGTTCACGCTCGCCGCGCTCGCGCTTCCCCTCCCAGCCATCGCCCAGTCGCTCACGCCTGCGGAAACCTCGCAGATCGATACGCTCGTTGCCGGTTCGCTCCGCGATACGGGCGTCCCGTCCGCATCGATCGCGATCGTGCGCGGCGGGCGGATCATATTCGCCAAGGCCTATGGCAAGCCGTCGGAAACGATCGCCGTGGCGGATCCGGCGTTGCCCTACCAGATCGCGTCGATTTCGAAGCAATTCACCGCCGCCGCGATCCTGCTGCTCGAGGATGAGGGCCGGCTGAGCCTCGACGATACGGTGGCAAAATATGTCCCCGGCGTGACCGGCGGCGACCGCATCACGATCCGCCAGTTGCTCAGCCACACCTCGGGCCTGCAGGACTATTGGCCGCAGGATTACAGCTTTGCGGCAATGGCGACCCCCGTCACGCCGCAGCAGATCGTCGATCGCTGGGGGAAGAAGCCGCTCGATTTCGAGCCGGGCACGCAGTGGCAATATTCCAACACCGGCTATGTCGTCGCGGGCCTGATCGTCGAGAAGATCGCGAAACAACCGCTGCTCGACTTCCTGCAGCAGCGCATCTTCAAGCCGCTCGACATTCGCGCACTCGATCAGGACAAGGCGATCGGCAAGGGCTTTCCACAAGGCTATGGCCGTTTCGCGCTCGGGCCCGTCCGTCCCGAGACGCCGAGTGCGCAGGGCTGGCTCTATGCCGCGGGCGAGCTGTCGATGAGTGCGCGGGACCTCGCCAAATGGGACGTAGCGCGGCTTACCCGCACCACGCTGCCCGCGGACGACTGGGCGGCGCAGGAGACCCCTATCAGGCTCGTCGACGGATCGACCAATGGCTATGGCCTCGGCGTCTCGACTGGCACCACCAACGGGCGTCGCTACGTCGAGCATAGCGGCGAGGCGGTCGGTTTCCTGTCCGAGAACATCGTGTATCCCGACGATCAGGCGGCGATCGTCGTGCTTACCAACAGCTGGTTCAGCGATGCGGTCGGCCGCATCTCGAGCGGGATCGCGAAGATCGTCCTGCCACCCCCCGCCGCGAGCGCAGAAGATGCCGCCGCCCTGCCCAGGGCACGCGCAGTCTACGATCAGCTCCGCACCGGCACGCTCGACCGCAGCCGCCTGACCGAGGACGCCAATTTCTATTTCAAGCCGGTCGCGCTCGCGGACTATAAGTCGAGCCTCGGCGCGCTCGGCGAACCGACCGGTTTTGCGCAGACCGGCCGCGCCCGCTTGCGCGGCGGCTTCGTCAACCGCACCTATCGCATCACCTATCCCGACCGTACGCTCTCGCTCAGCACCTATGCCGAACCCGGTGCGAGCGGCCGGTACGAACAATTCCTCGTGGCTCCCTCTCAGTAACTGGCACGCAATGACCGATTTCTCTTCCCTGCTTCAGCCCGACCGCGGCCAGCCCGCCACGCCGATCCACGTCGTCCGTCCGGAGGAGTTTGCGAGCTGGCTCGGTGCTCAGCCGCCGCGCATCCGCACCGCGGTCGCGGCGCATGGCCTGACCGGCAAGCCCGGCGACCGCGCCGTGCTGCCCGGCGACGCCCCTGACACATGGTCGATGCTGCTCGTCTGTGACGAGGCGATGTCGTCGCCGTGGCGGATCGCCTCGCTCGGTGCCACACTCCCCGCGGGCACCTACCGCCTCGCGCAGGGCAACGTGGGGGGTGCCGGACTCGGCTGGATGCTCGCACAGCATCAGTTCGATCGCTATCGCAAGCCCGCCGCGAAGCCTGCGCGCGTGTTGCTGACGAGCGAAGTCGCGTCGATCGAGCCGACGATCCGTCTTGCCGAGGCGACCGCAATGGTCCGCGACCTCGTCAACACCGGCGCATCGGATCTCGGTCCCGCCGAGCTCGAGACGGCGGTCGAAGCGCTCGCCGCACGGCATGGCGCGACCGTGACGACGACGCGCGGCGACGCGCTCGCCAGCGGCTATCCGATGATCCACGCGGTCGGCCAGGCAGCATCGGAGGCACGCGCGCCCCGGCTGATCGAGCTCGAATGGGGCGACCCCACGCACCCGCGCGTTGCGCTGGTCGGCAAGGGCGTCTGCTTCGACTCGGGCGGCCTGGACATCAAGCCGTCGGCGGGCATGCGGCTGATGAAGAAGGACATGGGCGGCGCCGCGCACACGCTCGCCCTGGCCGGGCTGGTGATGGGGGCGAAGCTCCCCGTCCGGCTCCACCTGCTCATCCCCGCGGTCGAGAATGCGATTGCCGGAAATGCCTTCCGCCCGGGCGACGTACTCGACACGCGACAGGGCATGACGGTCGAGAATACCAATACCGATGCCGAGGGGCGGCTCGTTCTCGGCGACGCACTGACCCGCGCGGTCGAGCACCGCCCTGCGCTGGTCCTCGACTTCGCGACGCTGACGGGCGCGGCGCGTGTCGCGCTCGGCCCCGATCTTCCGCCGCTGTTCACCGACGACGAGACGCTCGCGGCCGAGCTGATCGCCGCCAGCCATGACCAAGCCGACCCGCTCTGGCGGATGCCGTTGTGGAACGGGTATGACGACATGCTCAAGTCGGACATCGCCGATCTGGTCAACGCGCCCGATGGCGGTTTTGCCGGCGCGATCACCGCGGCGCTGTTCCTGCGCCGCTTCGTGCCGCCCGGCATCGCCTGGGCGCATCTCGACGTGTTCGCCTGGCGCCCGATTGCGAAGCCCGGCCGCCCCAAAGGGGGCGAGGCCTATGCCTTGCGCGCCGCCTTCGCGATGCTGAGCACGCGGTACGGCGCCCCCTGACCAAAGGCCTGACGCGGCACGCCCGACGATAGGGCGTGCCGCGCTCTCGGCGGGTCAGCCGACGCTGTCGATGCTCGCCGCGGCCTCGATGATCGGGACGAACTTGTCCGCAGTCAGGCTGGCGCCACCGACCAGCGCGCCGTCGACATTCGCGGTCGTTAGGATCGCCGCGGCATTGCTGCCCGTCACCGACCCGCCATAGAGGATCCGCACGCCCGCTGCCGCATCGCCGATCAGCATACGCAGCTTCGCCCGCGCGATCGCATGAATCGCGGCGATCTCGTCGAGCGTCGGGGTGCGTCCGGTGCCGATCGCCCAGCGCGGCTCATAGGCCAGCGTGAACCAGCTCCCGTCCGCATTGTCGGGCACCGACTTCTCGATCTGCGCCTGCACGACACGTTCGGCCCGGTCGGCATCGCGTTCGGCCTCGGTTTCGCCGCAGCACAGGATGACGCGCAGCCCCTGCCGCCGCGCCGCCGCCGCCTTCGCCCAGGCGTCGTGGCTGGTTTCGTGCTGGTCAGCACGGCGTTCCGAATGACCGACGATCGTGAAGCGCGCACCCGCTTCCTTCACCATCCCCGCCGAAACGCAACCCGTATGCGCGCCCGAATCGGCCTCGTGCACATCCTCGGCACCGATCGCGAGCGCCGGCGCGCGATCAGCCGCCGCGGCGATCAGCGTGAAGGGCACGGCAATTTCCACATCGACGTCCGGCGCCGCCGCCGCCGCCGCCGCGATCGCGTCGAGTTCGGCCAGCGCCGCGCGCGACCCGTTCATCTTCCAGTTTCCCGCTACCAACTTGCGCCGCATCGCACTCTCCCGATCATCATCGGTCCCGGATAGCGCCGACACGGAACGGCACAAGCTTGAAGCGCGCCGATGCGCACCGTAAAGCGGAAGGAACTCAGTCCCTGTCGATCGGCCATTCATGCTCAGTTTCTTCCGCCGCCTCACCCAGTCGAGGTTCGGCGTGATCATCACCTTCGGCCTCCTCGGCGTCATCGCACTCGCCTTCGCGGCGGGTGACATGACCGGGTTGGGCGGCGGAACAAGCGGCATCGCCGCCGACGACGTTGCCACGGTCGGCAAGGCGGACGTGACGGCGAACGAGCTTCGCACGCGTGTCCAGACCGAGATAGAAGGTTTCCGCCAGCAGCAGCCGACGCTCGACATGGCGAGCTATGTCCAGCAGGGCGGCTTCGACGGCACGCTGGATCGCATCACGGCGAGCCTCGCGCTCGAGCAGTTCGGCCGGCAGCAGGGCATGGTCGTCAGCAAGCGCGCGGTCGACGGGCAGATTGCCAGCATCCCCGCGCTGCAGGGCCCGACCGGCAAGTTTGATCCGTCCCTGTATCAGCGCGTGCTGGTCGAACGGAAGCTGACCGACGCGCAGATCCGTGCCGACATCGTCCGCGACACCTATGCGCAGCAGCTGATCCTGCCGACGCGCGGCGCGTCGCAGGTCCCGAGCCAGCTCGCCCTCCCCTTCGCCTCTTTGCTGCTCGAGAAGCGCAGCGGTCTGGTGGGCTTCATCCCGACCGCCGCGGTGCCCGCCGGCCCTGCGCCGACCGACGCCGAACTGAACGCCTTCTATCGTCGCAACGTCGCGCGCTACACGATCCCCGAACGCCGCGTCATCCGCTACGCCGTCGTCGACGCGGCGCAGGTGAAGGCGCAGGCCGTCCCGACCGACGCCGAAATCGCCGCGCAATATCAGCAGGATCGCGCGCGCTATGCCCCGACGGAGAAGCGCACGATCACGCAGGTCGTCGTCGCCGATCAGGCGGGTGCAGCCGCGATTGCTGCCAAGGTGAAGGCCGGAACCGCGATCGCCGATGCCGCCCGCGCCGCCGGGCTCGAGGCATCGACCCAGACGGGTGTGGAGAAGGCCGCCTATGCCGGCACGACCAGCCCGCAGGTCGCGAATGCCGTGTTCGCGGCAGCGAATGCCGCGGTCGTCGGCCCCGTCCGTACGCCGCTCGGCTGGACGATCGCTCGCATTGATTCGATCCAGAACGTCCCCGCCAAGACGCTCGACCAGGCACGGGGCGAGATCGCCACAGCACTCAGCGCGCAAAAGGCGCAGGCAGCGCTCGGCAAGATCCATGACGCGATCGACGACGGCCTGTCGGACAATGCGACGTTCGACGAGATCATCGCGGACCGCAAGCTGACCGCGATCACCACGCCCGGCCTCGTCGCCAACGGCACCAACCCCGACGCGCCCGCCACCCAGCCCGACGCCGCTCTAGCGCCGATCGTCAGTGCCGCGTTCCAGGCCGCCGAGGGCGATGCGCCGCAGATGGTCCAGACCGGGTCGGACGGCAGCTTCGCGGTCGTCGCGCTCGGCCGCGTCGTTCGCGCCGCACCCCGTCCGCTCGCACAGGTCCGTCCTGCCGTGATGCGCGACCTGATGGCCGACCGCGCCGGCCAGGCCGCCCGCAAATATGCCAATGCCGCACTGGCCCGGATCAACAAGGGCATGCCGCTGCAACAGGCGCTGGGGCAGTCGGGCTTCCTAGTCCCACTCGCGCGCCCCGTCACGGCGTCGCGCGCACAGATCATGCAGAACCCCGAAAACACCCCGCCCGTGCTGCGCCTGATGTTCAGCATGGCGCAGGGTACCGCCAAGACGATCGCCGGCCCCGATGGCTGGTTCGTGGTCAAACTCGACAAGATCGATCGCGGCAACGCGACCGGCAACCAGGCGGCGATCCAGGCCGCTCGCGGTTCGATCGCGCGCAGCGTCGGTCGCGAATATGTCGACCAGTTCGTCAAGGCCGTCCGCGCGCAGGTCGGCGTGAAGACCAATCCGAAGGCCGTCGCCCGCGTCCGTGCCGAACTGCTGGCACAGGGTGGTTCCAATAACTGAGCTCGCACGCGCGGCGCTCGCCGCCGGACGCCCCGCCCTTGTCTGGCGGCGGCAGGTCGCCGACACGGAGACGCCGGTCGCCGCCGCCCTCAAGCTCATTGAGCCGGGGCGTGGCGACTTCCTGCTCGAATCGGTCGAGGGCGGCGCAACGCGTGGACGGCACAGTCTGATCGGCCTCGCGCCCGATCTGCTGTTTCGTGCCGCGGGTCATCGTGCCGAGATCAACCGTCACTGGTCGACCGATCGCGAGGCGTTCGAACCCTGTGCGCTGCCCACGCTCGATGCCCTGCGCGCTCTCGTCGCCGAATGCCGCAGCGACGTCCCGGAAGAGCTGCCGCGCGCGCTCGCCAGTCTGGTCGGGTATTTCGGCTATGAGACGGTCGGCCTGGTCGAGGCCTTGCCGCAACCCGACCGCGACCCGCTCGGCCTGCCCGACATGATCTTCGTGCGTCCCTCGGTGGTTCTTGTTTTCGACCGGCTCGCCGACGCGCTGTTTCTGGTCGCCCCCGCCTGGCCGGATCCCGCGATGGATCCCGCCACGATCGTCGCGCGTGCCGAGGAGCGGCTCGACGCCGTCGCCGCGAAGCTCATGACCACGCCGGTACCGGCGCCGGTCCGGGCGGTCTCACCAGAGCCGTCCTACACGCCGGCGCTGTCGCCGGATCATTACGGTGCGATGGTCGCGCGCGCTAAGGATTACATCGTGGCGGGCGACATCTTTCAGGTCGTCCTTGCCCAGCGTTTCAGCACGCCGTTCACGCTCCCGCCGTTCGAGCTCTATCGCTCGCTCCGGCGGATCAATCCGTCGCCTTTCCTCTATCACCTCGATCTTCCCGGCTTCGCGCTGATCGGATCCTCACCCGAGATCCTCGTCCGCGTTCGCGACGACGAGGTGACGATCCGCCCGATCGCCGGGACCCGCCCGCGGGGCCGCAGTGCTGCGGAGGACGAGGCGAACCGGACCAGCCTGCTCGCCGACCCGAAAGAACGCGCCGAGCATCTGATGCTGCTCGACCTCGGCCGCAACGATGTCGGACGGGCATCGGCGCCGGGTTCGGTCCGCGTCACGGCAAGCTATGGCGTCGAATTCTACAGCCACGTCATGCACATCGTCTCGAACGTCGTCGGGTCGCTCGCGCCCGGCAGCGACGCGCTCGATGCGTTGTTCGCGGGGTTCCCCGCCGGCACGGTCAGCGGCGCACCAAAAGTCCGGGCGTGCCAGATCATTGCCGAACTCGAACCCGAACGGCGGGGCGCCTATGCCGGCGGCGTCGGCTATTTCTCCCCCGACGGATCGATGGACTCGTGCATCGTGTTGCGGACCGCCGTGGTGAAGGACGGGATGATCCATGCACAGGCGGGGGCGGGAATCGTCGCCGACAGCGATCCCGTGTCCGAACAGCGCGAATGCGAGGCCAAGGCCGGGGCGATCCTCGCCGCCGCCCGCGAAGCGGTCGCGCGCGCCGGCGGGACGTCCTACGGGCAGTAATCCCGCCATCGTTCGACAAACACAGTAAAAGGCCGCGGGCGTCAGGTGACGACCGCGGCCTAGGTCCGGATAGAGCTCGCTGTGGCGTCAGGGATCGATCGCCTGCCCCGCAGCCTGCGCACGACGCTCGGCCGAATAGGCACGGGCCCGTGCGAGCGCGCATCCCGACTGTCCGCCCGTACCGACCGGCGAACAGGTGTCCGGCAGCCCGCCCGCGACGCGGCCGACCTGATCGACGGTTGCAGCCCGGTTGACCCAGCTCTGGTTCTGCGCGGCGATCGGTGCGGTATCGCGCAGTTCCTTGGGGATACGATAGGGTTGGTCGAGTGTCGAACAGACGACGATCTCGCCATTGGTCGATGTCGGGCACTTCTGCCCAGCCCCCAGCGTGACGCTGCGGATGCGCTGCGGGGGCTGGCCTTGTTCGGCCGTCTGCTCCTGCGCCGAAGCGAGGGCGGGAAGCGCGATCAGCGCGGCGAGGACGGTGAGACGGAACATTGGTAGAAAACTCCTTGCATACGCACAACGTCTGCCGCCGCAGGTTGCTCCGTGCTGAATAGCATGCCCCGCGCTTTGCCCTGCACCGATTATGGCCGACATAATGTGCAGCGTCGCCCGATGCGCATCCCCGTTGCACCGTCTTCGACTTCGTCTATGGCGAACGCATGATCCTGGTCGTCGACAATTACGACAGCTTCACCTGGAACCTCGTCCATTATCTGATGGAACTGGGTGTCGAGGTGGAGGTCGTCCGCAACGATGCGATCTCCGCTGGACAGGCCCTGTCGTCCGGCGCGGAGGCGTTTCTCATTTCCCCCGGCCCCTGCACGCCGACCGAAGCGGGCGTCAGCCTCGACCTCGTCGCCGCCTGCGCGGATGCCGGCAGGCCGCTGCTCGGCGTCTGCCTCGGCCATCAGGCGATCGGGCAGCATTTCGGCGGCAAGGTCGAACGTGGCGGGCTGATGCACGGCAAGACGTCGCCGGTCGTCCATGACGACACCGGCCTCTATGCCGGCCTCCCTTCGCCGTTTATCGCGACGCGCTATCACTCGCTGATCGTCAACGCGGTCCCCGATGCGCTGGTCGTAAACGCGACCGCGCAGGATGGCAGCGTGATGGGGTTCCGCCACGCGACGCTGCCGATCCACGGGGTGCAGTTCCATCCAGAGAGCATCGCGACCGAACACGGCCACGCGATGCTCGCCAATTTCCTGACGCTGGCGGGGATTTCGCATCAGCTGCCCGACCGCCTGCGCGAGGGGCTCGATCGATGACGACCACCGTGCTCCTGCCAGATCCGACGACGCCGCTGTTGCGCGAGACCGCGCGCGAGGCGTTTGCCGGCATCCTCGACGCGCGCGCCAGCGAGGACGCGATCGCCGCATTCCTGATCGCCATGTCCGAGCGTGGCGAAACTAGTATCGAGATCGCCGAGGCCGCGCGTGCGCTGCGTGAGCGGATGATCCCGATCGATGCGCCGCCGGGCGCGATCGACGTCTGCGGCACCGGCGGCGATGGCCACCATACGCTCAACGTCTCGACCGCCGTCGCACTCGTCGTCTCGGCCTGCGGCGTGCCGGTTGCCAAGCATGGCAACCGTGCCGCCTCGAGCAAGGCCGGCGCCGCCGACACGCTCGAAGTCCTCGGCCTCGACATGGACCGCGCGGGTGCGACGGCCGAGGCCAGCCTGCGCGACATCGGCATCGCCTTCCTGTTCGCCGCCAATCACCATCCGGCGATGAAGCGGATCACCCCGATCCGTCAGCGTATCGCCAGGCGGACGATATTCAACCTGATGGGGCCGCTCGCCAATCCCGCGCGAACGACGCGTCAGCTCATCGGCATCGCGCGGCCCGATTATGTCCCGCTCTACGCCGATGCCCTCGCCCAGCTCGGTACCCAGGCCGCACTCGTCGTCTCCGGCGAGGAAGGGCTCGACGAACTGTCCGGCGCGGGCCCCAGCGTCGTTGCGTCCATCGGCAACGTCGTGCTTCCCGCGCGCGTCACGCCCGACGATGCAGCGTTGCCGCGGCATGCGATCACGGCAATTCGCGGCGGTGATGCCGCCTATAATGCAGGGGCGCTCCGCCGCCTGCTGAAGGGCGAGGCGGGTGCCTATCGTGACGCCGTCCTGCTCAACGCCGCCGCGGCCTTGATGGTCGCCGGGACCGTCCCCACCCTTGTCGCTGGCGCGGCGTTCGCCGCCACCGCCCTGGACACCGGCAGCGCCGACGCGCTGCTCGACCGCTGGATCGCCTACTGACATGACCATGCTCGACCGTATCCTCGAGACC
This sequence comes from Sphingomonas sp. CFBP9019, assembly GCF_034045155.1. Classification (NCBI taxonomy): domain Bacteria; kingdom Pseudomonadati; phylum Pseudomonadota; class Alphaproteobacteria; order Sphingomonadales; family Sphingomonadaceae; genus Sphingomonas; species Sphingomonas sp. CFBP9019. The sequence continues at coordinate 88,587 of NZ_JAXCWK010000001.1, read as the reverse complement.
AAGCGCGCCGAAGTCGCCGCGCGCAAGGCCACCACCTCGTTGTCGGACATCGATGCCGGCATCGCCCGCATGTCCGCGCCGCGCGGCTTCCGCGCCGCGCTCGATGCGAAGTCCGGCTATGCCTTGGTCGCCGAGGTCAAGAAGGCAAGCCCGTCCAAGGGGCTGATCCGCGCCGATTTCGATCCCCCCGCGCATGCCCGCGCCTATGAGGCGGGCGGTGCCGCCTGCCTCTCGGTGCTGACCGACGAAAAATGGTTCCAGGGCGCTGACGCCTATCTGTCCGCCGCGCGCGACGCCGTGTCGATCCCGGTCCTGCGCAAGGACTTCATGGTCGACCCGTGGCAGGCGACCGAGGCGCGCGCGATCGGCGCCGACGCGATCCTGATCATCGTCGCCGCGCTCGACGATATTCAGATGGCGGAGATCGAGGCCTCAGCGCTCGAATGCGGCATGGACGTGCTCGTCGAGATCCACGACGCGCACGAACTCGATCGCGCGCTCAAGCTCAAGTCGCGGCTGATCGGGGTCAACAACCGCGACCTGCGCGACTTCACCGTCGACTTCCAACGGACCTACGACCTGGTCGACAAGGCACCGCGCGACTGCACGTTCGTCGCCGAAAGCGGGCTGACGACGCGCGCCGACCTCGACGCGATGGCCGAGCGCGGGATCCGGTGTTTCCTGATCGGCGAGGCGCTGATGCGCCAGGACGATGTCGAGGCCGCGACGCGGGCACTGGTCGGATGAGCCAGCTGACGCATGTCGATGCGGCGGGTGCCGCGCGGATGGTCGATGTCGGCGGCAAGACGCCGACCGCACGCGAGGCGGTCGCGACCGGCCGGATCACCATGTCGGCCGAGGCCGCGCGCGCGATCGCCGAGGGCTCGGCCAAGAAGGGCGACGTCATCGCCGTCGCCCGCGTCGCGGGGATCATGGCCGCCAAGCGGACCAGCGACCTGATTCCGCTCTGCCACCCGCTGCCGCTGACCAAGATCACGCTCGACCTCGACGTCGACGCCAGCGGCGTCACCGCGACCGCGACCGTCGCGACCGACGGCAAGACCGGCGTCGAGATGGAGGCGCTCACCGCGGTCGGGGTCGCGCTGCTCACCGTCTACGACATGGCCAAGGCGATCGACAAGGCGATGGAGATCGACGGGATCCGCCTGCTCGAGAAGCGCGGCGGCAAGTCCGGGGACTGGTCCGCACCGCGCTGACGCGGGCAGACCAGTCTTCCGTCGTTACAACCCGATCTGCAGGCTTGCGCGCAGCGACAATGCGGCGCGGCCCTGCTGCTCCTCGGCGTTGAATTCGCCGCCGAAGCGGAACGCCGCATTGCCCCCGACCGCGCGCAGCTTGCCGACCCAGCCGCTTGTCCGCTCCTCGGGTGTCAGCGTGAACGCGGTCCCGCCGGCAAAGGCCGCGGTCGTCGCACCCAGCCCCCCGCCAACGAGTTCGCGCCGCCCGCCCTCGAGCTCAAAGCGGAACCAGCCTGCGTCCTGGTTCTGCCCGCCGAGATCGAGACCCAGCGCCGCGCTGCCGGTGACCGCCAGTTCGTCGCTGCTGCGCGACTGGACGACCAGATCGATCGCGGTGCCGCCCCCGGTTTCGCTATAGCCGTCCTCCTTCAGCTTGTAATAATCGACCGCGATGATCGGCCGGAACGAGATATTGCCCAGATCGGCATCATAGGACAGGCCGCCCGACGCCGAGTAGAGCGTGCCGTTCCAGTCCGCGCTCGACACGCGCTGGACCGCCTCGGTCCCCGCGGTGCCGGCAAATCGCCGCACGCCGTCGAACCCGATCCGTGCACCCGAGGCGCGGGCATTGGCGTTCAGCCCGCCCCAGTGCCCACGCCAATAGGCCGCGAGCTCATACTGATTGGAACTGACTTCGTTGCTGGTCCCCTCATCGGCATCGCGACCGCTGAGATAGGCGAGCGAGGCACCGATATTGCCCAGCCCGGTCTTGTATTCGGCCCCGCCGGAGACGCCCCAGCCGGTCACGTCATAGCCGCCGGTATCGCCGATGCTCTTCGACGTGCCCCAGCCGACCTGGCTGACCCAATAGCCCCACTGCCCCTCGTCCTTGAACGGGCCGTGCGGGTCGGCGATCACCCGGGCGGTCGCGCGCGAGCCCATCGTCACGGTCTCGAACGTCCCGCCGGCATGATCCGGAAGCATTTGGCGCAGCGATCCGCGAAATGCGTCGCCGTCATTGATGTTCAGGAACGCCTGGCCGACCTTGGCGTCAGTACCGAGCGCCGCATAGACCGCATTGTAGGCGGAAGTCTGCGAGCGGTTGAGGCCGAGTTCGACCGTCGTCTTGCGGACGATGTCAATCGCAACGTCGTTGCCCGTGCCCGTCGCGACATTACCCTTGTAAAGGAACGGCAACAGCGTGGTCGAGGCGGTCAGGTTTGCCGCGCCGGTCAGGCTCCCCGCACGCAGGACCGTGTACCGTCCTTCCGCACCGGTGATGCTGGCGAGCTTGAGCGCGAGCTTGGTGTCCTTCTCGAACGATGCCACCCCGGCGACGGTGATCGACGTCCCCGTCCCCCCGGTCTTGTCCAGCGTCACCGCCAGCACGCTGCCCGAACCCATCGCCAGCGACGCGATCGTTGCCGCCTTGGTCAGGTCGAGCGTACCGCCTGCGACCGTCACCGCCAGCCCGCCGCTGTTCGCGAGCGTGCCCGAAAAGCGCGATGTCCCGCCGATGGTCAGCGTGTCCGCCCCGCCACCGAAATCCGCCGCGCCGCTGAACACCGCCGTCCCGGCAAGTGCCATCGTGTCGTTGCCGGTGCCGAAGAGCGCCGCCCCCGCATAGGCTGCGTCGCCCGACAGCGCGAGACGGTTCGCGCCGCCGCCGAACCGGGTCGTGCCCGACACGGTGCCATCGGCGATCTCGAACACGTCGTTCCCCGTACCGAAGCGGACGTCGCCGACGATGCTCGGCGCCGTGACGCCCGCCGCGACCGCGGTTTGGCGGACGGTGGCGCCCGCCGTCGTTGCAGACAGGTCGATCGCGACGTTGCGCTCCGACGTCGCGAGTGCACCGCTTGCGGTGATCGCCCCGCTATTCTCCACCAGCGTCACCCGGCCGGACCGGTCGAGGATCGCGGTGGCGCTGCCATCGGCGGCCTGTGCGCTCGCCTTGATCGTCCCGCTGTTGCGGATCGTGCCGACCGTCGCGCCCGCCTCGACGAGGACCGCGCTCGACAGCGACGCGGTCGTACCGCCGCCTGCCGCCGCGATCGTTCCGGCATTGCGCAGTTCGGGCGTCGTCGTGCCGCTGCCGATCCGGATCGCGGTCGCACTCGCCCCGTTGGCCTGCGCCTGGACCGTGCCGTTGACCGCAATCCCGTTGACGATCGACACGCTGCCACCAAGGCCGCCGATCGACAGGCCGGTCGCGGTGACACCCGCATAGACACCGCTGCCACCGATGCCGCCATCGACGATCAGGCCGAAATTCGTGCCGCTACCCGCGACTGCGCCGATCGCGACCGCATTGGTCGCCGACCCGATCTGGACCGCGGGCGCCGCGCCATAGGCGGTCACCGACGCCGATCCTTCCTTGCTGTCGTCGATCCCGTCCTTGTCCTCGTCATTGTCGGTCGTGCTGGCATCCTTTGGCGGCACCGCGAAGACGATCCCGCCCGACACGTTGCCCGCGACGACCAGCGCCGATCCGCCCTGCAACAGGTCGTCGGCATCAAGCTTCGACGGATCCGCCGGCGCGGTGGTGGTGCGGTAGCCCGTCGCGCCGAGCGCCCCCTGCACCACCAGCGCACCGGTGATCGCGCCATCGAGCCGGACCGCCACGGCTCCCTGCCCGATCGCCGCCACCGTCCCGGCAAGCCGGACGTTGCCGGTGATGTCGCTCGTCCGCACGCCGACGACGTTCGTTCCCGTCACCGCAATCGTGCCCTCGGTCTTGAGCGCGCCGGACAGCGGGCCGCCGAGCCAGATCCCTGCGGACTCGTTCCCTTCGACCGTGATCGCGCCCGTATTGGTGATGGCACCGCTATAGGCGCCTGCGGTGCGGATGCCGGTCCGGCCGCTGCCCGCAGCGAAGGGGCCGTCGAGATCGCCATCCTTGTCGACGTCGGTCGCCTCATAGGTCTCGTCGACGATGATCTTGCCGCTGTTCGTGATACCGCCGCCGGTCCCCGCAACCGCGAGAATGCCCGTGGCATTGTCCGCATTGGTGACCTGGACGGTGCCTTCGTTGGTGACGGCATGCACGCTGTCGATCGTCACCGCCGTGCCGCCGGCAGGGGTCACCGATCCCGCCGTCGTGATCCGGATCGCATCCGGCGCCCCGGCCTTCACGGTCGAGGTCCGCACCGCATCGGTGCGCTTGGTCTCGATCGTGGTCTGCGCATGGGCCGGAACGACCGCCATCAGGCAGGTAGAGGCAAGCAGGATACGACGCATGAACCAGGTCCCTTTTCGAATATGTTTCGAACACAGGACGGAACCATTGCCGCGCAGCCTTGCCGGGCTGCGCAGCTTTTCAGAATGCCGCGTCTATCCCCAGGCGCAACGTGCGAGGCCGCAATGGCGTGATCTGGCCGCTGCCGATCTGGAACGGCGTGCCAAGCGCGAAGCGATTGCCGGTGCCATCCGTCAAATTGGTCACGCCGAGCGTCAGACCCAGTGTCGGCCGGCCGACCCGCATTGTCAGCGCGGTGTCGAGATAATCGCCCTGCTCCTCCCCGAGCACCGGGCCGATACCGAGCCGGGAGCGGCCGACATAGCGCGCCCAGCCGTAGACCCGCAGGTCGAGGTCACCGCAGAGCGGCCGGCTATAGTCGAGCCCCAACCGCCCTGCGAACCGGGCGATATTGGGAACCTGGCTCATCCGCGCGAACGCCAGGGCATAGGCCTGGCTGGGTTCGGTCACCCGGCTGTCGTTATAGGTCAGCCCGGCGTCGATCGTGAGCCCGGCGACCGGTCGCCAGGCGGCCGCCGCGCTTGCCGACCAGATCCGGCCGTTGCCGATATTGGCAGTGCTCGGTAGCCCCGACCCGTCGATGAAGTCCGCCTGAATATCGTCCCAGAGCGTATGTGACAGCCCGGCCGACACGGATACCGCGTCGATCCCGCTCTGCCCGAACCGTATGCCGCTTTCGATCGTGCGGACCCGGTCGTTGCGGAACCGCCGGACGAAGTCGCTCTCGATCGCGAGCCCGCCGGGCCGGAACCCCTGCTGGTACCGGGCATAGAGCGACAGCCGCGGCAGCACGGTTGCGATCAGCGATCCGGACGGCAACAGGCTCGTTTCACGACGACTGGCGGTCACCTGCGCACGCGCGAGCGCGACCGGAGCGAGGGCCTCCGCCAGATCCTGGCCCGTTCCCGACAGCGCGGCCCGTGTCACGCGCGCGCCGCCGGTCGCGATCAATCCGGGGAACAGCGCGACGCTGGCCTCGCCATAGAGCGTCGCCTCGTCGATCCGGTTGGTAACGCCCGTCACGGGCACCGGTGCCTCGACTGCGCCGAGTGCGCGCGACAGCCGCGTCCGGTTGTGCGTGAAGCTGCCGCCCACCACCCAGCCGAAGCCGGCGCGCATCGGCCGCCACAGCCGGGTCTCGTTGGTCAGCATCGCGGTCGCGTTGCGCTGCACGAACAGCCGCGGATCGCCGTTCACCATGGTGGCGTCATAGCGTTCCGTCAGCGTCTGCCCGACGATCGCCGTCGACGATCGCAGCATCAGGCCGCCAAGCGTGCCCGACACGACCAGATCGCCCATCCGGTAGTCCGCACCGAAGCCCTGTACGACGGCACTGTTCCGCGTGCGGGGCGGCGCGTCGCGATCGGTATATTGGCTGTCGTCGCCGCGGGTCCGCTGGTACACGCCGCCCAGATCGAGCGTCCAGTTGCGCCCCAGATCGACACGCAGCGTACCCCGCCCTCCGGCGATGCTGGTGCGGTTCACGTCGCTCTGCCCGAGCGTCGGGTTGTCGATATACCCGCCCTCCGTCACCGCATAGCCCACGATACGCAGCGCCATCCGGCCCTCCATCACAGGCAGGTTGAGCGTCGCGCCGATGTCGCCGCCGGGGTCGCCATGCGTCGTCGCGGACACGCCCGTCGCGATGGCGGCCGTCGTGTCGTCGATCACCGGCGCGTTGGGGACCGTGCGGATGATGCCGCCAAGCGACCCTGCGCCGTAGAGGGTGCCCTGTGGCCCCTCGAGCACCTCGACCGACGCGATATCGTAGAGCCGCAGGTCGGGATCGGGCGCGTTGTAGCTGAGCCGGATGTCGCCGAGATACTGGCCGACGGTCGTCTGCGTCGGGCCGGTGAAGCTCGAATCCGCAATGCCGCGAATGAACAGCTTGTTGCGCCCCGCACCGAGATGCGTCGACGACACGCTCGCCAGCCGCGCCAGCACCGCGTCGCTGCCCCCCGCGCCGCCAAGCGCCAGGTCGATTCCGTCGAGATGCGCGACCTGCCCGGCGAAATCGCGCAGCCGGGTGTCCCGCTTGCTGGCGGCGACGATGATATCGGCCCCTGCGATGGTCGTAACCGCGGCATGGGCGGTGCCCGGCGGCAGACGGCGCTGTGCCGCAGGTGGCGGCGCGGCGCGCGCGACCAGACGCCACCCCCCGGCCCCTGCGGACCGTATCGTCGACCCCGTCGACCGTGCGAGCTTTGCGAGCGCCTGCCGGGCCGTAAAGCGGCCCCGGATCGCGGGGACGGGTCGTGCCCACAGAACCGGGTCGTCGACGGCGATGCTGACCCCCGCCTGCCGCCCCAGTGCCATGACGGAATCGCCCAGACGGCCCGCGCGCAGGTCGAGCGATACCGGCCCCGCCGCAGCCGACGCAGCGGTCAGCCCGGCGATCGCCACCGCGACGACGAAGACCACGCCCCCCCGAATCACCGTGCCGACATCGTCCAACCCTGTGCGGACCGCCGCATCGTCACGTCGAGCAGTGCGGCGAGCGGCATGGGGTCACGCGCGAGCCCGGCCGTGGCGATCGTCGCACGGACGCGGCGATCGGCGATCTCCGGTGCCACCGCGATCGTGATGCCCAGCGTTCGCGACAGATCGTCCGCGACTTCGGTCATCGGCGCATTTTCGAACGCCAGCCGCCCCTCGCGCCACGATCCGACCGCCGTGGCATCGACCGTGATCCGCATCACACCGCCGCGCGTGGCCACCACACCCTGCCCCGCCGTCATCCGGATCGCGTTCGGACCCGGATCGTAGTCGACCGCACCTTCGGACACGGCAACGCGCATGCCGTCGCTGGTCCGCTTGACGTCGAAGGTCGTGCCGACATCGACCAGGCGCGTCTCGCCGACCCGGACCTCGAACGGATCCGCCGCATCATGCGCGACGACGAACATCGCCTCGCCACGATCAAGCGTCGCGATGCGCGCATCACGTCGATCGATCGTCACGAGGGACCCGCCGGCGAGCATGATCCGGCTTCCCTCAGCGAGGAGGATCGTCCGCGCGGCCCCCGGCGCCGCCTCGACGGCATAGGGTTGGGGGCGGCGCTCATAGACCGAAAGGCCGGCGACGACCGCCAGCGATGCGGCGATCGCCCCGCCGGCCCACCGTCCTATCCGCTGCGGCGCGCGTCGTGACGGGCTGGCCATCGGCGGCGCCACCGCCCCCCCCTGCGGTGCGCGCGCCAGTGCGACGCCATCATCGATTGCGGCGTTCAGCGCATGATAGCGCGGGGCATGCGTCGGGTCCGCCTCCATCCACGCCATGAAGCCGGGCCAGTCGTCGAATGCGGGATCGCCCGTCCGCACGATCCAGTCGAGCGCCTGTGCGTCCAATGCGGTGTCGTCCTGCGCCATCATGGCCTCCTGACTGGCTTGACGGAGACGTTCGCCTCAAACCTCATCGAGCCGCCCTTTCAACGCGATCATCGCACGATAGGCTCGCCGCAGATCACTTTCGACGGTGCTGAGGCTCACGCCCATCTCGTCCGCGATCGCACGTTGCGCGACCCCGTCGATCCGGTGGCGGCGAAACACCGCCGCGGCGCGTTCACCGACCGCCTCCAGCGCGCGCGCCGCCATCCGCGCCTCTTCGCGCGCGATCAGCACGCGCTCACCCGATGGCGCATCGGACTGGCCCGCGACCGTGGCGCCGACCGCGTCGCTCCAGTCATTGTCGCGTCGGGCGGCCTGCCGGACCGCGCGATGACGGTCGAGCATGAGATTGTGCGCCGCGCGATACAGATAGGCCAGCGGCGCGGCGATCGGCCCGCCGCGCGGCGTTCGCACGCGGATCCAGAGCTCGTGCAAAAGGTCTTCCGCCGCATCCCCCGCGCCATGCGCCGACAGAAAGCGGAGCAGCGTATCGCGGTTGGCGAGGAAGACGGCCTCCAGACCCTGCGTGTCCATCCGTCGCCTATACCGTAAGAGAAAACGTCACGACCATCGCGGGTGCTCGCCGCAGACGGCGCGCGTCAGCCCCTCACGGATGCGCGCGTCGCGGCCGCGGTGTTGCCTCAGCCTGCAACGTCGACCGGATGCGTCGCGATGATCGTCGGACGCGCGGCGGCGAGATCGCGCGAGGCCACGCCCAGTGCCTTGAAATGGTCGGACGCCATGTGCGCCTGAACCGCGGCATCGTCGACATACAGCTCGTTGAACACGAAGCGCCGGTCGCCATCGGCCTCGCGCCACAGATCGTAGTGGAGCACCCCCGGTTCATTCCGCGACGCCGCGGCGCAGATGCGGGCGGCGTCGATGAACGCCTCCTCATGGCCGGGCTTGACGGAAACGAACGCAATGACCTTCACGGGCATATCGACCTCCTGGGCGTGATTTCGCCACAGCCTGTGCGCGCCCGGCGGATGGCGCGCAACCCCGCCAAAGGGTCAGACGCCCAGTTCCGCCATCGTCACGACCCGGTGCTCGCGCGCGCTGATCTCCGCCGCGGTACCGATCGCGACCGCGCGCAAGCCGTCTTCCGCGGTGACCTGTACCGGTCCCTCGCCGCGCACGGCGGCGGCAAAAGCGGCGTGCTGATAATAGGTTGCGCCTTCGTGCGAGCCCGCGGCCCGGGCCGCCGGATCGACCGAGACATGGCTGCGCTCGACCGCCTTGGGGTTGAGAAATCCGACCCGTGGCGAATAGACGAGCTCGCCTGCAGGAATTAGCACGTCAAGCCGCGCCGCATCGCCCGTCGCCGACATCTCCTCCTGATTCTCCGCACCATCGGCGAACATGCTGAGATCGAGCATCGCCCGCACGCCGTTCGCGAAATCGACCGTCGTATAGCTGTTGTCGATGATGTCCGGGCGCTCGCCGTCATAAAGTTCGTCGAGATGGTTCACGTCCATCGCGCCCGAGCAATGGACTCGCACCGCTTCCGACCCGACGATCAGCCGCATCAGATCGAAGAAGTGACAGCATTTCTCCACCATCGTCCCGCCGGTGTTCCGGGCAAACCGGTTCCAGTCGCCGACCTTGGGCAGGAAGGGAAAGCGGTGCTCGCGGATCGAGAGCATCTGCAGCCGGCCGACCCGGCCCGCCTGGACCTGCTCGATAAAGGCGGCTGCAGGCGGCATGAAACGATACTCCATACCGGTCCAGAACGGCTTGGCGTGTGCGGCGGCACGCTCGACGATCCACCGCGCATCGTCGATCGTCGTCGCCAGCGGTTTCTCGCACAGGATCGCGGCGTCCATCGCGAATAGCTGCTCGAGCACATCGCGGTGGGTGTTGTTCGGCGACGCGATGACGATCGCATCGACATCGGCGCGCTTCGCAAACGACTCGACCGAGTCGAACCGCGCGACGCCATCGGCCTGGTCGCCGAGCGCCTCGGTCGCCCAGTCGATCGAGGTCGCGACCGGATCCGCGATCGCGACTACCTCCGCACCGGGGAGGATCGCCAGGTTGCGAATGTGTTCGACGCCCATCATGCCCGTTCCGACGACACCGTATCTGATCGTGGCTACCAAGCTGTCTATCCCTATGCCATGAGCCGTCGGCATGACGACGATCCGCCTTTCCAACGACCTTCGCCCGCTCGGCAAGAGCGAAATCCTTGTTTCGCCGATAGCCTGGGGCATGTGGCGGCTGGCCGGAGAAACCGCGCCGGTCCACGCGATGATCGACGCGGCGCTGGGTGCGGGGATCAACTTCTTCGACACCGCCGACATCTATGGCTGCGACGTCCCGGCGGGCTTCGGCTCGGCAGAGGCGCTGTTCGGGCGCGCGCTGGCCGAGGACCGCAGCCTGCGCGCAAAGATGGTGATCGCGACCAAGGCGGGCATCCGTCCCGGCATCCCGTATAATTCCAGTGCAGAGTATCTGGCCGACGCCCTCGACGCGTCGCTGACGCGGATGGCGATCAAGCAGGTCGACCTGTACCAGATCCACCGCCGCGATTTTATGACCCATCCGCAGGAGGTCGCCGAGGCGCTGACGCGCATGGTCGACGCAGGCAAGGTGCGCAGCATCGGCGTCTCGAACTACAGCGTCCACGAATTCGCCGCGTTGCAGGCGTTTCTCGGCCAGCCGATCGTCAGCACCCAGCCCGAGTTTTCGCCGCTCCAGACCGCGCCCCTGTTCGATGGCACGCTCGATCAGGCGATGACGCACGACGTCGCGGTGATGGCGTGGTCGCCGCTTGGCGGGGGCCGGCTGGCGCAGGGCGATCATCCGGCGGCGAAGCTGCTTGCCGAGCAAGGCGCGCGCTACGGCGTCGACGCCGCGACCGCGACGCTGGCTTGGATCATGGCGCATCCGGCGCGGATCATCCCGATCGTCGGCTCGCAGACCCCCGCGCGGATCGCAGCCTCGGCCGATGCGTACAAGGTCGCGTGGACCCGCAGCGAATGGTATGCGGTGCTGCAGGCCGGCATGGGTGTCTCGCTGCCATGATCGATCCGTCGGCAAGCCTACCGCCCTGCGAGATCAGCTGGTTTTCCGCGCTGTGCGACGATGATTACGAGTTTCTCGGCGTCCCCGACCCCGCGCTGAAATCGAGCTGGGAGCATTGCCGCGACATCGTGATGCAGGCCGAGACGGCGGGATACGACAACATCCTGCTGCCTTCGGGCTATACGCTTGGCATCGACACGACCGCGTTCGCCGCGGGCATCGCACCGATGCTCAAGAGATTGCGACTGCTGATGGCGGTACGGATCGGCGAAAGCTGGCCGCCGCAGCTCGCCCGCCAGATCGCGACGATCGACCAGATGCTTGGCGGTCGGTTGGCGATCAACATCATCTCCAGCGACCTGCCCGGCGAGACGCTCGCAAGCGCGCCACGCTACGCCCGCACGGTCGAGGCGATGCACATCCTGCGCACGCTGCTCGACGGCAAGCCGCTCGACCATGACGGCGACTTCTGGAAACTGAAGCTCGACCCTCCGCGGACGACTACCGTGTCAGGGCGCTGTCCCGCGCTTTATTTCGGTGGTCTGTCGGAGGCGGCGCGGGAGGCCGCGGCGACCAATGCCGACGTCTATCTGATGTGGCCCGACACGATGGACGGCGTCCGTGCGATCATCGCCGACCTGCGCGCTCGCGCCGCACGCCATGGCCGCGCGCTGCGCTTCGGCTACCGTGTCCATGTCGTCGTCCGCGAGACCGAGGCGGAAGCCCGCGCCGCGGCCGATCGTCTGCTGTCCAAGCTCGACGATGCCGAAGGTCAGGCAATCCGCGCGCGTTCGCTCGATTCGCAGTCCGCCGGCGTCCGTCGCCAGGCCGAACTGCGCGAGGGATCCGACGATGGCTATGCCGAGGCCAATCTGTGGACCGGGATCGGCCGCGCACGGTCGGGATGCGGGGCCGCGATCGTCGGCGATCCGGACCAGGTGCTCGCCAAGCTCAACGCCTACCGGGCCGAAGGGATCGATGCGTTCATCCTGTCGGGCTATCCGCACGCCGCCGAGGCCGACCTGTTCGCCCGCCACGTGCTGCCGCGGATCGAGCATGGTCCCCTGGTCGTCTAGGACGCAGGCCTGCCCGCTGAGACCGACTGAAATCAAATAACCGACGCGGACAAGAGAAACTGGCTCGCATCCATCGTCCTCTTGTCCATGCTCGCCCGCTATGACTTTGCCCATCAAGACCGTCGCGCAACTCAGCGCCCGTGGCCGCACATTGCTGTTCGCGCTGGTCGTCACCGCCGGCATCCTCAACCTCGTCGACCGCCAGATCATCGCCGTGCTCAAGCCGACGATCGCCGCCGATCTCGGCTGGAGCGACGATGATTACGGGACGCTCGCCGCCTGGTTCCAGGGCGGCGCGGCGTTCGCGTTCCTGTTCACTGGCTGGATCGTCGACAAGCTCGGGGTGAAATGGGCGAACCCGATCGGCGTCGCGGCGTGGAGCATCGCCGCGATGGCGCATGGCTGGGCGCGATCGATGACCGAGTTCGTGATGATCCGCGTGAGCCTGGGCGCGACCGAGGCGATGGGCACGCCGACCGGGATCAAGACGATCGCGTCGGTGCTGCCCAAGAACTGGCGGTCGAGCGGGTTCGGCGCGACCAATGCTGCCAACAGCATCGGCGCGATCCTGGCGCCGCTGGCGATACCGGGGGTCGCTCTGCTCGTCGGCTGGCGGGGGACGTTCGTTGTCGCAGGTGCGCTCGGGCTAGCCTGGGCGGCGGTCTGGCTGATCGCGACCCGTCGCCTGCGCTTCACCTCGCAGCCCGTGGGCGCCGCAGATGCCGCGGCACCGGTCGGCGAATACGGCCCGATCCTGCGCAACCGCCAGACCTGGGCGATCGCGGTCGCCAAGATCCTGTCCGACGCGACCTGGTGGCTGATGCTCTTCTGGTTGCCCGACTTCTTCCACCGCCAATATGGGCTGAGCGGGGTCGCGCTCGGTGTCCCGCTGGCCATCGCCTATGGCGGCGCGGCGGTCGGCTCGCTGCTCGGCGGCGGCGTGGCGACCCGGTTGCTGAGTTTGGGATACAGCGTCAACGCGGTCCGCAAGGGCATCCTGCTCGCCGCCGCGCTCTGCGTCCTGCCCGTTCCACTCGTGCTTTACGTCGGCAGCTATCCCGTCACGATCGCGCTGATGGCGCTGACGCTCGCCGCGCACCAGGCGTTCTCGACCAACCTGTTCGCGCTGATCGCCGACGTCGTCCCGCAGGACAAGCTCGGCCGGGTCACCGCGTTCGGCTCGTTCAGCGGCAATGTCGGTGGTATGGTGATCGCCAAGGTCGCCGGCCTCGTCCTGACCGCCGGGCTCGGCTACCTGCCGCTGTTCCTGTTCGCCAGCGTCTCCTATCTGCTTGCGGTCGGCTGGATTCAGCTGCTGCTGCCGCGGTTGCGCCCGGTCGAGGGGCACTAAAGCTGATACGATGCGCCTGCATCCAGATCTATATACCCATCGGCTGAATGGGATTTAAAAGACGACATCATCTTCGGGAGGGATATCATGATCGATCCACGCCATGTGGCGCTGCTGGCCGGCACCGCGCTTGTGACCCTGGCCACGCCGGCATTCGCTCAGGACACGGCCCCGGCGCCGGCAGTCGCGACGCCCAAGGCGGCGACGCCTGCCGCCGACACCGGCGAAGACGTCGTCGTCACCGCGCGCTTTCGCAACGAAAGCCTTCAGTCCGTACCGATCGCGATCACCGCCGTCAGCGGACAGTCGCTTGCCGAACGCCAGTTGAACACCGTCGAGAACATCGCCGCGACGATCCCCGCGGTCGGCTTTCGAAGCGGTGCGTCGAACAAGGACCGGACGATCTTCATTCGCGGCGTCGGCACGATCACCACCTCGCCGGGCGTCGAGCCGTCGGTGTCGACCGTGCTCGACGGCGTCGTCCTCACCCGCCCCGGCCAGTCGACGCTCGACCTGGGCGAGGTCGAGCGGATCGAGGTCCTGCGTGGGCCACAGGGTACGTTGTTCGGCAAGAACGCGTCGGCGGGCGTCGTCAACATCGTCACCCGCAATCCGACCGACGAATTCCGGATGTTCGGCGAAGCCGGCGTCACGTCGGACGAGGAATACCGGATCAAGGCCGGCATCTCGGGCGCGATCGTGCCCGGCAAGGTCCAGGCGCTGATCGGCGGCCTTTACGACGACTTCAAGGGCAATGTCCGCAACGTTACCCGCAACGACGACGTCAACGGCTATCGGCGCTACGGTGCGCGCGGCAAGCTGGTGATCACGCCGTCGGACGCGCTGAAGTTCACAATCATCGGCGACTATCTCAATTCGCACGATACCACCCCGACCAGCGTCTATGCCAGCACCAGCCGGACCGCCTACCCCACCGGCACCGTCACCAATTCGCCCGACCTGGCTGCCGCGCTTGCGGCAAGCGGCATCCGTGCGAACGCCAGTAACCGCCGCACGAACAACGATACGATCACCGACGTCCGCGACGAGAATTACGGCGGCTCGTTCACGGGCGACCTCACCCTCGGCGACTATCACCTCACCTCGATCACCGGTTGGCGGCAGTGGCTAAACACGCAACGTCAGGATTATGACAGCGTCGCCGCGCTTTCGACCGCCTTCCCGTCCGGCCAGGACACGGGGCGGGTGAACACCAAGCAGTTCTCGGAGGAGCTGCGGCTCACATCGCCCAAGGGCGGGCTGATCGATTACGTGCTCGGCGCCTATTATCTCCACGCCACCACCGACGAGACCTATCAGCGGACGCTGACGTCGCTCACCGCTGGTGGTACGCGCAGCACGACGACGGGCGTCGCGAACTACGGCATCACCAACGACAATTTCGCGCTGTTCGGCGAGGCCAACGTCAATTTCACCAAGCGCTTCCGTGGTATCGCGGGCTATCGTTCGACCTGGGACAGCCTGGATTTCTACCATGTCCGCACGTCGAGCGCGGATCCCCTCAATACCGGCGCAGCGGCGCTCGATCGCCCCGGCGTGCGCGCCTATCACAATGCCAGCGACGGGCTCGATCGGCGTGGCGACAGCTACCGGCTCGGTCTCCAATATGATCTCGGCGATCATGCGCAGACCTATTTCACCTATTCGCGCGGCTACAAGGGGCCCGCGTATAACGTGTATTTCAACATGCGGTCGCTTAACGCCACGACGCCGCTCGACGAGGTCCCGCTGAGCCCGGAGACGTCGAACTCCTATGAAGTCGGGTTGAAGGGCAGCACCGCGGACCGCGCGCTGAGCTACAGCCTGGCTGCATTCACGACGAACTTCGACGGGTATCAGGCCAGCTTCAACGACGTCGTCGCAGGCGCGCAGGTCAGCCGCCTGATCAACGCCGGCTCGGTGCGGTCGCGCGGTGCGGAGGCGGACGTGACGCTGCGCCCGACCAAGGGGCTGACGCTCGACATCTCGGCCGCCTATACCGACGCAACGGTGCGCAATTTCCTCTGCCCGCCCGGCGCGCCGACGAGCTGCAACATCGACGGCCAGCCGCTTCCCTATGCACCCAAGATCAAGCTCTATGAGAATGCGGCGTACCGCTTCGGGCTCAGCGACAGCCTAGCACTCGAACTGCAGAGCGACGTGACGTTCAGCAGCAAGGTGCAATATGCGCTGGCGCAGACGCCGAGCACCGTGCAGCCCGCCTATGCGATCTGGAATGCGAGCGTCGCCCTGCTCAGCGACCAGTCGGGCTGGCAGTTGCGCGCCTATGTGAAGAACCTGACGAACACCTCCTATTCGTCGTTCCTCACCGCAGGGACGTTCGCAGGGACGGTCCGGTTCGTCCCGCGTGACGACCAGCGCTACGCCGGGCTGCTGCTGCGCAAGGACTTCTGACCGCCGCTGGCCGCGGCGGACCGGTTGGACGCGCGGTTCATCCGATCAGCCGCGCGGCGGCCTTGCGCGCGGTTGCACCATAGGGGGGCTTCAGGCCAGCCAGTTTGGCGACGTCGAACCGCGCCTGCCGGAAGACCGCGCGGGCATGGCTGAACGTACGGAACCCGTCTGCGCCGTGATAGGCGCCCATGCCCGACGGGCCGATGCCGCCGAACGGCAGATCCTCCATCGAGACATGGAGGATCACGTCGTCGAGGCTGACGCCGCCCGACACGGTTCGATCGAGCAACCGGCGACGCTCGCCCGCATCGCTGCCGAAGTGATAAAGGGCAAGCGGCCGGTCGCGCCGGTTGATCTGGCCGATCGCGTCGTCGATATCGTCATAACGACGGATCGGCAGGACCGGGCCGAAGATCTCCTCCTGCATCACGATCATGTCATCGGTCGCGTCGCGGACGATGTGGAGCGGCATCTTGCGCGTGTTCGCACCGCTGAGGTCCTCGCCCGCCGGATTGACGATCTCGACCCGCGCGCCCTTGGTTCGGGCATCGTCGAGCCAGTCGTTCAACCGCGCCATGTGACGGTCGCTGACCAGCGACGTATAGTCCGGGTTGTCGAGCAATGTCGGATACATCGCGCTCGCCGCTGCGGTCAGCCCGGCCACCACCGCAGGCTCGTCCGCGTCGCGGACCAGCATGTAATCGGGCGCGAGACAGATCTGGCCGGCATTCAGCATCTTGCCAAGCGCCACCCGCTCCGTCGCGCGTGCGATATCCGTCCCGTCACCGATCACCACTGGCGACTTGCCGCCCAGCTCCAATGTCACGGGGACGAGATTGTCAGCGGCAGCGTGGAGGATATGGCGCCCGATCCCTGTCGCGCCGGTGAAGAGCAGATGGTCGAACGGCAGGCTGGCGAACGCCTTGCCGACCTCCGGCCCGCCACCGACAAAGGCGAGCTCGTCCGCCGCGAAATACCGCCCGACGAGCTCCTCGAACAGCGCACCCGTGACCGGGGTATATTCGCTGGTCTTGACGATCGCGCGGTTGCCGGCCGCGAAGATGCCCGCAAGCGGCGCCATGATGAGGTTGACCGGGAAATTCCACGGCGCGATCACCCCGACCACGCCCTTGGGCTGATATTCGACCCAGGCCTTCGCGCCGAGCAGCCCTAGCGGAAACTGCACCGCGCGCCGCTCCGGTTTCGCCCAGCGGTCGAGATGCTTGATCGCATGGGTGATCGGCGCAATCGATCCGGCGATGTCGGTGATCATCGACTGCTCGCGGCTCCGGTGACCGAAATCCTCCGACAGTGCATCGCAGAACCGTGTGGCGGACTCGCGGATCATCGCCGCGGCCCGTTTCAGTCGGTCCTTACGGACCGACAGCGGCTCGGGCATCGCCGCCATCGACGCCGCCCGCTGCGCCGCCAGGATCGCCATCATGTCGGTCATCACCATCTCCCATCCGGCGCACCCGCCCGGCCCGGTTCCAATATTAGCGTCATGCCGCCTGCGCCTGCCGCTTCGCAAGCGGGTTGCATACCGCCCATGCAACATCGACGAGATGATAGAGCGGCTCACCCCCCTTCCTGAAATGGGGTCCGCGCGAACTGGCGCTCGCGGGCGGTTATTCCAAACGTGCCGGAGGCTTGGCGGGACTTGTCGGCGCAATCTATGTGTCGGCGGATGACGCATATGAAAGAGAACAACCGCGCGGCGCCCACGCCGCCTCGCCATCCGGCCGCGCGTGCAGCCGGTCTCGCGCTCAGTGTGGTGGCCGGTCTTGCGCTGTTTGCCAGGCTAGCGGCGAACCGCGTGGAACGCCGCGTGCCCGCCGACGGCAGGTTCATCGATATCGACGGGCGACGCGTGCATTACCTCGAACGTGGAACGGGCCCGGCGATCGTGATGATCCACGGGCTTGGCGGGCAGATGCGCAACTTCGGCTATGCGTTGCTCGACCGACTGAGTGCGGATCACCGCGTGATCCTGATCGACCGCCCGGGCTCGGGCTATTCGGCGCCGATCGCGCAGGCCAATATCCGTGCACAAGCCGCGCATGTCGCGGCGTTCATTACCGCGATGGGGCTCGACCGGCCGCTCGTCGTCGGCCACTCGGTGGGCGGCTCGATCGCGCTCGCGCTGGCGCTCGATCATCCGCGGCAGGTTGGCGGGCTCGCGCTGATCGCACCCCTGACCCAGCCACTCGCCACCGTGCCGCAGATCGTCGCAACGCGCGCCATCGCTACGCGAGCGATGCGCAGCGCGCTGGCATGGACGGTCGCCACGCCCGCGGCGTTGCTCGCGCGACCCAGCGGCGCGCGCATGGTCTTCGCACCCGATCCGGTACCCGACGATTTCGCGACACGCGGCGGCGGCGCGCTGATCGGTCGTCCATCGGCCTTTGCCGGAGCGGCGGCAGATCTCGCAGCGGCAAATGCCGATCTGCCCGCGATGGTCGACCGCTATCCTTCGCTGTCTGTCCCGACCGCGATCCTGTTCGGACGCGACGACGCTGTGCTCGATCCGCTGGCCCACGGCCAGGGTCTCGCCAACGCCTGTCCCGCCGCAGCGCTCACGCTGGTCGCAGGCGGCCACATGATCCCCGTGACACGACCCGATGACGTGGTCGCATGGCTTTCCACGCTGAGAAAGCCCGGCGCTCCCGTCTGAGGCCCTCGCAGACCGTCAGCTGCGATACCGGGCCTCTACGAGGTCGAGTTCACGGACCAGCTTGCGGATCGTCGCACTGCCGATCCGGCGATCGCGCGCGAGATCGACGATCGTGCTGCGTTCCGCCTGGAGCGCGACGAGCTTGAAGTCCCGCTCGATCCGGTCCTGCACACGCGCGGCCGCGGACGCCTTGGCAGAACCGCTGCGGCTGTCGATCCGGTCGCGATAGATGTCCATCACCCGGCCGCCCGCCGCCGCATAGAAATCGCCGTCGCCCATCCGTTCGGCCAGCTCATGCTGCGACCGCTCGACCGCGCGGATCGCCGCTTCCGCCGCCGCGACCCGCGCCGCGTCCTCTTCCGCGAGCAGCGACGGCTCGGGCGGCATCGTCAGGCCGTTGAGGAGGATCGGCAAGCCGACGCTCGCCAGCACCAGCGACACGATGATCACCCCAGCGGCCAGGAATATGGCGAGGTCGCGCGCCGGAAACGCGGTGCCGTCGTCGAGCACGAGCGGAATCGTCAGGACGCCCGCCAGCGTGATCGCCCCGCGGACACCCGCCAGCGACATCGCCGCGACCACCCGCCAGTCCGGGCTGTGAACGGTCACCCCGTCGCGATAGCGTCGGCGCAGCAGTGTCAGCCGCAACGACACCCAGACCCAGACGAACCGCAGGGCGGCGAGTCCGGCGACGATCGCGAGGACATAAGCGGCAAGCCAGCCGGTGCTGTCATGCCCCGTCATCTTGACCGTCGTCCTGGCACCCGCAAGGATCGCCGGCAGCTGTTCGCCGAGCAGCACGAAGATGATGCCGTTGAGCGCGAACTGGATCGTGTCCCACACCGAGTTGCGCCGCATCCGTGTATTGGGCAGCGCCTGACGCGATATCTCGGCATAGGTCATCGTCACGCCCGCCGCGACGGCCGCGAGGATCCCCGACGCGTGAAGATGTTCGGCGAGGAGATAGGAACCGAACGGGATCAGCAGGCTGACAAGGATCTGCGACCCCGATTCTTCGCCGAACCGCCGCGATACCCAGGCTTTGGCGCGCGTGACCGCGAGCGTCAGGCCGACGCCCACGACGATCCCTGCGCCGGCCACCCAGACGAAGTTGATTGCGGCGGAGGACGGCGAGAACGATCCGGTCAGCGCCGCGGCGATCGCGAAGCGCAGACAGACGAGGCCCGACGCATCGTTCAGCAGCGATTCCCCTTCAAGGATGTGCATCATCCGCTTCGGGATCGGCACGCGTGCGGCGATCGCCGAGACCGCGATCGGGTCGGTCGGCGAGACGACCGCGGCCAGCGCGAACGCGACGGCAAGCGGCATCGCCGGGATCATCCAGTGAATGAACAGCCCCATGCCGATCACCGTGATCAGGACCAGCCCCAGCGCCAGTTCGACCACGGTCGAAATGTCCTTGAGCAGCTCGTCTTTGGGGATCCGCCAGCCATCGAGGAACAACAACGGTGGCAGGAACAGCAGCAGGAAGAGTTCGGGATCGAGCGCGACCCGGTACGACGTCGACATACCGATGACCGCACCGAGCATGATCTGCACCAGAGGCGTCGGCACCGGCACGGGGAGCATTCGCGAAATGGACCCGCTCAGGACTACCGCGAGCAGGAGGAACAGAACGATCGATACAGCTTCCAAAAGATACTCCCGCTTGGCGTCAGGTCCTTCCTAACCGGCACACGCCACAAACGACACCCCCTTGGACCGAACGATCGTCAGTCGACCGTCACGAGGCCGGCGGCAAAGGCGATCCGAAGCGCCTCGGACAGGCTGCGCACGCCGAGCTTGTCCATCAGATTGGCGCGGTAGATCTCGACGGTCCGCGGGCTGAGGCTCAGCGCATGCGCGATCACCTTGTTCGGCTGGCCGTCGATCAGTCCCATCAGCACGTCGGTCTCGCGCATCGAGAGCCGCGCGATCCGCTGACGCGCCGCCTGGGTCCGGTCCGCCGCCGCGGTTTCGGTTTCGAGCCGCGCAAAACCTTCATCGACCGTGCGCAGCAGGATGTGCGGATCGCACGGCTTTTCCAGAAACTCGAGTGCGCCCGCCTTCATCGCCTCGACCGCGAGCTGCACGTCGCCCTGCCCGGTCAGGATGATCGGCGCAAAATGCGGTGCGAACGGCACGAGCTTTCGCAACACCTCGAGCCCGGTGGTTCCGGGCATATGATGGTCGAGCAGCACGATACCCGGGTCGAGGCTGCTGAGCTCGGCCAGAAACGCATCCCCGGAGCGAAAGCCGCGGATCAGCAGGTTCGGACGGGTCGACAGCAGCCCCTGCACCGATGCACGGACGGCGTCGTCATCGTCGACGACATAGACGGTACGCATCCAGACATCCTTTCACGGCTTATTCCAAACAGACATGCGGCACGGTGAAGCGAAAGCAGGCGCCACCGCCCGGGGCATTGAAGCCGACCAGCTCCCCGCCATGCGCTTCGACGATCCGGCGGCAGATCGACAGGCCGAAGCCCATGCCCCCCTCCCCCTTCGATGACGTGAAGGGCGTGAACATCCGCGACAGGATCGCATCGGGCAAGCCGGGACCATTGTCGCAGATGCTGATCTCGACGAGCGCCGCTTTGTTCAACCGCGCCTCGATGAGGACGCCGCGCGCGCCGTCGGGCGATGTCGCCAACGCCTCGAACGCGTTGCGGAGCAGGTTGACGACCACCTGCTGCACCTGGATCCGATCCGCGAGCATGAAGTCGGCGTCGGGGGACAGCGCGAAGCTCAGCTCGATATCGGCATGCTGTCCGCCGGACGTCAGCAACGTGACGGCCTCACGCAGTGTCGCCTCCACGGGCTCGATCCGCATCTCGGACTCGCGCTTGGCGATGAACTCGCGAAGCCGGTGGATGATGTCGCCTGCCCGCAGGGCCTGCGCGTTCGCCGATATTAACGTGGCCTTGAGCCGGTCGCCATCCATGCCGGCGCCGCTGTCGAGGAGCAATTCGGCGGTCGTGACGAAGTTCGCGATCGCAGCGAGCGGCTGGTTGAGTTCATGCGCGAGCGCCGCAGCCATTTCGCCGACCGCGTTCAACCGGATGACCTGCATCAATTCCCGCCGGACGAGGCTCAGCCGCTCTTCCGCGGCGATCCGTTCCGAAATGTCACGGACGAACCCCGTCAGCACGCGTTCGCCGTCGACCAGCGCTTCGCCGACATGCAGCTCTACCGGGAAGCTGCTTCCGTCCGCGCGCCGCGCGGTGGTGAGCCGGCCATGACCAACGCCACGCCGATCGCCCGAGGCCGGATAACGCCGTAAATACCCCTGCTGCCACGCCTCGCGCTCGCCCGGGATCAGGGTCTGCACGTTCAATCCGATCGCCTCGGCGGCGCTATAGCCGAAGATGAGTTCGGCGGCGGCGCTGAAGGAGCGGATGGCGCCGGCCTCGTCGATCACGATCATCGCGTCGGGCACGGTTTCGAGGATCGACCGCAGCTGCGCCTCGCGCACGCGAAGCGCCGCCTCGCGCTCCTCGTGCCGCGTTATGTCCAGCGTGATTCCCGTGGTCCGGACCATCGCGCCTGCCTGATCGTAGAAGCAGCGCGCAGAGCCTTCGAGGAAACGCTGCGTGCCGTTGGGCAGTCTCAATCGATAGGTGAAACTGATGCGCGGTGCGCGCATGCCGACGGTTTCGGCGATCGTGCGCTCGACCTCCGCCAGGTCGTCCGGGTCGATCAACGCCGCCCAGCTCGGATAATCGTGCAGGCTTCCCGCGGGCAGCCCCAGACGCTGCTCGGACCCTGCGGTCCAGGTCAGCGCCCCCGTTGCGATTTCCCATTCGAAGACCCCGATCTCGTGCGCACTGCTGGCGAGCGCGAGACGCTCCTCGCTCTTGCGCAGCGCGGCCTCGATCTCGAGCCGGGTGCTGATATCGGTCATCGACAGGACGAGGGCCGGCGCACGGGCCAGCTTCTCGACCCTGCGCGCCTGCTCGATCACGTGCACCGCGCTGCCGTCGCGTCGGCGCTCGATCAGTTCACGCTCGCCATCGGCATGCGGGCAGCCCGTCGCCAAGCTGCCGTCGGCGGTGCGCGACGCGAGCAGTACATGCTTCTGCCTGCCGAGCGCCTCGTGCGCACGCCACCCGTATAATTCCTCGCACCCGCGCGACCAGTGGATGATCCGGTCATCGGTATCGACCAGCGCCATCGGTGCGGCGTTCAATGCCTCGGTCAGCTCGGACAACGCGGCGCGATGCCGCGCTGCGCTCCGCACCGTCCAGGTGACGAGCGCGCTGACCACCACGAAATTCAGCGTGACGGTCAGCAGTTCGCCCCAGACCGCAGACACCCCGGCAAGCTCGATGCTCGCCATTTCCACGAGCGGCGCTAGCACCGGTACGACCAGCAGCAGCGGCAGAACAAGTCGCAACATGTGCCATTCGGGCGACCAGGCACCGGGCTCGTCCAGAATATCACTTCGCCAGGCAAGTACCGCCAGGGCCAGCAGCATCGCGCCGATCGCGGATGGCAGGGACGTCGACGACAGATGCCACCCGGTCGCATGCAGGGCCGGGAGCATCGGGATCAACAATAAGGCTGTGCTTGCAGTCACCAAACTGCCGCCTGCGAGTGCCGCCGCCAGCCGTCCATAGGAGCGGGTATTTGCCGCGGCTGCGCCGATCGCGACGGGCAATGCGACGAGTATGAGATCGGCGACAATGCCCGGCCCCGTCATCGCGCGATCAAAGGCTGTCCGGACATCGTCCGCAAACAGCCACCCATCGATTCCATGGCTCCCGGCCGGCAGGACCAGTTGGACGAACAGGCGCTCAAGACCAATGGCGATCGGCACGGCGAGCAGCGGCATGGCCCGGCGACTGGAATGTCCGCGTGACAATATCAGGGTCGCCGCCGCCATGCAGGCAAAGGCAATGCAGCCGAACGGCGGCATTGGCTCGACCAAACCGAACGTCGTCAGCACGGGAATCCGCAGCATCCACCCGATCATCGGGACCGTCGCACACACAAAGACAGCCGCGATGCACAACCCGGCCACAGTACGGCCCGGCTGGCTCATTGTCGAAACGGAATCGTCTTGCGTTGAAGTCTCCATGCTATCCGGCAAGTATATGCCAATACTGTATTATTACCTAGCTTATTGGCAAATATATTGACCCATAATGATGGCCAGTTCCACCATTATGGTCAGCTGTGAAAATGCGTCCATCCCGCGACTTCGGAACGACGGGGCGACCCGTCCAAAGATAGGCCGGCGCGCCTAAGCATCGGTAAACGTCACCAAATATCAGTCCGCGCCCTGGCGTCGCGGTCGCCTCAAACCGGCACCCTGCCCCTTTGACGACGATCAATGCCACGGTTCGCCATAACGGGCAGAGCGATAACCGGAGGAGCCGGCATGACGGACGGGCACGGCACGAAGCAGGACGGCAAGGCGCAGCGCGTCGATCGGGCATCACGCGACGGCGAGTCGTCCCCGGTTCCAGCGTGTCGTCACTGGCATGTCATCCGCGACGACGATCTCGCGGAGCTGCTGTCCGCGCATGCCGACCTGCGCAGCCTGTGCAGCATTCTGGAACATTGCGCCGACTGCTTGCCCGTCAGGCCCTCGGCACGTGATGCGGACTGGATCTGTGCGCGACTGGCCTTGGTGACCGAACGGTGCGACGATGGCCTCGAGCCGACGCTCGACACGCTGTTCCGGCGAACCCCGTCCCAGCCGCTGATCGGCGTGTTGCTCGATCATGTCGCCGCACACCGCGCGACCGACGCCGTCTACGCACAGGATCTCATCGTCGCACTCGATCCGCGTTCGATCGAAGCCGACCGGTTCGCGCCCGACATGCTCGGCTATATGTTGCGATGCTTCTTCGACGGCTGCCGGCGTGCCACCGACTTCACCGAGCTGTCGATCCTGACCCTGGGGCATGCCCGCCTCACGCGCGCCGCCAGGATGCGGCTGACCGACAGCCTGGCGCGTAGCACTTCACCCTGAGCACAGCCTGCTGTCGGTCCCGGCGTCGCTATGCCGGATCGGCGCGCGCCGCGAGAGCGTCGCGGTCGACAATGGTGATGGCTCGTCCGCCGGGCAAGCCGATGACGCCGCGAGTCTTCAGCTGCGTCATCTGCCGGCTGACGGTTTCGATCGTCAAACCCAATATGTCGGCGATCTGACCCCGCGAAAGCGGGAGGTCGAACGTGACCGGCCCGCTGGGCGTTCCCCTGCAACCGGTCGCCGCGGCACGGGTCGCCATATCGACGAGAAACCCTGCGACCTTCTCGCTCGCCGATTTGCGCGCGAGCGTCAGCATGCGCGATCGTGCTTCGTCGAGCGCGGCAAGCGTGCGTTGCAGCAACAGCCGCTCCATCCGCGCATGATCGGTCAGGACGCGCTCGAACGACGCCCGCGGAAAGATGCACACTTCCGCGTCGGTCAGCGCCGACACGCTGAAATCGGCCTGCCCGGGATAGGGCTGCCCGACAAAGTCGGCGGGGTATAGGAGCCCGACGATCTGCTCGCGACCGTCACCGCTCGATGCGACGAGCTTGAGCACGCCCGACAGGAGATTGGCGCACAGGATATTGTCCTCACCCGCCCAGATCAGCGTCTCGCCACGCCGCACGATCCGCCGCCGACCCAGGGTATTGAGCGCATGCAGTTCGCTATTGGTCAGGCTTCCGCAGAGCGACTGATCGCGAACTGCACAGTCGACGCAGATGGTTGCAGCAAGCATGACGGCAGATATAGCGCCCGGTCGCCGAATTGACCGCATCAATTCGGCGCCGACTGGTCAATATCGCCGGACGGGCCGGGCAAGATATGTTGCCCGACACTGTCTACGGCATGTCCGGTACGTCGATCTCGTCATCGGCCGGCAACGAGAATTCATGCCACATGCCGTTCAGCACTCCGAAGCCCAGCGCAAGGCCGAGGCCCAATACCCAACTGAAATACCACATTATCTATCGTCCTTGCCGCACGGAGTGATCAGTAGAAATCGGGATTGGTCGCGACCTCGTGCGCCGTGACGCGGCCCCACATCAGCTTGAAGGCCCATGCGGTGTAGGCGAGGACGATCGGCAGGAAGACGGCGGTGACGAACAGCATGATCCCGAGTGTCTTTTCGGAGGATGACGCATTCCAGACCGTCAGGCTCGAATGCTCATCGATGCTGGACGGCAGGATGTAGGGGAACATCGACAGCCCGACGGTCGCGATGATCCCCACCGCCGATGCCGAGGATCCCGCAAATGCCGCACTCTCGATCCGTCGGCGTATCCCGATCAGCGCGACCACCACGCCGCCGAATCCCAGCAGCGGAGCGATCATCATCCAGGGATGGAGTGCATAGTTCGCCAGCCATGCGCCCGCAGCGATTTCGCTCGTCGTGCGCAGCGGATTGGACGGCCCCGCCGCCTCGATTGTCCCGACGATGCGGAACCCGATATCGGTCCAGGCGACGAACGCCCAGCCGGCCGCGAACAGGACCAGTGACAGCATGCCGGCCAGCGTCCCGAACCGCGTCGCGCGGTCATGGACCGGGCCATGCTCGACCTTGATCGCCAGCCACGCGCTGCCGTGCAGGACCAGCATCGCGACCGACAACAGGCCGCAGATCAGCGTGAAGGGCGTGAACAGCCCGAGGAAACTGCCGTCGAAAAAGGCGCGCAGATCGCTGTCCAGCCGGAACGGCGCCCCCGACAGGACATTGCCGACCGCGACCCCGAAGACGAGCGCAGGCACGACACCGCCCACGAACAGCGCCCAGTCCCACCCGGACCGCCACCGCGGATCCGGCCGCTTCGACCGGTATTTGAACCCGACCGGTCGCAGGATCAGCGCCGCGAGCACGAGGAACATCGCGAAATAGAAGCCGGAAAAGCTGACCGCATAGACGAACGGCCAGGCGGCAAAGATCGCGCCGCCACCCAGGATGAACCAGACCTGGTTCCCCTCCCAGGTCGGACCGACCGAGTTGATCACCATCCGGCGCTCGGAATCGGTCCGTGCGACGAACGGCAGAAGCGTGGCGACCCCGAGGTCGAACCCGTCGGTCAGCGCAAAGGCGATGAGCAACACCCCCATCAGCCCCCACCACAATATGCGCAGCGTCTCATAGTCAAACATCGGATCGTGCCTTTCGGATCAGGCGAGAAGGGGTCAGGCGGGGATCGGGTCAGCAGCAACGGGGCGCGTGGCGCCGCGCCCTGCCGGTCCGGCATCGGGCACCGGATAGGCATCCTCGTCATGCTCGAACGGCCCCTTGCGGATCGTCGCGAGGATCAGGCGGACCTCGATGACCGCGAGCGTCCCGTAGATTGCAGTGAAACCGATGATCGTCGTCCACAGGACCCCGCGCGTCAGCGAGGATGCGGCGAGGAAGGTCGGCAGCACGCCCTCGATCGCCCAGGGCTGGCGGCCGATCTCGGCGAGCATCCAGCCCAGCTCGATCGCAATCCAGGGCAAGGGGATCGCGATCACCGCGAGTTTCAGGAACCACCGCGTCTGCGTGTGCAGGCGGAGCGACGTCAGGACGAACGCCGCACCGAACAGCGCGATCATCAGGACCCCGATCGCAGCCATGATCCGGAAGCTCCAGAACATCAGCGGCACGTTCGGCACCACGTCCCATGCCGTGGAAGCGATCAGTGCGGGGCTGGCAGTGCGCGGATCCGCGACATGCCGCTTGAGCAACAGGGCGTAGCCCAGGTCACGCTTGTGCGCCTCGAACCGTGCGCGTTGTACGACGTTGGCAGGGTCGGTCTTGAGCCGTTCGACCGCGTCATAGGCGACTACGCCCGACGTGATCCGCTCCTGCGCCTTGAGCACCAGTTCGGACATGCCGGTGACGGTGCCGTCGAGGCTGCGCGTCGCGATCAGCCCGAGGACCCAGGGGATCTGGACCTCGTACCGGGTTTCCCGGGCGGCGACGTCGGGTACCCCGAACAGTGTCAGACCGGCCGGCGCCGGTGCCGTGTGCCAGGCCGCCTCGATCGCGGCGAGCTTCATCTTCTGGTTGTCGGTCAGGGCATAGCCGCTCTCGTCACCCAGCACGACCACCGACAGCGACGCGGCCAGGCCAAAGGCTGCCGCCACCGTCATCGATCGCCGTGCCACGCCCTTGTAGCGGTCGGTCAGCAACCAGAAGGCGCTGATCCCGAGCACGACCACCGCCGCGCAGACATAACCGGCGCTGACCGTGTGGACGAACTTGGCCTGCGCGATCGGGTTGAACAGGACGGCGCCGAAATCGGTGACCTCCATCCGCATCGTTTCCGGATTGAACTTTGCACCGACCGGATTCTGCATCCAGCCGTTCGCGATCAGGATCCACAGCGCGGACAGGTTGGTGCCGAGCGCCACCATGGCCGTGACGAGCAGATGCCCGAGCTTCGACAGCCGCCCCCAGCCGAAGAACATGATGCCGACGAACGTCGCTTCGAGGAAGAACGCCATCAGCCCCTCGATCGCGAGCGGCGCGCCGAATATGTCCCCGACATAATGCGAGAAATACGACCAGTTCGTGCCGAACTGGAATTCCATCGTCAGCCCGGTGGCCACCCCCAGCACGAAGTTGATCGCAAAGATCCGCCCCCAGAAGCGCGTGATCACGCGCCAGATCGGCCGGTTCGTCATGACATAGACCGATTCCATGATGACGAGCATCATCGACAGGCCCAGCGTCAGCGGCACGAAGAGAAAATGATAGAGCGCGGTGAGCGCAAACTGCAGCCGCGACAGGTCGATGACCCCGAGGTCCATGGAACGGTCTCCCCCCCCGGCGAACATGCCGGTTTGGTCGGGGCGTAAGTGGCGCGGCCGACCAGAACATTGACCGCGGTCAAAGACCAGACGAACGGCAATACGCGACAAGCCTGTCCATGACGGCACTTTCTTCGAGCGACCTCCCATCCACCGACCCGACGCCCCGCGCGCGTCGCCAGTGGCTCAAGACCATCGCCCAGGGCGGTCGACGCGGCGATGCGGCGGCGGCGTGGCTCATGCTCGACAGCGTTGCCGCGATCGGCTTTGCCGGCGGCCTGGCGGGGGCGATCGTCGCGGTTCCGGCCGGTGCCGCAGCGGTCCTGCCCTGGGCAATGCTCGTCGTTCTGTCCGGCGGCCTTCGCGGTCTCGTCGTCATGCTCGCGACGCGCAGGGGCGCCCGCCAGGCTGAAGACGCCAAGGTGACGCTGCGTCGCCGGATCGTCGCGTCGGCGCTGCATCGCCACCTCGGTGCGCCGACGACCACGGGCGTCCTGATGGCCGCGGTGGTGGACGAGGTGGACGCGCTCGACGGCTATATCGCGCGATTCCTGCCCGCGCGCAAAGCAGGCGCCATCGCACCCTTCCTGATCCTGCTCGCGACCGCGTTGGCCAGCCCCGTCGCCGCGGGCATCCTGGTCGTGACGCTCATACCGTTCATCGTCGCGATGGCGCTTGCGGGGGGTGCGGCCGCGGACAAATCCCGGCGCCAGTTTACCGCGCTGGCCCGGCTGACCGGGCGGTTCGCGGATCGGGTGCGGGCGCTGCCGGTCGTCCTTGCGTTCGGCGCCGAGGGCCGCGAGGCGCGCGCGCTCGGGGTCGCCGCGGACGAACTCGCGGCGCGGACGATGGGCGTGCTGCGCGTCGCCTTCCTGTCCTCGGGGGCGTTGGAGTTCTTCGCCGCACTCTCGGTCGCGCTGGTCGCGGTCTATTGCGGGTTCAACCTGCTCCACCTCCTGCCCTTCCCGGTGCCCGAGCAGCTCGATCTCGGCCGCGCCTTCTTCGTCCTGGCACTCGCGCCCGAATTCTACGCGCCGATGCGCCGTCTCGCCGCCGCCTATCACGACAAGCAGGCGGCCGAGACCGCGGCGGATCGCCTGATCGCCCTCCCCGCGCCCGCCTGTCCCATGCCGGCGTCGCTGCCATCGACGCCGCACGCACTGCGGCTCGAAATGCCCGCTCTTCCCGCACTGGCGTTCCAGTCGGTCGCGATCCGCTATCCCGACGCGGAACGGGACGCTGTGTCCGACCTGTCGTTCGACGTTCCGTCCGGCCGCATCGTCGTGCTGATCGGACCATCAGGCAGCGGCAAGACCAGCGCGCTGCACCTGCTGCTCGGCCTCGCGCCGCTGGTCGCGGGCGATGTCCTGATCGACGACCAGCGGCTCCCACCCGGCGGTTCGCTCGCGCCGCGCGCATCCTGGGCTGGCCAGCATCCGTTGATCATCGCCGGAACGATCCGCGAAAACCTGCGCCTTGCCTGCCCCGACGCCACCGACGATGCGATCGACCGCGCGGTGGTGCAGGCCGGTCTTCGGCCGATGCTGATGGCACGCGGCGGCGGTCGGATGGCCGCCGGTCTCGACACCCGGCTCGATGCGCGCGGCGGCGGGCTGTCCGGTGGCGAACGGCGGCGGCTTGCCCTGGCGCGCGCCATGCTCAAGCCTGCACCGATCTTGCTGCTCGACGAGCCGACGGCGCATCTCGATGCGCTGTCGGAGATCGCGCTGGTGACGACGATCGCGGCGGCCTGTCGCGGCCGGACGACGCTGATCGCGACGCATAGCGACCGCCTGGCCGGCATTGCCGATCACGTGGTCCGGCTTGGAGACCCCGCATGACCGGTCCACTCGACAGGTTGCTCGCGCAGGAGCGACGTGCGCAGCGCCCACTTCTCGCACGCGCCGCGCTGCTCGCCGCGCTCGTTGCGGCGGCATCCGTCCTGCTGCTCGGGCTGTCGGGCTGGTTCATCACCGCCGCCGCGATCGCCGGTCTGGCGGGCCCGGCGGCAGCGCTCGCGTTCAACTACATGCTGCCCAGCGCGGGAATCCGGCTTCTTGCCATCCTGCGGACCGGCGCACGCTACGGCGAGCGCCTCGCCAGCCACGAGGCGGCGTTCGGCGCGCTCGCGCGGATCCGCCCGGCCATCTTCCGCGTGCTCGCAGCACAGCCCGCTGGTACCGCGCTCGCCTTCGGGACGGGCGAGGCGACCGCCCGGCTGATCGGCGACGTCGATGCGATGGAGATGCAGTTCGTACGCCAGTCCGCGCCTTGGGGCGTCGCCGCCGCGCTGATCGCGGGGCTCGGGCTCGTATCGCTCGGCAGCGTCGGAGCCTCGATCGCCACCGCGTGCTGCATGGCGGTGCTCCTGATCGTTGCCGACCGGCTTGCCCGTCGTAGCGCGCCACTTGGCCAGGCGGTGCAATATGCTGCCGGGGCACTTCGCGAGACGTTCGCAGGCCTTGCCGATGCCGCCCCCGAACTGCGATGCTTCGGGCTCGAGCCCTGGGCCACCGCGCAGGTCGACGATCGAAGCCGTGCGCTCGCCGCCGCGCAGCGTGCGCAGGCAGAAGCCGCCGGATGGCTGGATCTGCTGCACGCGACGGCCGTCGGTATCGCCGCCGCCGGCGCCGCGATCCTGTCGGCGGGATCGGGGGCGCCACGGGCTGCACTGGCGGCGCTGGCAGCGGCGATGACGATCGACGCGGGAACGCCGGTGTTGCGCGCAATGATCGAGCGAGGTCGCATGCACGCGGCACGCGACCGGCTCGACGATATTCTGGAAACGCACGAGAGCGCGGAGCCTTACCTGCAGGATGCATCTCCGCGCGCCTTGCCGAACACGACCGGTCCAGCCCATAGCGCACTGCACTTCGTCCTGCCGGCGGGGACGTGTCACGTGCGGCGGGGCGATCGGGTCGCGCTGACCGGCCCCTCGGGAATCGGCAAGACGACGCTCGTCGAAAAGATGCTGTCGTTGCGGCCGAGCACGCTTGGCGAGATATGGCTGGACGGAGATGATATCGGCCTGATCCCGGCAGAGATATCGCGGCGCAGCTTCGCCTGGGCACCACAGGATGCCGCGCTGCTGTCGGGCACGGTGCGCGACAATCTGATGCTGGCCAACCCGGATGCCGACGATGCCACGCTGTGGCGGGCGCTGTACGACGCGGTGCTCGACGATCGGGTCCGCGCGCTCGATCACGGACTCGACGCGTGGGTCGGTGAAAACGGCGCACGCCTGTCGGGCGGGGAGCGGCGCCGTCTCGCGGTCGCGCGTGCCTATTGCTCGCTCGCGCCGTGGCTCGTGCTCGACGAGCCGAGCGAGGGGCTGGACGGCACGACCGAAAAGCTGCTTGCCGTCCGACTGGCGCAGCGCCTCGACACGACCGGACAGGGGCTGATCCTTGTGAGCCACCGCCCGGCGCTCGTCGCCCTCTGCCCCCGGCGTTTCGACCTGACACAGGCGGGATCGGACCAGCGCAGCGCCGCCTAGCACCGGCGCCGGACGCTGTCGCTCAGCCCGCCGCGGCCCGCGCGAGCTGCGCCCGATCGAGGATGATGACGCCGCGCCCGCCCGGCAGGGCAAGGACCTCGCGGCGTTTCAGGGACGTCATCTGCCGGCTGACGGTCTCGATCGTCATCCCCAGCAGTGCGCCGACCTCCGACCGGCTCATCGGCAGGTCGAAGCGGGCCGGGCCCGGCTGACCCATCCGCCGTGCCATTTCCAGCAGGAACGTGGCGATCCGCGCGCCTGCGGCCTTGCGTCCCAGCATCAGCATCCACATCCGCGCATCGTCGAGCGCACCGAGCGTGCGGTGCAGCAACAGGCGTTCCATCGCCGGATGCGCGTCGAGCATGTTTTGCAGCGCCGCGCGCGGGTACACGCACAGCTCCGCATCGGTGATCACCCGGATCGTCTCGTTCGCGGTGTCGGCAAACAGGTCGCCGACGAAATCACCGGCAAAGGCGAGGCCGACAATGTGTTCGCGACCCTGGGGCCCCGTGCGCATCGCCTTGAGCACGCCCGACACGACGGTGGCGCAGATCGCGTTCGGATCCCCGCTCCAGACCAGCACCTGCCCTGCTGGCATCGTCCGCCGTCGGCCGATCCCGTGCAACGCGACTAGGCCCGCGTCTTCAAGCGTCGCACACAGCGCATCGTTGCGCACGCTGCAGGCGGCACAGCGCGGCGGCAGCGTCGCGATCGCCCCGCCAACCGCGCTAGACCGCATGGCTGAACCGTGCCGACGCGGTCTGCCGGTACGCGTCCAGTCTGCTCGCAATGACGCGCGCATAGGGAAGCGCGTCTTCGCTCAGGCGGAGCACATTCCCCTCCCAGGCGATCAGCCCGTACCGTTCGAACGGCGTCAGCCGACTGCGGATGTCCGCCCCGCCGTCCAGCGCGGTCAGGTCGGCCGTGCCCCGGGTCAGGATCGTCTCGATCGCCCGGCCGCGCAGCCTGTCTTCGGGGCTGCGCCGCAGCCCACGACAGGTTGCCAGGGCTCCGGCATCGATCCGCATGCCGTAGCGTCCCGTATTCTTCTCGGTCTGCAGGATCCGGTCGGGGAAATCGCTGATCGCGCTGGCCCCAAGACCGATCAGGATCTCCGCCGGGTCTTCGGTGAATCCCTGGAAGTTGCGGCGCAGGCCGCCGCTCGCCGCCGCCTGCGCCAGCGCATCGCCCGGTCGGGCGAAATGGTCGAACCCGACCGGGTCATAGCCGGCATCGACCAGCATGCGATGCGCCAAGGCCGCCTGCGCAAAGCGCTCCGCCGTTCCCGCCAGCCCGTCCGCGACGATGCGTCGCTGGCGCGGTACGAGGTGCGGGACGTGCGCATAGCCGAACACCGCAAGCCGGTCGGGGCCCATCGCGATGCTCTCGGCGATGCTGGCCCGCAGGCTCTGCTCGGACTGTTGCGGCAGGCCATACATGAGATCGAAATTGATCGACCCGACACCGGCATCGCGCAATAGCGCTGTCGTGCGACGGATATCCTCCGACGGCTGCACACGCCCGATCGCCGCCTGGACCTGCGGGTCGAGCGTCTGGACGCCGAGGCTGACCCGCGACACCCCTGCTCGCCCGATCGCCCCCGCCCAGTCGCGGTCGAAGCCACGCGGATCGACCTCGACCGATAGTATCGCATCGGTGCAGTCGAACGCCGTCCTGACGCTTTCGACGAGCCGGAGAAACGCCGCCGGCGGAATCGCATTCGGACTGCCGCCGCCGAACGCGATCCGTCCCACGCGGACGCCAGTCACCCGCTGCGCGACGAGTGCGATCTCGCGTTCGAGCCGTT
The DNA here is from genome assembly GCF_034045155.1 of Sphingomonas sp. CFBP9019. NCBI lineage: Bacteria > Pseudomonadati > Pseudomonadota > Alphaproteobacteria > Sphingomonadales > Sphingomonadaceae > Sphingomonas > Sphingomonas sp. CFBP9019. The sequence continues at coordinate 55,147 of NZ_JAXCWK010000001.1, read as the reverse complement.
CGACATAGGCGGCGAGCCGCGCGGCGCGGTTCGCCGCCCCCGTGTTGCAGCCGCAATACCAGCAGATGTCCCGGCAATAGGGGATGTGCAGATACAGCGAGACGACCATGCCCGGCGCGATGGCCGCCAGCGCCTCCTCCATATCGACCGGACCGACATCGTCGCCGAATTCGGCAGCCGTCGGATAGCTGGTGTAGCGCGGCACGGGTGTCGCGAGCAGTTCGGGGTGATAGGTCCACATGCGATGATGGGTGCGATGTCCCCTTCGGCGGGTCTTTGATCGGCATCAAATCCGCGTTTGGCCGTGATCAACGCCCCCGCCTGGCCGCACGCCTAGCCCGAACGCATCCCAATCAGGAGTCGGGCAATGAAGCATCTTACCATCGGCGTAGTTCTAGCCGCCGCCGGCCTCGGCATCGCCACGCCGGCCATGGCGCAGGACCCGGCACCGCGCACCGGTATCCAAGCCGGCGACGTGCTCGTCCGCCTGCGCGCGATCCTCGTCGCCCCGAACGAACGCTCGGGCGGGATCCTCCCGACCTTTCCCGGCGAGCGCGTCAGCGTCGACAACAGCGCGATGCCCGAGATCGACGTCACCTATATGGCCACCGACCAGATCGGCTTCGAACTGATCGCCGCGACGACCAAACACAGCGCCAGCGGGCGTAGCGGGACGACCGGATCGATCGGCAAGCTGGCCTCGACCTGGGTGCTGCCCCCGACGCTGACCGCGCAATATCACCTCAACCCACGCGGCTCGATCCGTCCCTATGTCGGGGCCGGACTGAACTACACGATGTTCTGGAACGAGGATGCCTCGGCGGGTCTCGAAAAGGCGGTCGGACGGACGCGGGTACGTATGAAGGACAGCTTCGGCTGGGCGGCGCAGGCCGGGGTCGACGTCGACATCACGCCGAAGGTCTTTCTCAACCTCGACGTCAAATATATCGACATCGACACGAGCGCCCGCCTGCGCACGACGGCAATCGGTACGCAGAACGTGAAGATCAATCTCGATCCGCTCGTCTTCGGCGTCGGTCTCGGCCTGAGGCTTTAACCCCACGGCCGAACAGGACCGCGGGCCACCGCGCCCGCGGTCCTAGTCGTCGAACGCCGCGACCGAGACGCGGGTGCCGCGCAGGAACGCGTCGGCAACGAGCGTGAAGGGGGTCGTGTCGACCTCGCTGCGCCCGTCGCGGACCAGGGCGGCGAAACGCGCATAGAGCCCGGCATATTCCGCATCGTCATGCTCGCTGCTGCCCTCGGGCAGGGTCAGCACCGCGCCGCCTTTGGCAAGACGGAGCGTGCCGGCGTCGGTGTCGACGACGATGTCCCAGCTTTGCGGGCCGGTCTGGCGCCAGTCGAGATCCATCGTGATCGGTGTGCCCGACGCACTGCGGAAAGCGAGATCGGCGGCGATCGGCGCGGCACGATTGGCCGGTGTCGACAGTGTCGCGGACGCCAGGAAGAACGGCTCGGGCAGGATCTCGGTCGCGATCGACAGGGCATTGATGCCCGGATCGAATACGCCGAGCCCGCCCGGCTCCCAGATCCACGCCTGACCGGGATGCCAGACGCGGACGTCTTCGCGCCAGACGATCGACACGCGGTCGATGCGACGGTCGGCAAGCCAGGCCTTGGCGGGCGCGACACCCGCCGCGAACCGCGAATGCCAGCCGGCGAACAGCGTCGCGCCGGTCTGTGCTGCCTGAGCCTCGAGCGCGTCGACCTCCGCGAGTGTCGCGCCCGGCGGCTTTTCGAGGAACACGTGCAGGCGCTTTTCGAGCGCCATCGTGGCGAGCGAATAGCGCACCTGCGGCGGCGTGCAGAGAGCGATCGCGTCGATCGCCGGACCTTCGGCGAGCAGCGCCTCCAGCGACCTGAAGTTGACGACGCCCTCGACGCCCGGATCCCGCGGGCTGACGCTGGCGACGAGCTCGAATTCGGCGTTGCCCGCGATCGACGGGAGATGCTGGTCGCGTGCGATCTTGCCCATGCCGACAACGGCGATGCGGATACCCGCCACGCTCAAAGCGCCTTTACCGAGACCGACCGCGGTGCGGCCCTGGTCAGCGTGTTGCGCAGCGGCAGCGTGAAGGGCGCAGCCTCGATCTCGAACACGTCGCCTTCACGCGTCGTCACGCCCTCGGCGAACGACAGCGTCGCAGTCCCAAAGAAATGGACATGGATGTCGCCCGGGCGGCGGAACAGATCATATTTGAAATGATGCGCCTCGAGATTGGCGATGCTGTGCGACATGTTCGCCTCGCCCGACAGGAACGGCTTCTCCCACAGGACGGCGCCGTCGCGGTGGATCCGGCTCATCCCCTCAACATGCTCGGGCGGTGGGCCGACGAGCAGCTCCGGGCCGAGCGACGCCTGGCGCAGCTTGGAATGCGCGAGCCACAGATAATTGTGCCGCTCGGTCACGTGATCGCTGAACTCGTTGGCCAGACACAGGCCGAGCCGGAACGGCGTGCCGTCAGCCCCGATCAGGTAGATCCCGGCAAGCTCGGGCTCTTCGCCACCATCCTCGGCAAAATCGGGCATCTCCAGCGCTGCCCCCGGCGCGACGAGGCCCGAACCGTCACCCTTGTAGAACCATTCGGGCTGCTGGCCGCACTCGCCCGGCCCCGGCTTGCCGCGCTCGACCCCTTCCAGGAACATCCGCATCGAATCGGTCTGCTTTTCGGCATCCGCCGCGGCACGGTGCATCTTGTCGCGCCCCTCGGCCGAGCCGAGATGCGTCAGCCCGGTACCCGTCATGACGACGTGCGCCGGGTCGACATGATCGATCGGCGACATCAGACGACCGGCCGTCAGTTCGGCCGCGATGTCGACGCTGGCGCCCGTACCGCAGGCCGCGACCGTGGCGGCAAGATCAAGACCCTCCGCGATCGCCCGTTCGGCGAGCGCGCGAACGCTGTCGATGCCGGGAACGAAAGCCGCCCCCGCGCTGGTGGCCGCGATCACCGATCGCGTGCCGTCGACGCCAACATGCTGCAACAGGCGCAAGCTCATCTTCCTCTCCTTTTCGGGTGCCGCTGTTACGGTTCGCCCGGACGTCATCATGCAGGGAATTGGCGGGTCAGCCGGCGACGACGCCGTCGATCAGCCGCGGCGCGTCCGTGTCGTCACGCACGCAGGCGGGCAGCAATTCCGGCAGCAGGTTCTGGTAGGATACCGGCCGCAGGAAGCGGTCGATCGCCAGGCTGCCGACCGAGGTCGTGCGACCGTCCGACGTCGCCGGGAACGGTCCGCCATGGACCATCGCATGCGCGACCTCGACACCCGTCGGCCAGCCATTGGCCAGGATCCGCCCCGCCTTGCGCTCGAGCAGTGGGATCAGGTGCGACGCCATCCCGGCATCGCCCGCATCCATCTGGATCGTCGCGGTCAGCTGACCTTCCGCGGCGCGCAGCACGGCATGGAGCTCGTTCTCGTCTGCGCAGCGCACCAGCAGCGACGACGCCCCGAACACCTCATGTCCCAGTGCCGCGTCGCTCAGGAACTGTGCAGCTGTGGTTTCGAAGAACGCCGCCTGCCCCTGTGCGACACCTTCGCCGACCTTGCCCTGTGCGATCGTCTTGACCGCGTCATGGCCCGCAAGCGCCTCGACGCCCTTCTGGTACGCGGCATGGATGCCGCCGGTGAGCATGGTCGCCGCCGGTGCGTCGGGAAGCGCGGTCGCCGCTGCGGCGACAAACGCATCGAGCCCGTCGCCCTCGATGGCGAGGACCAGACCGGGATTGGTGCAGAACTGCCCCGCGCCCATCGTCAGCGACCCGACGAACGCCGTACCCAGCGCCGCGCCGCGCGCTTTCAGCGCCTCGGGCAGCAGCACGACGGGATTGATGCTCGACATCTCGGCATAGACCGGGATCGGCACGTCGCGCGCCTGCGCCAGCTTGACGAGTGCCAGGCCGCCAGCGCGCGACCCGGTGAAGCCGACCGCAGCGATCCGCGGATCCTGGACCAGCGTGCTGCCCAGATCATTGCCGGGGCCGACCAGATGCGAGAACACGCCCTTTGGCAGGCCGCAGGCAGCAACCGCCGCCTCGATTGCGCCAGCGACCATCGCGCCGGTAGCGGGGTGCGCCGGATGACCCTTGACGACGACGGGGCAGCCGGCAGCGAGCGCCGAGGCGGTATCACCACCCGCGGTCGAGAAGGCGAGCGGGAAATTGCTCGCGCCGAACACCGCGACCGGGCCGAGCGGGATCATCCGCAGGCGCAGGTCGGGACGCGGCAAGGGTGCGCGGTCGGGCAGCGCCGAGTCGATGCGGACACCCATCCAGCCGCCGCGGCGCACGACGCCTGCAAACAGCTTCAGCTGGCCAACGGTACGACCCCGCTCGCCCTCGAGCCGCGCGCGCGGCAAGCCGCTCTCGCGCATCGCAGTGACGATCAGCGTGTCACCGAGCGCGACGATCTCTTCGCCGATCCGTTCGAGAAAGTCCGCGCGGGCCGCATTGTCGGTCGCGCGATACGCATCAAACGCCGCGTCGGCGGCAGCGCAGGCCGCGGCGACGTCATCGGCGCCGTGCACCGCAAAGGCCTCACCGGTTGCGAGCCCGGTCGTCGCGTCGATCGAACGGAACGCGTCGTGGCCGGCCGTCTTGGCCGTCTGGATATCAGTCATGGATAGTAGCTCCCTTATACTCAGACTTATGCGCAATGGCCCGATTTAGCAATCTTTTGGCGTTCCTTGATGGCACGCGGACTGTTACGCCGTGATGATGGAGCAGGCGCTATGACGATCAACGACGACGATCCACAGGAGATTGTGACCGACGCCGGAACAGCACGCAGCCCCCGGGGGACCGGCCGCCGCCTGCACGGCGCGGTGGCGCACAAGCTGGGCACCGCGATCCTGTCGGGCGAATATGCGCCCGGCGACACGCTGGCCGGGGAAGTCGATTTCTCCAAGACGCTCGACGTGTCCCGAAGCGCGTACCGGGAGGCCGTCCAGGTGCTGACCGCCAAGGGGCTGGTCGAGAGCCGGCCCAAGATCGGCACGCGCGTCCTGCCCCGCAGCCGATGGAATCTGCTCGATCCCGACGTGCTCGCCTGGGCATTCGCGGCCGAGCCCGACATCATGTTCGTGCGCGACCTGTTCGAACTGCGCGCGATCGTCGAACCGGCCGCCGCCGCGCTCGCGGCCGAGCGCCGCGACCGCGCCGATCTGAAGATCATGAAGGACGCGCTCACCGCGATGCGTCGCCACACGCTCGCGACCGAGGCGGGCCGCGCGGCGGATCGCGAATTCCACGACGCCGTGCTGACCGCGACGCGGAACGATGCGCTGATCGTGCTGAGCGCCAGCATCGGCGCGGCGGTCAACTGGACCACCCAGTACAAGCAACGCGCCCGCGCGCTGCCCCGCAACCCGATCCCCGATCATGTGCTCGTCTATGACGCGATCGCGGCTGGCGATGCCGCGGCGGCAAGTGCCGCGATGCGCACGCTGGTCGACCTGGCACTGGAAGATACGAAGGCGGCGATGCAGCGCTGAACGCGCCGCACCGCCGCCATTCGGATCATCCAACCGCGACCGGCTCGGGCAGCGCATGCGTCACGCGCGATCCCCAGAGCGCGTAGAACAGGATGTAGAGTTCACACGCCGCGGTCAGCAGGAACGAGATCTGCAGGCCATAACGGTCCGCGAGCCAGCCCTGCACGATTACCAGTGCACCACCCGCGATTGCCATGATCAGCAGCCCCGACCCCTCTTCCGTCAGCGGTCCGAGCCCGCGGATGCCGAGCGTGAAGATCGTCGGGAACATGATCGAATGGAACAGCCCGACCGAGATCAGCGCCCACATCGCGACGTGCCCGGTAGTGAAGGTGGCGACCAGCATCACGACGAACGCGCCGATGCTGGCCAGCGCCAGGACGTGCTCCGCCGGAACGCTACGCATGATGACGCTGCCGACCAGCCGCCCGACCATCATCCCGCCCCACAGGATGAACAGATAGTGCGAGGCCTGCTCATGCGTCAGATTGCCGATCTGCGGCTGGCTGACGAAGTTGATAAAGAGGTTGGCGACGCCGATCTCGGCGATCAGATAGATGAAGATTGCCGGGATGCCGAGCACGAGGTTGCGATGCGACCAGAGCGACAGGCCCTTGCGATCGGCCTTTGCCGAACGCTGCGTCGCCGCCCCCATTGCCGGCAGCGGGAAGCGTGCGATGACGACCGCGAGCACGACCAGCACGCCCGCGACGATGAGATAGGGCAGCACGACTGACTGCGCGTCGGCAAGCCGCTCGGCGGGGGTCAATACCGCGGTGGATCCGGCGACCGCCGTACCCGAGGTCGAGCGGCCGAGGATCAGATAGCCGCCGAACAAGGGCGCGAGCGTCGCACCCGCCGAATTGAATGCCTGGACCAGGTTGAGCCGTGACGAGGCGGTCTCGGGCGGGCCGACGACCGCGACATAGGGGTTCGCCGCGACCTGAAGCAGCGTGATGCCGCTGGCGATCACGAACAGGGCGAACAGCGTCACACCATAAGACGGCAGCCGCGCGGCGGGCACCATCATCAGCGCGCCGGCGGCCATCATCGCGAGCCCGAACACCATCGCGCGCTGATAGCCGACACGCTCGATCAGCTTGGCGGACGGGATCGACGCGAAGAAATAGGCGATGAACCAGACGCTCTCGATCAGCGTGGTCTGTGTGTAGCTGAGATCGAACACGCTGCGCAGATGCGGCAGCAGCGTGTTGTTGATGACCGTGATGAAGCCCCACATGAAGAACAGGCTGGCCAGCAAGGTCAGCGCGGATCGGTAGCTCGGCCCCTCCGCACTGCCCCCCGTCCCCGGTGCAGCGCCTGCGATCGTCCCGTGCGTCTGTATCGGCATCGCCATAATCGTCCATCCTCCGTGCCATGTCGGCGACTGAACATCAGTCTTTTCCCGCATGGCTTGCTCAGAAATATATTGTCCGACTATATACCCCCATAAGGCGCGTCAACGGCGTCAGAGGATCAGGATAGGAACCGGAATGAGCGGAATCGGAAAAACGGGGATCATCTTGGCAACTCTCTTAGCCGCCCTGGCAGCGCCGGCGGCGAACGCGGCCGAGGCCAGGCGCACCCCCGCGGGTACGCTGCGCGACGGCACGGCGATCGAGGCGATCACGCTCAGCAACGCGCACGGCGTCTCGGCGCGCATCCTGTCCTACGGCGCGACGCTGCAATCGCTGATGGCGCCCGACCAGGCCGGCAAGGTCGCCGACGTCGTGCTCGGCTATGATGACCTCGCCTCCTATGTCGACCATCCCAATTTCTTCGGCGTGACGGTCGGGCGCTTCGCCAACCGCATCGCCGGCGGCCGCTTCACGCTCGACGGCAAGGCCTATCAGCTTCCGCTCAACGACAAGGTCAATTCGCTGCACGGCGGCGGCAAGGGTTTCGACAAGGTCGCGTGGAAAGTCCTGTCGATCAAGGACGGCCCGACCGCGACGCTCGTGCTCGGCCACCGCAGCGCGGATGGCGAATCCGGCTATCCGGGCAATCTCGACGTCACCGTTACCTACACGCTCGACGAAGCGGGCAATCTCGGCATCGCCTATGATGCCAGGACCGACAAGCCGACGATCGTGAACATGACCAATCACGCGATCTTCGACCTTGGTGGCGAGGGATCGGCGATGGGCGCGAACGGCCACCGGCTGACGATCCCCGCCAAGGCGATCACGCCCGTCGACGACAAGCTGATCCCGACCGGTGCGTTGCAGCCCGTCCAGGGGACCGTGTTCGACTTCCGCAACGGCCGGATCGTCGGCGAAGGGCTTCGCGACGGTCGCGACCAGCAGATCCGCTACGGCCACGGCTACGACCACAACTTCGCGCTCGACAAGGGCGTCACCGCCAAGCCCGAGCTGGCCGCGCGGCTTGAGGATCCTGCCTCGGGACGCGTGCTTGAAGTCCTGTCGACCGAGCCCGGCGTTCAGTTCTACACCGGCAATTTTCTTGACGGGACGTTCATCGGCAAGCACGGCCATCTCTACCGGATGGGTGACGGTATCGCGCTGGAACCGCAGAAATTTCCGGACGCACCGAACAAGCCGAATTTCGTCTCTGCGCGTGTCGATCCGGGCAAGCCCTATCATCACGCCATGATCTACCGCGTCTCCGTCGCTCGCTGATATTCGACCTGCTTACCCCGGAAAGCCTCTCATGACCGACTTGCCCAAACTCCGCAGCCGCGCGTGGTTCGACAATCCCGAGAATATCGACATGACCGCGCTTTATCTGGAGCGCTATCTGAACTTCGGATTGAGCCTTGAGGAACTGCGTTCGGGCAAGCCGATCATCGGCATCGCGCAAACCGGCAGCGACCTCAGCCCCTGCAACCGTCACCACCTCGTGCTCGCCGAACGGCTGCGCGAAGGCATTCGCGAGGCGGGCGGGATCGCGCTCGAATTCCCGGTCCATCCGATCCAGGAGACCGGCAAGCGCCCGACCGCCGGGCTCGACCGCAACCTCGCCTATCTGGCGCTGGTCGAGGTGCTCTACGGCTATCCGCTCGACGGAGTCGTGCTGACGATCGGCTGCGACAAGACGACGCCCGCCTGCCTGATGGCGGCGGCGACGGTCAACATTCCCGCCATCGCGCTGTCGGTCGGGCCGATGCTCAACGGCTGGCACAAGGGCGAGCGGACCGGCTCGGGCACGATCGTGTGGAAGGCGCGCGAGCTGCTCGCGACCGGCGCGATCGACGATGAGGGCTTCATCAAGCTTGTCGCCTCGTCCGCGCCCTCGACCGGCTATTGCAACACGATGGGCACCGCGACGACGATGAACAGCCTGGCCGAGGCGCTCGGCATGCAACTGCCCGGCTCGGCCGCGATCCCCGCGCCCTACCGCGACCGCCAGGAGGTCGCGTACAAGACCGGCAAGCGGATCGTCGACATGGTCGCCGAGGATCTGAAGCCCTCCGACATCCTGACCAAGGAGGCGTTCCACAACGCGATCGTCGTCAATTCGGCGATCGGCGGATCGACCAACGCGCCGATCCACCTCGCCGCGATCGCGCGCCATATCGGCGTCGACCTGCCGATCGACGACTGGCAGAAGCACGGTCACAAGGTCCCGCTGATGGTCAACCTTCAGCCCGCCGGGGAGTATCTCGGCGAGGATTATTACCATGCCGGGGGCGTGCCCGCCGTCGTCGCCGAGCTGATGAAGCAGGGCCTGATCCACGAAGACGCGATCACCGCCAACGGCAAGAGCATCGGCGACAATTGCCGCACCGCGACGATCGAGGACGAGCGCGTCATCCGTCCGTTCGCGACCCCGCTGCTGCAGGATGCCGGCTTCATCGTCCTGCGCGGTAACCTGTTCGACAGCGCGATCATGAAGACGAGCGTCATCTCGCCGGAATTCCGCGAACGCTATCTCAGCAATCCGGACGATCCCGAGGCGTTCGAAGGCCCCGCGGTCGTGTTCGACGGCCCCGAGGACTATCATCACCGGATTGACGATCCGTCGCTCGGCATCACCACCGATACGCTGCTGTTCATGCGTGGCGCCGGGCCGATCGGCTATCCGGGTGCCGCCGAGGTCGTCAACATGCGTCCGCCCGCTTATCTCATCCGCGAAGGCGTTCACGCGCTTCCCTGCATCGGCGACGGTCGCCAGTCGGGCACGTCAGGCTCGCCCTCGATCCTCAACGCCAGCCCCGAGGCGGCGGCAATGGGCGGCCTCGCGCTGATCCGCACCGGCGACCGGGTTCGCATCGATCTCGGCAAGGGCAGCGCCGATGTCCTGATCTCCGATGAGGAACTCGCCGAGCGACGCCGCACGCTGACTGCGGCGGGCGGATACGCCTTCCCGCGCTCGCAGACGCCGTGGCAGGAAATTCAGCGCGCCACGGTCGGCCAGATGGAAACCGGTGCCATCCTAGAAGGTGCCGAGAAATACCAGCGCATCGCCCAGACGATGGGCCTGCCGCGCGACAACCACTAGGTCTGAGCCGCCGGGTCGCGCACGCCGCGCGGCCCGGCGGGCGCGAACAAATTCCTTGCATAACTTACTATTTTACATTGCAGCATGGGCTGACATGATTACTTAGCACGCTAATGACTTCCCCCCGCGCCGTGCTCGAATCCTCCTATGCCCGCACCCTCCTGCCGCTCGCGCGCAGCTGGCGGCAGGCGGCCGACCACGCGCTCCGCGACATGGGGGTGTCGGCATCGACCGGCTGGGCACTCGTTCAGGTCGGGCGGCTGGGCGACGATGTGCGGCAGATCGATCTCGCCTGTGAACTCGACGTGACACAGGCATCGCTGGTGCGCTCGATCGACCAGATGACCGCCGCCGGGCTTGTCGAGCGCCACCGCGATCCCGCCGATGCGCGGGTCAGCCGGATCCGCCTGACGCCGCACGGGCGAACGCTCGTCGCCACGATCGAGGCGAAGTTCGCGACGCTACGCCATGCGATGCTCGAGGGTGTGCCGGACGACGATCTGGCCACCGCGCTACGCGTTGCGGAACGGCTCGGCGCGCGGTTTGTGGCAGATCGTGGACGATGACGCTGTCCCGGTTCGGGGGGAAGGAGGCGCTCTTCTCGGTCAAATGCTTCGTCGCCGCGATCCTCGCTTATTACATCGCGCTGCGGATCGGTCTGACGCGGCCCTATTGGGCGGTGACGACGTCCTATATCGTCGCGCAGCCGCTGGCCGGCGCGGTGTTGTCCAAGGCGGTGTTCCGGGTCGCGGGCACCGTGCTCGGCGCGATTGCCGCGGTCGTGCTCGTGCCGAACCTCGTCAACGCGCCCGAACTCCTGTCACTCGGCCTCGCGCTGTGGCTCGGGCTGTGCCTCTACATCTCGCTGCTCGACCGGACGCCGCGGGCCTATGTGTTCCTGCTCGCGGGCTATACCGCCAGCATCATAGGGTTTCCGTCGGTTGCGGCGCCGGGCGCGGTCTTCACCATCGCTGCGCTGCGGGTGCAGGAGATCACGATCGGTATCCTGTGTGGCAGTCTGATCCACGGCCTCGTCTTCCCGCAGACCGTCACCGCCGTGCTGCTCGGTCGGATCGACGCGATCCTCGCCGACGCGGAACGCTGGTCGCGCGATTCGCTTGCGGGGGAAAGCGATGCCGCGCTCGACCGCGACCGGCGGCGGCTGGCGCTCGATATCAACGAGTTGCACCAGCTTTCCATTCACTTGCCATTCGACACCGCCCGGCTGCTCCCGCGCGTCCGGACGCTTCGCGCACTCCAGGCGGAGCTGTCGATGCTGTTGCCGCTGGCGAGCGCGATCGACGACCGGTTCGTCGAACTCAAGCGGGGCGCCGACAGGCCGCGCCCCGAGGCGCTCGCGCTGATCGAGGACGTTCGCGAACGGCTGCGCGATCCCTCTTCGGCATCGGAGCGCGGCGCGCACGCCGATGAGCTGATTGCCCGGGCCCGCGCGCTCGAACCCGCGCCCGGCAGCGCGCTGATCTGGCGTGACGCGTTGCGGCTGAGCCTGGTGGCGCGGCTCGGGGAACTGGTCGACGCGCATCGCAACGTACGCGACCTGCGCGATCAGATGCGATCGCCGTCGCGCGCGCCCGTCACCCCCGCCGTCGCGCGGCTGCTGGCACGCTCCGCCCGGCGACCGCTCCACCGGGATCGCGGCATCGCGTTGCGTGCAGCCGCCGGCACGGTGATGACGATCCTGCTGGGCTGCGCCTTCTGGATCGGGACAGCATGGCCCGACGGTGCGGGCGCGGTGCTGATTGCGGGGGTGTGCTGCGCCTTGTTCGGCAACAGCGACAACCCGGCACCGGCGATCAAGGCGTTCTTCTATGGCACGATCCTCGGCCTGGTCGTGTCGGCCGTCTATGCGTTTGCGATCCTGCCGCGCGTGACCGACTTCGTGACGCTCGCCGCGGTGCTCGCGCCGCCGATGCTGATCGGAGGAATGTTCCTCGCGCGGCCGGCAACCTTGCTCGTCACGCTCGGCGCGTTGCTTGGCGGACTTAACACGGTCGGGCTGAACGACCGGTTCGGCGGCGGCTTGGATCAGTTTATGAACGGCGCGATCGCGCAATTGATCGGGACGTTGTTCGCGGTCGTCACGGTCGGCCTGTTTCAGACGATCGGCGCGCAGACCAGCGCGCGGCGGTTGCTCCGCGCCGGCTGGCGCGAACTGGCGACGCGCGCGGATTCGACCGGCCGGCCCGATACGGCGGGCTGGATCGCGCGGATGCTCGACCGGATTGGCCTGCTCGCACCGCGGCTGGCGCTGCAGGGCGAGGATCCCGGCAAGCCGCTGCTCGATGCGCTGACCGACCTGCGCGTCGGTGTGGCGGTCGGCGAACTCCGCCAGCTCCGCATCGACGGTCCGGTCGACGAGGCGGCGATGATCACGCCGGTGCTGCGTGGGGTCGGCTCGCATTACCGCGCGCTGCGCCCCAACCAGCCCGCGCCCCCCGAACAAGATCTGCTCGCGGGGATCGACCGGGCGCTGGCCGGCTTCGCATCGAGCATGCCCGACCGCCACCGCACGAGCGTGCTCGCGCTCACCTCGTTGCGCCGCAACCTCTTTCCCTCGGCCCCCGCCTATGCGGGCTTACCGGAGATGCCCGCATGACCGGCGAGATCTCGATCGGCGGTGTCTATCTGCCGACCCTTCTCCTGCTTGCCGGCGCCGCGGTCGTGCTCACCGGCGTCGCCACCCGCCTGCTCGCCTTTGCCGGGGTGTACCGCGCGGTGACCTATCGTCCGCTGGTCGACCTGGCGCTGTTCATCCTCATCCTCGGGCTACTTGCCCTGCTCACCGGACCCTCCGCATGACCTCGCCCCGTCTCAAGTCCCTGCTGGCCCCGCTCGGCCGTTCCGCCGCCACTCTGGTCATCGTCGCCCTCGCGGTGGTCGTCGCGCTGTGGCTGTGGAAGCGCTATGAGAGCGATCCGTGGACGCGCGACGGGCATATCCGGGCCGACATCGTTCGCGTCACCCCCGATGTCGCGGGTCTCGTCACGCGCGTCGCCGTGCGGGACAACCAGAGGGTCAAGCCCGGCGACGTGCTGTTCGTGGTCGATCGTCCGCGCTTCGAACTGACGCTTGCGCAATCTGACGCCTCGATCGCGAGCGCGCGCGCGACGCTGCTGCAGGCGCGGCGCGAGGCACAGCGCGACCTCGCACTGGGCGACCTGGTCGCCAAGGAAACGCACGAACAGAATGTCGCGCGCGTCGCCACTGCCTCGGCGACGCTCGCGCAGGCCCGGAGCGCGCGATCGACCGCGGCGCTGAATCTCGCGCGGACGACGGTGCGGGCGACCGTGCACGGCATCGTCACAAATCTCGACCTGCACCCCGGCGATTATATTGCCGCGGGCGCGCAGGCGATGGCGCTGATCGACACGGACTCGCTTCGGGTCGAGGGGTATTTCGAGGAAACCAAGCTCGGCAGCATCCATCTCGGCGACCCGGTGACCGTGCATCTGATGGGCGAAGCGCAGGCGTTGCACGGTCGAGTCGACAGCATCGCCGCGGGCATCAACGACAGCGAACGGACGAACACGACCAACCTGCTGCCCAATGTGAACCCGACGTTCAACTGGGTCCGCCTCGCACAGCGCATCCCCGTGCGTGTGAAGCTCGTGCAGGTGCCGAAGGGTGTCCCGCTTATCGTCGGGCGGACGGCGACGGTGACGGTGGAGCCCAAACTTCAGTCGGGAGCGCCGGCGTGATGCGCACGCGTCTCTCGCAGATCGCCCCTTCTCCTGGACGGGGCGGGATCGCCGCCTCCCCCACCCGCCGGGGTCTTGCCGCGAGTATCCTCGCGCTCGGCCTCGCCGCCTGCACCACCGCCGGCCCGGACTATGTACGTCCCGATCGCGCCGTCGCCGCGATGCCCGCCGCGCAGGGCGCGTTCGACAGCGGTCACGAGGCCGCGTTCGTCGATGCCCCCCTCCCCGATCACTGGTGGCAACTCTATGGCGATCCCCGCCTCGACGCGTTCGTCGCCGAGGCGCTGGCGGCGAACACCGATCTGCGCGCTGCCGATGCCAATCTCCGCCGTGCCGACGCGGTCGTTGCTGAGGTTGCCGCCGGGCGGACGCTGTCGACCACGATCGGCGGCGGTACGTCGATCGACCGGCCCTATGTGAGCCGCGGCAACCTGCCCGGAACGCTTGACGCCAATCTCGGCATCACCCTCGCCTATCCGCTCGACCTGTCGGGGCGCATCCGGCGCGCGATCGAAGCCGCGCAGGGCGATGCGCAGGCGGTCGCCGCCGCGCGCGACGACGTCCGCGTGACCGTCGCTGCCGAAACCGCGCGCAGCTATGCCGCGGTGTGCACGGCGAACATGGTGCTCGCCGCCAACAGCCGGGTACTTGCCCTCCAGCGCCAGACGCTCGACGTCACGCGCCGCCTGCAACGTGGTGGGCGCGGCACGGCGTTCGACGTCACGCGGGCAAGGACCGCGGTCGACCAGAGCGAGGCGTTGATCCCGTCGCAGGTCGCGACGCGCACCGCCGCGCTCTACCGGCTGGCGACGCTGATGGGTCGGGCACCCGCCGCCTATCCCGCCGAGGTCGCGACCTGCGCGAAGCCCCCCGCGCTGACCCGGCCGCTGCCGATCGGCGACGGCGCCGCACTGATCCGCCGCCGGCCCGATATTCGTCAGGCCGAACGCGCACTGGCCGCGGCGACCGCGCGGATCGGCATCGCCACCGCCGACCTGTATCCGCAGGTCAGCCTGGGGGGATCCGCCGGGTTCACCGGTCCGATCTCGACGCTGGGATCCACCAGCGCGTTTCACCTGGGGCTCGGCCCGCTCATCAGCTGGAGCTTTCCGAACCGCCCGGTCGTCCGCGCACGAATCGCGCAGGCCGGCGCTTCGGCGGATCAGGCACTGGCGCAGTTCGATTCGACGATGCTGGAGGCGTTGCGCGAAACCGAGACCGCGCTGTCGGCCTATGCGCGCGAAGGCGACCGCAACGCCGCACTGTCGCGGGCGCAGGCGAGCGCTGCGACCGCCGCCGGCCAGGCGGGCACGCTCTATCGCTTTGGCCGAACCGATTTCCTGTCGCTGCTGACCGCGCAGGCGGCGCTGACCACGGCCCAGGCCAACCTCGCCGCGTCCGACGCATTGTTGATCGATCGTCAGGTCGATGTCTTCAGGGCGCTGGGCGGCGGGTGGCAGGCATGAGGCTTCGCCGGCGGGGGCTCGCCGCGATCAACAGCGAAGTCCGCGACGGCATCGTCCCGGCCGCCGACACGATCGCCCGGGTCCCGCGCGACGCCGGAGCGCCTGCGCACACGCCGAGCAACTACCGCGTCACCGCGCTGATCATCGCCTGTGCGCTGTTCATGGAGCAGATGGATTCCACCGTGCTCGCGACGGCATTGCCGACCATGGCGCGCGATTTCGGCGTGCCCGCGACGAGCATGGGATCGGCACTCACCTCCTATCTGCTGGCGCTGGCGATCTTCATCCCTGCGAGCGGGCGGCTCGCCGACCGGTTCGGATCGCGCACCGTGTTCCGGGCCGCGATCCTGATCTTCGTCGGCGGTTCGATCCTGTGCGGGCAGGCGACCAGCCTGTCGTTCATGATGGGCGCGCGGTTCCTGCAAGGTCTGGGCGGCGCAATGATGATCCCGATCGGGCGTCTCGTCCTGCTTCGCAGCGTGGCCAAGGAAGACATGGTGCAGGCCATGTCGTGGCTGATCATGCCCGCGCTGATCGGTCCGATCCTGGGGCCGCCGGTCGGGGGCGCGATCGTCACCTATCTGGACTGGCGCTGGATCTTCTACCTCAACATCCCGATCGGCATGCTCGGCGTGGTGCTTGTCACCCGCTATATCGGCGATGTGCGCGAGGATCGCCCGGCACGCTTCGACGTCCCCGGCTTCATCCTGTCGGGCGTGTCGCTCGGGTGCCTGTTGTTCGGGTTCGAGATGACCAGCCGCACGGGCGAACTGACGCAGGCCGTCGGGCTCATCGCGATCGGCCTGGTCGCGGGCGTGGGCTATATCCGCCATGCCAGACGCCGCAGCGATCCGATCCTCGACCTGTCGCTGATGCGGATCCCGACCTTCCGCCTGTCGGTGATCGGCGGATCGCTGACGCGGATCACGCAAGGCGCGCAACCGTTCCTGTTGCCGATGATGCTCCAGCTCGGCTTCGGCATGACCGCGGCGGCGAGCGGCGCCATCACGATCGCCGGGGCGATCGGTTCGCTGATGATGAAGAGCCTCGCCCCCCGCGTGCTGCGACGGTTCGGATTCCGCAATAGCCTGATCGTCGGCGGCCTGTGTTCGAGCGGCGGCTATGCGGTGTGCGGGCTGTTCCGCCCCGACTGGCCCATCCCCGTCATCTTTGGCGTCCTGATGCTCTCCGGCTTCTTCATGTCGTTCCAGTTCTCCGCCTACAACACGATCGCCTATGACGAGATTCCCTCGT
This sequence comes from Sphingomonas sp. CFBP9019, assembly GCF_034045155.1. Taxonomy (NCBI): domain Bacteria; kingdom Pseudomonadati; phylum Pseudomonadota; class Alphaproteobacteria; order Sphingomonadales; family Sphingomonadaceae; genus Sphingomonas; species Sphingomonas sp. CFBP9019. Next base: position 38,732 of record NZ_JAXCWK010000001.1, on the reverse strand, counting down.
CACGGATGAGCAGCGCGACGAGCTTCTACGCTACGTTCCAGCAGCTCATGCTCTCGCTCGGCATCTGCGTCGGCGCGGCCGCGTTGCATGTCGGCATGCTCGGATCGGGCACGACACGCCCGGTGCTCGCCGATTTCACCCTCGCCTTCCTGGTCGTGACGGCGGTGTCGGCGGCCGCGACGATCTGGAACCGCCGCTTTGCCGTCGATGCCGGATCCGATCTCAGCGGTCACCGGCAGACGCCTGCGCGACCCGGGATGGCCGCGGACCAATAGCCTCTCCCGGCACACCGGCGCGACGATCACCCCCGGAGGCGTTCCGCGAGAAAGTCGACGAACACCCGCACGCGGGCCGGCGTGTTGGTGCCGCCGACGAACAGCGCGTGGATATGTTCGACGTCGCCCGGATTATACGCCTCGAAGAGCGGGACGAGACGGCCTGCGGCGATATCGTCGACGACGCTGAACGCACCGACGCGCGCGATCCCGACCCCCGCGGCGGCCAGCTGCCCCAGTGTTTCGCCGTTATTGGCTTCGATATTGCCGGTCACGACGAGCGCCATGTCTACCCCATCGACGCGGAACGGCCAGACGGGTTCGACTCGCCGGAAGTTGAAATTCAGGCAATTGTGCCGGTGCAAGTCCTCGGGCTTGGTCGGGGTACCACGCCGCGCGAGATAGTCGGGTGCCGCGACGATCACCCGCCGGCTCTCGCCGAGCTTCCGGGCGGTCAACAGGCTGTCGACCAGCGGACCGAAGCGGATCGCGACGTCCGCCTGCCCCGCCGCAACGTCGACGATCGTGTCGGTCAACGCGATACCGACGAGGATATGCGGATAGGCCTCGGCAAATGCGCCGAGCAGCGGGACGACGCACAACCGCCCGTGCGACAGCGCGGCACTGATCCGCAGCCGTCCCCGGGGCGCGCCCTGATCGGCGATCTGCTGTTCGGCATCATCGAGGTCGGCGAGGATCCGACGCGCCGTCTGGAGATAGGCCTGCCCCTCGGCCGTCGGGGTCAGCGCACGGGTCGACCGCAGGAGCAGCCGGACGCCGAGCCGGGCCTCGATCCGGTCGATCGCCCGCGCCACCGCGGACGGCGTCAGTCCGAGCACGCGTCCCGCCCCCGAAAAGCTTCCCTCGCGCATGACCACGGCGAAGATCTCGAGCGCACGGGCCCGATCCGCCCCCATTCCCGTCTTTGTGTTCAAGTCAAAGGTCCTTCGTCACATCGCCCCCTAATAACGCCGAGCGCGTTGCCCTATTTATGCCTCGAAATCGAAGCCGGGTTAAGTCGCGATCGGGATCATCGGGGCTGCAGTTCCAGCCACACCTGCCGTCCTATCGTCAACGAGAGGGTTTCGCCTGGCCAAGTCCGTCGACGGTCCGAACCGCCCAAATCATTAGGAACATAGTGATGAAATTGAACCCCGGGCTTCTGGCCCTGTCCGTCGGTGCGTTCGGCATCGGCGTGACCGAATTCGCGCCGATGGGGCTGCTCCCCGTGATCGCCGGCGATCTCGGCGTTTCGATCCCGACAGCGGGCCTGCTCATCAGTGCCTATGCGCTGGGCGTGGTCATCGGCGCGCCGCTGATGACGCTGACGACCGGGCGCGTGCCGCGGCGGACGCTGCTGATCATGCTGGCGGGCATCTTCACGGTCGGTAATCTGCTGGCCGCTGTGTCCACGGGGTACGGCATGCTGATGGCCGCGCGGATCCTGACGTCGTTCAACCACGGCGCGTTCTTCGGGGTCGGGGCGATCGTCGCCGCCAGCCTTGTGCCGCCCGAACGCCGGGCCGGGGCGGTCGCAGCGATGTTCATGGGGCTGACCATTGCCAATGTCGTCGGCGTCCCGCTCGCGACATGGGCAGGCGATCACCTCGGCTGGCGCACATCGTTCTGGGGTATTTCGGTGCTGGGCTTCGCGACGATGGCGGCGCTTCGGCTGACGCTTCCCGCCTTGCCCGCGCCGATCGGTACGGACCCGAGGGCTGAACTGAGCGTCCTCACGCGCGGGCCGGTGCTGGGTGCGCTCGGCCTGACGGTCGTTGGCGCCAGCGCGATGTTCACCGTCTTCACCTATATCACGCCGATCCTGCGCGAGGTGACGCAGGCGTCGCTCGGCTATGTCACCGCGATGCTGGTGACCTACGGCGTCGGCCTGACGGTCGGCAACTGGCTCGGCGGGCGGTTCGCCGATCGCTCGGTCGACCGGACGCTGGTCGTGACGCTTGCGCTGCTGACCGCGATCCTGGTCGCCTTCGCCGTGCTGATGCCGTTCAAGGTGCCGACCGCGATCCTCATCTTCCTGTGGGGTGTCGCCAGCTTCGCGCTCGTCCCCCCGCTTCAGGTCCGCGTCATGCACGCCGCCGCCGACGCGCCGAACCTCGCCTCGGCGATGAACATCGGTGCGTTCAACCTGGGCAACGCGATCGGCGCAGCGCTTGGCGGCGGCGTCATCGCGGCAGGCCTCGGCTATCCGATGGTCGCGCTTGCGGGTGCCGGGGCGTCGGCGCTGGGACTGGTCGCGGTCGTGGTCAGCGTCCGCCGCCGCGCGACAGCCCCCGCGCCGTCGACTATTTCCCCCGGCTGTCGAGCGTCTGCGCCGGCAGATGCACGGTGACCGTCTGCGCGATGCTCACCGCGGAGTCGGCCAGCATGACCTGATAGTCGCCCTCCGCGATCTTCCACGTCGCGGTTGCCGTATCGAAGGTCGCGAGCAGGCGCGGGTCGATCATCGTCGCCACCGACTGGCTCGCCCCCGGTGCCAGATCGACCTTCTTGAACGCGCCGAGCCGTTTGGGCGCTTCCCAGCCCGGCGCCGCGACATAGACCTGAGCGACGGTCTTGCCTGCGACAGACCCGGTGTTGCGGACCGCGAACGTCGCGGCGATGCCCTTGCCCTTTGCGTCGGCCTTCAGACCGCCGAGTGCGAACCGGGTATAGGACAGGCCGTAGCCGAACGGGAACAGCGGCTTGCGGCCGGTCTTGTCGAACCACTTATAGCCGATGGCGGCGCCTTCGATGTCGTAATTGCCCATCGGATGTGCGTCGCGGTCGAGCTTCGGGTCGCCTTCCAGAACCGGGCGCGGCAGTTGCGACAGCGACGCGGGGAAGGTCGCGGGAAGGCGACCCGACGGATTGACCTCGCCGGTCAGAATGCGCGCGATCGCCTCGCCGCCCGCCGTGCCCGGATACCAGGCCTCGATCACCGCGCCGACCTTCGACAGCCACGGCATCACGACCGGCCCGCCCGTCTCGAGCACCACGACGGTCTTGCGGTTGGCGCGGGCGACCGCGTCGATCAGCGCATTCTGCGCATCGTGCAACGCCAGGTCGGGGACGTCGATCGACTCGCCCGTCCACTGTTCGCCAAAGACGATCACGATATCGGCCTTGCGCGCCGCAGCCGCAGCCGCGCGCGGATCCTTGCCGTCGAGATAGGTGACGCGAGCACCGGTTCTGGCCTGCAGCGCAGTCATGGGCGACGATGCGTGATAGGTCTTGGGGCCGGGAAAGCCCTTGTTGAACTCGTCCGGCACGATCAGGCCGCTGGTCGGCGCGTTGTGAGAATAGACCTGCGACGATCCGCCGCCCGACAACACGCCGACATCGGCATGCGCACCGATGAGCAGGATCGACTTCGCCGTTTTCGCCAGGGGCAGCAGATTGGCGTCGTTCTTCAGCAGGACGATGCCCTCCTCGGCATCGCTGCGCGTGACCGCCGCGTGCGCTGCATAGTCGATCGTCGTCGCGCGATCGCCGCGGACCGGCGTATCGAATGCGCCCACCGAGAACATCCCCCACAGCACGCGCCGGGCCATGTCGTCCGCGCGCGCCGTGCTGACATGGCCGTTATTGACCGCCTCGCGCAGCGCTTCGGAGAAATAGGGCGACCGATCGAACGCCCAGCCCGACTGCTGGTCGAGCCCGGCATTGGCGGCTTCCGTCGTCGAATGGGCAGCCCCCCAGTCCGACATCACATAGCCCTTGAACCCCCAGTCCTTCTTCAGGACCGTGTTCAGCAGCCAGTCGTTCTCGCACGCATAATGACCGTTGACGCGATTGTACGAGCACATCACCGAACCCGGCTGACCGATCTCGTTGGCGATCTGGAACGCCAGCAGATCCGACTGGCGCGCCGCTTGCTCACCGATGCGGTGATCGATCGTGAAGCGGTTGGTTTCCTGCCCGTTGAACGCGTAATGCTTCATCGTCGAGACGACATGCTCGGACTGGATTCCCTTGATCGCATGCCCCGTCATGACGCCCGCGAGCAGCGGATCCTCGCCGCCATATTCGAAATTCCGGCCGTTACGGGGTTCGCGCAGCAGGTTCATGCCGCCCGCCAGTTGCACGTTGAAGCCCGACAGGAACGCCTCGTTGCCGATCATCGCGCCACCGGCTTCGGCGAGCGCCGGGTTCCACGTCGCCGCGGTCAATATTCCCGATGGCAACGACGTCCGCAGCCGCGGGGTTGCGCTGCGCTGGCTGGCGACACCGACCCCCGCATCGGTCTGCCACTGGCTCGGGATACCCAGCCGCGCGATGCCCGGAACGATCCCCGCGGATCCCGGCAAGCCGTCCTTCGGAAATTCCCAGTTCTTGGTCGGCGTCTTGAGCCAGGCGGCATCGGTCGAAAAATAGCCGAAGGTCAGCTGCAGCTTCTCGTCGAGCGTCATCTCCTTGAGGATGAGATCGGCGCGGACGGACGGATCGAGACTCGTATCCATCCACGGCCGCGCGACCGGCGCATCGGTCTTCGCCGCCGCCGCCGCGGGCGCGTTGTTCGTCGTTTGCGCCAGCGCGGGCGAAACCCCGATTACACCGACTAGCACCGCGCTGCGCAGCAAGACGTTCAGGAGCGATCGGGTACCGCGCGTCATCATCACATTTCTCTCTCTACATGCCGTCTCTGGACGGCCGGCGCATGCCGTCCCTCCTGGTCTCGTTTCGCCCGATCTAGCCCGGCATTCGTTGCGGCGTCCAGATGTCCGCCGCGACTGTTCAGGCCCGAAGGGATTTCGCGTCCGTGCCCCCTCGCGCGGCCATCAACGCGGGCGCTGCACCGTGATCGCCTTGCCCGCATAGGTCACCGTCGCATCGGCGGTATCGGCGTCGGTCACCGGCTTGCCGGGCGTGATCCAGCGCACGTTGATCGTGCGGGATGTCGCCATGCCCTTGAAGCCCTTGCCCTCGCGCGCACCGAGCGACAGCGTGCCCGCTGCATCGTCATACCGCATCGGAATGCGCGCAAACGCACCGCCGCGATATTGCTCGCTGCGACCGTCATCCTCGTACAGGCTGAACTGTCCGCTGGCGCCGGTATAGACGGTCACCGTCACGGGTGCGTCGGGCAGGTCATCGACATGCTGGCGGACAGGCCCCATCGGCACGATCGCCCCCGCCTTCACGAACAGCGGCATGCGCGTATAGAGCGCGGGCGCTGTGATCGTCTGGCCGCCGCGATACGTCTGGCCGGACTGGAAATCATACCAGAGCGTTGCTGCACCCGGCAGATACACCGACCGCGAGCGTGCCTTGTAGTCGGTGACCGGCGCGACCAGGAACGCATGGCCGAACATATACTGGTCGTTGATCCGGCGCGCCTTCACGTCGTCGGGATAATCCATCACCATGCCCCGCATGATGCTGCCGTCCTTGAACCACGTCTCCGCAGCGAGCGTGTAGATATACGGCATCAGACGATAGCGAAGCTGATCATACCAGAGCATCGAGGCGCGCATCGGCGTGCCCTCGGGCGCGATCTCGTAAATCTCGCGGTACGGGCTCTCACCATGGCTGCGGAACAACGGGCTGAACGCGCCGAACTGGAACCAGCGCAGGTTGAGCTCGCGCCATTCGTCGAGATCGGCAGGCTTGGGCGTCTTGCTCGCATAGCGATCCTCGAGCGCGAAGCCGCCGATATCGTGCGTCCAGTTGGGTATGCCCGACATCGACGCATTGACGCCGGCGGACACCTGCGCGCGCAGGTCATACCAGCGGCTGGCGACATCACCCGACCAGATCGCGGCCCCCTCGCGCTGCAGTCCGCCAAAGCCCGAACGGGTCAGGATGAACGGCCGGACATCGGGCTTGTACTGGCGCCAGCCGTCATAAACCGCGCCGACATGAACCAGCGGGAAGCTGTTGAAGTATTCCTCCGCCGGCCCGCGCGCGGTCGGCCCCATCGCCGCGATCCGCTCGGGGATCGACAGGTTCGAATGGATGTCCGGCTCCGACGCATCGAGCCACCAGGCATCGATGCCGAACTTGGCGAGGCTGTCGCGCATCTGCCGCCAGAAGATCGTCCGCGCCTCGGGCGCATAGGGATCATAGTCGGTATTGGCATAGCCGGGCCCGACCCAGTCCTTGTTCGCCATCTTCAGATTGCCGTCATAGGTGAAACCCTTGGCCGCCAGCTCCTTGTAATTGTCGGTGGTCGGGTAGAATTTCGGCCAGACGGAGATCATAAAGTTCGCGTTCAGATCGTGGAGCTGGTCGACCATCTTCTGCGGCTCCGGAAAGCGCGTCTTGTCGAACTGGTGGCTGCCCCAGGCATTTTCGGGCCAGTAGAACCAGTCCTGGACGATGTTGTCGAGCGGGATGCGGAGGTCGCGATACTTGCGGACCACGTCGACGACCTCGTCCTGCGTATTGTAGCGCTGGCGCGACTGCCAGAAACCATAGGCCCATTTGGGCATCATGACGGCCTTGCCGGTCAGCTTGCGATAGCCCGCAATCACGTCGTCCATATCGCTGCCGGGCACGTACCAATAATTGACCGACCGCGCGACGTCGCTGGTGAACCAGGCCGAGTGGCGATCGGCCTGGGGCAGCGGATCATTATGGAGCAGCGCGATGTATCCCGCGTTCGGATCCCATTCGATGCGGATCTCGGCCGCCTTGCCTTTGGTCATCGGCAGGTCGAAATTGGCGTACCAGGGATTCCAGTTCTGCCGCCAGCGGTTGAGCACCTCGCGCCCGTCGACGAACACCTTGAAATAGCTCGAGCCATAGAGCTGAAATTTATGATCGCCCGTCTGGTCGGGCGTCACGCGGCCGGTCCATACGACCCGCTGCGTCTGGGCCGCGTTGCCGGCCGTGTTCTGGCCGCCGGTTGCCGCCACCGTGCGGGCTTTGGCCGCCTCGGGCCAGTTCGCCTGATCCTTGATATACTGATAGTTGATCGTGGCTTCCTGGCGCGTGACCGCCAGCTTGCCGTCGAGATAATAGTTGGCGGTGAAGCCCGGCTTGCCGTTGCTCGTCACGCGCAGGCCCGTGTCGGTTCCCGCGCCGACCAGATCATAAGGCTTCGGATTGCCGAACCGAGTGATCCCGTCATTGTCCCAAAGGATGCCGTACTTGCCGGTCGAAACCAGGAAGGGCACGGCGATGTCCATGTTGTGCTGCGCGAGTTCGACGTCCTCGCCGTTATAATCCATCTGCGCGTTCTGATGCTGGCCGAGCCCGTAAAAGGCCTCGCTGGTACCGCGGTTGAACTGCTGCGACGCCGTGACATATTGCCGCCCGTCAACCGTCTTCGGCAGGAAGCGGCGCGTATTGGCCTCGTCGAGCACCGTCTTGCCGGTGGCGTCGAGGAACCGGACATGCCCGGTCGCAAGGTCGACGTCCGCCGTATCCCGCGTCGTCTTGATGAGGACATGCCCTTCCCGCTCCGTCACCGTATACGCGCCCGCCTTTGGGGGGCTCGGCACCATCAGGCTCGTGGTGCGGGTCACGCCGATCGAACTCGTCGGGGCGGCGACGACGTGGATGATCCCGTCGCCGTGAACCGTGACCTCTACGCGCGCGGTCGCGCCGCCTGCGGGGGTCACGGCAATGCCGCCGTCGATCTTCTCGTATCCGCCGGGTGCAGCGGCGTGCGCGGAGGCGATCGCGCTGCTCGCCAGCAACAGGGTCAGGAATGGCTTGGTCATCTTACTCTCCAACAGTGCCGACGCAGCCCGCGGCGCGTCGATCGGTAACGTTTCAGCGATATGCGCCCATCGTGACGCGAAGCAGCACGGGCTCGATCAGGTTGATTCCGTAATCAGTCTGGTCGCCGTTCCAGATCCGGTCGCGCACCCAGACACCGTCCCGAAAATGCCCCTCCTCGACGCGCAGAACGAGGCCGTTTGCAGGGCCGCCCGATCGCGCGCCGAAGTTGAGCCGGATATGATCGCCGGCGACCAAGAAGACATTGGCGGACACGTGCGCGATCGCCGCGCCGCCAACGGGCTCGTTGCCCCATGGCGCGGGCTCGGTCTTGATCCAGGTCCAGTCCTTCTGACCGAACTGCCATTCGCCCCAGGTCGCAGCGATCGTCCAGTCGCCCATCACGGTCGACCGGGGCGTATTGTCGTCGGGTTTGAAAACGCCCCAGGTCGGACGCTCGAACGCGATCTTCGCCCACTCACGCGCCATGCCGGCGAACAGGGCATAGGGCTTGGCGATCGCGTCGAGCGTCGCCTCGTCCAGAGACCGGGCGCCGAGCGGATAGTTGACGTAGCCGGTATCATCCATCCCGAACGGCGCGTAGCCGATCGCGCCACGACCCAGCGCCCCGTAGAAATAGCGCGCGAATTCGCGGGCATTGCCGATTTCGGGAACCATCAGTGCATTGTCGGGCCGCGCATATTTATCGAGATATTGCGCGACGTTCTCGCTCGCACGGTCATAGATGTCTGGCGCGGCGAAATCGATCGACGGCGCTGCGGCCTTCCAGATGTCGAGCACGTCCTGCTGCGGCCCGCCACTGGCGACGCCGGTCGGATCGGGCACGTTGGATGGTCCGGCCAGCGATGCGTTGACGTACATCGGGATCGGCTTGACCGCCTTGCCCGCGGCAGCGATCTCGTCGACATATCGTGCCGTATGCCAGGTGTTGAACGCGCGGTCGGCCTGCGCGCCGAACAGCGCGGTCCAGCTTCCGGCGGGCTTGCCGAGCTTGCGCGTCAGCGCCGCGGGCACGGGCTTCGCGAACAGCACGTTCGCCGCCGGGCTATAGTCGCGCGGGACGCGGTAGCTGCCGACCTCGTTTTCGGGCTGGACGAGGATGACCGTATTCTGCGGATCATGCTCCTTGAGATAGCTGATCAGGCGTACAAAGGCGCGCTTGTCGGCCTCGAGCGTCGACCGGGCGAGCGGCGTATGGACGGAATGATCCTGCCCCGTCTTGTCTTTCATCCGGGGAAAGCGGCGATTGTCGAGCTTGACCCAGTCGGGCGTGTAGCCCGGCGCGGTATTCTTCCACGTTCCGAACCAGAGCAGGACGACCCGCTTGTCATGCGTGCGCGCCTCATCGAGCAGCGTCTGGACGAACGAGAAATCGAACTGCCCCTCGATCGGTTCGATCTGTTGCCAGGCAACGGGAATCTCGACGGTGTTCGCATGGATCCGCTCGAGCATCGGCCAGACCTTCGGCAGCGCGGAGGCGTAGTTGCTCGAGTTATTGACCTGCGCGCCGAGCATCAGGAAGGGCGCGCCGTCGACAATGAGAGCATGACGTCCGGCCTTCGTCTCGACGTGCGGCACCGGCGTCGCCTGTTGCGCATGTGCGGCGGTCACCAGCGCGGACATCGTCCAAGCAAGCAGCAGAGCCTGTCGTTTCATCGTCATCCCCTCAGCTCTTCTTGTTCCGGGCGACCGGATCGCCATAGACGACGCCGCGGCCGTCGGTGCCGATATAGACGCGGCCAAAGATCCGCGGATCGCCGCTGATCACGCGAAAGCGCAGTCCCCATTGATGCCGGTCGTCGTTGATCCGATGCCACGTCGTCGCCCCATCAATCGATCGCCACACCGCATCCTGTCCGGCCTGCTGGCCGATCGCGTAAAGTGCCGGCCAGCGGGCGCCGGCTGCCGCCTTGCCCAGACCGAATTGCGCGACGCGCAACCCTGCCCCGACCCGCGCCCAATGCACGCCGCCATCGACCGAGCGATACAGGTCGCCGCCAAGGTTGAGCCACAGCAGGCCCGCCGTGCCCGGCGTCGCTAGCAGCGGACTCTGCGCCTCCCGGTTGCGGCCCTGCGCGCTCGAAAGGTCAGCGGGGAGGCCCTGTGCAGCGACGGGCGTGAAATGCGCGCCGCCGTCCGTGCTGCGCAACACGCGGTTGTTCAGCGTGTCGACGACGTAGAAGCGGGATGGGTCGACCTTGTCGGCGACCGGCCGATGCCCCGCCGGAAGACCCTGGATCCGGACCCAGGTCTGCCCGCGATCGCGGGTCAGGACTGGATGTTCGGTCTCGACGATAAACGCCGCACCGTCTGCCGAGACGATGATCGGCGCATCGCCGGTCCGTTCGGACGCGCCCCTGCCGGGCGTGACGAGGGGTCGCCAGCTCCGGGCCCCATCCTGCGACCAGGCCAGGCTCGCGCCCGCGACCTCGCGACTATGGCTGCTGCCACTGCGGACGACCACCGCCGGCGCCAGTCCCGCATAATCGAGCGTGTTGGTGTTGGTCAGATAGGGGTTACGGTGGCTGTTGGGCGGTGAAACCGTCAGATCGTCGTGACGGAATCCCGCAATATCGCCGAACCCCGAGATCAACGGTGCGCCCCCCGTCGGGCTGATCAGCGTGATGATCGCGGTCTGCTCGATACCCCGTGTCCAGGGCTTCCACGGCATGGCACCGGGTCGGTCGAAAGCGCGTGTCTCGTACAGCGTCGCGCCGGTCACATAGGCGGCGTGGCCCGGGTCGAACGGATCGATCGCAAGCCCGGCGATCCAGTGCCCGAAATCCGCCGGGCCATCGAACGCAAGGAACGGGGTCTGCGTCACATCGCGCGTGCTGCGCTGGTAGAGCTGGTCCCAATGCGCACCCGCGTCGCTCGATCGCCAGACGGTGTCGACGGGGCGATAGCGATTGACGGTACTGACGGCGATGACGCGCGGATCCTGCGCCGACACCGCCACGCCCATATAGCCTCCCGCCGGCGCATCCGGGCGCTTGTCGGGGGTCACGTCCGTCCACGCATTGGTCGCGGGATCATATCGCCAGACACCGCCTCGCGTGATCCCGTTCGGCCCGATCGCGTTGGAAAACGTCATCGTCAGGACGCCGTCCGCGCCGAGCACGGCCTTCACCGCGCGCATGCTGTCATCAGGCCCTCCGGACACGGTGCGCCACGACGCACCACCGTCATCGGACCGGAACAGATGCGCGCCGGGGTCCGCCTGGCCGACGAAGATCCGCCCGCGATGCGCGCGATCGAACAGGACGAAACTCAGCCCGCCATGCGTTGCGCGGGGCTGTACCGGTTTGCCGAGCCCCCCAACCGGAAAGCTGTCGACCTTTCGCCAATGCGCACCCGAATCGTCGCTTCGCGACAGGCCGTCATGGCGTGACCCGAACATCAGCGTCGCCGGGCGATGCGGGTCGATCGCAAGCCGTTCGCCAAGGCCGCGGCCATCCTCGTTGCCGCCCATCGCGAACGGTACCGGCGTGATCCGCCACCGCGCGCCACGGTCGTCCGATCGCCAGATCGCCGCTTCGCCCCGCGCCGACATGCCCGCCGCGAGATACACGACATCCGCATCGACCGGATCCGCGGCAATGCTCTCGATCCCCATATAGCTGCTGACGGCATTGCCGTCCTGCAACGGCAGCCAGGCACGCGCGGCCGCGTCCCAGCGATAGGCGCCGCCCATGTCGGTACGCAGATAGGCGAGCCCACGCTCGACGGTGCTGAAGATGATGCCGGGCGCGAAGCCGCCGCCACCGACCCGGACGTTGCGCCACGCATAGGGCGCACGAGCCGGAGAAACCTCGGCGTGCGACGCTGCGGGACGGGGATGCGCCGACAGGGCGAGCAACGCGATCGCGCTCGTCAAGACCACCCTCTTCCCCACCAGTTCCGTCCCCTCTAGCCTCGCAACCGATAAGCTCCGGTCGCGTAGCGTCGCTGTATTGCCTGATCCGATAGCGGTAACAAGGTTTGTATGATAAATTGCGGTGATTATATAATCGCGTCGGTCGAGGGCGCCGCAGGACACAGGAAAGGATCCACCGCATGGCGATGAAACACTGGCTCTTGCCAATGATACTTGGCGTGTTGCCGATCTCCGTCGTCGCGCAGACGAGTGACGCAGACACGCCCTATGCCAGCGATCCGGTGGGTATCGTCGCCGACCCCTGCCCGCAACATCCAGCACCGGCCGATGCAGCCGGCTGGGCAGCGTGGAAACGGCATATGCTGACCCGCGACTTTGGCCAGTTGTGCCGTTACGCGGCGGATAATCGCGCGCTCGCCGGCAAGACGGTCCGCGTCGTGTTCATGGGCGATTCGATCACCGACAACTGGATCCATGCCGACGCGGCATTGTTCTCGAACGGCGTGGTCGATCGCGGGATCAGCGGGCAGACGACCCCGCAGATGCTCGTCCGGTTCCGCAGCGATGTCATCGCGCTCAAACCGCGGGCAGTCCACATCATGGCCGGGACCAACGACATCGCCGGCAACACCGGTGCCGCAACGATAGAGACCGTCGAAGGCAATATCCGGAGCATGGCCGAACTCGCGCGCGCGCACGGGATCAAGGTGATCCTCGCCTCGGTTCCCCCCGCCGCCGCCTTTCCCTGGAGCCCCGACAAACGCCCGGTCCCGCAGATCGCCGCGCTCAACGACTGGCTGCGCGGCTATGCCAAAGCCAATGGCTTCACCTATGTCGATTATCACGCCGCACTCTCGACGCCGGCGGGGGCGATGAAGCCCGGCTACGCAACCGACGGCGTCCACCCGACCCCGCAAGGCTATGCCGTCATGCGCCCCCTCGCGACCGCGGCGATCGCCAAAGCGCTCGGCGGGTGACATTGGGAATTTCCGGTCCCAGCGCACACAACACGGCCTGAGGTTCACCGTGGCGAACCTCCGGCCGGTGGCGCCAAGTGCGCGTGTCATGATCAAGCAATGATGCGATGCAGAGGCTTTCCATCCTCAGCGTCACTCCAGTGCTGGCACCAAATCAGGCGTCCGGGCTTTGGAACTGCTTACATCGGAATGACGCGCTGAGCCGTCGCGCTCGCGGTTTCGAGAAGCACTTCCACCGCTGCATCGCTGATACGCCTAGCCGTTTCGAGCGCGGCGGCTGGGGTAAGCACAAAGTCCACGTCTGCAGGGCCGCGTACATGGACCACAGACCCTTCTGGGCTAGCATCGCTCGGCTCGTTGCCTGACGTCATACTGAGGCTTTCCCCGGGCTTGTTCGTCACCCAATCCCTTGCCTGAACGATCGACGTAAAAATCCGTGTATTTGGGTCGGGAATGCGTCCGGCTTGCAAATCTGCAAATCCCAACGACGACACCACGGCGGTTCTATCCGCGTTGAGATGTCCAAGTCGCGCAACCATTGCGCGCAGCGCCTTGGTGACAAGCAGATCCCTGGGCACCGTGGCTCTGATTTCGATAATCAGCGATGTCGGCCGCCCCGAGACCAGAAGCCGTTTCAGCTCTTGCCGAAATGCCGGCTCAAACGTCGCCACCGTCGCGGCTGTCCAAACGCCTTTCTGGATGACCGTCAGAAGCGGTATCGCAGGCTCCAGATCGAAACGGAACATTGGTCACTCCCCCAGATAAGCGGGAGCACTCCAGCGTCTCTCAGCCAACGGGACGCCGTTGATGGTAGCTTTCGTAGACTTAAGTTAGGAAGTTCGCACCAACAATCTATATCCTTTGAGTCAGTTGCCCCCCAGCCGCCCCCGTTCCGCCTCATACGGCGGGAGAGCTTCCCGACTGGTCCGGTAATCCGAAGCGCACCTGGAAGGCCCGCAGCGGAAAGCCTGGATGCCCCGCGCCACAATATTTCAAGGGAACAATGTCCACATGGCCAGAATCTATCTCGCGTTTCTTGCGTCGGCAATGTCCGGTTTAAATGAGCTCGTCTGACGGCGGTAAAGCAAAAATTGTTCACTTTTTAGGTCATCTACTTTTCTGACTACCTTACGGACTAAGGACGCTAAACCGGGATATCGTTGATTGAAAAACATCGGCCTATAGATACTTAACGAACTCGAAGCTTAGCTAACTCGCAAGGATATTTTATAGATCGGATTTAGCGCCTCGTTGATCAATTCCGATCAGGCGTGTCTGTTGTCGGGTCCATAAGCCGCGCCCTTGCTGGACCGGTACGCATCGGATGCATATATTCACCATGCGCCAGCTTCTGATCGGATGAAGCCATGGTCTTGTTGACCTATCTCATCTCGTGAATGTTATCGTTGTGACGGTCATTCCAGTGTTGATCGCGCGCGACGTGCCGGCGATGACGGCGTGCTACGGAGTCGACAGTGCTGCACGACGTATCCTTGCATGCCTTTACGCGACCATCGCAATGGCCAGCGCCGTCGCGCTGATCGGCCAGGCTTCGGGCAATACGACGTTGTCGATCGCCATCGCCGGCGTCTTGTTTCCGATGCAGATCGCCTACAAGCTGATGACCATACCGGCGGTCGGTTGGCGCAATCCGGTGGTAAAGAGCAACCTGGCCATCGCGCTGCTGCACACGGCAACCTTAGCTGCGATTTGGCATGAGCGCGTTTTGGACGCGCGAGGAGAATAGCATTTCAAACGGCAGCTACCAGGATCGTCGCCGGGCGCCTGACCGCAAACATGTCAGGCCATCAGCAGCCTCGCCTTGCTGTACGTTAGTCTGATGTTCGCCGAGGGAGGACAGTGGAACGGTGGCTTTCGGGACGGCGGCCGGCAATAGCCGACATCGCGGCGATGCCTCTTCAAAAAAGATACAATATTGAGAAAGCCTTAGCAACGAGGCGCAGTTAACGGCTCTCTAGCTCGCCCTCGAAGTCATGATGGCCGAAGCGCGGGTGCGGTTCCTTACGCCCCACTCGCACAGGGGCAGCAGAGCCTCGATCAGCGTCGTGCCGAACGGCGTGACGGTGTAATCGACCTTGGGCGGCACCTCTGCATAATCGTGACGAACCACTACGCCTGCCGAAACGAGTTCACGCAACTGCTGGATCAGCACCTTTTCACTGATGCCGGCAACCGCCCGCTTGAGATCGCCGAACCGCCTCGGGCCCGAGCGGAGATGATACAGGATCAGCGGCTTCCATTTGCCGCCCATGATGGCCAGCGCGACATCGAGGCCACAGTCACTTGCAGGGTCAGATCGGGGAACGTTCATCAAGCCTCTTTGACACTTACCTTTAGGTAGGTTCTACCCGCAGTACCAGTGCCGGTCCATATCCCGGAAACGTGCGCGACGGGATCGATCGTCTTTTCCGTCGCCACGATGGAGCTTGGACATGACCGACACCCCGACCATCCTGATCTATGCAACATATCGCATCCAGCTCAGCGACGTGGAGGCGTTCCGGGACATCGCTTCGCGCATGGGGAGCGCAGCCAGGCTGCGGGACGGCTGTGTATTTCTCGACGTTACGGAGGAAGTAGGTTCCGCCGGCTCGTTCCGCCTCATTGAAGCCTGGCGAGACCAGGCGGCGTTGAACGCGCACCTTTCCACGCCCGATTTCAAAGCGGTATTCGAAGAAGCCGGGAAACTCGACATCATCGACCGTCAGGCGGAAGCCTATTCGATTTCGGGCAGAGCGGTGCTTGATATGCCGTCCTGAGCTGAAAGAACGCGGCATCCGCGTGAACGTCGTCTCGTCCGGGAGGCACTGAAACACGTCTTATTCGGTACTATTTTGACGCAACGCCGGGAGCTGACGAAGAGCTGATCACAGGCGTTCCACTCCGGCGCCTGGGGCGGCTTGAACTTGTCGCGAGTGCCGTCCTGTTGCTGGCGTCGAGCGAGAGCGGCAAGGGTGCTACGCGAGACTTGGGGATGCTCCACAACGAGATTACGCGGCAGGCCCCGCCCCCACGGCGAGGCCTGCCGGGGATCAGAACTGCCCGCGGATACCTAGGCTGATGCGGCTGCCCGAGGATTCGTAGATCGCCGGAAAGGACGGATCCATCGTGTAGCCGGTGGTCTTCGCATTCCCGACATTGATGCCCTGCAGCTCGACACGGACGTTGCGCGTCACTTGATAGCTGGCGGCGACGTCGAACTGGCCATAGGCATCGCGGTAGACCGGATACATGTTTCGCTCGATCCGCTCTACATAGGCACCCTTGCGGTTGTACGAGACGCGCAGCGACAGCGGTCCCTTGTCGTAGAAGACCGTGGCATTGTAGGTCTTGTCGGCAAGGCCGATCGGCGAGGTATCGATGCCGAGGTCGGACTGACCCGTCAGCGAACTGTCGAGGAAGGTGGCGTTGGCGTTGACGCCGAAGCCGTCCGCCCAGTCCGCAATCATGCCGAACGGGATCACCGCGTTCACCTCGACGCCGCTAACCTTGTACGCGCCCTTGGCGTTGACGGGCTGGTAGACGTCGAAGTCATAGACGCCGTTGACCGTGCCGTTGGCGTTGTAGACCGTCACGCCGGGTACCTCGCCGGTCAGCTGGCTCTGCACCACGCCCTTGATCTTCTTCCAGAAATAGGACGCCGCCAGAATACCGCCGCGCGGGAGATATTGCTCGAGGCCGACTTCCCACTGATCGGCAAGCGTAGGCTTCAGGCCGGGATTGCCATCGGTGTACCGGAAATTGCCGATGCTCGCGATCCGCTTGTACGCCAGATCGGTCAACGCCGGGCGGATCAGCGTCTTCGACGCGGCAGCGCGCAGGAACAGGCTGTCGGTCAGCTCGGCATGCGCGTTGAACGAGGGCAGGAATTTCTCATATTTGCCGTCGCTGGACACCGGCGCGGGGGTCAGGCCGATCGAGCCGCTCGGGTTCTGGACCTGCTGAAACCCTTCCGAATTGATCGTAGTGCGCAGATAGCGGCCACCCAGATTGACAAACAGCGGCACGGCCACGTCGAATTCGAAATCGACCATCGCATAGCCGGCGATCGTCTCTTCCTTGACCTTGTAATAGTTCGCATCGCTGAACGGCGTGACGAACCCGTCGGGCCGGAAGAAGTCGCGCGCATAGGCGTTCGAGACCTGCGCCCAGCTCAGGTCGCGTGCCTGGTAGTTCTTCCCGCCAACGATGTCGGTGACGGTCTCGAGCGGGCTGTCGCCCAGCTTGCGGGTGTTAACATAGGCGGTGCTGCCGCGGGTCGGACCCTGGATCTTCTCCTCGCCATATTGACGCTCGTTGGTCTTGTCGGTGTAGCGACCACCAAATTTGAAGCGCTTGAGCACCGACGAGTCGAACTGATAGCTCAGATCGATCTGAGCGGCATATTTGTCGTCCTTGATCTGTTCGCGCGTGGTCTCATAGGCTTCGAACAGATACGAATTCGGCGCATCGTACATGTCGATCGTCTTCGGATTGGCGCTCTGAATCGTTTCGCCGCCATTCTCGGTATAGCGCGTGCGCGAGGGCGCGTAGGCGACGTGCTTCAGATTCGCATAGTCGAGCGTCTTTCTGGCGCCGGAATAGCCACCCAGCGCATTGATCTTCCAATTGCCCGTCGTCCAGTTCATCTCCCCGCCGAACTGACGATAGTCGGTCTCGTTGATATATTCCTTGCTCAGGAATTCATGCTGCGTGTTGGTGTAGGAGACGTCGCGCAGCACGACGATGCCGCTATCGGCGAGCGTCTTGGCATCAAATTCGTGGATCGTCTCGAGCGTCGAATTGCTCGATGCCGAATAGCCGGCAGCGTCATATTCGTCCTCGGTCGTGTCGTATGATCCGAGAAAGGCGTCGAATGCCAGGCTGAAATCGTCACTCGGCTTGTACTGCACCGAGCCCGACAGGCCGAGCCGGTCCTGATCGTTCTGGTAGACGCGGTCGCCGACCTTATCGAGGAAGACGATTTTGTTCTTGTTGGCTTCGGTGAACGTCACGCCAGCGTCGCGCTGCAATACGGCGATCGCCTGGTTGCGGTAGACGGTGTTGGCGCGATCGGTCCAGCGCGCGATCGGGCGGAAGTTGATGCCCGAGTTGGAATCGGTGCGGTTTGTGCGCTGCTGCTTGGCGACCGAAACGAGCACGCCGAAATCGCCAAAGGTCTTGCTGGCGAGAAACGAGAAGTTGGGATCGATCTTTTCGGAGATCGAATTATACGCGCCATCAACGCTGCCGACCACGCGAAGCCCGGGGTTGTCGAACGGCCGCGCGGTTCGGATCAGCACGGAGCCGGCGATGCCGCCCTCCTCGTCCGCCGCCACCGGCGACTTCTGCACGGTGACCGACTGGATCAGTTCGGACGCGAAGATGTCGAACTCGACGTCGCGGCCGCCCGAGCCCGAGGCGGTCGCCAGCTTGTTGATGGACACGAAGGTGAATTCGCTCGGCAGGCCGCGGACGTTGACGCGCGTGCCGAGGCCGCGTTCGCGTTCGATCGTCACGCCGGGCACGCGCTGCAGCGCTTCGGAGAGATTCTGCTCGGGGAAGTCGGCGATATCGGTGGCGATGATCGAGTCCGAAAAGCCGATCGTGTTGCGCTTCATGTCGATCGCTTCTTCGAGGCTGCGGCGATACCCCGAGACGAGGATCTCGTCGCCCGTCTCGGCCTGACTGACGGGCGCCGCTACGGTTTGGGCAGCGGCCGGTGCCACGGACAGTGCTGCGGTCGCGGCTCCCAGGAGCAGGGACGTCATGCGGTCGACATCCTTCAAACTACGGATCATTGTTCGGTTTCCCCCGGTGCTGATATGCCAGTGACACCTCGCGAGGTGGTCGCTGGACGTGCGACTTCGCGCCCCGAACGTGTTGCGTTCGAGATCATGACAGATTTCATTTAATGGAACGGCAGTCCGCCTGCGGTGATACGTTGGCTCTAGCGCACGCGACGACTATTGATCGGGCAGACCAGACAATTCTTCATGCCGTCGCGTTGCAGCAGCAAGCGTACGCGTCGCCCGACTTTATCGCTTACATCGGCTTGTCAAAATGACGGACGCCAGCAACCAGCCAAGATCTAAAACATCGCGCCCCCAATTTCCGCATCCGGCTCCAGGCTGAATGCGGTAAACTTGTGACGTGCATGTTACGATGCGGCATGACTTGATCGTCACGTCGATGGCTGTGGCATATATTCGGATCAGCACGGCCAATGGCTGGACGTGATTTCCGCGTCAGGGCCCGAAGCTCCGGAAAGCATTTCCATATCGCTAGGTGTCTGAAAACACCGTGCCTGTCATTCTGGTGCCATCAAACGCAGCTAGGGAAAGCGCTTGCCGTGGAAGGTATTCCCGATGTCCAGCGCTACCTCGCTCGTTCCCCATCAAATCGTCGATTGCATGTCGACGGGCCGGTCCCCGACCGCTGCGGATCTGGACAATGTCGCTGCGCGGATGTGGCGCGAAGGCGCGCGTGACCGTTCGGCATTTTCCTGGGGCGAGCTTTCGCCCACGGCTGCCGATCGCATCGTAGCAATGCGGGCCGCGGTCCTCGCGTTGGAGGGCAGCGGTCTACGCTGAACCGCGCCCGTGCGATGCTCCGGATCGACGGCGCGTAGCCTCACGTTGCGTGCAGCGTCTCGAAGAAGCGCAACAGGGCGGCGTCGATTGACGATGCACCGTTTGCGACCAGCCGTGAGTCCATGCGGACCTTGGCTGCCATTCCCGTCGTGCTTTGCGTCGCGACGGATACATGCGTCACCAGACGCCCGATCAGATCCAGGTCTGTCGCGGTTCCATCCACGTTCCGGCTGATGGCCTGGCCGCTCTGCGCCTGTTCGCCGATGCTCGACGCGAGATCATTGGTACCGCGAGCCATGTCCTCGACCATTGCGCGGATATGCAACAGGCCGGCATAGGCTGCCCCGGTGCCGCGTTGCATGCCAGCTATCTGCTCCTCAATCTCGCCCGTAGCGTCCGCGGTCTGCGCGGCCAATGATTTCACGGCGTCGGCAACGACGGCAAACCCCTTTCCGGCCTCGCCGACACGGGCCGCCTCCATGGCGGCGTTCAGTGCGAGGAGCTTGGTTCGTGCAGCAATGGTCCTGATGACTCCGACGATGGCACCAATTGCACGGGCGTCATTCTGGACGTCGGTCATATCCTGTGCGAGCCGGGCTGCGCAGTCCGCGGCCTCTGCGCTGAGATCGGCAGACAGACGTGTACTCTGACTGGACAGACTTATCGCGCCCATAAACTGGTTCGTTGCCGCGGCAATATCCGTCGCTCCGTCGATCGCTCGCCTGACGGCTACGCCGACACTACCAAGCTCGCGCGTCGCGTCGGTCGAATGATCCTCGAGTTCGCCCGATGTCGTGGACAATTGTCCGGCTGCTCCGCGAAGCTCGGCAAGCACGTTCGCTATCTCGCCTTCCAACGTGGTTGCGGCCTGTCGGACGATGCGGTCACGTTCCGCCTCGGCGGTCTCTGCCGTGCGCCGCGCATCCTCGATTTGACGTTCGCGCTGAACCTCCGCCAACCGCTGCCGGCCATTATCGGCTTCCAACCGTCCGCGCTCCACGACCGAGGCGCGAAAGACTTCGATCGCGCGTGACATCCGACCGATCTCATCGGTTCGTTCTGCATGCGGCGTGCGACCTTCTGCATTCCCTCCAGCGATCACCGCCAATGTGTGTTCGATGTCCAGCAACGGGCGGACAATGGTCCGTTGGACGATCACCACCGTGCCGTAAGCGGCTAGTGCGAACAGGATGATGCCTGCCGCGACACTGATTGCGACCTCTTGCCGCTCCAGATCATGGGCGTTGCGGAACAGACGCTCGACCTCGACTTCCTGGGACGCGATGAGGGTATCGGCGATCTTGGATGCCATCCGCTCGTTGGGACGGACGTCATCGCGAAAGACGGTCCAAGCCCGATCCTGGCGATTCCTCGTGGCGTTGTTAGCCATGATCGCCAACTGACGTAATACGATGATCTGACTGGCGATATATGGGCTCCGTGCACTCAACCCTGCGATGGGGTTTCGCACCAGCTGGGCAAGCTGCGTCCGCATCTGGTTTGACCGTTTCGCGAATTTCCGATGGATAATCGCAAGTGCGCGAGGATCGCGTTCGAGCAGTAGGTTCAGCGCGTCACGCTGCAACGAGCGACTGATCGACCGCACCTCGATCAGGTTGATCCGAACGGTCTGGCCGGCATTCGCCGCATCGCGCGCCGTCTGAACACGGTCTCTGGTACCGTGCCCGATCAGGCCCAGCAGGCACACCAGCCCCAGCATGATGGCGACGGGTACCATCAGCCGTGCGACCATGCTCCGCGACCAGAGTCTTAACGTTCGATTTGTCATAGGCGGCCGCTACGGCGCGCATCTTAATCCTGTGTGACAGATGCTGAACAACGCAGGTCTGAAAGACCTGTTGTCAAAAAAACGGTGACGCCTGCAGTGAAGCAGCAAGCAGTCGCGCATCTCCGGACGGTGCTGGGGATGAGCGAGCGGCGGGCGTATGCTGTCGTCGAAGCGGATCGCACGAGAATGCGCTATCGCTCGTGCCGGGGGATGAAGGCGACCGGCGGTCGCGTCCCAAGCGCGCGCTCGAGGCCGCTACGCTTGCGCACCGTCACCTGCTCGTCGCGATACAACCGATACACGTTCTTCAGGTTCATGCCTCTCCTCTCGCGCCTGAGCGGGATCGCCAGCCGCCGGTAGCCGAACCAACGACGCTCGTTCGCGATCTCGCGCATCCGGACGCGGGCAGCATCGTCCTGCCCGCGAAGCGGCTCATAATGCCATGCCGACCGATTGACCCCGATAAGCCCGCAGGCACGCCCCTCGGAGAAACCGTGGTCAGCCATCAGCTCCTCCACTGCAGCGTAGCGCTTCGCAGACCGGATCAGTTTATTTCCAGCAGATCCTTCAGCCGACGGTTCTTGTCCTCGAGCGCCCGCAACCGCGCCGCCTCCGACACGGTCATCCCGCCGTGTTTCGCCTTCCAGTTGTAGAACGTCGCGTCACTAATCCCGTGCTTCCGGCACAACTCGGCGGTTTTCACGCCGGCCTCATACTCGCGCAGCACGCCAGTGATCTAATCCCCGGTAAATCGGCCTCGCCGCATCACTCGTCTCCATCTGACGAGCAAATTTACCAAGGGTATGATTTTTGGGAGCAGATCCGACCTCGTCGCATTTGCCAAGAAATGACGACAGCCGCGAAGCTTTCCCGCGGTGTCAAGCATGCCGAGGTAGCGCTGGATGCTGGCATCGACCTGCTCTATCCGGCGCCGGATCGTGACCGGCGTGAAATTACGGTCGCGCGCATTCACCGCGCGAGAGCGGCTCCCGTCCACCGCGACCGTGCCGCCCGCGATGAGGCCGAGCTGCCGACACAACAGCACGAACCGGCGACAGGCCGCCTGGATCGCAGCCCATGTCCGCGCCGAAAGTCGGCGATGGTCTTGATATCCGGTGCGAGCTTGCCCGTCAGCCACATCAGCTCGACGTTGCGGCCCGCCTTGTGCTCCAGGCGTCGGCTCGACTGAACCTGATTCAGATAGCCGTAGACGTAGAGCTTGAGCAACGTCGCCGGATGATAGCCTGGCCGACCCGTCGCAGCGGCGCCGGCAAACCCCAGCGTCGCCAGATCCAGTTCGTCGACGAACGCATCGACAATGCGCACGGTGCTGTCTTCCGCAGCGTCATCGTCCACGCAGAGCGGTAGAAAAAGCTGCTCCCGGCGGTCACACCCCTCGATGAAACCGACCCATCCGACGTCTCCAGATGACGCCGCCACGCATAGCATATCAAGACGTTTCTACGCAGCCTCGGTGGTAAGCGGGCGGTGGCTTTTGAGAGACTATCGTCGCAAGTGGACGTTCGTTCAGGCGGTCGGGTAAGGGGCCAACCGGCCGCTTTCTGGTCGGACGCGGACCGTCCTGATCCGGCACGAAGAGCAACGTTTCTGCCGCGTGTTCATGCTCGCGAGAGTGAGCGGAATTGGCTTATCGTCTCGCGCTGATTGCTGGCAAGGTGAACGAGGCATCGGCCCGTGTGAACGCTGAGGACCGCTCATCCAGGACTTGATCGTATCGCTATGCGAAGTTGCGATTGAACCATTTCCTGCCGGACAGACACTAACGGGCGAACAGGAGGACCGGAGTGACAGGGGTCGGGTCTGCGGCGCCGCGCGCCAAGGACGGACACGGTATCGGCGAGGCCGCGCTGATCGATCGCATCCGTGCGCGCGATCGGCGGGCGTTCGAGATGCTCTATCGCGCGTGGGACACCCGATTGTCACGCTTCCTCCTCAATTTGTTACGCCGCCCGCATCTCGTGGAGGAGGTGCGGAACGATACCATGATGGTCGTGTGGAACCGGATCGGAGGCTTTAATGGTGAGAGCCGGCTGTCGACCTGGATGTTCGGAATTGCCTATCGCCAGGGCCTCGCGGCGCTGCGCAAGCTGGACGAGCCGGTCGATGACGACCGCTCGGAAGCACTCGCCAGCGACGCCGCGACACCCGAGGAGAACAGCCGGGCGGTCCGCGTGAAGCTGGCGCTGGCCGAAGCCATCGAAGGCTTGTCCGTGTCGCACCGTGCCGTCGTCAACCTGACCTATTACCAGGACTTCAGCTACCGCGAGATTGCCGAAATCATGGATTGCCCCGTCGATACCGTGAAGACGCGGATGTTTCACGCCCGCCGCCACCTCAAGCAAAGCCTTCCCGGCGATCTGTCGGACTGGCTCTAGAACAGGACAATGACCCAGATCCTTCCCTTCCCCACCGACCGGCATGCCGAGGTGCACCTGCTGCTGCCCTGGTACGTCACCGGGCAGCTGGATGCCGTGGAGACCGCGTTCGTCGCCGAGCATCTCGCCGAGTGCGGTGCGTGCCGCGCGGATCTGGTGCAGGAGCGGCATCTGGCGGATGCGGTGGCGCGGGATACGGGTGAAACCGGCGATAGCTGGGCGGCGATGGCGGCGCGGCTCGACGCGACGGGCGGCGTGCCGGTCGCGACGGACGTGCCGCGACGCCGCACGCGCGATCCGCTGCGCGCGGTACGTCGCGCCGTCATGCGCCCCCGGACGCTACGCTGGGTAGTCGCAGCGCAATTCGTCGCCGTGCTGGCGCTCGGCGCGCAGACGTTGACGCAGCGATACGATGGGCGGCCGGGCGCGTATCATGTGCTGGGCAACGCAAGTGCAACACGCAGCGGCAACGTGCTGGCGATGTTTCGGCCCGAGGCGAGCGAGGCGGCGTTCCGTCGGGCGCTCCAGGCAAGCGGCGCGAGACTGGTCGACGGGCCGACCGCGTCCGGCGCCTATGTTCTTGCGGTACCGGGCGGCGCGGCGCTTGCACGGCTGCGGCGCGACGCGGACGTGACGATGGCGGAACCGATCGAACAGGCGCCCGCAAAATGAATCGCGCGCTTCTGCTCCTCGCGCTCGCGATCACGGCCACCCCGTCGATGACGAGCGCGCAGAGCCCGGCA
Source organism: Sphingomonas sp. CFBP9019 (assembly GCF_034045155.1). Classification (NCBI taxonomy): domain Bacteria; kingdom Pseudomonadati; phylum Pseudomonadota; class Alphaproteobacteria; order Sphingomonadales; family Sphingomonadaceae; genus Sphingomonas; species Sphingomonas sp. CFBP9019. Next base: position 14,396 of record NZ_JAXCWK010000001.1, on the reverse strand, counting down.
GGCGCGACGGCCGCACCATCGGCGAGCCCCGATGCGATGGCGGATCGCCGCATCCTGGTGATGCTCAGGCTCGCCCCGGAGCACTATCGCCCGGGCACCGACTATGGCGGCGGCTACGGCGATCCGACGAGTGCACAGGCGCGACGCCGACTGGCGGCGCGGATCGCGCGCAAGGAAGGGTTGCGGCTGGAGACCGGCTGGCCGCTGCCGATCCTTGGGATCGACTGCATGGTAATGATCGTCCCCGAAGGCCGATCACTCGAGGGAACCGCCGAGCGGATTTCGCACCTTTCAGGCGTCGCCTGGTCACAGCCGCTCCACCGCTACGCGACGCAGGGCCAAGCGCCGGCCCTTTACAATGATCGCCTGTTCCGTGCGCAGCCCGCGACGCGCGGCTGGCAGCTGGCGGCGCTCCACCGGATGGCGACCGGCAACGGCATCACGGTGGCGATCATCGACAGCGGGATCGATGCCGGCCACCCCGATCTTCGCGGGCAATTGATGATCAATCGCGATTTTGTCGCCGATGCCGCGACCGTGGGGGCAGAAACCCATGGGACCGGCGTCGCAGGGATCATCGGCGCGCGGGCGAACAACGCGGTCGGAATCGCGGGTATTGCGCCTGGTGCGCGCCTCATGGGGCTGCGCGCATGCTGGCAACCCGGCGGCACCGCAGGAACGATCTGCGACACGCTGAGCCTCGCCAAGGCGCTGACCTTCGCGATCGAGCGCAAGGCGCGCGTCGTCAATCTCAGCCTGACAGGGCCGTTCGATCAGCTGCTCGCCCGGCTCGTCCAGGTCGGCATCGCGCGCGGCGTCGCGTTCGTCGCGGCGGTCGATCCGGAGACGGGCTCGGGCTTCCCGGCGGCGCTGCCCGGCGTTGTCGCGGTCGCAGACGATGGAGTGGCGGGAACGCGAACCGGGGTTTACATTGCCCCCGGGCGGGACGTGCCGACCACGGAGCCGGGCGGTCGATGGTATCTGGTCAGTGGAAATTCTTATGCGGCCGCGCATGTCAGCGGGCTGATGGCGCTCATGCAGGAATTGCGCCCCGGCAAGACGGGCCAGTCTTTTGTGTCCGCGCGCAGCGGCGGCGGCGTCATTGATGCGTGCGACACGCTCCAACACCTGGCGCGGTCCGGCAGCGCGCGCTGTTCCGTGCCGAATTAGGCGGCGGCGCGCGCGCGGTCTGCACGGTCTTGCAATATGCTCGATTGGCCTCGGCCCCGTGCCTGCGATGGCGCAAACCGGGTTCGAGATTTCCGTCGCATCGGATGACCGCTTTCGCGGACAGACGGTCAGCGGCGATCGACCGATCGGCACCGCGACGCTGGCCTATGACGATGTCCGTGGGCTTTATGCCGGTATTTCGGCGACGGTCGTTGCGACGCGAGACAGCGGCGTCCGGCCGCACCGTTCGGTACAGTATGTCGGTTACGCCAGACGTCTCAGCGGCGCGCTGACCTTCGATATCGGCATCACCAATCGGGTCTATAGCCGGTTCTTTACCGGCGACTATGCACGCCGTTTGACTGAAGCCTATGTCGGACTGATCGGGCGGCGCGTGCAGTCGCATCTCTACCTGACGCCCGATTATGACGGCCGCGGCGGCGAAGCGGCCTATGTGGACGTCAACGCGACGCTGGTCGAGCACGGCCCCTGGTCCTTGGCGGGCCATGGCGGGGTCCTGACGCCACCACGCGATCCCGGCAGGCCGCGATTCATCGAGCTCGACTGGCGACTGGGTGTCGCGCGCCGGTTCGATAGACTCGCCATCACCGTGCAATGGGCAGGCAATGGCCCAAACCATGACAGCGGACGCTGGCAGAGCGGCCTCATCCTCGGCGCGAGACGCAGTTTCTAAAAAGTTCCAATGGGTTGAACCGTTTTTCGCGCGCGCGACACTAACGCATGTCACCGCCTGCAGCGGTGATGGGATGCGGTCGGAAAAACCTTCGAGCGACGCAAGAACGCCCATTTTCGACAGGATCCGACCCACCGAAACCCGCCGCGGAGTCTTGCTGCGCGGCATGTCAGGAGAAGAAGCATGAAGATCCAGACCGATCTACACGCCGGCAAGCGCGGCGCCGATGATCCCGCCGGCCACATCCGTCGCGGTCGTGGCAGGGACGATCCCAAGCCGCACGCCTGACCCGCTGCGGTTGCGATCTCAGATGATCGTTTCCAGACGAGATGGCCGGACTTGTTCCGGCCATCTCCGCGTCCGGCACGCAATCCCCCTTCTCGTTGCCAGCGTGCTCGGCATCGCGGCGGGCGCTGACGCAGCGGACGTGCCCGCGACCTATGCCGAGGCACAGCGCATCGCGAGCCCGCTGCCCTGGCGCGCGGACTGGTGGACGATCTTCGGCTCCCCAGAGCTCGACGCGCTTGTCGCGCGGGGCAATATCGATAACGCGGACATCGCGATCATCGCGGCGCGGCTTTCGATCGCACGGGCCGCCGTCCGCACGGCCTCCGCCGAACGGCTGCCGCGGGTTGCCGCGATCGCCGGCATCGCCGACCAGTCAGGCAATCTTGCCACCGCCAGCGGCGAAAACGGCCGTCTGTTTGAGCTTGGCCTCCGTGCGGCGTGGGAGCCCGACCTATTTGGCGGCCTTGGCAAGGCCGCGCGCGCGGCGCGGCTGGATGCGCGCGCCGCAGAAGCGACATTGGCCGGTGCGCGGCTCGCGGTGCAAGCGGAGATTGCGCAGACCTATTTCACGTTGCGCGCGCTCGATGGCGAGCGCGACGTCCTGGCCAGCGCGATCGACCGGGCGGCGCGGGCGCTGGCGATCGTTGCGGCGCAGGCCGCGCGCGGCAATGCCGCGGCGCGCGATGTCAATCGGCGACAGGTGGAACTTGCCATGCTGCGCGCCGACCTGCTCGCGCGCGACCGCGACCGCGCACTGACCCGGCATGCACTGGCACTGCTGGTCGGTGCCGCAGCAATCCCCGACCGTCGCGCCGCACCGGAACTCCTCACGGTTCCCACGATCCCGGCCGGACTGCCGAGCGAGATGCTGCTGCGACGGCCGGACGTTGCGGCGGTCGCGGATGCGGTGGAGGCGGCGCGGTTGCGGCATCGGGCCGCGAAGACCGCATGGTTTCCGGGCTTTGCGCTCACGGGCAATGGCGGGCAGGCCTCGCCGACGCTCGGCGAGCTCCTGTCCCAGACTGCGCAGACGTTCGGCTTCAACCTGATCCTTTCGCTGCCGATCTTCGACGGTGGCCGTACCGCCGCGCGCGTTCGCAGGGCGGCGGCCGAGGAGGAGCTGGCCCAGGCGCAGCAGCGCGACACTATCCTGCGCGCGTTTCGCGACGTGGAGGACCAGCTCGCCGCCACGCGCCTGCTTGCGGCGGAGGAGGCGGTGGCGCGCGAAGCGGCAGATGCGAGCCTTCGCGGCGAACAGCTGGCTGCCCGACGCCTCGCCCGCGGCTCGATCAGCCTGCTCGAGTCGCTCGACACGGCACGCGCGGATCTTGGCGCGCAAACCCGGCTGGTCCGGCTTCGTCATGCGCGGGCGATCGCCACCGTCGGCCTTGTCCGCGCGCTCGGCGGTGGATGGCGGACGACGTCTTCGCCGCCATCCCCCCTCACTCCGGCGGGGCAGTGATCGCGGCATGGCCACGCCATTCGCCCGGACGCATAACGCGCTGGCTCGCGAGACGCCGCGCCTGGCACTATTCGCGCTTGCCGTCGCAGCAGCCCTGCTCGCGATCTGGCTGCTGTGGTTCACGCTGGCGTCGGTGACGCTGTACGAGGTGTCGACCAGTGCGCGGCTTGAGGTCGGCACGGCCCCGCGAGCCGTGTCGCCCGCGCAATCGGGGCGGATGATCGCGACGCGGCTCGCGATCGGGCACCGCGTGACGGCCGGGGACGTGCTGGTCTCGCTCGATGCCGAACCCCAGCGGCTCCGGCTCGCAGAGGCGGAGCGGCGAATGCGCGACTATCCGCGACGTCTGGCGTCGCTTGACCGTGAGATGGCGCTGCTTGGGGATGCCGAAAGCGCGGATCGATCGAGCGCGGCGGCGGCAACGCGTGCGGCGCGCGCGCGCGCGACCGAAGCCGATGCAGCTTCGCGTCTTGCCGCGGATATCGCGCGACGCCACGTCGAGGATAGCGAGGCGGGTGGCGTGTCGCAGGCCGACGCCATCCGCGCCCGCGCCGATGCGCGCCGTGCCGCTGCTACGCGCGATGCGCTCGCCGAGGACGCACGCCGCATCGCAACCGAGGCACAGTCCCGCGGCGGCCGGAACAGCGCGCACCGCGAGGAGCTCGAACGCATGCGCCTCGCCCTGGCCGACGACCAGGCATCGACCGCGGCGCTGGCCACGCAACTGCGTATCGACATTGCCGGTCGCGTGGTTCGCGCGCCGGTGTCGGGGGTCGTCGCGGATGTCCAGGCGGTCGCCCCAGGCGCGATCGTCGTGGCAGGTCAGCGGCTCGCGACGATCCTCCCGGCCGGCGACCTGATCGTTGTCGCGGCGTTCGATCCGGCCAACGGACTGGGCCGGATCCGTCCGGGTCAGCGCGCCACGCTTCGCCTCGCGGGGTATCCCTGGACCGAATATGGCGTCGTGCCGGCACGGGTCGAGCGTGTCGCCGGCGAGCTGCGCGACGGCCGGATGCGGGTCGAGCTGTCCGCGGCACGCGGCGCCATCCGCGGCGTCGCGCTGGCGCACGGGCTTGCGGGGTCGGTCGAGGTCGCGGTCGAGCATGTCTCGCCCGCGCGGTTGCTGATGCGGACCGCAGGCGGGGCGCTGCGATGAGCGGTCCGCGGCGATGGCTCGCCCCCGAAGTCGTCCAGACATCGAGCATGGATTGCGGCCCGGCGGCACTCAAGTGCCTGCTCGAGGGGCATGGTATCCCGGTCAGCTACGGGCGGCTGCGCGAGGCGTGCCAGACCAGCGTCGACGGCACGTCGATCGACACGATCGAAGCCGTCGCCAACCATCTCGGCCTGGCGGCGGAGCAGGTGCTGGTTCCCGCCGACCATGTGATGCTCGCCAGCATAACGCTGCCCGCGATCGTCGTGGTTCGCCATGCCGATGAGGCGACGCATTTCGTCGTGCTGTGGCGGCGCGTTCGCGGCTGGGTGCAGGTGATGGACCCGGCGATCGGACGACGCTGGCTGCGCGAGGCGACGTTCCGCGCCGCGATCTACCGGCATTGCACGCGCGTCCCCGCGGCGGCCTGGCACGGATGGGCACGCTCGGCGGAGGCAGCGACGGCGTGGCGCGAGCGCCTTGCCGCGATCGGCGTCGCGGGCGGAACGGCGGATCGGCTGCTCGCTACCGTCACTGCTGCGGAGTGGCAGCACGCCGCCGCGATCGATGCAGCGATACGGCTGGTGACGGCGCTGGTCGACGCGTGCGCGCTGCCGCCCGGATCGGATGCCGCACGACTGATCGGGGCGCTCGCCGATCGTGCTGCGGCCGATCCGTTCACGGCGATCCCCGAAACCTATTGGAGCGCGGTCCCCGCCGGGGACGACGCGGTGGTGCGCGGGGCGGTGCTGGTGACCATCGCAGGCAGGCATACCGCCGCCGCGCCCGCCGCCGATCTTCCGCCCGAACTCGCCGCCGCGCTCGTCGAGCCGCCCGCCACGCCGCTCCGGACGCTGGTTGCGATGCTGCGGGCCGACGGCCTGGTCGCGCCGGTAGCACTGATGTTCGCCACGGCGCTCGCGGCGGGCGCGCTGATGCTCGAGGCGCTGCTGTTCCGCGGCCTGATCGACGTCGCGCAGCGGCTGCCGATGGGGCTGGACCGGCTGACCGCGGGAGTCGCGCTGCTCGTGTTCATCGCGGTGCTGCTCACGATCGAACTGGCGACGGGATCGGCGGCGCTGCGGATGGGACGGATGCTGGAAGTGCGGCTGCGGATAGCGCTGCTCGCAAAGGCGCCGCGGCTGGCCGATCGCTATTTCCAAAGCCGCCCGATCAGCGACATGGCGGACCGGAGCCACAATATTCACGGGATCCGCAATGTTCCCGGCATCGGTCTGCGCTTCGTCGAGACCGTGTTCGAACTCGCCCTGACCGCGCTCGCGATTGCGCTGATCGCCCCGGACAGCGGCCTTGCCGCAGCTGGCGTCGCGCTGCTGACGATCGCGATGCCGCTCGCGATCCAGCCGGTGCTCAACGAACGCGACCTGCGCGTCCGCAATCACGCAGGCGCGCTCCACGGCTTCTATCTCGACGCGATCCTTGGCCTCGCGCCGATCCGCGCACACGGCGCGCAGCGCGCGGTGGCGCGCCAGCACGAGGGGCTGCTCGTCGAATGGGCGCATGCGATGCGCAGTCTCGCGCGCACCGCGGTTAGGGCGGACGGCGCACAGGCTTTGATCGGCACCATGGCGGCGGCGGCGCTGGTCGCGAGCCATCTGTCGCGCGGGTCCGGTGTCGGCGGTGCGGACCTGTTGCTGGTGTTCTGGGCGCTGAAGCTTCCGGGCCTGGGATCGCGGCTTGCCGGGCACGCGCAAAGCTACCCGGGCCAGCGCAACGTCCTGCTCCGCCTCGTCGAGCCGCTCGATGCCCGGGAAGAGCCGATCGCCGGCCCGGCGCCGACCGGCGAGGGTCCCGTCGCGATCGCGTTCGATGCGGTCGATATCGTCGCAGGCGGGCATCCGATCCTGACCGGGCTCAGCGTCCGCATCGCGCCAGGCGAGCATGTCGCGATCGTCGGCACCTCGGGGGCGGGCAAGTCGACGCTGCTGGGCGTCCTGCTCGGCTGGCATCTGCCCGCGGCAGGAACGGTCACCGTCGATGGGGCACCGCTCTGCGCGGTGGCGTTGCGCGCGACGACTGCCTGGGTCGATCCGGCGATCCAGCTGTGGAACCGCTCGCTGCTCGACAACCTGCTCTACGCCGCGACCGACGACGCGATCGGTCAGGTCGGGCCCGTGATGGCGGCGGCGCGGCTGCGCGGGATCGCGCGCGCGCTGCCCGAAGGACTGCAGACGATGCTCGGCGAAGGCGGCGGACTGTTGTCGGGCGGCGAGGGACAGCGCGTCCGGTTCGGGCGGGCGCTGATGGTCGCCGATCCCAGGCTGGTGCTGCTCGACGAGCCATTTCGCGGGCTCGATCGTGGTCAGCGCGAGACGCTGCTCGCCGAAGCACGCGTGTGGTGGGCCGAGACGACGCTGCTGTGCGTCACCCATGATCTCGCGGAAACGCAGGCGTTCGATCGGGTCCTCGTGATCGAGGACGGGCAGCTGATCGAGGACGGCGCGCCGGCGGTGTTGGCCGCGGCCCCGTCGCGCTACCGCGACCTGCTCGACGCGGAAACCGCGGTGCAGGATGCGCTGCGCAAGGGCACGGCGTGGCGGCAACTGACAATGGTCGATGGCCTGGTCGTGGAGCGCGCACGATGACCGATCTCGCCCCCAATTGGTGGCCGCTTGCCCGGCTCGGCGAAGCGATCGAGGCGCTGGCGCTGGATGCCGGGCTGATCCGCGACCCGCCGACCGATCCGCTGGTCGTCCCCGCCGCCTTCGCGCTCGAGGACGTGCCAAGGTGGACAGAATGGGCGGCGGCGCGGCTGGGAGTGGAGGTGGTCGACGTCGAGACACCGGCCTCCGCGATCGACGCTGTGCTGGCAAGCGGCGGGCCCGCGATCCTGCTGGATGACACGGCGGAAGGCCCGGGTTTCTTCGCGCTCGCCGGCCGGCGACGCGGCGGCGTGCTGCTGCTCGATCGGCAGGCGCACCGTCGCCGCGTACCGATCGCTGCGCTGCGCGATCGCCTCGTCGAGCCGGTCGCGGCAGAACACCGCGCGGCGGTCGATGAACTGCTCGATCGCGCGATGATCCAGCCACGCCGTCGTCCGCGCGCCGCGGCCGCGCTGCTCCACGAACGGCTGCAGGCCGAACGGATCGGCGGGATCAGCCTGCTCCGTGCGCCTGCCTCCGCGCCGGTCTGGCGGCAGATGCGGCTGGACGGCGGTCTGCGTACGCTCGCGCTGATCGTTGCGGCATTCGTCGCACTCTACGTGCTGGAAATCGCAGGGTGGAAGGTGATCGGCGAAGGCGTTCTGGCGGGCAAGGTCGATTCCGGCTGGCTGCTCGGCTGGATGGTGATCCTGCTCACCGCCGTCGTTGCGCAGACCGCGAGCGCGTGGTGCGAGGCGAGCCTCGCGGTCGACCTCGGACGGATCATGAAGGCGCGGCTGCTCGCCGGCGCGCTCGCGTTGCGACCCGACGCGATCAAGCGCAGCGGTGTCGGCCAGATGATCGGTCGCGTGATCGACGCGCAGGCGCTCGAAGCGCTCACCTTCAACGGCGGTATCGGGGTGCTGCTCGCGGGGATCGAACTCGTCTTCACCGCATGGGTCCTCGCCCATGGCGCAGCGCCGGCCGCGCATCTGACCCTGCTGGTCGGCTGGCTCGCGCTGACCGGGTTGCTTGGCTGGCGATATTTCGTGCGGATGCGACGGTGGTCGGGGGAGCGTCTGGACATGACCAACGCGCTTATCGAGGCGATGGTCGGACATCGGACCCGGTTGGCCCAGGACCGCGCTGCGCGCCGGGACGCGCAGGACGACGCGGTGGTGCAGCGCTATCTCACGACATCGGCGGCGATGGATCGCGCGAGCATTGTCGGCGTGACTGCGCTGCCATCGATCTGGCTGTTCGCGGGCATCGCCGCCCTCGTCCCGGCCTTTGCGGGACAGCCGGTGCCGTCGCCCGTGACGCTGGCGATAAGTCTGGGCGGGCTGCTTCTCGGCCAGCGCGCTTTTGGCGGGATCGCCGGCGGTTCGGCTGGACTTGCACGCGCCGCGATCGCCTGGTCGCGGGTGCGCGATCTCTTTGCCGCGTCGCGCGGCGGGGCGGTCACGGTGAACCGGCGAACCGACGGGATTGCGGACGAGGACCGGCCGTTGATCGAGGCCGAGGGGCTTATGTTTCGCTATCCCGGTGCCGATCGCCGGATCGTCGATCGCGCGAACCTGACGATCAGGCACGGTGAGAAAATCCTGCTCGACGGCGCGTCGGGCGGCGGAAAGTCCACACTGGCTGCATTGCTGACCGGACTGGAGACGCCGACATCGGGGTTGCTGCTACTCGACGGCCTCGACAAGGCGACGCGGGGCGACGCCTGGCACCGTCTGGCCGCCGCCGCGCCGCAGTTTCACGACAACCATATCCTGTCGGGATCGCTCGCCTTCAACCTGCTGATGGCGCGCAGCTGGCCGCCCACCTCCGCCGATCTCGCCGATGCGACGGAGCTCTGCGAGGAGCTTGGTCTGGGGGATCTGCTGTCGCGGATGCCGGGCGGGATCGAGCAACAGGTGGGCGAGACCGGCTGGCAGTTGTCGCATGGCGAGCGGAGCCGCATCTTCCTCGCGCGTGCGTTGCTGCAGCGCGCATCGCTCACGATTCTCGACGAGAGCTTCGCGTCGCTGGATCCACAGCGTCTTGGTCAATGCCTGGCCGCGGCGATCAGCCGGTCGCAGGCCCTGGTCGTCATCACGCATCGATGATCACGCATATTCGACTATGCCAGCGTCGCGCTCAGCGCGTCGATCGGAGCCTCAGGGTATCGTCAGACTTGGACAGACCCCTGCGGAAGCCAGACTTTTACAAGCCGCTTGGGAGTAACCCGTCTGTGGTTCTAGGCACCTGGTGCCTTAGATGCCTTTCGAAAAATTGGTATCCAGGTCGTTGGTGCGGATATCGGTCAATGCTCGCTTACTTCGTCCGGTAGACTGGCCAACACGCTCCGACTGCTCTTTTCCCATGAGATCGACCCTACGCTGAAGCGCGGGAGGCGTGACTGGCCGAGAAGATCGCAAAGCGTCGCGGCTTGCCTCTGCGTAAACTACGTAAATCTAGCCCATGATCCTTGACCTAAACTGGCCCGATCCAACGAGGTGGCCATGATCAAGACAATTCTCGCAATCGTGGAGGGCCCCGTCCGCGGTGGCAGCTTTATCGACGCGGTCCTTGGCTTAGCCGACCAGCGGCAGGCGCATATGATCTTCGATGTCCTGACCGCGGCACCCATGCTGTCGCCTAATCTTGCCCCGTTCGGCACGGTGTACACTTTGTCCAGCGAACTTCGGCAACTGGTCCGCGACCATGCCAGCAGCCTGCGCGCGCTCCTGCCGCCCGACAGCCAGGCGGAGATCGTGTCGCAATGCGACGATGTCGGGTGGATCCCGGGCGACGTCCGCGCCAGCGCGCCTCTCGCGGATCTCGTCATGATCGGTCCGCATGAGACCTGGTCGATCGATTGGCTCCGCCGCCGGACAATCGAGACCGTATTAATGGCCTCGGGCACGCCATTGTTGCTGCTGCCGCCGGGCCGCTCGATCCGCAACGTCGGTCACGCCGTGCTCGGCTGGAAGCCCGGGGCGACTGCGATGCGCGCCTTGCAGAATCTCGTCCGGCTCGCCGCGCCCGGTGCGCGGATCGATGTCGTTGCGATTAAACACGGTCTGGCCGATCAGCCGGAAACCGCGCTCGAACCGGTCGTCGCGCTGTTGCACCGCCACGGTTTCGGGGTTGAGGGGCATGCGCTAGACCGGAGCGGGAAAGCGCAGGACCGGTTGACCAGCTTCGCGCTCGATCGCGGTGCCGACCTCCTCGTTGTCGGCGGCTTTGCGCATTCACGGATGCGCGAGATCCTGCTCGGCGGCGTAACGCGCAGCCTGATCGACGATCCGCGTTTGCCCGTTCTCATGGCGCACTGAATGCCCGGCACGGCCACGCCGTCCGTCGATGCCGATCGCAGCGGACTGTCCAGCGCGGTCGCGGCCGAACGGCTTTTACGCGACGGCCCCAATGAATTGCCGCGCGCCGACCGGCATTCGGTGTTGCGGCTCGCGCTGGACGTGCTGCGCGAGCCGATGCTGGCGCTGCTGCTCGCCGGCGGTGTCGCCTATATGCTGCTCGGCGATCTTACCGAAGCGCTGATCCTGCTCGCCTTCGCGACGTTTTCGATCGTTGTGACGGTGGTCCAGGAAAGCCGCACCGAGCATGTGCTGGATGCATTGCGCGATCTCTCCGCACCGCGTGCGCAGGTCGTCCGCGATGGTGCGCGCCAGCACATCGCCGCGCGCGAGGTGGTGTGTGGCGATATCCTCGTGCTCGAACAGGGGGACCGGATCGCCGCCGATGCGCTGCTGTTCGACGCCGACGATCTCCAGACCGACGAGTCGCTCCTCACCGGCGAATCGCTGCCCGTGGGCAAGCTCCCGGCAGCGGATGCCGCCGCCGCGGAGCCCCGCCGCCCCGGTGGCGAAGGCCAACCCTTCGTCTATTCGGGCTCGCTCGTCACGCGCGGCAATGGGCTTGCACGCGTTCTCGCGATCGGGCCACGCACCGAGGTGGGACGGATCGGCCAGTCGCTGGCGAGGCTGGAGACCGAGGTACCGCGTTTGCGCCGCGAGACGACCCGGATCGTGACCTGGTGCGGGATCGGCGGCGGCGCGGTCGCGCTACTGGTCGTTTTGTTGTTCGGGCTGCTGCGCGGCGGCTGGATCGAGGCGCTGCTGGCCGGGATCGCGATCGGCATGGCGATGTTGCCGGAGGAGTTTCCCGTCGTCCTGACGGTGTTTCTGGCGATGGGGGCGTGGCGGATCGGCAAGGTCGGCGTGCTCACCCGCCGTGCGGCCGCGATCGAGACGCTGGGATCGGCCACGGTCCTGTGCACCGACAAGACGGGCACGCTGACCGAAAACCGCATGTCGGTCGCCGAGCTTTGGTTGCCCTCTTCCGCGACGCTCGTGCTCGCGGAGAATAGGCCGGTGACGCCTGGCTATCACGCGCTGCTCGCCACCGCCGCGCGCGCCAGTGCGATTGCGCCGAGCGACCCGATGGAGATCGCGATGCACGACGCGTGGTCCGCGGTCGTGGCGCGGTCGCCATCCACCGGAACGCTCGTCCACACCTATGCGCTGCGTCCCGAATTGTTGGCGATGTCGAACGTGTGGGACGACGGCGACGCGCTGCGTATCGCGGCCAAGGGCGCGCCCGAGGCGATCGCCAGCCTGTGCGCGCTTGCCCCGGATCAACACGCAGCGATGACCGCCGCGGTCGACGCCATGGCGGTGCGCGGCATTCGCGTCCTCGCCGTCGCGAGCGCGGCACCGCCGGATCGCGACTGGGCGCAAACGCAGCACGGCTATCGCTATCAATTGGTCGGGCTGGTCGGACTGGCCGATCCGATCCGCGCCAGTGTTCCGGGTGCGGTCGCCGAGTGTCGTCGCGCAGGAATCCGTGTCGTGATGATCACCGGCGATTATGCCGCGACCGCGCGCTCGATCGCGCGGCAGGCGGGAATCGCCGAGGGCGAGGTCCTGACCGGCGCGGACCTCACGACGCTCGACGATGCCCAGCTCGCGTCACAGCTGCCAGCTGTGACGGTGTTCGCGCGGATAATGCCCGAGCAGAAGCTGCGCATCGTCGACGCGTTCAGGGCCGCGGGCGAGATCGTCGCCATGACGGGTGACGGCGTCAACGACGCGCCCTCTCTCAAGGCCGCGCATATCGGTGTGGCGATGGGCAAGCGCGGGACGGACGTCGCGCGCGAAGCCGCCGCGATCATACTGATCGATGACGACTTCGGCGCGATCGTCCAATCGGTGAGGCTGGGCCGACGGATCTACGACAATATCCGCAAGGCGATGGCGTTCATCTTTGCGGTGCACGTGCCGATCGCCGGGCTCGCGCTGCTGCCGCTGTTCTTCGGCATGCCGATCCTGTTCGGGCCGATCCATATCGCCCTGCTCGAAATGGTGATCGATCCGGTCTGCACCCTCGTGTTCGAAGCCGAGCGGGACGAGGAAGACGTCATGCGCCGCCCGCCACGCGCGCCGTCCGAGGCGCTATTCTCCATGCCGATGATTGTCTGGAGTGTGTTCCAAGGCGGCCTAGCCTTCGCCATACTGGCGGCAGTGTTTCTAATCGAGCAAGCGGCCGGGATGCCAGAGCGCGAGCTTCGCGCGTTAATCTTCTTTGCGCTGATCGCCGAAATCCTCGCGCTGATCCTGGTCAACCGGTCGTTCAGCGCGTCGATGCGCGATGCGCTGGTCCGCCACAATGCAGCACTCCGCTATGTCGTCGCAGCGATTGCCTGCGTGACAGGTCTGATCCTGTTTCTGCCCCGTGCGCAGATGCTGCTAAAGTTCGGCTTGATCGCCTGGAGCGATATGACGCTGGCGCTCGGCATGGGCATCGGGCTGCTCGCCATACTCGAAGCGTGCAAGCCGCTGATCCGCAAGGCGACGCCGCGCAGGCGGAGCGATCCAGCCAGTCGAGCCCTTGTCGTGCAATGATCGACGCTTTTTCAGGCACAACCCCTCGCCGGCCTGCCCGTTTACCTTTGCTCTGTTGGGCAGACGAACCATCGGGGTTTTTTGGTCGATCGCTTTGCTTAGTGGCGCGCCTCTAAGCTGCAATCGCTAGGAGTTTCTGGAGTCGACCATGCTTGGCTGCTTGGGCCGGCGGTCAAACGCCGTGTACGCAGTTGTGACCACGGGGCGTTTGGATGCGATCAGATCTAGCGATGGGAGGCAGGATTGTCGGCTGACGGCAGCAGATCATTCGCGTCTGCGCTTCGCGAAAACGCCGGATGTCGTCGTTTCCTTCCCAGTCACCATACTCATGAGGACGTGGTGATCAGGGAGATGAGCGATTGTGCAAGGTCGGGTAGCGGGGGAGGATGCGCGAATGTCCAGGTTTGGGTCGTTCTCGCCGGTGCATATTCTGACACCACAGCTACGCGAAGAACGCGGCGACGTCGGTGGCACCGAAGACCGTTGGTTAACGGATTGCGACGTGTTCGATCGGGGGAACAGAGGAAGATCAAGCGGCATGGATCGTAATTCTGTGGGGAGGTTGGAGACGTGTTGACGGCGGTTCCCGGTCGGGGAGGATACCGTCCTAGCCGCCCTCTCCGCTCCAAGATCTCGCGCTGGAGCCTGCACGCCTGCCGGTACGCGAACTCGCGCGCTTGCATAATGCGGAACGCAAGGCAGTCGCGACCAGCACGCGGCCGCGACCGTGAAGGCGCTGGTGGCAGCGGTGGCGGCAAGCGGTATCGACATCGTCTATGCCGACACCTTTATCGCGAGAGGGTCTAACAGCTTACCGCAGTGTTCCCGGACGATTCGCTGAAGGCACAGGCGTTCGAGCGCATCCGTTCGCTGATCGACACCGTGGTGTTGAAACCGGAAAACGGCGTACTTACGATCCATCTTCGCGGCGAGTTTGCGTCAATGCTAGAGCTAAGCGCTGGAGCGGAAACGCAAAAAGCCTCCGCGGGGGTTTCCGGGGAGGCTTTGCAAATTAAGATGGTTGCGGGGACAGGATTTGAACCTGTGACCTTCAGGTTATGAGCCTGACGAGCTACCGGGCTGCTCCACCCCGCGACGGTCCGGTTAGGGACGTAAG